>NZ_JAMYPT010000002.1:0-661369 GCF_040320505.1 Mesorhizobium sp. M0678 | reverse complement strand
CCCGACCAGCTCCGCCGATCGCCCGTTGCTCAACCCGCGCCATACGGCGTACAACCCGCCGAGGCTCTAATTGCGGCTGGATGAAAATTCGGTGGCAGGTCACAACCGCACCTATTTCGGGCGACGCGCCCTTGCCAACTATACGGACAGTATCGAAGGCCGCCTGATGCGCTCGTTGAAGAGTGTGCTCGGCAGCTCGCTCGCCCACGAAAAGACGCGCATCAAGGCGCGCTCGATCGGCTTCATGGAGATTGTCGGCCTGTTCGTCGGCCATCTGAAAAAGAAGCTGGAAGAAGAAGCCCATGACGCGGTCGACAGCGTCGTGCTGGGACGGCCCGTGCAGTTCGTCGACGACGATGCCGAGGCCGACGCCAAGGCCGAGCACGAACTCGAAAATGCCGCTCGTGCCCACGGCTTCAAGCACATCGCCTTCCAGTTCGAACCGATTGCCGCGGCACTCGACTACGAACAAAAGGTGACGCGCGAGGAACTGGCGCTGATCGTCGACATGGGCGGCGGCACGTCCGACTTCTCAATCGTGCGGGTTTCGCCCGAGCGCGCCCGCTCGCTTGACCGCAAGGACGACATCCTGGCCAGCCGCGGCATCCACATCGGCGGTACCGACTTCGACCGGCTGTTGAGCATCGCCCATGTGATGCCGCAGCTCGGCCATCTCTCACCGACCAAGGATGGCAAGCGTAATCTGCCGGCGAGCTACTTCATCGACCTGGCGACGTGGCAGCGCATCAACCTGGTCTATACCGCAAGGGCGATGACGCATCTGCGCCAGATCCGCTATGAGGCGGAGCGCGCAGACCTGGTCGACCGCTTCATCCACATTGTCGAGCATCGTTACGGCCACGCGCTGGCGGCGCTGGTCGAAAAGGCCAAGATCGAGCTGACGGACCGATCGTCGGCCGATGTCGAGGTCGCGCTGCCGGAGGTGAGGTTCACGGCAGAAATCACGCGCAAGGGTCTCGAAGCCACCATAGCCAGGGACATTGAGCGTGTTGCGGCTACGGTCGAGCAGACCATCCGCGACGCACAGGTGAAGGCCTCGGATATCACCGCGGTGTTCTTGACCGGCGGATCGACCGCGATCCCGCTGGCCAGGCAGCAGATCCTGGCGCTGGTGCCGCAGGCGTCGGTAATCGAAGGCGATGTGTTCGGCTCGGTCGGGCTTGGGCTGGCGCTCGATGCGCAGCGGAAGTTCGGCTGATCGGCTTAAAGCGGCGCGGATCTGTCAGCTTTGCCGCCAAGATGCGCCTTGAGCGCCATCTGGGCCAGGCTTGGCTGCCGGTCGCGATGCGTGATCATGGCAAATTCGCGCTTCGGCAGATCGACCGGCACAGAACGCAGGCTGCCTTCGGCGACCGCGCGCGCGACGACGAGTTCCGAGATGATGCTGGCGCCGGCGCCGGCCTCGACCGCCTGGCGAATAGCCTCATTGCTCGGCAATACCAGGAATATCTGCAGGTCCGCGAACGAAATCCCGTCGCGTCGGGCAAGGTCCTCCAGCGCCTCGCGCGTGCCCGACCCGCCTTCGCGAATGATCCAGCGAAGCCCACCAAGGTCGGGATGTCCAGGCGAAACTTCCGCGATCTCAGGGTGCGAGCGCGCCACGACCAGCATCATGCGATCGATATCGACCTTGGCACGCCGCAAAATGTCGGATTCGGTGCGCCCCTCGACCAGGCCAAAATCGGCTGCGCCATCAAGTACATAGGTCTCGACCTGCCTGGTGTTGCCAATGCTCACGCTCAGCCTGACGGCAGGATAGGCTTCGTGGAAAGAGGCGAGCCGGCGCGGCAGCCAATAGCTGGCGATGGTCTGGCTGGCAGCGATCGAGAGACTGCCTGATATTGTTTGCGAGACATTCTCCAGCACATTGTGGGCGGCCGCAGCCCGCTCGAGGACCGCCTTGGCCTCGGGCAAGAATCGGCGTCCGGTTTCGGCAAGCTCGATGCTGCGGCCGACGCGGTTGAACAACTGGACGCCATGCTGCTGTTCGAGCGAGCGGATCGCGGCGGATGCGGCCGACTGTGAGATGCCCAGCAACTCGGCCGCTTTGGTCATGTGCGCCCGTTCGGCGACGGCGACGAAGATCCGCAACTGGTCCAGGGTCATTCCGACACTAAGAAGCAAATCCGATTGGAATTACAAGAGCAAGTTGTTAGACGGATCGGTTGCTTTGTTCTAAATTTTGGCCCGAAATTGGAAAAAAGTCGCGCCAGAGCAGTCGAGGGTAGAATTGGTGGGGCGGTTCAAATCGGTGTTTGCGCACTGGACCCGCAGCCTGCGGCGGCGGCTCTTGGGTGAACGCTATCGGCCGGAAGAGCATTACATGCGCGGCCCCGGCCCGAAGACGAGAGCCAAGTTCGCGGAGCGCAAGAGCATCACCGGATCATGACCAACAACCTGCTGCGCGGAGCCAATTCGGCACCATCACAACGGCCGCTTGCCGATACGCGCGCCCCCGCTGAAGGCGACGGCGTCGATACTTCGCCTGATGTCTCCGACAGCATCGCCAAGACCACCTGCTATATGTGCGCCTGCCGCTGCGGCATCGACGTCCATATCAAGGACGGCAAGGTCCGCTACATCAACGGCAACAAGGATCACCCGGTCAACCGCGGTGTGCTGTGCGGCAAGGGCAGCGCCGGCATCATGCAGCATTACAGCCCGGCCCGGCTGAAGAAGCCGCTACTGCGCACCGGCCCGCGCGGCTCGGGTGAGTTCCGCGAAATCGAGTGGGAGGAAGCCTTGTCGATCGCGACAGAACGGCTTTCGAACATCCGCCGAACCGATCCGAAGAAACTTGCCTTCTTCACCGGGCGCGACCAGTCGCAATCGCTGACCGGCTGGTGGGCGAGCCAGTTCGGCACGCCGAATTTTGCCGCCCATGGCGGCTTCTGCTCGGTCAATATGGCGGCCGGCGGCCTCTACACGATTGGCGGTTCGTTCTGGGAGTTCGGCGAGCCCGACTGGGACAACACCAAATATTTCATGCTGTTCGGGGTTGCCGAAGACCATGATTCCAATCCGATCAAGATCGGCCTCGGCAAGCTCAAGGCGCGCGGCGCCAAGGTGGTTTCAATCAATCCCTGCCGCACCGGCTATAATGCAATTGCCGACGACTGGATCGGCATCCGGCCCGGCACCGACGGCCTGTTCGTATTCGCCCTCATCCATGAATTGCTGAAGGCAGGCCGCATCGATCTCGAGTACCTCTTGCGCTACACCAATGCCCACATCCTGGTCGTTCAGGAGCCTGGAGCTGTCGATGACGGGCTGTTCATGCGCAATGGCGACGGCAATCCGCTGGCTTGGGACAGGGTGGCGAAGATGCCTGTCGACGCCGGCGATACCGACGCAAAGCCCGCACTGACCGGCAGCGTTCTCGTCGACGGCCGCCGATGCGTGCCGGTCTTCCAACTCGTCGCCGACCGCTATCTGGACGAGTGCTATTCGCCCGACGCCGTCGCTGACCGGTGCGGCATCTCCGCCGACACCATCCGACGCATTGCTGCAGAACTCGCTCATGTCGCCTTCGAACAGCAAATCGAACTGCCGGTGGCCTGGACGGACTGGGCCGGCCGCCGGCACGAGACCATCAAGGGTCGGCCGGTGTCGATGCATGCGATGCGCGGCATCTCGGCCCATTCGAACGGATTTCACACTTGCCGCGCCATTCATCTGCTTCAGGTGCTTCTCGGCACGGTGGACGTGCCGGGCGGCTTCCGCTTCAAACCGCCTTATCCGCGGTCCGCGCCGCCGGGTCCAAAGCCCGCCGGCAAGAATGTGAAGCCGATGACACCACTCGAAGGCATGCCGCTCGGCTTCGTCTGCGGGCCGGAAGACCTGCTGATCGACGGAGGCGGCAAACCGATCCGTATCGACAAGGCCTACTCCTGGGATGCGCCGCTGGCCGCACACGGACTCATGCACACGGTCATTCGTAACGCCTGGGCCGGCGATCCCTACACGATCGACACGCTGTTCATGTACATGTCCAACATGGCCTGGAACTCGTCGATGAACACCGTCGAGACGATGGCGATGCTGACCGACGCGGACATATCGGGCGAATACAAGATCCCGTTCATCATCTATTCCGACGCTTATTATTCCGAGACCGTGCCTTTTGCCGATCTGGTGCTGCCGGACACGACCTATCTCGAGCGTCATGACTGTATCAGTCTGCTCGACCGGCCGATCAGCCACGCCGACGGGCCGGGCGACGCCATCCGCCATCCCGTCGTCGAGCCGGACCGCGACGTCAGGCCGTTCCAGACGGTGCTGATCGAACTCGGCGCGCGGCTCAGCCTGCCCGGCTTCGTTGACGACGACGGCTCCGCCAAATACCGCGACTATGCCGACTACATCGTCAATCACGAGCGCACGCCAGGTGTCGGTCCGCTCGCCGGCTGGCGCGGCGAGGACGGGACCTCGGTCGGCAAGGGCGACGTCAATCCCGACCAGTTGCAGCGCTACATCGACAATGGCGGCTTCTGGCACCAGGACTTCGCCGCCGATCAGCGCTACTACAAGATGGCCAACCGCTCCTATCTCGACTTCGCCGAGAACATGGGCTTCATCCCGAAAGCCGAGCCGATCGTGTTCCAACTCTATTCGGAGCCGATGCAGCGCTTCCGCCTTGCGGCGCGCGGCCATGGCCGGGTGCTGCCGCCGGAGGCGGAGCGCAGCCGCATCGAGACCTATATGGATCCGCTGCCATTCTGGCATGCGCCCTTCGAAGAGGCTGCGGTCGACAGCCAAGCCTATCCGCTGCACGCGCTGACGCAGCGGCCGATGCACATGTACCATTCCTGGGGCGGGCAGAATGCCTGGCTAAGGCAGATCACCAGCCAGAACCGGCTGTTCGTGCACGATCGGACCGCCGCCAGCCTCGGGCTTGTCGATGACGACTGGGTGTGGATCGAGAGCATCAACGGCAAGGTCAAAGGACAGATCAAGCTGGTCGACGGCGTCAACGCCAATACGGTGTGGACGTGGAATGCGATCGGCAAGCGTCGCGGCAGCTGGGGGCTGAAGGATGATGCGGCCGAATCCAATCGCGGCTTTCTACTCAACCACATCATCGGCGACCAGACCTCTGCCGATGCGAATGGCAAACACTATTCGAATTCCGATCCTGTCACCGGCCAGGCGGCATGGTTCGACCTGCGCGTGCGCATCGTCAAATGCGCAGACGAGGAAGCAGGCTTCACCGAACCGCAGTTCGAGCGGTTCCGACAGCCCCCGCATTTTGAGCCCCCGCCCGATAAGCTTAGTTTCGGCGCCGAATTCCGTCGGGAAAGAGAAGCTGCCAAATGACTTGCCTTCCCACCCATACCGACAAGAAGCTCGGCCTTGTCATCGATCTCGACACCTGCGTCGGCTGCCAGGCCTGCGTTACCGCCTGCAAAGAATGGAACACCGGCGGCCATATGGCGCCGCTAACCGACATCGACCCCTATGGCGGCAATGTCGACGGCGTCTGGTTCAACCGCGTGCACAGTTATGAGCACATGACCGAGATGGGTGGGCGCACGGTCAATTTCCCACGCTCCTGCCTGCACTGCGAGACGCCGGCGTGCGTCACGGTCTGCCCGACCGGCGCCTCCTACAAGCGGGCGTCGGATGGCATCGTGCTGGTCGACGAGGACAAATGCATCGGCTGCAAACTGTGCAGCTGGGCCTGTCCCTACGGAGCGCGCGAATTCGACACCAATGTCGGCGTGATGAAGAAATGCACGTTGTGCGTCGACCGCATCTACAACGACAATCTGGCGGAAGAAGATCGCGTGCCGGCCTGCGTCGCTGCTTGCCCGACCAGCGCGCGGCATTTTGGCGATCTGGGCGATCCGGCATCCGCTATCTCGCAACTGGTGGCCGAGCGCGGCGGTGTCGATCTGATGCCGGAAATGGGCTATAAGCCGACCAACAAATATCTGCCGCCACGTGCCCACACCACCCGCGCCGCATCGGTGCCGGCGCCAGCGCTTGAAGCGGTGCGGGCCGAAGGCGGCTTCCTCGGCTGGGTCGACCGCATGCTTTCGAACTGACCCGTGCCTTCATGCATCCAGCCTTCTCCGTCGTCTTTTTCACCACGGCCACGGGCGCCGGTTACGGCCTGCTCGCGCTGCTTGGCGTGCTCGCCGGACAGGGCTTTATCCCGCCCGATTTCTGGCTTGGCCTCACCGGCATGGGGCTGGCGCTTAGCCTGATCTCGACAGGCCTGCTGTCGTCGGCCGGCCATCTCAGCCGGCCCGAACGCGCCTGGCGTGCCTTCTCGCAATGGCGTAGCTCATGGCTGTCGCGCGAAGGTGTTGCCTCGGTCGCCACCTTCGTGCCGGCGGGGTTGTTCGGTATTGGCTGGGTGGTCCTCGGCCGTACGAGCGGCTGGGCGGCTGTCGCCGGGCTGCTCGCTGCCATCGGCGCGGTCGCAACCGTCTGCACCACCGGCATGATCTACGCGTCGTTGAAGCCGATTGCCCAGTGGCACAGCCGCTTCACCCTGCCCGCCTACCTGGTCTTTTCGGCGATGACCGGCAGCGTACTGCTCAACGCCCTGCTGCAGGGATTTGCCGCAGGCTCGAATATGCCTCTGGCGGGTGCCCTGTTGCTGACCGCGCTCGGCTGGGGTTTGAAGCTGGCGACCTGGCGATACAATGACAGGCTGGAGATCCCGACCAATGCCAACACCGCAACCGGGCTTTCCGGCGGCACGGTGCGGTCGCTGGAATGGCCGCATACCGAGGAAAACTATCTGCTCAAGGAGATGGGTTTTCGCATTGCGCGCAAGCACAGCGCTAAACTCCGCCAGATCACGCAGGTGCTGGCCTTTGCTTTGCCCGCGTTGCTGCTGGTCGCGGCGTTCGCCTTGCCGTGGCCCTATGCGGCAGCACTGTCGATACTCGCCGCAATCGCCCAACTCGCCGGAATGCTGGTCGAGCGCTGGCTGTTCTTCGCCGAGGCCAAGCACACAGTCACTTTGTACTACGGCAGGTAGGTTCAGCCCGGTCTGAGCATCGCGTGGGAAATCGCGAAAATGCGCTCTGTGCCAAGCATATAGGCCATCAGCGTTTCGCGGCGGAACAGCCCGGCATAGGCGCGATCGAGCACGTTGAGCGAGCCGGTATAGGCGCCGAAAGCCGGCATGATCATGCGGCCGCCATCGCCGGCAAAGCAACGACGCCGCACCGAACGGCCTTGCTGCACGATGCGGGCGCAAGGATGCAGGTGGCCTGATATCTCGCCTTCCACTCTCACCGCCGAAGGCTCGTGCCGGAAGAGTAGCGAGCCTATGGCCAGCTCGCGTACGGTCTCGCCTGGCAAGTCGGCCGGCGCTTCTGGATCATGATTGCCGGCGACCCAGAACCAGTCGCGCCCGACCATCAGCCCTTCCAGCCTTTGGCGAAAGCTCGCGTGCATACGTGCGGCGCCGCCGCCATCGTGAAAACTGTCGCCCAGGCTGATAACGATCGCAGGCTGATAATCGGCGATCACCGCCTGTAGCCGGAGCAACGTCGCACCGGTGTCGTAAGGTGGGACCAGCGTGCCGCGCCTCGCCAGTGATGAGCCTTTTTCCAGATGCAGGTCGGATACGGTCAGAAGCCGGAATTCGGGAAAATAGAGCACGCCGCGACGGTCGCAGATCGCGCGTTCGCCGGCGATACGGACAGCGCCCGCATCCGCCAGAGGCGCAGCCATGGCGAGCGCGACAGTCATTTCGTCCCCATGGCCTCCTCGACCAGCGTGGCTGCATCCATCAGCAGCGTGTCATCGGCCTCGCCATGCACCGGCATTTTGCCGATCTCGAGCATGATCGGCACGGCGAGCGGCGATATCTGCTCGAGGTTCTTATGCATGATTCGACCTTGGACGCGCGAGAGCATCTCGGCAAGTCTGCTGACATCCAAGAGACCGGTCGCGGCATCGGCACGCGTCGCCTGCAAAAGGATATGGTCGGGCTCGTGACTGCGCAGCACGTCGTAGATGAGATCCGTCGACACGGTTACCTGGCGGCCGCTCTTCTCCTGCCCCGGGTGGCGTTTCTCGATCAATCCCGAGATCAGCGCGCAATTGCGAAAGGTGCGCTTCAACAACCAACTGCCGGCGAGCCAGGCTTCGAGGTCGTCGCCCAGCATGTCCTGATCGAATAGCGCAGCCAGCGACGGTTTCTTCGCCCTGAACATATGGCCCATATCGGCCAGCGACCATATGGCAAGCGCATAGTCGGTGGCGACGAAGCCGAGCGGCTTGGCTCCCGCCCTGTCGAGGCGGCGGGTGAGCAGCATGCCGAGCGTCTGGTGCGCCAGCCTGCCCTCGAACGGATAGGCCACCAGATAGTAGCGGTTGCCGCGCGGAAAGGTCTCGATCAGCAGATCGTCGCGTTTCGGCAGCACCGACTTGTCGGCCTGGAAGCGTAGCCAGTCGGCGACCTGCTCCGGCAGCTTCTTCCAGCGCTGCGGATCGTCCAGCATGGCGCGGACCTGTTCGGCCAGGTACGTCGAAAGCGGGAATTTGCCACCACCGTAATACGGCACCTTGGCGTCGCTGCCGGGTGCATTCGAGACAAAGCACTCATTCTCGCGGATACCTTCGAAGCGCAGCACCTTGCCGGCGAACATGAAGGTGTCGCCATGCGTCAGCGTTTCGAGGAACGCCTCCTCGATCTTGCCCAGAACCCGGCCGCCACGCGAAGCCGCGCCTCTGCTGCCCGCCTGGACGTAGCGGACGTTGAGCGCCGGCACTTCGATGATGGTGCCGACGTTGAGCCGGTATTGCTGGGCGACGCGAGGATTTGAGACCCGCCACAGTCCGTCCTTGTTCAACCGGATGCGGGCATAGCGCTCGTAGTTCCTTAGCGCATAGCCGCCAGTGGCGACGAAATCGATGACGCGATCGAATGTCGGGCGATCGAGATCGGCATAGGGTGCTGCCGTCCGCACCTCCTCGAACAGCGCATCGGCATGGAACGGCGCACCGCAGGCACAGCCCAGCACGTGCTGCGCCAGGACGTCGAGCCCGCCATCGACCAGCGGCGGCGTATCCTGGGCACCGAGATAATTGGCGTCGAGCGCCGCCCTGCATTCCAGCACCTCGAAGCGGTTGGCCGGTATCAGGATCGCCTTGGACGGCTCGTCCATACGGTGGTTGGCGCGGCCGATGCGCTGCGCCAGCCGGCTGGCACCTTTCGGCGCACCGACATGGACGACCAGGTCGACATCGCCCCAGTCGATGCCGAGGTCGAGCGTCGACGTGGCGACGATGGCGCGCAGGGTGTTCTCGCCCATTGCCTTTTCGACACGCCGGCGCTGCGCGACGTCGAGCGAGCCGTGATGCAGCGCGATCGGCAAGGTCTCCTCGTTGACCCGCCACAACTCCTGGAACAGCAACTCCGCCTGGCTGCGCGTGTTGACAAACAGCAGGGTTGTCTTGTGGCCCTTGATCTCGTTGTAGATTTCCGGCGTTGCGTAGCGGGCCGAATGTCCCGCCCACGGCACGCGCTCCTCCGAATCGAGAATGGAGATGTCGGGCTTGGCGCCGCCAGTGACGACGATCAGTTCGGCCATCGGCCCCGGTGGATTCTGGCTGACCAGCCAGCGCCGCAATTCGTCAGGCTCGGCGACCGTCGCCGACAGGCCTATCGTCTGCAGGGCGGGCACAAACGAGCGCAGCCGGGCCAGCCCGAGCGACAGGAGATGCCCGCGCTTCGAGGTCACCAGCGAATGCAATTCGTCGAGCACGACATAGCGCAGGTCCTCGAAGAAGCGCCTGGCATCGGGCGCGGCAATCAGCAGCGCCAATTGCTCGGGCGTGGTCAGGAGAATGTCGGGCGGCGCCAGCTTCTGCCGCTGGCGCTTGTGTGCGGGCGTGTCGCCGGTGCGCGTCTCGACGGTGACCGGCAGCCCGATTTCTTCGACGGGTTTGCCGAGATTGCGCTCGATGTCGACGGCCAGCGCCTTCAGCGGCGAGATGTAGAGTGTGTGGATGCCTCGATGCGCCTGCCCCGGCCTTCTCCTCGGTCGGCCGGCCAGTTCGGTCAGCGATGGCAAGAACCCGGCCAGCGTCTTGCCGGCGCCGGTCGGGGCGATCAGCAATACCGACTGCCCACCCTGGGCTTTGGCCAGCAAATCGATCTGGTGGGCGCGCGGCGACCAGCCCTTTTCCGCAAACCATTTGACGAATGGCTGGGGCAGGACGACGGCGGCATTCTGTTGGGCAAGGCGCGGCTGCTCTGTCACGCGCCAGAGGTAGCGCGGCGACGCGCAATCGCCAAGCAGAATCAGAACAAAAGGTGATCGATTCGCGTTACGGCCGGCGAAACCCGGTCGGTCCGCCATAGAGATAGCCGATACGGGCGACCGCCTCCCCCAGTCCTTCACGCGACACCAGCATGGTGTGGCCGTTGGCGTGGATCATGGTCTCCGGATCCGTCATGATCGCGACGTGGCCTTTCCAGAAGACCAGGTCGCCGCGCCGCAACCCGGCAAAATCCGGCCCGGGTTCGAGCGGCTCGCCGACGGTCGCCGCCTGCATGTCGGTGTCGCGCAGCACTTGCCTGCCAGCCATGTGCATTGCAAGTTGCACGAGACCGGAACAATCGATGCCGAAGCCGGAAACGCCGCCCCACAGATAGGGCGTGCCGAGAAACGCCTCGGCGACCGCGACGTAGTCGGGGGCAACCTCGGCGACAGGCCTGAGATGGTCAGATATGACCGCCTCGCCGGATGGCAGCAGAGCATAGTACGTGCGGCGTGTTTCAGCCGCGCCTTTCACTGTTACCGCCGATCCCATCGAGAGTTGCCCGCTGATCGGGAACCGCAAATCCGGTCCCGGATAGAGGAAAGTGCGCGGCACCGAGACAACATGCGTGGGCGCATGGTCCCGACCGCCCAGCACAGTGTCGGCGACATAGCCGACATAGCCGTCGCGCTCGGCCTGTATCCAGGCCCAGCCCTCAACGTCCTCGAAGACGAGGACGTCTTCGCCGAACAGAAGCTGGGTATCGACGCCGGCATCCGGGCGCGGAGCCTTGCGGACATCGGCCACGGAGGCTGATATGCGAGCCGGCCGGCCGGCGACGAAACGGTCGGCGGAAACCTCGCCTTTCAGCCTGGCGTCGGCGAGATCGGAGCGGAAGGCATGGAGGCGGGCATCGCTGGCGGTCAAATCGGCAACTCGTTCAAATGGGCAACTCTTGGGCTCTGGCAATGATAACATCGCCAAAGCGCTCGACAAAGAGCGCGCCTTCGACTGTACGCCTGACCAGCACGTTGCGCTTGTCGAGCTCGTCGCGATGGCGCGACACCAGTTTCAGTGCCCCCATCGTATCGAGCGCACGGGTGATCACCGGCTTGGTGACGTTGAGGCGGGCGGCTAACCCCCGCACCGTGTGTGGCGGCGGATCGAGATAGATGGTGAACAGGATCGCCGTCTGGCGCATGGTGAGATCGGGCGCGTCGTCGCGCACCTCCGACAGCACCACCTGTTGCCATAGTCGCAACGCTTGGCTTGGACGCATGATAATCGACATCCGTCCAGCATGTCGGAAAATTGTTTCGGTTCCGTTTCAGTCAATACCTTCGTCGGCTATGTCCTAGAATCAGCCGTAGCGGTTCGAAATGACCTGCTCCAGCGCCCGGATGCCTTGCGCTTCGCCACCCGCAAGGCCGTGCGGGCGGTCGAACGGGTTCCAGGCGAAGATGTCGACATGCGCCCAGCCGGCGGTCTTTTCGACGAAGCGCTTCAGGAAAAGCGCCGCGGTGATCGAGCCGGCGAAACCGTCCGACGTGACGTTGTTGATGTTGGCCACCTTCGACGCCAGCTTGGCGTCATAGGGCTTCCACAACGGCATGCGCCATAGCGGATCCTCGACCGCAACGGAGGCGTCCGCCAGCTCGGATGCAAGCGCCTCGTCACCGGTGTAGAACGGCGGCAGGTCGGGACCGAGCGCAACACGGGCAGCGCCTGTCAGCGTCGCCATATCGACCAGCATCTGCGGCTCTTCGTCATCGGCCAAGGCCAGGGCATCGGCGAGCACCAGCCGCCCTTCGGCGTCGGTGTTGCCGATTTCGACGGTGATGCCCTTGCGGCTCACCAGCACGTCGCCTGGCCGGAAGGCATTGCCGGCTATCGAATTCTCGACAGCCGGGATGAGCACGCGCAGCCGAACCTTCAACCCGGTGGCCATGATCATGGAAGCGAGACCCAGCACGTTGGCAGCGCCACCCATGTCCTTCTTCATCAAAAGCATGCCCGAGGACGGCTTGATGTCGAGACCGCCTGTATCGAAGCAGACGCCCTTGCCGACCAGCGTTATCTTGGGGGCATTGTTCGGCCCCCAAATCATGTCGATCAGGCGTGGCGCGTCGGCAGAAGCCCGACCGACGGCGTGGATCATCGGAAAGTTGGCGGTAAGAAGATCGTCGCCTTTGGTCACCGATATTTCGGCCTTGTGCGTCGCGGCCAAGGTCCGGGCGGCCTTCTCCAACTGCCCGGGGCCCATATCGCTGGTCGGCGTGTTAACCAGATCGCGCGCCAGGAAAATGCCATCGGCGAGGCGGCGGATGCGGGCGGCGTCGGTGCCTGCCGGCAGCGCGAGGCGAAGCGTCTTGCCTGGCTTCTTGCCGTAGCGGGTGAAGACATAGCCGCCGAGCGCCACGGCGAGTGCCGTAAGCTCCGGCTTGGCCGGTGCGGACGCAAAATGCCACTCGCCTTCGGGCAAGGCTCTCGCTAGTGCGCCGATGGCCAGTGCGCCCTCGCCATCACCGGTGCCGAACAGGGCTCCGGCAATCGCGCCGTTGTCGCCAGGCACGATGAGCGTCCTGCCGGCCTCGCCGGAAAAGCCGTTGGCCTTGGCCCAGGCGACCGAGGATGGCGCAAGGCCCGACGCCGCCAGAGCATCCTTCGCCACCAGATGGACCGGCAGCGCATTGCTCAATTCTTTCTCGACGAGTTCGACAGGCATTCGCTGGCCTCCGGCTTCCGAGTCGACGTTTCTTAACTCTCCGTTAGGGTTAACAGAATATTTCTGCGGGAGGAAAGATGACCTCGCAAATGGTCACGCGCATGAACGGAGCCCTGGTGCCGATGCCGACCAACCGCAGGATGAACGCCAGCGCAAATAGGCTGATCAGCACGGCGTTGATGATGGCGCTTGCCGCAGGCGTCGCTGGCTGCGGAACCAGCAAATTGACGACTGGCTCGATTTCTCGTCCAAGCGGCAAGCCGCTGGAAACAATGTCGGCGGGCGAACTGCACAACGCTACGATGGCGCTTGGCCAGTCCTATTCGAAAAACCCCAGCGACAAGCGGATCGCGACAAATTATGCCGCGGCGCTGCAGATGGACGGCGACGCAGACCAATCGCTTGCGGTGATGCGCAAGCTGGCGATCGCCCTGCCGAAGGACCGCGACGTGCTCGCCGCCTATGGCAAGGCGCTTGCCGCCAACGGACAGTTCGAACCGGCTCTCGATGCCGTGCGCCGCGCGCAGACCCCTGAATATCCTGATTGGAAACTGGTGTCGGCGGAAGCTGCCATTCTCGACCAGCTCGGCCAAAAGGACGAGGCGCGCCAAGGCTATCGCAAGGCGTTGGATCTCAGGCCGAACGAACCGTCGATCCTTTCCAATCTCGGCATGTCGTACGTGCTGGAAGGTGATTTGCGCACGGCCGAAACCTATATGCGCTCAGCCGCCCAGCAGCCGAATGCAGATAGCCGCGTCCGCCAGAACCTTGCGCTGGTCGTCGGTCTGCAAGGCCGTTTCGACGAGGCCGAGAAGATCGCCTCGCAAGAGCTGTCGCAGGATCAGGCGCAGGCTAACGTCGCTTACCTTCGCCAGATGCTGGCGCAGCAGAATGCCTGGAGCCAGCTCAAGGACCAGGACAAGGCAAAGCCCGCCACCAACTGACCGCTTCGAGCGCCGAACCGGCGCGCGAATTCCGCAACATGTCTAACGCAAAGAGCCGCGCTGCACCGGCAGCGTGGCTCTGAATCGTATCAGCGTTTCTGGCAACGCCGCTGGCGCTACTCGCTGCTGGATTTCGGCTGGTCGCCAAAGATGCCGCGCTGGCTCACCTGGATGCCGGCGGGACCCAGAATAATGGCGAACAGCACCGGCAGGAAGAACAGGATCATCGGCACGGTGAGCTTCGGCGGCAGCGCGGCCGCCTTCTTCTCGGCGGCATTCATGCGCATGTCGCGGCTCTCACTGGCAAGCACCCGCAACGCATGCGCCACGGGCGTGCCGTAGCGCTCGGCCTGAACCAACGCCTGGGACACCGACCTGACGGATTCCAGGCCAGTTCGGCTTGCAAGGTTCTCGTAGGCCTGCTTGCGCTCCTGCAGATAGGAAAGCTCGGCGTTTGTCAGGATGAATTCTTCCGCCAATGCCACCGATTGCGCGCCGATCTCATCGGCGACCTTGCGAAGCGCCGCTTCCACCGACATGCCGGACTCGACGCATATCAGCAACAGGTCGAGCGCGTCCGGCCACGCCATCTGAATCGATTGCTTGCGCTTGGTAGCGCGGTTGTTGACGTAGAGCACGGGCGCGTAGAATCCCGCATAGGCTACCACGATGCACACGAACAGCTTCACGAAAAGCGGCTGCTCGGGCAATCCGCCGAGCACGAACAGATACATCGCCGCCAATGCAAAGCCGATGAAGGGCAGGACGAGACGGAAGAAAAGGAAGCGCGTCAGCGGATTTTGCCCGCGAAAACCCGCCACTTTCAATTTCTGCAAGGTACCTTCATCCGCCAGCGCACGCCTGAGATCCAGGCGATCGACAATATTGCGCATGCCGACCGACTGTTCTTCGCGCAGGCCCTTGCGGCGGCGGTCGGCTTCGACTGCCAGCCGCGCGCGCTGCTTGGCGCGCAGCTCATCGCGCTCCAGCGCTACGGATTTCATGCGCGCCTTGAGCTGGTTCCCGCCAAAAGCGGGCAGCAGCGTGAAGACGGTCGCAAACACCGCGATACCGACCAGCAGTGCGATCAGCAGGGACGGGTCGGTGAGAGTTCTGATGACGTGATCGGTCATACGCGAGTCCTAGACTTCGAAATTCATCATCTTGCGCATTACCAGGACGCCCATCGACATCCAGATGCCGGAACAACCGAGGATCAGATGGCCGGTGCTGGTGATGAAGAGGGGCATGATGTAGTTCGGGCTCGTCAAATAGACGAGAAAGGCGACGACGAAAGGCAACGCGCCGATGATCACGGCGGATGCCTTGGCTTCCATGGACAATGCCTGGACCTTGGCTTTCATTTTCTTGCGGTCGCGAAGCACGCGCGAAAGATTGCCCAGCGCTTCGGAAAGATTGCCGCCGGCCTGAGACTGGATCTGGATGACGATGCCGAAGAAGCTCGCCTCGGTGCACGGCATCGTTTCTGGCATGCGCATGGCCGCGTCGGGGATCGACAAACCCATTTGCTGCGAATCGACGATGCGGCGGAACTCGGTCTTGACCGGCTCGGGGGATTCGTTGGCGATCAGGCGCACGGCATCGTTCAGCGGCAGGCCGGATTTTACCGCACGCACAATGATATCGAGCGCGTTCGGAAATTCGTTTAGGAACGCCTTGACGCGGTGCGCGCGGCGAAACGAGACGAACCAGCGGGGCAGACCCAAGACGCCGACCAGCAGCGCAGCCGGCAAGACCAGCAACGGTGCGCCGATGAAATAGACAAGAGCCGTCAAGACGACGCCGCAGACCGCCGAGTAGACATAGAAGCGCTCAAGCGAGATCTTCATGCCGGCCTGACGGATTTGGATCTTCAGCGGTGGTTTCTTGACCAGGCTCTGATTGGACTTTTGCTTTTGATCGAGATCCTTCAGCGAATCCTGGACGGACTTGCGACGCTTGGCCGCTTCCGCCACGCGATCGCGCGACGCCTTGACGACGGAACGATCCGTCTCGGCGGTCTTGATCGATTCAAGCCGCTTGCCGACCTGCTTCTCGGTGCTGATCCGGTTAAACAGGAAAGCATAGGCCACAGCGCCGGCGCTGAAGCCGGCGAGCACGACGAATGCCAATACGGTGCCGTCAATTCCGAACATCGACCCTGGCCCCCACGCTTCCAGACGGATCAATCAGCGCGTTTCTCCATCGCCTCGAGCGCAACCGCGAGGCGCTGCTCCTCACCGTAGTAGCGGGCGCGCTCCCAGAAATGCGGACGGCCGATGCCAGTCGACACGTGCTCGCCCAGCAGCCTGCCGTTCGCGTCCTCGCCCTTGATGTTATAGAGAACGATGTCCTGGGTGATGATGACGTCGCCTTCCATGCCGATCACCTCGGTGATGTGGGTGATACGCCGCGATCCGTCGCGCAGGCGTGCAGCCTGTATGATCACGTCGACGGAGCCGACGACGATTTCGCGCACGGTTTTTTGCGGCAGCGTATAGCCGCCCATGGCGATCATCGACTCTATACGGTTGAGGCATTCGCGCGGGCTGTTCGAGTGGATCGTTCCCATCGAGCCGTCATGGCCGGTGTTCATCGCCTGCAGCAGGTCGAACACTTCGGGTCCGCGCACTTCGCCGACGATAATACGTTCGGGGCGCATGCGCAGACAGTTCTTGACCAGGTCGCGCATGGTCACTTCGCCCTCGCCTTCGAGGTTGGGCGGACGGGTTTCGAGACGCACCACATGCGGCTGCTGCAATTGCAGCTCAGCTGAGTCCTCGCAGGTGATGACGCGTTCTTCGCGGTCGATATAGTTGGTCAGGCAATTGAGCAGCGTCGTCTTGCCTGAGCCGGTACCGCCCGAGATGACAATGTTGCAGCGGACACGCCCGATGATCTTGAGAATCTCGGCCCCTTGCGGAGAAATCGAGCCGAACTTGACCAGCTGGTCGAGCGTCAGCTTGTCCTTCTTGAACTTGCGGATGGTAAGTGCGGTGCCGTCGATAGCCAGGGGCGGTGCGATGACGTTGACACGGGAGCCATCAGGAAGACGCGCATCGCAGATCGGGCTTGATTCATCGACGCGGCGGCCAACCTGGCTGACGATACGCTGGCAGATGTTGAGGAGCTGCTGGTTGTCGCGGAAACGGATGCCGGTCTGCTCGACCTTGCCGTTGACTTCGATGTAGACGTTCTTGGAGCCATTGACCATGATGTCGGCAATATCGTCGCGGGCAAGCAGTGGCTCCAGCGGCCCGTAGCCCAAAACGTCATTGCAGATATCCTCGAGAAGCTCTTCCTGCTCGGCGATGGACATCGCGAAATTCTTGATCGCGATGATGTCGTTGACAATGTCGCGGATTTCCTCGCGCGCGCTTTCGGGATCGAGTTTGGCGAGCTGCGACAGATCTATCGTATCGATGAGTGCGGCGAAGACCTGGCTTTTGGTGTCGTAGTAGGTTTCGCTCTTTTGGCGCTGGATACTTTTCGGCTCCGGGGCCGATGGCGGCGGCTCGACCGCACGGCGAACCGCCGGCGCGGCAGGCGCGCCGGATGGCGGCAGCGCCGCCGACCTGGCAGTTACAGCCGCTTCCACAGGGTTTGCGGCCGCCGGCGCAGCAGGTGCGGGTGCTGGCTGACGGAATTCCGGAATGGTCCGGTTGCCGTCGTCGCTGCCTCTTTTACCAAACATGATCGCTTACCAATTCCACCGCTGAGGCATCACTTCTTGTTGCGCGAAAGCTTGCCGATCAGATTGCCGAGGCCAGCCTTTTTCTTCACCTTGATTTCGCTGCGCCCTGTCAGCACATGGGCGATCTCGTTGATCGTGGCGACAACCGGATTCTTGGCATCCATCTCACCGAGCATACGTCCGTTGTTGGCAGCATTTCCGAACAAAAGCGGCTCGAACGGGATGACCGACATCGGCGAAAGGCCGAGCGATTCGGAGAAGTCGGACGGCGTAATCTCAGGACGTTTCGGCACACCGGCCTGGTTGATCACAAGCTTTGGCGCGGGATCGTTCGGACGAAGCCGCTTCAGCATGTCGACCAGGTTCTTCGTGTTGCGCAGATTGGCCAGTTCGGGCGTCGCCGTGATGACGATCTCGTCGGCCTTGACCAGCGTGTTCTTGGTCCAGCCGGCCCACACGTGGGGAACATCGAGCACGAGGAGCGGCGCGCTACGCTGGGCTATGTCGATAAGCTGGGTGAAGGCGTCGGGATCGAAATCGTAGACCCGCTCCAGGGTCGAAGGGGCCGCAAGCAGCGACAGGTGCTCGGCGCATTGGGCGAGCAGCCGGTCGAGATAGACCTCGTCGACGCGTTCCGGCGAGAAGACTGCCTCGGCAATGCCTTGCGCCGGATCCTGGTCGAAATTGATATTGGCCGTTCCGAAGGCGAGGTCGAGATCGGCGACAACCACTTCGGATTTGAAAAGGGACGACATGGCCCAGGCCACATTATGGGCTATGGTCGAGGAGCCGACGCCGCCTTTGGCGCCGATGAAGGCAATCGAGCGGCCGATCGGCTCCGCTTCCGGATCAACGAAGATCGAAGACACCACGCTGACGATGTCGGCCATCGATACGGGCGCGATGACATACTCGGAAATGCCCGAACGAATGAGTTCGCGGTACAGGCCGACATCGTTGTAGTGGCCGACAACCACCACCTTGGAGGTCGGGTCACAATGCTCGGAGAGCTGGGCGAGTTGTTCAAGCAATAGCTTCGGCTCGCTGCGCGATTCAAGCAGGATCAGGTTCGGTGTCGGCGCCGACTGATAGAATTCGATAGCGGTAGGGATGCCCCCCATATGCACCTTCAGATGGGCCTTGGCCATGCGGCGATCCTCGCCGGCGCGCTCGACCGGATTGGCTACGCCTTCGGTCTCGCAAAATGCCTGGATCGAAATGCGCGGGATCGGCCGCAACGCCTGCATCGCGGCAATATCCTGCTCCGAGGTTTCGCCGCCCGGTACCTCTGTGTCATAGGCAAGATTGCTCATTGTCATCACTTTCCGTGACTTGCGCGGCTTAGGGTTTGTTGAGCCTCAACACTCGTTAATATTCGACTTCCGAATTGCCGAGGAATTCGTCCGAAATACCTCTGTCACGATAGACGTCGATCACCGCGCCGCGATTTTCCGCGTCGATCGGGGTCGGCTTGCGTGGCCCGATCAAATCGGACGGATTGGCCATCTGGGCAGCCAGGTTGTTCTGATACGAACAGCCGAAATCGGCATAGTGCTTGTTTTCCGAAGTCTGCAGCAGGTCTTCGGGCCAGCGCCCGCATTTATCCGTCTGAGCCTTCACCGAGACGTAGGCAACACGGATCGGTGCGGACGCTTCGGCCGAAACAGACTGATAGGACCGCATGGCGATCCGCTTCCGGCTGATGCCGCTGGCTATGGCCAGCCTGGCGAAATCGCGGCCGGCCACGGCCGCTGCGATTTCGTTGGCTGAGCCGCTCGGAATCTCGATCGTCAGCACCGGAGCCGCGCTCCTGTCGTATCCGTCCAGGAAGCCCAGGAGCGTGTCACGCTGGGATCTGGTCATGCCACGGTCGCCGGCGCCGACCGGAAGGTCGATCTTCTGTATCTTCTCGGCTATGACGATCGGATGGGTGGTGCGATAATCGTCCGGTATGGCACCCACCGTGACGCTGTCGCGATTGGCGCAGCCGGCCAGCAATGCCGCCACCGCGATCGCCATAATGGGAACGGCCGGCCGCCAGATTCGCGAATGGACCGACCGCGTCGCGGTGATCGCCCGTGCCTTCGATGCTGCCTTAGACATGACCGCTTCCCCGCTTACTTGTAGATAAAGCCGACAACGCCGTGGTAACGGCCGTTGGGCTTGTCGGTCTGCATGGTGCCGTAGACACGGTTGACGCGGCCAAGGAAGATGCCGGCGCCATCGCTGGCGGCGTTGAAATTGTCATCCGGCTTGGCAAGATCGTTGCGCGCCACCGGCTTCACCAGATAGGGCGTAATGATGATGACGAGCTCGGTCTCGTTGCGAACGAAATCCCTGCTGCGGAACAGCGCGCCAAGCACTGGAATCTTTGTCAGACCAGGTAAGCCGTTGACGGCTTGCCTGAGATCATCGCGGACAAGGCCGGCAATCATCATCGAGCCGCCCGAAGGCAGTTCCACTGTTGTGTCGGCCAAGCGCTTGCGGAGCGACAGGGCATTCATGCCCGGGCTTGTTACGCCTTCGGACAAAGACACAGACCCCTCCGTTGTCGGCTCGGAAACCGAGGTTCTGACTTTCAGGCTGATACGGCCGGGAGACAGCACCACCGGCTGGAATTCCAGGCCAATGCCGTATTCGATCTTCTCGACCGAATACGTCTTCAGACCGGTCTGGTTATCGTTTGATACGGCTTGGGAAACGCTGGTCACCATGTTGTATTCGCCGCCAACCTTGAAGGTCGCCTTCTCGCCGGATACGGCCGTCAATGTTGGTTCGGCGAGGGTTTTCATGACACCGGACTGTTCCATGGCATTGATGTAGGCCTGCAGCGTCGAGCTCCCGATAGAGAGGCCCGAGTTCGACAGCGACTTGCCCAAACCAGTGAAATTGTCGCTTACCGCGCCCCAGCTGATGCCGTTGCTGCTGCCGTTGCCCACCATGTTGACGCCGAGCTGCTTCATCACCGAGCGGCTGACTTCCGCGACCGTTACCTTCAGCGTCACCTGGTCGTCGCCGATGATCTGCAGCAGGTTGACGATCTTGCTGACGCGGCGCTCGGCATCTGGGTTATCGATCGCGACGCCGGCTTCAGCCGAACCGCCGGCAGCGGTCTGCGAATATTGACCCGTGGTCGCCTCGCCGCCGGACACGAAAATGGTTGCCAGATCGGCCGCGCGCTTGGCGTCCAGAGGAGTGTCCACGGTTCCGGTCAGAACGACGTTGTCGTTCAGCAACTCGACCTTGACCTCCGATGACGGGATGAAGCGCTTGATATAATCCTCCAGCCCGGCGACGTCACGTTCGACCGCTAGGTCAAGGCTGACGATCTGCTCGCCATTCGGGCCAAAGACGAAGATATTGGTCTCGCCGACCGCCTTTCCAAACAGATAGATGCGCCTGGCGGTGCGGGTCACCGCGTCGGCTACAGCGGGGTTGGCGACGAGAATGTCGTAGGCATCGCTCGGGAGGTCGATGACCACCGACTTGTTCAGTCCGAGCTTGACCCGCTGGGTGGCGGTCGAAGCCGTCACCCTGGCGTTGTCGCCTGCTGCGCTGGCACAGAGAACGCCATATGCATTCGTTCCAAGGAAAAGCAGGCCGATCGCCGCAGCCAGCGTGACCGGCAATTTGGTTTTTAGCCTCATTTCCTCGCCCCCACTTCGGAAACTTCGCCCGACTTGATCAACCGCACGGTTCCGCGCCGGCCATTGCCGGAAACCAGGTAATCGGCTTCGCCCACATTCTTGTCCTGACTGTCCTTGATCGAGCGCAGCGCCAATGTCAGGCGATCCGCCATCTGCTGTGCGACGGTGATGATCTCGGACTGCTGCGGCGTCAGTTCCAGGGTGGCGGTCTGGCCAACCCTGGTCTTCTTACCTTCCTCGTCCTCCTGAATGGTCTGGTCGATCGCCAGGACGCGAATGTTCTTCAGGATAGTTTCGGTCGTGAAGCCCGGACCACCGCCATTGGCGGGATCGGCTCTGCGGGTCATGATGACGTCGACGAAATCGTTGGGAAGAATAAAGCCACCGGCCGAGGTGTCGGCCGAGATGCTTGTGGCAACGGCCCGCATGCCGGAGGGCAGGATCGACGACATGAAGCTTTGCCCTTCACCGATCAGCTTCGAGCGCCGCAGCGGCTCGCCGGCGTAGAGCGCCACGCGAGCGACGGCGCCCTTCAGCTTGTCCAGCGCTTCAGGCTCGGCGGCGCGGGTGATGAAATTTGCGTTGATGCCGGCGGACGGCCATGACTCCCAGGAAATGTTGTTTTCAAGCGGACTGCCCATCGGAACGTCGCCGGAAAGAACAAGCACATCCTGCAGCGCGATCGCCGGCGCCTGAGGACCGGAATCGACAACCGGAGGCGGCGGAGCCACGACCATGTTCTTCGCGACATAGCCTGCACCACCGGCCGCGGCTATCGCCACGCTCAGAATAATCAATCGGGATGCTGGCATCTGTCCGAACCTCGCCTTGGCAAACCACGTAGCCAAGCGGGACTTTGCAGCGGCAATCGTCAAAACAAGGTTAATGTTATACTTACGATCGTGATTAATTTAACGTTTACATAAATTGGACCGACAAGCCCGGCCCGAAGGAAAACGTGGCCAACTCGCCTGCTCGGCGCCAACCGCGTAAAGCGAAATTCAGCCCGCCAGCCTGGTAAGTGCCCAGGCCATCAATGGCGAGTCGGAATAGGTGAGCAGACCGCCAATGCCAAGCGCGATGCCGTACGGAACGCCGGTCGCCTCATCGGCGAAATGGCGCAGGAACGGATTGTGGCTTGTGACGGCGGCAAGCGGCGATTTTCGATAGGCGAGGATGGCTAGCGTCAGCAGTCCGCCGATGAATGTCGAGGCGACGAGGTATTCGATGAGATGGATGTTCAGTCCCATCCACATGGCAGTGGCAGCCAGAAGCTTGGCGTCGCCGCCGCCCATGCCGCCCAGCGCGAACAGGCCGAACGTCACCGCGAGAACCAGGCCGGCGGCGGCGAAATGCCAGCCATAGGTGGCCCAGTCCATGCCGGTCAAAGGCGCAACCAAGGCGAAGACAACCACAAGCAACACCGGCACGCGATTGGCGATCGTCATCGAAAGCATGTCGGAGATCGCGGCAAAAAGCATGCAGAACGGAAACACGACGAAGATCACGGCTTCAAGCATCGGCGCGCCTATGACCCAATTGCATCTGGCCCCAGCCTAATCCTATTCGATTAACGACTGATGAGGCCTAAATTTCAAATCATACCAGGACTAAATAAGGGCCGCCAGTGCGGCGGCCCTTATTTCAGAACAACCGAACCCGTTACGGTCAGCTACCGTTCACCTTAGTGGAGATGGCGGTGAACTTGGCGTTCAGCGAGTTGCCGAGCTGGCCGGCGCCGACCATGATGGCGAGTGCGATAAGAGCGGCGATCAGACCGTATTCGATAGCGGTCGCGCCGGATTCGTCCTTCACAAAACGTGCGATGAGGTTAGACATTCGAGCTCCTACTCCAATTGTTACAGCACTTCCGTCAACTTCTCTTGGTGGCTGATCGGATACTGCGAATCTAAGGAGAAGCTGTTTCAATCGGCTTAATAAACAGGCTTACCGATTCCTTTCCCGCTTCGACGAGATTGCGTGGTTAACCCAGAACTAAAATACCCGCCGCTAGGCGCCCGGGCTGACAAAAGGCGCAAAAGGCGCAATTCGGCAAAGACGTTCCAGCCGTGCCGGCTAGGCCCAATGCCGGTTCCGGCTTGATCCTGAACTCCAGCCGCTTAACGATTGGTTCACCAATCTCGTTCATGTTCCGTTGAACAGTTTGCCAGGGGGCGCCTCAATGGCCGGGCCGAGATCATCATTTCCAGTTGCCGTGCTTTTTGCCGCAGCGGCTTTCGCCTTTCCAGCCAAGGCCGGCGCCGGCATCGAGGTGACGATGAACCAGGCAAAGATCATCAAATTGTCGCGCGCCGCCGATACGATTGTCGTCGGCAATCCGGCGATCGCCGACGCCTCCGTGCAGGACGCATCGACCATCGTACTGACCGGCAAGGGATTTGGCGTCACCAATCTCGTCGTCCTCGACCAGGAGGGTAACCCGATCGTCGATGAGCAAATAACCGTCGTGCGCCAGGCAGCGTCGTCGGTGCGCATCTATCGGCGTTCCGAAGTACAGACCATGTCCTGCGCGCCATATTGCGAAAGCTCGTATAAGAGCGATGCCGAGAAGGCCTCTGAAGCCGAAATGAGCGCCGGGCATTAGCTAGCCGACGTGTCCGCCTTTGGCGGGAACGTGCTTCGGTTATCGCCGGGTTAAGGCCTTCCCGTTGAATTTAACGGTCATTCCAACCGGACTTCAATCGGTTCCGACTAAGGGTGGGACCGATACAGAAGCGGCATCGGCGGGCAGAGGACATGAACAAGGCAGGACGAGCAGGTTCTCCAAGACGGTTTTTGGGCGACCGCCGCGGAAGCACGGCGATCGAATTCGCCATGCTTGCAATTCCTTTCGCGCTTCTTGTCTTCGCCATCCTGGAGAGCTGCATTTCTTTTGCCGCACAGGAAGTGATGGCAAACGCCACCGACGACATCGCGCGCCAGCTGCGTACCGGCCAACTAAGACCGGCCGATGTGTCCGGGACCAAGCTGCGGGATATGATCTGCACCAAATTGGAGATCATGGTCGCCAAGACCTGTCCCGGATTGCTGGTGGACTTGCGGGAATATCCGACCTTCGCCGATGCGGCGCTGGCCGGTTTCAAGATTCAGGATGGCGATGTCGTGCTGACCAAGGGCACGAGCACACAGACCTTCACCGTCGCACCTGGCCTGGCGGAGTCGAGAAACATGCTGCGTGTTTTTTACAAATGGCCGGTGATGACCGACTTCATGGCCAAATCGATGGCCAACCTGAAGGACGGCAAAACGCTGCATTTTGCTTCGATCACTTGGCAGAACGAGCCGTTCGACAACTGAACCACGTAGTCGCTTGAAAAGGGCAAAGCCATGATTCGTGCGGGGGCACAGCTGGGCATCGCAGGGATTTGTACAAGAGCAGTCCGGCTTTGCTCGGACCGCCGCGGTATTGCGGCTGTCGAGTTTGCCCTCATCGTGCCTGTCCTGTTGATCATGTACTTTATGACAATGGAGGCCTCGCAAGCCATCGAGACCAGCAAGAAGGTCAGCCGCATCGGCAGCATGGTAGCGGACCTCGTCACGCAGCAGCAGACCGTCAAGGCGGCCGATGTCGATGCCATCATGGCGATCGGCAGTTCCACGCTCCAGCCCTACAACCGCTCGAAACCGAAGATCATTATCACGGCGATACAGGTGACGAACGAGACGACGCCGAAAGTCCTGGTCGTGTGGTCGCGCAAACTGGTCGATGGCGTCTCTAGCGTCGACGCTGTCAAGGATTCCACCACAACGGTCCCGAGCGCGCTCAAGATCAAAGGCACGTTCCTCATTCGGGTCGAAAGCGATCTCGCCTACAAGCCAATCATCACCTGGTCGGCGGACGGCCAAAGCCGGTTCGGGTTGAGCTCGGTCTTCAATTCGATATCGATGGCGGAAACTTATTATCTGCGGCCGCGCAGGAGCCCGACCATTCCGTGCAGCGATTGCTGACGCCTGAAGCCCGCTAACCGGTCTGTTGCTATTGCTTGCGACCGCGGGCCGAGACTAGACGCACGATGGCTGCAGCCAGCACATAGTCCCTCGGACCGGCAACGGTTCGGCGACGATACCGATACGGAACGTTCCGATAACATCGCGCCAATCGGCTCGCGCCAGGTTTGTGCAAGACGCATCCAGCAGCAAAGCCAGTACGGCGGCGAATGCCGTCAGGGCAAGCCTCATGCGAGCTCCGCGCCGCGCATTTCCATCCGCAGATCGACCATGCCGCGATTCGTCTCTCCGGGACCAGCACGCCAAGCCGTGCCGTTGGGTTTCCGAATTGCCAATGGCGGCGCGGAACCCTATGTCTGAGCCAACACACAGGCAATGATGAACCTTTCGATGGCACGCGCCTTCCTTTTTGTCCTCGACTCCTTCGGCATCGGCGGCGCGGCCGATGCCGAACGTTATGGCGACACCGGCTCTAATACGTTCGCACACATCGCGCGGGCCTGCGCAGAAGGCCGCGCCGATCGCGAAAGCCTGCGTGCCGGACCCCTTCTTGTACCAAACATGCTCGCGCTCGGCCTCGGCCAGGCCGCGGCAACGGCGACGGGTTTCAGGTTCGAGAATGCCGGCAGTGCGCCGCTTGCCGCCGCCTTTCACGGCGCGGCCCAAGAGGTTTCGAGCGGCAAGGACACGCCATCGGGCCATTGGGAAATAGCCGGCCTGCCGGTCCGTTTCGACTGGGGTTACTTCCCAGACAAGATTCCCGCCTTTCCGGCCGAGTTGACCGAAGCAATGGTGCGTGAAGGGAAGGTGCCTGGCATCCTCGGCAATTGCCATGCTCCGGGCACCGAGATTATCGAACGGTTCGGCGAAGACCATATCCGCACCGGCAAGCCGATCTGCTACACCTCGATCGACTCCGTCCTGCAGATCGCCGCGCATGAGGTTCATTTCGGCCTGGAACGGCTTTACGAGTTCTGCAAAGTGGTGCGCAGGCTCGTCGATCCGCTGAATATCGGCCGCGTCATCGCGCGGCCGTTTATCGGTGAAACCGCCGCCACGTTCGAGCGAACGCATAATCGTCGCGACTATGCCGTACCGCCGCCGGAACCGACGCTGCTCGACCGGCTGACGGCGCGCGGCAGCCGGGTTATCGCGATCGGCAAGATCGGCGACATTTTCGCCCATCGGGGGATCTCGGAAGTCCGCAAGGCTGCCGGCAACATGGCGATGTTCGACAAAACGCTTGGTGCCATGGAAGACGCCCGCGACGGCGACCTCGTCTTCGCGAACTTTGTCGACTTCGACACCGAGTTCGGGCATCGGCGCGACGTTGCGGGGTATGCCGCCGCACTCGAAGCTTTCGACCGGCGCCTGCCCGAGGCATTCGCACGGCTGAGGCCAGGCGATCTGCTCATTTTGACCGCCGATCACGGCAACGATCCGACGTGGCGCGGCACCGACCACACGCGCGAGCGTATTCCGATTATCGGGACACGGCCGGGTTTCAAAGGCGCAGAGATCGGACTGAGGACAACATTTGCCGACATCGGCGAAACCGTGGCCGAACATCTCGGGCTGGCGCGCGGCCGTCACGGCACCTCCTTCCATGCCACGATAGGTGGCCATGCCTGAGCTGCCGGAGGTAGAGACAGTCAGGCGCGGTCTGCAGCCGGCCCTTGAAGGTGCCCGCATTGTCGGTGTCGAGGCACGCCGGCCGGATTTGCGGTTTCCGTTCCCCGAGAGATTTTCGGAGCGGCTGACCGGCAAGACGATTGCGGCGCTCGGCCGCCGTGCCAAATATCTGACAATGCACATGGACAACGGCCCGGTTCTGATCTGCCATCTCGGCATGTCGGGTTCGTTTCGCATCGAAACGGCCGACGAGAGCGCAACGCCCGGCGCGTTCCACCACGAACGTTCGAAAAACACTGCTCACGATCACGTCGTCTTCGACATCGCATCCCCTGCCGGCGTCCGCTCTCGCGTGATCTTCAACGACCCGCGCCGCTTCGGGTTCATGCTGTTTTCGGAAGGCGAGCCCGACATGCATCCGATGCTGGCGGGATTAGGCGTCGAGCCTACAGGCAACGCACTGGACGGCGCGCTGCTCGCTTCGTTGCTGAAAGGTCGCAAGTCACCGCTGAAAGCGGCACTTCTGGACCAGAGGCTGATTGCCGGGCTAGGCAATATCTACGTCTCGGAAGCGCTTTGGCGGGCCGGCCTGTCGCCGCTGCGCGAAGCGGGCACCCTCGCGAGAGCCGGCAAGAAAGCCAAAGAGCAGAGCGAACGCCTGGCCGAAGCAATCCGCTCGGTCGTCGCCGATGCGATCGCCGCCGGCGGCTCGTCGTTGCGCGATTATATGCAGACCGATGGATCGCTGGGCTACTTCCAGCATTCCTTCGCGGTTTACGATCGCGATGGGGAAGCCTGCTCCAAGCCTGGTTGTGGCGGCCACATCGAGCGTATCGTGCAAAGCGGTCGTTCGACTTTCCACTGCCGGGCCTGTCAGGCTTGAACCAGAAGCGAGGAGGAGCAAAGCATGGGCTATGAAACCATCATCGTCGAAACCCGCGGCAAGGTCGGGCTGATTACGCTGAACCGGCCGCAGGCGCTCAACGCGCTGAATTCACAAGTGCTCGCGGAACTGGTCGCGTCGGTGAATAGCATGGGCGCCAATGCCGACATCGGCGCCATGGTCATCACTGGTTCGGAAAAGGCTTTCGCGGCAGGTGCCGATATCAAGGAAATGCAGTCCATCTCCTATGTGGATGCCTATCTGCAGGATTTCTTCGTCGGTTGGGAAGAATTTACGCGGGCACGAAAGCCGATCATCGCGGCGGTGGCGGGCTATGCGCTGGGGGGCGGCTGCGAACTGGCGATGATGTGCGACTTCATCATCGCCGCCGACACCGCCAAATTTGGCCAACCCGAGATCACGCTGGGCGTCATGCCCGGCATGGGCGGATCGCAGCGCCTGACCCGCTTTGTCGGCAAGTCGAAGGCGATGGATATGTGCCTGACGGGTCGAATGATGGACGCAGCCGAGGCCGAGCGTTCCGGCCTTGTCTCGCGCGTGGTGCCAGCCGGCGAGTTGATCGAGGAAGCGCTTAAGGCAGCGTCCAAGATCGCTGGTTTTTCCTTGCCGTCGGTGATGATGGCAAAGGAGGCCGTCAACCGCGCCTATGAGACGACGCTCACCGAGGGTCTGCGGTTCGAGCGCCGGCTGTTTCATTCGCTGTTTGCGCTGGATGACCAGAAGGAAGGCATGGCGGCCTTCAGCGGCAAGCGGAAGCCGAATTTCACGAACCGATGAGATGACGAAGGCGCCGGTCAAAAAAGAAAGCGCTGCAGCGTTGACGCGCCGGAAAAGCTGAACTATAAGCCGCACCAACCGAGGCGGCCCTGTGGCTGCCCGTTTGTTTTTTGCGCCCTGCGGTATCCCGCAAGCGCCCACCAGATCAGAAGAGAGGCACCATGGCCAATACCTCCTCGGCCAAAAAGGCAACGCGCAAGATCGCCCGTCGCGCAGCGATCAACAAGAACCGCCGCTCCCGCGTCCGGACCTACATCCGCCAGGTCGAAGAGGCGCTCGCGGCTGGCGATAAGGCGGCCGCACAGGCTGCCTTCAAGGTGGCCGAGCCGGAATTGATGCGCGCCGCGACCAAGGGCGTGGTGCACAAGAACACGGCATCGCGCAAGGTGTCGCGGTTGGCCCAACGGGTCAAGGTGCTGTCGGCCTAATATACCTTTTCCTGAACTGCGCTTCTTCAAACCCGGCCAATCGCGCCGGGTTTTTTTTCGTTTGCCGGCAAGTACTTAAAAGAAAGCCCGCAAAATGGCGCTCCGGGTGCATTTCAAAGTTCGAAATGCTTTGCCGGCATATACATGCCCGCTGATATTCGCAGCCTTCGAAACCGCCAATACGAAAATTTCCGAGCGTCACAGATTACTGTTTTTTTTCAGAGGCTTACCGATGGTGATCCACAGCTTGTTCACATCGGCTGTGGCCGATAGGCGGCAATTGGCTGTCAAGTGAATTATTTCAGAAAATTTCGCATTGTGTGGCCTTTTTCACATTCGCCGGAAAAGGGTTTGAATCACAATGGCTTTGTCAAAATCAACTGTTGCAGCATGGCGTTCGAAACGTCCCTTTCTAGTCAGATTCCTTAAAAATCCGTTAGGGGTGGCCTTGCCCTATCCACAGCGATTTCGGTAATGTCTGTCCATCGAAGGGACGGGCCCTTGGCCCTTGACCAGCCTGAAACCGGCCAGCTCAAATTGGCAGAGTTTACACCGCGGATTCAACTCCGCGGACGGGGTTGGTTTGTCTTTTCGATACGGTAGGGGACTGGCGTAATTGTACATGGCAGGTCGACGGTGCGCCGGCGGTTTTTCGCCGGACGGCATTTTGTTGCCCTGACATGACCAAAGCGGATCGGCTCTTCGGCGCCGGACCGACAACGAGGCGATTCATCAGCCGGCGGCGGCGATGGTGTCGCAGCGAAGACACGGTCGCCGGAAACATGGATGCAGGAGGCGCATCCCCGGCGGAAAACAGGTACAAGAGACAAGGAACTCGATCATGCAGAGCGGCGGCATCGAAAGGGAGCTTACAGGCGACCTCCCATTTCCTGGAACGTTAATCGGAAGGAACGACATGGCGGCTTCCAATGAAGCTGAACAGAAGTTCGATCGGGTCAAGGCCCAGTTGAAGGCGCGTCTGGGAACCGAGGTCTATTCGAGCTGGTTCGGGCGCATGAAGGTCGCTGAATCCTCTAAGGGCATTGTCCGCATCTCAGTGCCAACCGCATTCCTGCGTTCATGGATCAACGGCCACTATCTCGATCTCATCACCGAGTTGTGGAAGCACGAGGATCCGGAGATCCTCAAGATCGAGATAGTGGTTCGCACCGCCACACGGCAGGGCCGCAACAACGTCGAGCCAGAAGTGGCCCCGGCGCGCAAGATGACCAGGCAGACGCAAACCGCGCTCTCTGCGGGCACGGCGAGCCCCAGCAGGGTCGAACGGGTCCCGGTACCCCGCCCGGGGATGCCGGCAGAAACCGAGTTCCGGCACAATGTTCTCGGTTCGCCACTCGATCCACGCTATACTTTCACCTCCTTCATCGAAGGACCATCGAACCGAGTGGCTTTTGCCGCCGCCAAGGCGGTCGCGGAATCGCAGTCGAGCGCGGTGCGTTTCAATCCGCTCTTTCTTCACGCGACGGTCGGGCTGGGCAAAACGCACCTGTTGCAGGCGATCGCCGCAGAATCGCTGAAGCAGAATCCGAAATCGCGGGTCGTCTATCTGACGGCTGAGTATTTCATGTGGCGGTTCGCCACCGCGATCCGCGACAACAACGCACTGACGCTGAAAGAACAGCTGCGCGACATCGACCTCCTCATCATCGACGACATGCAGTTCCTGCAGGGCAAGTCGATCCAGCACGAATTCTGCCATTTGATCAACATGCTGCTCGACAGCGCCAAGCAAGTGGTGGTCGCTGCCGACCGGCCGCCGTCGGAATTGGAGTCGCTGGAGCCACGCGTCCGCTCGCGCCTCAACGGCGGCGTCGCGCTGGAAATGTCAGCCCCGGATTTCGCCATGCGTATCGGTATGCTCAAGCTCAGGCTTGCCACCGCCAAGCTCGACGATGCGTCGCTCGATATTTCCGAAGAGATCCTCAACCACGTCGCCCGCACGGTGACCGGCAGCGGACGCGAGCTCGAAGGTGCCTTCAACCAGCTTTTGTTTCGTCAATCCTTCGAACCGCAGATCACCATCGACCGCATCGACGAGATCCTTGGCCACATCTATCGTTCGGGCGAACCCAAGCGGGTGCGTATCGAGGACATCCAGCGCATCGTCGCGCGCCACTACAACGTGTCGAAGACCGAACTTCTGTCCAACCGGCGCACACGCACCATCGTCAAGCCACGGCAGGTCGCCATGTATCTGTCGAAGGTGATGACGCCGCGCTCGCTGCCGGAGATCGGGCGGCGGTTCGGCGGTCGTGACCATACGACCGTGCTGCATGCGGTGCGCAAGATCGAGGATCTTTCCGGTGCCGACAACACACTGGCGCAGGAACTCGAATTGCTGAGAAGGCTGATCAACGACCAGGCCTGACGGCCCGAAAAACGCCGGCTCGCGGACTCCGGCCTTTTTATCCCCAGAAAGCCCGTGCAGCCGGTCCGAACCGGTGGCGCGGGCTTGCGTTTGCCGGGTTTTTCCTGTCAGTTTACGCAGATTCTGAGCCTGTTCAGACCTTTCGCGGGGCGCCGCTTGCCGGAGACCCGTTCATTCATTCAAGCGAGCCTGTTTCGTCATGCGTGTTATCCTGGAACGGTCAAATCTCCTGAAGTCGCTCAACCATGTTCACCGCGTGGTCGAGCGGCGCAATACCATTCCGATCCTGTCGAACGTGCTGCTCAGCGCCGAGGGGGCCAGCCTTGAAATGAAGGCGACCGACCTCGACCTGGAGGTGACCGAAGCAACGCCGGCAAAGGTCGAACGTGGCGGGGCGACGACGGTCCCGGCACATCTGCTCTACGACATCGTGCGCAAGCTTGCCGACGGCGCGGAGGTGGCGCTGAAGACCGACGAAGACGGCAACGCCATGACGGTGACGTCGGGGCGCTCGAGCTTCCGCCTGCAATGCCTGCCGCAGTCCGACTTTCCCGAGCTTTCAGCCGGGTCGTTCTCGCATATTTTCCGGCTCGATTCCGTCGGACTAAAGGGCCTCATTGAAAAGACCCAGTTCGCCATCTCGACCGAGGAGACGCGCTATTATCTGAACGGCATTTATCTGCACACGCACGAGGCCGGCGGCAAGCTGAAGCTGCGCTCTGTCGCGACCGACGGCCACCGGCTGGCGCGCGCCGAGATCGATGCGCCGGCAGGCTCTGAGGGCATGCCTGGCGTCATAATCCCGCGAAAGACGGTCAGCGAGCTGCAAAAGCTGGTCGACGATCCCGATGTTGCAGTCACCACCGAGTTGTCCGACACCAAGATCCGTTTCACCATCGGCAGCGTTATCTTGACCTCCAAGCTGATCGACGGCACTTTCCCGGACTACCAGCGCGTCATTCCGACCGGCAACGACAAGAAGCTGATTATCGATCGCCAGAGTTTCGCCGCTGCCGTCGATCGCGTTTCGACCATTTCGTCCGAACGCGGCCGGGCGGTGAAGCTTTCGATCGCCGAAGGGCAGGTCACGCTTGCGGTCAACAACCCGGATTCGGGCAGTGCCACCGAGGAACTGGCGGCCGACTATTCGTCCGATCCGATCGAAATCGGCTTCAACGCCAAATACCTGCTCGACGTTGCCGCGCAACTGACCGGCACGGAGGCGAAGTTCATGCTGGCGGATGCCGGTTCCCCGACGCTGATCCACGACATGGCCGACGAGACCGCGCTCTACGTGCTGATGCCGATGCGGGTGTAGGGCCCGAACGGGGCCATCTTGCTGTCGTGACCAGATCTGCAAAACCGCAGCAGACGTACATAAGTAAGCTCACACTTACGAATTTCCGCAACTATGCGGCGTTGGCAATCGACCTTGATCCCGGTGCTGTGGTTTTCTCCGGCGACAATGGCGCCGGCAAGACCAATCTGCTTGAAGCGATCTCGCTGCTCACGCCGGGCCGCGGCCTGCGCCGCGCACCCTATTCCGAGGTGGCGCGCGAAGGCGGCGACGGTGGCTTTGCGCTGCATGCCCGGCTTGACGGGCCGGAAGGCCAGGTCGAGATCGGTACCGGAATATCGGGCAGCGACGGCGAAGCCGGCCGGCGGGTGCGGATCAACGGCGCGACGGCACGCTCAGCCGAAGACATGCTGGAATGGCTGCGCGTGGTCTGGCTGACACCGGCCATGGACGGCCTGTTCCCCGGGCCGGCTGCCGACCGCCGGCGCTTCCTAGACCGGCTGGTGCTGGCGATCGATCCTGGCCACGGCCAGCGCGCGCTTGACTACGAAAAGGCAATGCGCGGCCGCAACAGACTGCTCGCCGACGGTTCACGCGACGGTGCCTGGTTCGATGCGATCGAGATGCAAATGGCCGAGACCGGCGTGGCGATTGCCGCGGCGCGTGCCGAACTGGTGCGCCTGCTCGCCGCCATGATCGACCGGCTGCCCGGCGACGGACCGTTTCCGCAAGCCGACATCGGCATCTCTGGCGAACTGGAAGGCGAACTCGGTATTTTGCCGGCCGTCGACGTAGAGGAACGGTTCCGTCGTGCGCTTGCCCAGGGGCGCGACCGCGACCGCACCGCCGGACGCACGCTCGACGGCCCGCACCGTTCCGACCTCGTGGTGCGCCACCGGCCCAAGGCGATGCCGGCCGAGCTCTGTTCGACCGGCGAGCAGAAGGCGCTGCTGGTCGGCATTGTCTTGTCGCATGCGCGGCTAACCGGCGAGATGTCGGGCATGACACCGATCCTGCTGCTCGACGAGATCGCCGCCCATCTCGACGGCGGTCGACGGGCGGCCTTGTTCTCGATCCTGGAGGAACTAAACTGCCAGGCCTTCATGACCGGGACCGATGCCGCGTTGTTTGACAGCCTCAAGGGACGCGCGCAATTCCTGACCGTCGATCACGGCACGGTCAGGCCGACCATTTGAATTTCGTCCATGGCGCATTTCTGAGCTGCATGCATTGACGCCTGACAAGTTTTTTCCTCCGTTATATGGTCCGGCGATGATCACAGCCGCCCTCACCGATGAAGAGCTCGAACGCTACGCCCGCCACATCGTGCTGCCCGAGATCGGCGGCGCCGGCCAGCAGCGGCTGAAGCGGGCGCGGGTGCTCGTCATTGGCGCCGGCGGATTGGGAGCGCCGGTGCTCGAATATCTCGCCGCCGCAGGGATTGGCACTCTCGGTATCGTCGACGACGACATCGTTTCGCTTTCCAACCTGCAACGACAAGTGATCCACGCCACGCGCGATGTCGGGGTGGCGAAAACCGACAGCGCCAGAGCGGCGATCATCCGCATCAATCCAAACGTCGTCGTGGAAGAGCACAATTTCAGGCTGACCGTGGACAACGCCCCTACCCTCATTGCCCGTTATGACATCGTCGTTGACGGCTCCGACAATTTCGAGACACGCTACGCGGTGGCCGACGCCTGCGCCGCGGAAAGCCGGCCGCTCGTGCATGCCGCCGTTGGCCGCTTCGACGGCTCGGTCACCGTACTGAAGCCATTCGAAACCGGCCCGGACGGCAAGTTGAACCCAAGCTACCGCGATCTCTTTCCCGAGGCGCCGCCGCCGGGACTGGTGCCATCCTGCGCGGTGGCCGGCATTGTCGGCGCGCTGACCGGGGTCATCGGCACGCTGCAAGCCATGGAAGCGATCAAGCTGATCACCGGGATTGGCGAGCCGCTGGTCGGACGACTGCTGCTCTACGATGCGCTGGCGGCACGCTTCGACACGATCCGCTACAAGCGAACCAGCCCGTGAGCCTGCCTGCCGACGTTTCCATCGTGCAGCTTGCAGCCGATTTCGACCGTTGGGACGAGGTGCTGGCGCTGGTCATGCGCGCCTTCGCCTTTATGGACGGGGTTATTGACCCGCCGTCCTCGGCGCATCGGCTCACCGTTGAAAATCTCAGGGCTAGAGCGCTGGAGGAGACAGCATTCCTGGCGCTGAAGGAAAACGAGATCGTCGGTTGCGTCTTCATCCTGAAGCGCGCAGACGAGCTCTATGTTGGAAAGCTCGCGGTCGAGCCGGTTCTTCAGGGACAAGGCATTGGAAAACAGCTGATGCAGGCCGTCGAAGATCTTGCCCGCAGCCACAACAGGACCGCCATCGAGCTCCAGACCCGGATCGAGCTGACCGGAAATCACGCAGCCTTTGCCCGCCTCGGTTTTCGTGAAACCGAACGGACAGCGCACAAGGGCTACGACCGGCCGACCTCAATCACCATGCGCAAGGCGTTTTCGTAAGCCAAAGCTATCCAACGACGAACGCGTGGTTGCCGCGGCAAGACTGTGCCGGCGTGACGGCAGGTCACGCCCTCAACGGCAGCACGCGGTCGGGCGGGCGATGACCATCGAAGAAGGCGCGGATATTGATGATCACCTTCTCGCCCATGTCGATACGGCCTTCGAGCGTCGCCGAACCCATATGCGGCAACAGCACGACCTTGCCTTTGTGGGCAAGCTTCAGCAGCTTGCTGTTCAGCGCCGGCTCGTGCTCGTAGACGTCGAGGCCGGCGCCGGCGATCTTGCCGTCATGGATGAGCTTGATCAGCGATTCCTCATCGATGATATCTCCGCGCGCGGTGTTGACTATGTAAGCGGACGGTTGCAGAAGCGCCAGCCGCCGTGCCGAAAGCAGATGGAAAGTTGCCGGTGTCGATGGGCAATTGACCGAGATAATGTCCATACGGGCAAGCATCTGGTCGAGGCTTTCCCAATACGTGGCTTCCAACTCCTCCTCGATTGCCGGCAGCACGCGGTGGCGGTTGTGGTAGTGGATCGAGAGGCCAAACGCCTTGGCGCGCCTGGCGACAGCGGTGCCGATGCGACCCATGCCGACAATGCCGAGCCGTTTGCCCCAAATGCGCCGGCCGAGCATCCAGGTCGGCGACCAGCCCGCCCATTTCTTATCGCCGGTCAGCACGTTGGCGCCTTCGGCCAGCCGTCGCGGTACGGCCAGCAGCAGCGCCATGGTCATGTCGGCCGTATCTTCGGTCAGCACGTTCGGCGTGTTGGTGACGGTGATGCCTTTCTTGGCCGCTGCCGCAACGTCGATCTTGTCGACGCCATTGCCGAAGTTGGCGATCAGCTTGAGGTTGTCGCCGGCCTGGGCAATCAGCGCCGCGTCGATATTGTCGGTCACAGTCGGCACCAGCACGTCGGCCTCCTTGACCGCCGCCACCAGTTCCGGCTGCGTCATCGGCCTGTCCTCCACATTCAAGCGGGCGTCGAACAACTCGCGCATGCGGGTCTCGACTAGGTCGGGCAACTTGCGCGTGATGACGACGAGGGGCTTCTTTTTGCCTGCCATTGTTTCCTCGAACCCGATCTCGTTGAGACCTCTTTAACCAAGAACGGCGAAACTGAGAGCCGATCGCGGTACCGGTCATCCATGTAACAAGCGGTTCCGCCGAAGACAAAGAAAAATGGGCGCGAAGGCCGATTGGCGGGCGCCGAAAGGAACGAAAGTGTCTGGTTTCGCGTCGCTCCGCCTGACCCTCAGTGCAGCATTCCTCGGCGCTCTCATCCATAGCCCACTGGTGATGGCGCAAAGTGCCGCCGCACCCGCCCAGAGCGTCACGCTCGGACCAAGCGGCTTGCCGCTGCCGCGCTTCGTCAGCCTGAAATCCGGCCGCGTCAACTCGCGCGTTGGGCCGGGCGTCAATTATTCCGTCGACTGGATGTATATGAAGCCAGGCCTGCCGATGGAGATCATCCAGGAGTTCGATACGTGGCGCCGTGTGCGTGATGCCGACGGCTCGGAAGGCTGGATCAATCAGTCGCTGCTTTCGGGCCGTCGCACGGCGATCGTCGCCCCCTGGCAGCGCGGCAAGGACGCTCGCGTCAACCTCCTTGACGACCCGGCAAAAGATGCAGGCGTCATCGCGATCCTCGAACCGGGGGTAATGGGCACGATCAAGTCCTGCGATGGCCAGTGGTGCGAAATGACCTTCGACGGCCATACCGGCTGGCTCGCGCAGTCGCTGGTCTGGGGTGCCTATCCCGGCGAAAAGGTCAAGAACTGACCTTTCCGAACCGGAGATCAGGCCAGCGCTGCAAGCACCGGATCCGGCATTTGTTTCGCTGATCTTCGGTTCGGGGATGGTTTAGCGGCCGATGCGGCCGAGATGGGTATCCTGGAAACTGCTCGACAGCTTCAAACCATAGCCCAGAGCGCGGTCGACGGCGATGTGGGCGATCCAGATCAGCGCGACAGCTATCGCCATTGCATTGTCAAAGACGCTGCCGACAAGCGCCAGCAGAACGGGCAAGATCAGTATGTGCAAGGCGTTGTAGGCGACGGCGCCGACGCGCGGCCCGGCCATGTAACCCAGCATCGACAGGTCGGGCGCCAGAATGAGCACGGCAAACAGCCACCAGGAAACACCGGCGATTGCATAGAAGACAAGAGCCGCCACCGCGACGGCGACCCATTCGAGCCGGAGCGTCAAATCCAGGAATTTCATAAGGCGCCGGTCAGTCGCAGCGTTTCGGACGCAGTCTCACCACGATATCGACATTGGCGATCTCCATGCCCTCCGGCGGTTCCGGCAGGTTGGAAACCGTCACCGGGCCGCTGTCGATATCGAAGATCCTGTTTTCGCCCTCGATATAGAAATGATGGTGATCGGAGGTGTTGGTGTCGAAATAAGTCTTCGATCCCTCGACGGCAAGGATGCGGAGAAGACCGGCCTGGGTAAACTGGTGCAGAGCATTGTAGACGGTGGCCAGAGACACCGGCACGCCGGCGGCAAGCGCCTCCTCGTGCAGTTCCTCGGCCGAAAGATGGCGGTCGCCCTTGGCGAAAAGCAGATCGGCCAGCGCGATGCGCTGGCGTGTCGGCCTCAGACCGGCCTCGCGAACCCGCTTGTCCACAGCGACATTATCCTTCCGGCAACCCAGATCCATCTATCCGTCGCGCTCACAGTTCCGCCTCAGACAGGTCCAAAATGGCAGAAATTGAGCATCTGCCGAAACTGGACGTGTCCTGACATATATTCTGTCGACCGAATGCGATCAATAGCGCGCATTGACCCGGGCAGACGGGCAGGTTAAGCGCAAGCGCCGGTTTCCGGCCTGAAACAGATTGTGTTAGGAAACCACCGACAAGGGCGCCTATCGCCCGGGACGATCACGGGGACGAGATTGATGGCGGGTTCGAAATCCAGCTACGGTTACGAGGAATTGCTTGCCTGCGCCCGCGGCGAGCTGTTCGGACCGGGAAATGCGCAGCTGCCCTATCCGCCGATGCTGATGTTCGACCGCATCACCGAGATCAGCGAGACCGGCGGTGCGTTCGACAAGGGTTTCATCCGCGCGGAATTCGATATCAAGCCGGATTTGTGGTTTTTCGCCTGCCATTTCATCGGTAATCCGATCATGCCAGGATGCCTAGGCCTGGACGCCATGTGGCAGTTGACGGGGTTCTATCTCGGATGGCTCGGTGAACCCGGCAAGGGGATGGCGCTGTCGACCGGTGAGGTGAGGTTCAAAGGCATGGTCACGCCTTCGGTCAAGAAGGTGGAGTATGGCGTCGACTTCAAGCGAGTGATGCGCGGTCGGCTTGTGCTTGGCATCGCCGATGGCTGGCTGAAGGCAGATGGCGAGCCCATATACGCGGCAACGGATCTGAAGGTCGGTCTGTCCAAGCAATCGGCCGCCGTCTGAACGAAGACCCTACAGTACGACGTCTTGGACGTCTGATGAACGCTGTAGCACTTTAATTTTGCGCATGGTTCCATTCCGGAAATTGATTTCAGGTTCGGGGTCCGCGCTGGAAGGAGTTGCGAATGAGACGGGTCGTAGTCACAGGTCTCGGCATCGTGTCGTCGATAGGCAACAATGCCAACGAGGTGCAGACCTCGCTGCACGATGCCAGATCCGGCATCAGCTTCTCCGACTCTTTCGCCGAGCATGGCTTCCGTTGCCGGGTGTGGGGTGCGCCGACGCTGGACCCATCGGGCATGATCGACCGTCGCGCCATGCGCTTCCTGTCGCAGGGTGCTGCCTGGAACCATGTCGCAATGGACCAGGCGATCGCAGACGCCGGCCTCGACGGGGCCGACATCACCAACGAGCGCACCGGTATCGTGATGGGCTCCGGCGGACCGTCGACCCGTGCAATCGTCGAGGCGGCCGAGACCACGATCAAAAACGGCAGCCCCAAGCGGATCGGGCCGTTCGCGGTGCCAAAAGCGATGTCGTCGACCGCGTCGGCGACGCTTGCCACCTGGTTCAAGATCCACGGCGTCAACTATTCGATCTCATCGGCCTGCTCGACGTCTGCGCATTGCATCGGCAATGGCTACGAGCTGATCCAGTGGGGCAAGCAGGACATCGTCTTCGCCGGCGGCCATGAGGATCTCGACTGGACGATGTCGGATCTCTTCGATGCCATGGGCGCCATGTCGTCCAAGTTCAACGACAGGGCATCGGTCGCCTCACGCGCCTACGACGTCGATCGCGACGGTTTCGTCATTGCCGGCGGCGCCGGCGTGCTGATTCTTGAAGAGCTCGGGCATGCCAAGGCACGCGGCGCCAAGATCTATGCCGAGATCGTCGGCTATGGCGCGACATCGGACGGCTACGACATGGTGGCGCCGTCGGGCGAAGGCGCGGCGCGCTGCATGAAGCAGGCGCTCGCAACGGTGTCCTCGCCGGTCGACTACATCAATACGCACGGCACCTCGACGCCGGTCGGCGACTCCAAGGAAATGGGCGCCATCCGCGAGGTGTTCGGCGAGAAGATGCCTTTCATCACGTCGACCAAATCGCTAACCGGCCATTCTCTGGGCGCCGCCGGCGTGCAGGAATCGATCTACTCGATCCTGATGATGCAAGGCGGCTTCATCGGCGAGAGCGCCCACATTGAGAACCTCGATCCGGAATTCGAGGGCATGCCGATCGTGCGCAAGCGCATCGACGATGCAAGGATCGACACCGTTTTGTCCAATTCGTTCGGTTTCGGTGGCACCAACGCAACGCTGATTTTCCAGCGCTATTCCGCATAAGGATTTGCCGACCATGGACGGATTGATGAAGGGCAAGCGCGGGCTTGTCATGGGTGTTGCCAACGATCATTCGATCGCCTGGGGTATCGCCCGCAAACTGTCCGAACATGGCGCGGACCTCGCCTTCACCTATCAGGGCGAGGCCTTCGGGCGCCGGGTCAAGCCGCTCGCCGAGAAATTGGGCGCATCCCTGGTGGTGCCTTGCGACGTCGAGGACAGCGTGTCGGTCGCCGCGACTTTCGAGACTTTGGGGAAGGCGTGGGGCGGGCTGGATTTCGTCGTCCATGCAATCGGCTTTTCCGACAAGAACGAGCTGAAAGGCCTCTACGCCGACACGAGCCGCGACAACTTCATCCGCACAATGGTGATCTCCTGCTACTCCTTCACCGAGATCGCCCGTCACGCCGCCACATTGATGAAGGATAGCGGTTCGATGATCACGCTGACCTATGCCGGTTCGGTCCGTGTCATGCCGAACTACAACGTTATGGGTGTCGCCAAGGCGGGGCTGGAGGCCAGCGTCCGCTATCTCGCCAACGACTACGGCCCGCGCGGCATCAGGGTGAACGGCATATCGGCGGGACCGGTACGGACGCTTGCGGGCGCCGGGATTTCCGACGCACGCCACATGTTCTCCTACCAGCAGCGCAACTCGCCGCTACGCCGTACAGTGACGATCGACGAAGTCGGCGGCTCCGCGCTCTATTTGCTGTCCGACCTGTCCTCCGGCGTCACCGGCGAAATCCACTATGTCGATTCCGGCTATCACATCGTTTCCATGCCGACGCTTGACGAATTGAAGCAGACCGACGGCGGGCGGGAATAGCGCGAGCGACGTATCGCCGGCTTGCCCCGCAGGATTTCAGCGTCGCGCCGATAAGACCTTGAACATGCCGTCGCGGGCGAGCTCCGCATGGCTGGAGAAGGCGGCCGCCAGCACCGGTTCGTAGGGAAGTTGACGGTTCGCCACCATGAACAGCCGGCCGCCCGGCTTCAGCGCCTTGCCTGCCGCGCGGATCATGCCGGCACCGATTTCCGGCTCAGTCGCCCGACTGCGATGAAAGGGCGGGTTCATGACGACGACGTCATAGCGGCGCTCGACCGGCTCGCTCAAAAGATCGATCCAGAAGAAACCTGGCTCCACGCCTGTGTTGCCGAGATTGGCCTTCGCCGCCTCCAGCGCCTCGAAATCCGCTTCGTAAAGGTCAAGCGCCGATATGCCAGGTGAGCGGGCGCCGACCTCGGCGGCGACATAGCCCCAACCGGCACAGAAATCCGCAACGCTGCCACGCAGATCGTTGGGCAGATTTTCGATCAGCAGTTTCGATCCGGCATCGATCTTGTCGAAGGAAAACATGCCTGGCGCCGTGCGGAAGCAGCCCTCGACCACCAAATCCGGATTGGCAGCGCGAAGCGTTGCCGCGGCAACGGTATCGGCCGGCCGGCGAAACCAGAAGGCAATGCCGTGATGCTTCGGCAGGTGGCCTTCGAGCGGCACAAGGGCGCCGACATGCTTGCGCAGGCTGGCGATTCCATCGTCCTTGCTGCCGGCGACGACGATCAACCCGCCTGGTGCTGCGCGTTCGACCGCTTCGGCAACGCGCAACTCGTTTTGGCCGCGATGGCGGCCAGCGAGCACAAATGCCGCGTCGAAAGCCTCGCCTTCGACCTGCGGCGTGACCGCGAAGCCGGACGCCTGCAAGGCGCGAAAGTGCGGCCTGAAGCCTTGGACAAGATGAAGCTTGGCATCAAACCCTTCCGGCAAGCGAAAGCCGGGCTCGGCACCGAGAAAGAGTATGCGTTCATCCTTTCGTGGCAGGGAAACAGCACCGGCCTCGAACGAATGGAAAAGCGTTTTCAGCGGCTCGGCGGACATTCACCACTCTTGAACTGCAAGGCTGTTGTTGAAACGCAAACGGGCGCGACCTTCCGGCGCGCCCGCTTCGATTGCATAGTTAGATCAGCTTAGGCGGCGTTTTCTTCGCCTTCGCTCTTCTTGTCGCGCACGATTTCCTTGCCGGTGGCCTGGTCGACGACCTTCATCGACAGGCGGACCTTGCCGCGCTCGTCGAAGCCCATCAGCTTGACCCAGACCTTGTCGCCTTCCTTGACCACATCGGAGGTCTTGGCAACGCGGTCATTGGCGAGTTGCGAGATGTGGACGAGGCCGTCACGCGGACCGAAGAAATTGACGAAGGCGCCGAAGTCGGCGGTCTTGACGACCGTGCCTTCGTAGATTTCACCGACTTCCGGCTCGGCGACGATGGTGTGTATCCACTTCTTCGCCGCCTCGATCTCCTTGGCATTGGCCGAGGCGATCTTGACGGTGCCGTCGTCCTCGATGTTGATTTTGGCGCCGGTCTTTTCGACGATCTCGCGGATGACCTTGCCGCCCGAGCCGATCACGTCGCGGATCTTGTCGGTCGGGATGTGCATGACCTCGATGCGCGGCGCGAACTCGCCGAGCTCGGCACGTGCGCCGGACAGCGCGTGGGCCATTTCGCCGAGAATGTGCTGACGGCCATCCTTGGCCTGGTCGAGGGCGATCTTCATGATCTCCTCGGTGATGCCCTCGATCTTGATGTCCATCTGCAGCGAGGTGATGCCGTAGGCGGTGCCGGCAACCTTGAAGTCCATGTCGCCGAGGTGGTCCTCGTCGCCAAGGATGTCGGAGAGCACGGCGAAGCGCTCGCCTTCCTTGATCAGGCCCATCGCAATGCCGGCGACCGGCTTGGCAAGCGGCACGCCCGCGTCCATCAGAGCCAGCGAGGTGCCGCAGACGGTAGCCATCGACGACGAGCCGTTGGACTCGGTGATCTCCGAAACGACGCGCAACGTATAGGGGAACTGGTCGGCGGTCGGAAGCATCGGCCGGATGGCGCGCCAGGCGAGCTTGCCATGGCCGATTTCGCGGCGGCCCGGCGAACCCATGCGGCCGGTTTCACCGACCGAATAGGGAGGGAAGTTGTAGTGCAGGAGGAACTTCTCCTTGTACATGCCGGTCAACGAATCGACATACTGCTCGTCCTCGCCGGTGCCGAGCGTGGCGACGACCAGTGCCTGGGTCTCGCCGCGAGTGAACAGCGCCGAGCCGTGCGTGCGCGGCAGGACGCCGACTTCCGAGACGATCTTGCGGACCGTCTTCAGGTCGCGGCCGTCGATGCGCGAGCCGGTGTCGAGGATGTTCCAGCGCACGACCTTGGCCTGGAGCTCCTTGAACACGGTGCCGATCTGTTCGGACGTGTATTTGGCCTCTTCGCCTTCTGCCGGCGCGAACGCGGCCTTGACCTTCGCCTTGACGGCGTCGACGGCGGCATAGCGCTTCTGCTTGTCGGTGATCTTGTAGGCGTCGCGAAGCTCGCCTTCGACGATCTTGAGCATCTCCGCTTCAAGTGCGGAATAGTCCGGCGCGGTGAAGTCGCGCGGGTCCTTTGCCGCGACTTCAGCCAGCTTGATGATCGCGTCGATCACCGGCTGGAAGCCCCTGTGGCCGAACATGACGGCGCCGAGCATAAGGTCCTCGCCGAGTTCCTTGGCTTCGGACTCGACCATCAGCACGGCGTCGGCGGTGCCGGCGACGACCAGGTCGAGCTTCGATTCCTGCATCTCGTCGACATGCGGGTTGAGCACATATTCGCCGTTGATGTAGCCGACGCGGGCGCCGCCAACCGGGCCCATGAACGGCACGCCGGACAAGGTCAGGGCGGCGGAGGTGGCGACGATCGACAGGATGTCCGGGTCATTTTCGAGATCGTGCTGGACGACGGTGACGACGATCTGGGTGTCGTTCTTGTAGCCTTCGGCGAAGAGCGGGCGGATCGGGCGGTCGATCAGGCGGGAAACCAGCGTTTCCTTCTCGCTCGGACGGCCTTCCCGCTTGAAATAGCCACCCGGGATCTTGCCGGCGGCGTAAGTCTTCTCCTGGTAGTTGACCGTCAGCGGGAAGAAATCGAGGCCGGGTTTCGGCTCCTTCATCGAGACGACGGTGGCGAGAACCTTGGTTTCGCCGTAGGTGGCCAGCACCGCGCCATCAGCCTGACGCGCGATCTTGCCGGTTTCGAGAATGAGCGGACGGCCGCCCCATTCGATTTCCACTTTGTGGTAATTGAACATGTCTTGTCCTTCATATGCGGAAAGGGCCGCGCCGTTTCAGCGTGCGCGGATGCCCCTTTCCCTTGGCTTCCTTTCTCGGGCAGCCACGGGCAAGACAACGGGAGGCTCGGTTTATTCGGCGCGGTGCCGCACGAGCGTCCTGCAATCCTGCCCCATGACCGTCCATGGGCGGTTTCGAGCGGCCCTCTGCTGTTTCGAAACCGGGTTGGCCAATCGATCCGAGTGGCCTTGCGCGTGAACCCGAAAACCAGGTTTTCGGAAAATATCCTGCGCAAATCTAAACTTCAGAGCGTCCTTTGCGCATCCAAACCGATGCGCGGCGCTCTACTTCCTTCATGGAGCCTTGGATGACCCGATGCTCCAATGCGCGACCGGCGGGCTCTCGAAAGAACCCGCCGGTCAATTCGTCAACGGCGCAGACCGAGCTTCTCGATCAGCGTCTGATAGCGCGCGTCGTCCTTGCGCTTGAGATAATCAAGCAGGCTGCGGCGCTGGGAAACGAGAGCGAGCAGACCACGGCGGGAATGGTTATCCTTCTTGTGGTCCTTGAAATGGTCGGTCAGGTTCTTGATGCGCTCCGAAAGGATGGCCACCTGGACTTCCGGAGACCCGGTATCGCCCTTGGCGGTAGCGAATTCGCCCATCAATTCCTTCTTGCGTTCGGCAGTAATCGACATCGTGTTTTTCCTTGTCTGTTTGAGGAAACGGGACGCCCTCAGCCGGGATGTCGTCCAGCAGGGGCCGGTGCAAGCAACGCGTCAAAGCGCGAGGCTGCGGCGCATATAGTGCAATTCCGACAAAAAGGCCAGCCTAATTCACAAGCCGGCTTTTTGCTGCATAAACGGGCACTTCCGCCTAGTCAGAGCCATTTCTTCCATTTGAAGTACGCAAAGAGCCCGACCGCAACAAGCGCCATGAAGACGAGCGACAGGGGATAGCCGTAATAGGCTTTCAGCTCCGGCATGTTCCAGGGCGAGGTGTCGGGGTCGAAATTCATGCCCCATACGCCGACGAGAAAGGTAAGCGGCATGAAGATCACCGAGACGATCGTCAGATAGCTGATGACGTCGTTGGTGCGCGCCTGGCTGAGCGACAAGTGCATCTCGATCAGGCCGGTCAGCATGTCGCGCTGGGTTTCGACCAGTTCGATCAATCGCAGCGAATGATCGAGCGTGTCGTTCAGAAATATCTTGGTTTCGGCCTTCACATAAGAGACGTCGTTGCGGATCATGGTCGCCAGCGCGTCGCGCATCGGCCAAAGCACGCCCTTCAGCACATTGGCATCGCGCCGCAATTCGTGAAGCTGCCGCATCTGATGCTTGTGCGCCTGGTTCAGCATCTGGTCCTCAATGCTGTCGACCAATTCGCCGGCAGCCTCGATCGGCGGGAAATAGCTGTCAACGATGGCGTCGATCAAAGCATAGGCGAGATAGTCGGCGCCGCGCGAGCGCAAGCGGTTGGGCACCGAGCTTGCGATCCGCTTGCGCACGGGATCGAACGGGTCGCCTTCGCGTTCCTGGAAGGTGACGACGAAGTTCCTGCCGAAGAAGACGGCGATCTGTTCGTAGCGATGCGCGGTGACATCGTCGATCATCCTGACGACGACAAAGGCATGGTCCTCGAAGAAATCCACCTTCGGCCGCTGGCCGGTGTTGACGACATCTTCCAGCGCCAACGGATGCAGGTTGAAGATCCGGCCGATCTCCTCGATCAGCTGGATGTTGGCGAGGCCTGTGCAATCGAGCCAGATAACCGGCCAATTGTGGCAATGGGTGTTGACGTCGTCGATGCTGGCATTGTCGATGGTCTTGAACTTTTCGGGCGAGATCAATGTCAGCCTAAGCTCGGAACGGCGTGCCGCCGGGTCGGCGATCAGCGTGCCGGGCGAAGCCCCGACGGGCGGCCGCCGTGTGTTGAGCACCGCCCGCTTCCTGCCCGTCTCAGCCTTTGCCATGTGCCCCCTCGAATGCAGCGTCGGTGCCGCGCATCCCTTCGGACGGCAAACGACGCCGTCGCCCTGTTGATTTAGCGCATGATCCTTTCCCAAAATAGAATCCGGTTGGAGATCATGCGCCGAGAGACAGCTGTTACCCGATAAAGACCCGCTTTGGCTTGAACATGCCTTGCTCGATGGCGCCGATGGCGACCAGCTTGCCGCGCGCGGTGGCGCAGGCCTCCTCCGCTTCTACCGGCGCGTCACGGCCGCGAATGATGACCGGATTGCCGAGGCGGATTTTGGTTGCCGCATCATCGCTGATCGCGACCTGCGGCAGGCATTCGAGCGCGGCGGCGGTGTCGACCAGAAGTGCATCGATGGCACCGAAGTCGATCGGGGCGTCTGCTTCTTGCGGCTCGCCCTGCTCGCCGAAGCGGGCGGCTTCCAGCTCGGCCAGGGTAACGAAATCTTCCTGCGTGAACGGCTCGACCTCGACCCGCCGCAGCTCGGCGATGTGACCAAAGCAGCCAAGGTCGCGGCCCATGTCGCGCGCCAGCGAGCGGACATAGGTGCCCTTGCCGCATTCGACCTCGAAGATGGTGCGATCGGCCATGTGCTCGACCAGATCGAGCCGGCCGATCTCGACCTCGCGTGCCGGAATGTCGATCGTCTCGCCATCGCGGGCAAGGTCGTAGGCGCGCTCGCCGGCGATCTTGATCGCCGAAAATTGCGGCGGCGTCTGCATGATGACGCCGGTATATTTCGAAAGCAGCGCCCGTACGTCGGCTTCCGCCGGACGGCGGTCCGAGCTTTTGGTCGCCGGGCCTTCGAGGTCGTCGGTCGAACGCTCCTCGCCCCAGGCAACCGTGAAGCGGTAGACCTTGGCGCCGTCCTGGACGTATGGCACGGTCTTGGTCGCTTCGCCGAGCGCGATCGGCAGCATGCCGGACGCCAGCGGGTCGAGCGTGCCGGCATGGCCGGCCTTTTCCGCCTGGAACAGCCATTTGATCTTGGAGACGGCTTCAGTCGAGCCCATGCCGACCGGCTTGTCCAGTACCAGCCAGCCCGAGATCGGCCGGCCCTTCTTCTTGCCGCGACGCGCCACTATTCGCTGTCCTTCCGGTCGTCTTTGTCTTTGTCGTCGGCGCTGAGATCGCGCGCCACTTCGGGCGAGTGCAGCAACTCGTTTATCTTCTGGAAATTGTCGTAGCTGGTGTCGAGCCGGAAGCGGAATTCCGGCATGTACTTCATCTGGCGCAGCGCGCCGGAGACGCGGCCGCGCACGAACTTCGCATGCTTGTTGAGCGCCTCGATCACCGCCCCGGCATCCTTGGCGCCGAGCGGCGAAACGAAGGCGGTGGCGATCTTGAGATCGGGCGACATGCGCACTTCCGAGACCGAAACCACCGTGTTCTCGATCAGCGGATCGAGGATCTCGCCGCGCTGCAAGGTTTCCGACAGAGCATGGCGCACCTGCTCGCCTACGCGAAGCATGCGCTGGGATGGGCCTGATGTGATTGAACGGGGCATTTTTCTCTATCCTGAAATCGTGGGGCGCGGGATAGGACCGCACCACATGTCTCATATGGTTTGGGCGGCGGTCTTTCGACCACCGCCCGGTCTCGATGGATGCCCGAACTCGAACGTTCGAGCTCAGAGCGTCCTGGTCACCATCTCGACGCGGAAGCACTCGATGACGTCACCGACGCGCATGTCCTCGTAGTTCTGGAAGGCCATGCCGCATTCCTGGCCGCCCGGAACTTCCGAAACCTCGTCCTTGAAGCGCTTCAGGGTCTTCAGCGTGCCTTCGTGGATGACGACGTTGTCGCGGATCAGGCGCACGCCCGCACCACGCTCGACCTTGCCTTCGGTGACACGGCAGCCGGCGATCTTGCCGACCTTGGTGATGTCGAAGATCTCGAGGATCTCGGCATTGCCGATGAAGGTCTCGCGACGCTCCGGCGAGAGCAGGCCGGAGAGCGCCGCCTTCACGTCATCCACGAGATTGTAGATGATGGAGTAGTAGCGGATCTCGATGCCTGCCGCGGCCGCTGCCGCACGCGCCTGCACATTGGCGCGAACGTTGAAGCCGATGATCGCGGCCCCCGAGGTCTCCGCCAGCGACACGTCGCTTTCGGTGATACCGCCGGCTCCCGCATGGACGATGCGCGCACGCACCTCGTCGGTGCCGAGATTGTCCAGCGCCGCGTTGATCGCCTCGATCGAACCCTGCACGTCGCCCTTGATAACCAGCGGGAATTCTTTCAGTCCGCTGGTCTGCAACTGCGACATCATCTGCTCCAGCGAACCGCGCTGGCCGGCATGCCTGGCAACCGCCTTCTCGCGTGCCAGACGCTGGCGGTATTCGGTGATCTCGCGGGCGCGGGCCTCGTTGTTGACCACGGCGAAGCGGTCGCCGGCCTGCGGCGTGCCTTGCAGGCCGAGCACCTCCACCGGCATTGCCGGCGGCGCTTCCTTGACCTGCTCGCCGCGATCATTGACGAGCGCGCGTACCCGGCCCCATTCGTTGCCGGCGACGAGAATGTCGCCCGGCATCAACGTGCCGGTCTGCACCAGCACGGTAGCGACTGGGCCGCGGCCCTTGTCGAGCTGGGCTTCGATGACCACGCCTTCGGCGGTGCGGTCCGGATTGGCCTTCAGGTCGAGGATTTCGGCCTGCAGCAGGATCGCTTCGAGCAACTTGTCGAGATTGATGCCCTTGGTCGCCGACACCTCGACATCCAGCACCTCACCGCCCATGGATTCGACGAACACCTCGTGGCGCAGCAGTTCCGAACGCACCTTCTGCGGGTCGGCGTCATGCTTGTCGATCTTGTTGATCGCCACAATGATCGGAACGCCGGCCGCCTTGGCGTGATTGATCGATTCGATCGTCTGCGGCATGACGCTGTCGTCAGCTGCCACCACGAGGATGGCGATATCGGTCGCCTGGGCACCGCGGGCACGCATCGCCGTGAAGGCGGCGTGGCCGGGCGTGTCGATGAAGGTAACCTTGTGACCGTTCTTCTCGACCTGATAGGCGCCGATATGCTGGGTAATGCCGCCGGCCTCGCCGGAGACGACGTTGGCATTGCGGATGGCATCGAGCAACGAGGTCTTGCCGTGATCGACATGACCCATGATCGTTACCACCGGCGGACGCGGCTGCAGGTCCTCGGGACGATCGGCGATGTTGAACAAGCCCTCTTCGATATCGGACTCGGCGACGCGGCGGACCGTGTGGCCAAATTCGGTGGCGACGAGTTCGGCCGTGTCGGCGTCGATGACGTCACCAGGCTTCAGGATCTGGCCCTGCTTCATGAAGAACTTGACCACGTCGACAGCGCGCTCGGACATGCGCTGCGCCAGCTCCTGGATGGTGATGGTTTCGGGCAGGATCACTTCACGCATGACTTTCTCGCGTGGCTCGTTATGCAACGCGCGCTTGAATTTCTCCTGACGGCGGCGCATCGACGAGAGCGAGCGGGCGCGCGCATCCTCGTCGGAAAGCGCCGAATTCAGCGTCAGCTTGCCGCGGCGGCGGTCTTCCTCGCCCTTGGTCGGTTTGGCCGGACGCGCCACTTCCGGCGTGACCAGACGGCGCACTGGTGCGCCGGCACCGGCCCGCTTCGGTTTGACCTCTTCCTCGTCATCGACTGTTGCCAGTTCGGCGGCGAGCGGCGCACGGCGGCGCGCCTCTTCCTCGGCACGGCGGCGGGATTCGGCCTCGGCTTGCAGCCGTGCCTCTTCCTCGGCCTGACGGCGAGCCGATTCCTCGCGCTCGCGGCGGCGGCGCTCTTCGTCCTCGCTGCGGCGCTTGGCTTCCTCGATGGCGCGCTGGCGATCCTCGACATCGCGGACCTTCGAGCCCTCGAGAGCCCGGCGGCGTGCTTCCATTTCCTGGCGCGACAACTCGTTCAGCACCATGCCGCCGCGTTCGACCGGCGGCGGAGGGGGAGGCGCCTTGGGAGCTTCCTGCACGGCGGGCGCTGCCGCGACCGGCTTCGGCGTGAAGACGGACACAGGCGCTGCCGCCGGCTCCGGCTTGTCGCCGGGCAGCGAGAACTTGCGCTTCTTGGTCTCGACGACCACCGACTTGGTGCGGCCGTGTGAGAAGTTCTGGCGCACCGTGCCCTGTTCCATACCGGGGCGCTTCAGCGTCAAGGTCTTCTTCGGCGTAACACTCAGCGTCTTGTCGTCGCCCGATTTCGTATCGCTCATTCCATATCCTCTGCGGCATCATCTTCGTCAGCAACGGCCGCAAGCATTGCCAGATCGTCCGGGGAACCGCCCCGATATCGGTCGAGCGCAACCATGCGCTTCTGGACCGCCCTGCCCGCGTCTCCCGCGAGAACGGCAGCATGTATCACATTTGTACCCCCCAATGCCAAGCTCAACTCGGCCTCGGAGAAAAGTTTGTAAGCGCGGATCGCAGGCCCGCCGAGGTGGACGGTTGCCCGTCGCGCCTGGCTTATCTTGCGGACGCCATCGTCGGAAGCCTCGGTCGCGTGGAGCACGAAAAGTGCAAGTCCGCCGCGCACGGCGCTCTCGACCTTGGTCGCTCCGAGCGCTATGGCGCCCGCCTTGCGGGCCAGGCCAAGCATGCCCAGAGCGGACCTGGAAAGCAGCGCGTCGACCATGCCGCCAAGATCGGCCGGCACGCTCACCTGCGCCTTAAAAGCACGGGCAAACAGGTTTTTGGCCGCTGCCTTTTCTATATGTAGGCGGTCGGCCGTCACCCAGCAACCGCGGCCGGGCAGGTTTCTCTTGATGTCCGGAACGACGGCCGAATCCGGGCCGACGACGAAACGGATCAGTTCATCCGGTTCGGCTTGCCTGCGGGTGACGATGCAGGTGCGATCGTTCATCTCGTCCAAGGGCGGGTTCGGTGCGATGCGGTTTCACCTCACGCACCGACGGTTTCGTCAGCCGGCACGCCCTCGGCGGCAAGCTCGTCTTCGGTGATCCAGCCAGCCTTCAGGCGAGCGGCCAGGACCATCTGCTCGGCATCGGCGCGTGATACGCCGTGGTTGGCGAGCACACCCGGGAATACCTTCGTCTCGCCGTCCTTGCGTTCCTTCCAACCGGTCAGGTCGTCGGCGGCGTAGCCGGCGAAATCCTCAATCGTCTTCACGCCGTCCTCGCCGAGCGTCACCATCATGGCGGTGGTGATGCCGGGAATCTCGCGCAGCTCGTCCTTGACGCCGAGCGCCTTGCGCTTCTCGTCATGCTCGGCTTCGATCTTCTCCAGATATTCGCGGGCGCGAGTCTGGATTTCCGAAGCCGTGTCCTCGTCGAAGCCGTCGATCGACGCGATTTCGCCGGAGTCGACATACGCGACCTCCTCGACGCTGGTGAAGCCTTCAGAAGCGAGCACCTGGCCGACCATCTCGTCGACGTCGAGGGCTTCCATGAACAGCGACGACCGTTCGACGAATTCCTTCTGGCGGCGTTCGCTCTCTTCCTGCTCGGTCAGGATGTCGATATCCCAGCCGGTCAGCTGCGAGGCAAGACGGACGTTCTGGCCGCGGCGGCCGATGGCCAGCGACAGCTGATCGTCGGGAACGACGACCTCGATGCGCTCGGCATCCTCGTCGAGCACGACCTTGGCGACTTCCGCCGGCTGCAATGCATTGACAATGAAGGACGCCGCCGATGGCGACCACGGAATGATGTCGATCTTCTCGCCCTGCAATTCACCGACGACCGCCTGGACGCGGCTGCCGCGCATACCGACGCAGGCACCGACCGGATCGATGGAGCTGTCGCGCGAGATGACAGCGATCTTGGCGCGCGAACCCGGATCGCGGGCGACCGACTTGATCTCGATGATGCCGTCGTAGATTTCCGGCACTTCCATGGTGAACAGCTTCGCCATGAACTGCGGATGGGTGCGCGACAGGAATATCTGCGGGCCGCGCTGTTCGCGGCGTACGTCATAGACATAGGCACGGACGCGATCGCCATACTTGTAGTTTTCGCGCGGAATCAGCTCGTCGCGGCGGATGATCGCTTCGCCGCGGCCGAGATCGACGATGACGTTGCCGTATTCGACGCGCTTGACGGTACCGTTGACGATCTCGCCGATACGGTCCTTGTATTCATCATATTGCCGGTCGCGCTCGGCCTCGCGCACCTTCTGCACGATGACCTGCTTGGCGGACTGGGCGGCGATGCGGCCAAAATCCATCGGCGGTAGCTGTTCGGCAATGAAATCGCCGAGCTGGGCGTCCGGATTGCGCTCGCGCGCCGAGGAAATGGCAATCTGCGTCGCGTAGTCATCGACCTTCTCGACCACTTCCATCAGCCGCTGCAGCTTCATCTCGCCGGTGTTGGCATTGATGTCGGCGCGGATATTGGTTTCCTGGCCGTAGCGCGAGCGCGCGGCCTTCTGGATCGCATCGGCCATGGCGGCGATGACGATCGACTTGTCGATCGACTTTTCACGCGCGACCGCATCGGCGATCTGCAGCAGTTCAAGCCTGTTGGCGCTTACAACCATCTTCTTTCTCCCGAGCTTGTTGCCGACCCTTACGGCCGGCAGCCCAATCACATTTCCTGTTCGGTTTCGTCTTCCGCACCCTCTGGTGCGTCTTCGGGTTCGCCGCGGCGTTTCCTGGCTTCCTTGCGCGCCCGATTGTCCTTCGAGAGCGCATCGCGGATAAGGTCGTCGGTCAGAATCAGCCGCGCTTCGGCAATCGCATCGTAGGGAACACGTACCGTCGGCTCCTCGCCGTAAGCGGCCTTGTCACGCTCGATCAGCACACCGTCCGCGTCGCTTTCGGCGATCTTGCCCTTGAAGCGCTTACGGTCGGCGACGAGAACCGATGTTTCCATCTTCACCAGATGGCCGGTCCAGGCTGCAAAGTCCGATTTGCGGACCAGCGGCCGGTCGATGCCCGGCGACGACACTTCGAGATGATAAGCCTTCTCGATCGGATCATCGACATCGAGCGCCGGCGACACCGCCCGGCTGACCTCTTCACAATCCTCGACCGTCATGGTGCCGTCTTCGCGCTCGGCCATGATCTGCAGCGTCAGCCCGTTCTGGCCCGACAGGTGCACACGTACCAAGCGGAAACCAATGGCGCGCAGTACCGGCTGAACGATCAGCGCGATGCGCGCATCGATGCCGCTTTCGCGGATGATGCGGTCGTCGCCTTCGCTTGCCGTCACTGTCATTCGGTCCTGTCACTCGATTTCTGTTGGTCGGCAGGTAATAAAAAAGAGCGGGACCGGGTGGACCCACTCTTCGTCACAGCGACCAAGAATTTGAAGCTGATATAGACGATCGTGGTCCTCGTTTCAAGCCCGTCCTGCATGACGGCAAGGCTCCGAGTCCGCAGCGCTGCGCCAAATGCATGGCGCCCGTGCATTGATCCCCCTTTGAGCACCGGCCACGCACGACTATCTATGTTGCATTGCACAATTGGAGCGCTCACTGCGCTCAAAAGGGTACCATCATGAACAATCGTGGATTTTTTTCAGCCATAGGCGATGTCTTTAGCGTGTTCGGCAGCGCCGTAGCCGCGTCCCGGGCTGTGGAAAGCGGTCGCAAGCCGCGTGCGCATGATCTGCGCAATCTCGGCATGGAGCCGGCAGCCTTCGACAAGATCCGTCGCTTCTGAGCCAAGTGAGCGCCGAGAGCCTTCGGCCCGCTCGCCTTGTGCTCAGCTCTACTTTCCCGCTTATTTCCGCACGAAGGTGAGATAGGCGGGCCGTCGGCCTTCGCGAATGGCCTTGGCCTCATAGCGCGTCCCCGGCCAGCCATCATAGGGCCGGTGCCAGTCGGCTGCTTCGCTTGCCTGCCACGTGAAGGCGTCGTGCGCCCGACAATGCAGGAGCGTCCAGTTCACATAGCTATCGATATCGGACGCAAAGTGGAACTTTCCGCCGTGCTTCAGGACGCGCGCGAAGCGGTCGAGATTGACCGGGCTGACGAAGCGCCGCTTCCAGTGCTTCTTCTTCGGCCACGGATCCGGATAGAGAAGGTCAATGCCGTCAAGCGAAGCCTGCGGCAGCCAGTCCAGCAGACGTGTGGCGTCGTCGTCATAGACGCGCAGATTGGCAAGCGGCCGCTCCCGGACCGCCATCATCATCTTGGCCATGCCGTTGACGAAAGGCTCGACGCCGATAAAGCCGGTCGCCTGGCTGGCCGTAGCACGGTGCAGAAGATGTTCGCCGCCGCCAAAACCGATTTCGAGCTGGACAGCCGAAACTTCGGCTTCGAAAAGGCTGCGCAAGTCGGCCGGCGGTTCAACCGTCAGATCGAGCCTGTAGGCGGCGAAGCCGCTCTCCAGCGCCGCGGCCTGTTGTGGTCGAATGGTCTTGCCTCGCCGGCGACCGAAAAAGGCCTCGGTCGCACGGCTTGGCCGGTCCTTCGGATCCATAGGCGCCGCGGTTAGGCGGCGACTGCTTCGGCGACCGGTTCGGCGAGAGCGTCCTTGAGAGCCTTGGCGAGATCGGTCTTCTCCCAGGAGAAGGATCCGTCGCGGCCGGCCTTGCGGCCAAAATGGCCGTAGGACGACGTCTTGGCATAGATCGGCTTGTTGAGATCGAGGTGGCGGCGGATGCCGGACGGCGACAGGTCCATCACGGCGCGCAGTGCACGCTCGAGTTTTGCCTCGTCGACCTTGCCGGTGCCGTGCAGGTCGACGTAGATCGACAGCGGCTGGGCGACACCGATCGCATAGGAAAGCTGGATGGTGCAGCGATCGGCGAGCTTTGCGGCAACCACGTTCTTGGCGAGATAACGCGCCGCATAGGCCGCCGAGCGGTCGACCTTGGTGGTGTCCTTGCCAGAAAAAGCGCCGCCGCCATGAGGCGCAGCCCCACCATAAGTGTCGACGATGATCTTGCGGCCGGTCAGGCCGGCGTCGCCATCAGGCCCGCCGATGACGAACTTGCCAGTCGGATTGATGTACCAATTGCAATTGTCGGCAATCTTCAGGTCGCCCAGTGCTTCGCGAATATAGGGCTCGACGACGTTGCGCACCTTCTTCGAATCCCACGTCTCATCGAGATGCTGGGTCGACAGCACGATCTGCGTCACTTCCGCCGCTTTGCCGTCGACATAGCGGACGGTGACCTGGCTCTTGGCATCCGGCCCGAGCCTGCCGGCATCACCGCTGCCTTCATGGCGCGCAGCCGCCAGCAATTCGAGGATCTTGTGGCTGTAATAGATCGGCGCCGGCATCAGGTCCGGGGTTTCGCGGCAGGCATAGCCAAACATGATGCCCTGGTCGCCGGCTCCCTCCTCGCCTTGCCGGTCGGAGGCGTTGTCGACGCCTTGGCCGATATCCGGCGACTGGCCGTGCAGCAGGACCTCGATCTTGGCTGTCTTCCAGTGGAAGCCGGCCTGCTCGTAGCCGATTTCGCGGATCGCCTTGCGAGCGACCGACTTGAACTTGGCCGGGTTGACAATCGGATGGCCGGCCGCATCCTTCAGGACGTTGCCCTCCTTGTCCTTCTTGAGCAGCGTCTCGGGGACGCGCACCTCGCCGGCGATGACAACGCGATTGGTCGTCGCAAGCGTCTCGCAGGCAACGCGGACCTTCCATGGGTCCATGCCGGTCTTTCTGGCTTCGCGATAGACGAGATCGACAATCTCGTCGGAGATGCGGTCGCAGACCTTGTCGGGATGGCCCTCGGCAACGGATTCCGAGGTGAAGAAGTAATTGTGCCGCGTCACGGGTGTCCCCTCTTGAAAAAAATATCGGCAGGCCGCCGATTTTGGCGCGCCAGTTGTTAACGGTGCCGGGCGTCGCTCGTCAAGCCATGCAGCCGTTCTGGCATGAATTTTGACGTTATTATCTTTGCATCCCGAGATGGCGGCAGGGCGCACTGCGATCAGCCCTTGCACCAACAGACTGAGGAAAACGGCTTCGAGGAAGCGTGTCGAGCGAAATCGATCTGCGCTTCAGCGCATCTGCGGAATGAACATCCCTCAATGGCGCAGCCGCGAGAAATTGCATGCCCAGCTACGACGACCCCTTCCTTGTTGAACTCTTCACGGGCCAGTCAATCGACTTCGTCGGTGGAAAGCGACTTCACCAGCTCGATGATCTTGCGGCGCACTTTCACGTCGGCGATCTTGACGAAGGCGCGATTCAGCTGGAGGCCTTCCGGGCTGCCGCAGAATTCGACGGCGGAGGTCATCGAAGCATCCTCGGCAAATCCACGGTTGCCCACGGGCTCCTGACCGGGCGCATCCTCGAAAAAGAAGGCGACGGGGACGCCGAGTATGGAGGCGATTGCCTGCAAACGGCTGGCGCCCACGCGATTGGTGCCCTTTTCGTACTTTTGGATCTGCTGGAACGTTATGCCGAGGTTTTCACCCAGTTTTTCCTGGCTCATTCCCAGCATATTGCGGCGAAGCCGGATGCGGCTTCCGACGTGGATGTCGATCGGATTCGGCTTTTTCTTGTTTTCTTCTGTCATTTTTTCCTCGCCGAATTTTTCCGGCTTTTTCTATTTTGCTGCCCAAACGACGCCGCGGCCCGTGCCCCAACAGAACGACCTTATCGACTTCGAAAATTTTCAGGCGCTTACAGTATGAGTTTCTAATGTGTCGGCTGTCAATTCGCCCGTAGCCTTTGCCTTACGTTCAAAATGCATGCCGTAACGGCAAGCAAAAACATGATCAGCATTCCGTTAATGCGTCGTTGGCCGGAGGAAACGACGGCTTGGTTGGAGATCGGCACACGCACATCGATCGCGCCGCGTGCATCGATTGCCAGCGCGTCGACGATGCGACCGCGCGGGTCGACAACGGCCGAAATGCCGTTATTAGCCGCGCGCAACAGGGGCACCCCATTCTCCACCGCCCGGATCTGCGCCTGCCTGAAGTGCTGGTACGGCCCCGGCGTGTCGCCGAACCAGGCGTCATTGGTGACGTTCACAATAAGCTCGGCTGACGTTGCGTCAACTGCGACCAGATCGGGAAAGATGACCTCATAGCAAATAAACGGCAGCGCCCGGATACCGCCGGGCAGCGCGATCGGATGCCGCTCATTGCCCGCCGCGAAGGTCATTGGACCGGCAACAAGCTGCTCAAGCCCGAAGCGGCCGAGCAGATCGGCGAAAGGCAGGTATTCGCCGAAGGGTACCAGGTGGACCTTGTCGACGGCATCGACGATTTCGCCCCTTTCGTCGATCGCCACCACAGAGTTGTAGTAACGGCTGCCGGCCGCCGAGCCGCCTTCCTCGCGAACGACGCCGGCGACCAGCATCTGGCCATCGCCAAGCATCTCTCCGATCGCAGGCAGGGCATCCGGACGTTCGGTGAACAGAAACGGCACGGACGTCTCCGGCCACAGGATCAATTGCGGCCTGTCATGGCCGGGTTCCGGCGCCTTGGCCGAAAGCCCCATCATGGTGGCGAAGATACGGTCACGCACCGAGGTATCCCATTTTTCCGTAAGGTCGACGGCAGGCTGCACGATACGGACGTCAAGGCTGCGGGCGGCCGGCTTTTCGGGGGCGGCGAGCCGGATATAGCCGAAGCCGGCATGGGCGGCGACGAGAACGACAAGCAATGCCGCGCCGAGGCGGAGATGCCGGCGGGCCGCAAGCAGCGCCGGCAGCGCAAAGACGAAGACCGCAAGCGCGTCCATGCCGACCATGCCGGTCACCGATACGCTCTGCATCAGCAAAGGCACCGGCATCGCCGCATAGCCGACGGCATTCCACGGAAAGCCGGTGAACAGGAAGCCGCGCAGCCATTCCGCCAGCGCAAAGCCGAAGGCGAGCGCGGCGATGCGCCCGATGTCGTTGCTCCACAACAGCCGGGCAACCACGGCAGCGAAACCGTAAAAGAGGGCCAGCGCGAGGGGGATGCCGACCACAGCGAACGGCAAGGCCCAGGCGAAGCTGTCGGCCTCGACCAGAAGCGCCGAGCCGACCCACCAGAGACCGGCAAGAAAGTAGCCGAAACCGAACCACCAGCCGATGGCGAAAGCCGGCAGCAAGCGCCGCAGAAAACCGTCCGAGGCTTCGCCGGTCGCGCCGTCGAGTAGCCACACCAGCAGGGGAAACGAAACGAAACAGACGGCGAAGAAATCGTACGGCGCCTGGGCAAGAACCGCCAGCGCGCCGGCAAAAAACGCAACCAGCGCGCGCCGCCAGCCCCAAAGCAGAATTATCCGGCCGGCCTGGCGCTCCATCTATGCTTCCGAGTCGTGCGAATCAGGAAGCAAGATTTATCAGGCCGCGGCCTTGGCTCCAAACCGGATAAGAGCGAACAAGTCCGCTCATAGCTATCGATGCCAGCCTTCGATCTTCAGTCCGCCCAGCCGCTCAGCCTCTTCGCGTGGGACGGAGCGGACAGTCTGGGAAAAGGTCCAGATATGGCCTTCAGGATCGCGCGCCCTGTACTGCCGTTCACCGTAGAGCTGGTCGGCAGGCCCCTCGACGATCTCGGCTCCCGCCGCCCTTGCACGATCGCAGTGGGCATCTATCCCGTCCTTGAGACGTACATAGACCGACTGCGTGTTCTTGCCTGCAATTGAAGCCGGGCTGGCTATATGGTCGGCCCATTCGGAATCGACGATGATATAGCCGTCGCCGAACCGCATCTCGGAATGGACGAGCCTGCCATTGGCATCGCTGACCACCATGCTCGGCTCGAAGCCGAAAGCCTTTTCAAGCCATGTCAATGCGGCCCGCGGATTCTGGTAGAAGACACCCGAGCCCAAGGTTGAGTGCTTGAACGGGTCCTCAACCGGCATCGGGCAAGCCGCGTCCTTCAAGCCTGCTCGGTGCGGACGGCGCGGCGGCGGCGCTCGCCCTTCAGGGTCTCGACGATGCGCACGCGCTTGACGCGGCGTGGGTCGGCGTCGAGCACATGAAACTCGAAGCCGGGTATGGCCTGCACCACTTCGCCGCGCGCCGGCACCCGGCCAAGCGTGTTGAAGATCATGCCGCCGATCGTGTCGACATATTCGCCGTGCTCGCCGGCGGCGAAATCCTCGCCGATCATCTTGGCGACGTCGTCGATCTCGGCCTTGCCGTCGACGATGAAGACGCCTTCGCCGGCCTGGGTAATCATCGGCTCGTCCTCGTCATGCTCGTCCTCGATGTCGCCGACCACCATCTCGACGATGTCCTCGAGCGAGACGAGACCGTCAGTACCGCCATATTCGTCGATGACCAAAGCCATCTGGGTCCGCGTCGTCTGCATCCGCCCCATCAGGTCGGAGGCGAGCATCGACGGCGGCACGAACAGCACCGGTCGGATCAGGTTGAGATCGCCGATGGTGCGCGCCAGATCGACCTGAGCGAGATCGAGAACCGTCGCGACCGGAGTTTTCCTTGTCGTCCTGCCCTTTCTGACGCGGGCGACCTTGGTGATGTGCGCCAGCACGTCGCGGATATGAACCATGCCGCGCGGATCGTCGAGCGTCTCCGAATAGACCGGCATGCGGGAATGGCCGGACTGCTCGAACAGCCCCAGAAGATCACCCAGCTTCGTGGTGATCTCGACCGCCTCGATGTCGGCGCGCGGCACCATGACGTCCTCGACGCGCACTTCGCGCAGGCGCAGGATGTTGTTGAGCATGGCGCGTTCGCCAGGCGAGAAGGATTCTGCATCGCTCGCCGTTTCGGCAAGCGCACCGGCAATCTCCTCGCGCAGGCTGGTGCCGTTGCGGTGCCTGAAAAGCCCGAGCACGCGATCAAACAGGGAAGGACCGGCAGGCGATGCCTCGCTGGCGAAGCTGCCGGTCGAGGTACTCGGACTCGAGCCCTCTTCCGTCGTTTCGGAAGGCTTGATCACACTGCCGGCGTCGGAGCGGGCGGCAGTCTCTGGTTTGTCGTTCATCATCGTCCGGTCAATTGGTCTTTTGTAATTACGTGTAGGGATCGGGAATGGCAAGCCTCGCAAGTGCTGCGCGCTCTGTCGCTTCCATCAGTTCCGCTTCGGCATCGGTTTCGTGATCATAGCCCAGCAAATGCAGCAGGCCATGGATGACGAGATGGGAGATATGGTCCTCGATGGGCTTGTCTTCCAGTGCCGCCTCGCGCGCGACAGTCTCGGCGGCCAGCACGATGTCGCCGAGCATCGGCGGCAGAGGCCCGCCCCTGGCAAACGGAAAAGCCGGAAAAGACAGGACGTTGGTCGGCTTGTCCTTGCCGCGCCAGCCGGCATTGAGCGTACGGATATGGGCATCGTCGGAAAAGACGATGCTGAGCTCGGAACGGCCGTCGGCACCGGTTTCGGCAAAGCCGGCCGAGACGGCGTGGTCGACCAGCTGCGTCAGCGTCGTCTCGTCGGGCCAGTCGCCCGCCTCGATCGCGATGTCGATCTCGACGGGAAGCGGCCCCCCCGCCTTTTGCTCCTCAGCCATGCGGCCGCATAATCATATCAGCTTTCGACACCCAGGCCCCTGGCCAGCTTGCCGTCGCGGTCATAGGCCTTGACGATCTCGGCGACCAGCGGATGCCTGACGACGTCGCCTTCGTTGAAGCGGACCGTCACCATGCCGGTGACGCCGTCGAGGATTCTCAGCGCCTCGACCAGGCCGGACTTGGTGTTTGGCGGCAGATCGATCTGGGTCGGATCACCGGTGACGATCATGCGCGAGTTCTCGCCGAGGCGGGTCAGGAACATCTTCATCTGCATCGGCGTAGTGTTCTGCGCCTCGTCGAGTATGACGGCAGCGTGCGCCAGCGTACGGCCGCGCATGAACGCCAGCGGCGCGATCTCGATGACCTCGGCGGCAATCGCCCGCTCGACCTTGTCGGCCGGCATCATGTCGTAGAGCGCGTCATAGAGCGGCCGCAGATAGGGATCGACCTTCTCCTTCATGTCACCCGGCAGAAAGCCAAGCCGTTCGCCCGCCTCGACCGCGGGGCGCGACAGCACGATGCGTTCGACCATGCCGCGTTCGAGCAGCATTGCCGCATGCGCCACCGCCAGATAGGTCTTTCCGGTGCCGGCCGGGCCGATGCCGAAGACGAGTTCCGACCGCTCCAGCGCGCGCATGTAGGCGTCCTGGTTGAGCGAGCGGGCATAGATGGTCTTCTTGCGCGTCGATATCTGGGCGGCGGACACCTTGCCCTTGCGCTCCAGCGTCGGCAGCGTCAGCTGGTCGTCGCTGGCGATCGCCATGCGCACGGCGCCGTCGACATCGGACTGGCCGATGTCGGTGCCTTTCTGCAGAATGCCGTAAAGATTGTCCAAGGCGCGGCGTGCCTGCTCGGCGGCCGAGGAAGAGCCCTTGATGGTCAATTGATTGCCGCGCGAGCGGATATCGACGCCGAGCTTCTGCTCGAGTCGGGCCAGATTCTCGTCGAACTGGCCGTAAAGGGCGCTGGCAAGCTTGTTGTTGTCGAAAGTCAGTACGATGTGCGCGATATCCGAGGCCCCCGAGGGTAGGTTCTGGGGCAGGTTCTTCACTTCAGCAGCGCTCAACCGTCTCTCCTCATCTGCCGAGACCTTCAGGCCAATTCGGCGAACAGGCTGTTGTAGCCCGTCTTCGTGATTCGTACCTGGATAATGTCACCGATTTCGCCGGCCTTTTCATCAACAATAACCGGCTGCAGCCAGGGCGAGCGGCCAACCTTCTGGCCGGCCTGGCGGCCCGGCTTTTCGATCAGCGTGTCGATGGTCCTGCCGACCAGGCTGGTGCCGAAATCCTGCTGCTGTTTCAGCAGCAGCGCCTGCAGCCGCTGCAGGCGCTCGTCCTTGACGGCCTCCGGCACGTGATCGCTCATCTCGGCGCCCGGCGTGCCGGGGCGCGGCGAATATTTGAACGAAAAGGCCGAGGCATAGTTGACGTCTTCGACCAACTGCATGGTCGCCTCGAAATCCGCTTCCGTCTCACCGGGAAAGCCGACAATAAAATCGCCGGACAGTGCGATGTCGTTCCGTGCGGCACGGATGCGGTCGATCAACGTCAGATAGTCCTTGGCCATATGCCTGCGGTTCATCGCCTTGAGTATGCGGTCGGAGCCGGACTGCACCGGTAAATGTAGATAGGGCATCAGCGTCGGCAAATCACGATGGGCGGCGATCAATTCATCCTCCATGTCGCGCGGATGACTGGTCGTGTAGCGCAGCCGCGCCAGGCCTGGAATCTCGGCCAGCCTGAACAGCAGTCGGCCAAGGCCCCATTCCCCGCCGTTTTCGCCTCTTCCATGCCAGGCATTGACGTTCTGGCCGAGCAGCGTCAGCTCGCGCACGCCGGCATCCGCCAGGCGCTCGGCCTCGGCGACGATCTGTGCCACCGGCCGCGAGACTTCCGAGCCGCGCGTATAGGGCACGACACAGAAGGTGCAGAACTTGTCGCAGCCTTCCTGAACGGTCAAGAACGCCGTCACGCCGCGCCTGATCAGTTCGGCGCGCTTCGGCTGCGGCAGATACTCGAACTTGTCCTCGACGGCATAGTCGGTCTCGACGATCTTTTCGCCGCCACGCGCCCTCGCCAGCACACCGGGCAGCCGGTGGTAGGTCTGCGGGCCGATGACCAGGTCGACGGCCGGCGAGCGGCGGATGATCTCGGCACCCTCGGCCTGCGCCACGCAGCCGGCGACGCCGACCAGCATTTCGCGCCCGGCCTTTGCACGCTCGGCCTTCAACTCACGGATGCGCCCAAGTTCGGAATAGACCTTTTCCGCCGCTTTCTCGCGGATGTGGCAGGTGTTGAGCAGCACCAGATCGGCCTCGCCGATAGCGTCTGTCGCGGCATAGCCGTCGGCCGCCAGCGCATCGGTCATACGCTGCGAATCGTAAACATTCATCTGGCAGCCATAGGTCTTGACGAAGACCTTTCTGGTCGCGGCAGGCGGAACGACCAGGTCTTCGGCGGCAACGCCGATGTCGTCGCGTTCTATCGTGTTCAATTCCATTTCGCGGCTTCTAGCGCCTTTCCCCGACAAAAAACAGACGAATCTGGCCGGAACCTGCGCAGCCTACCGGCTCGGACGCGGTTCGGCGAGCGCCGCTTGTACCATCTCGCGTACCTGGCGTTCCATCTGCTTTGCCGTCTCCTTGCGGCTGGAGCCCTTGGAGAAAGCAATCGCCTCGCCAAAATGCACCTCGACGTCGAGGGCGCCCTCGGCCATCAGCACCTTGAGGTGCGGCATCAGCTCCTCGTCGCCGATCCAGGCGGCAACCGGCCGATGCCGGCGGCCGAGCGGCACGCCATGCAGGCGCGTATAGACGATCGCCACCGGCTGGATGAAGACCTGTTCGGCCGCCCCTTCCGCAATCGCCATTGTAGCGGCGCCGAACAGCGTGCTCTTGAACGGCAGGATCATGTTGCCGTCGCCGGTCGAGCCTTCGGCGAACAGCACCATGGCGTCGCCCTTGGCCATGCGGCCGGCGATCTCGCTCGCCTGGTCGCCCGACGAACGCTTGCGCTCACGTTCGATGAATACCGTGCGCTGCAGCTTCGACAGCATGCCGATCAACGGCCAGCCGGCCATATCGGCCCTGGCGATGAACGTCACGTCGACCATCGACCCCAGCACCATGATGTCGGTCCAGGAGATGTGGTTGGACGCAACCAGCAATGGGCGTTGTTCGGACAGAGTCCCCTTGACATGGATGCGCAGCCCCAGCGTCCTGACGATCATCCTGTGCCAGATTTTCAGGATGAAGGTCTCGCGCCAGAGCCCGGTCCGCATCGACAATATCTGCAGCGGCACAAGCACCAGCGAGCCGACGACAACCAGCCCCAGGGCCAGGAAAATCCTGATTTTTCCGATCATCCGCACCACCCCGGCGTTTGGCTAGCGAAGATCGCGGCGCATGACAAGCGCGCCGGTCGGGCCGTGCTCCGGCGACTTGTAATAGTTGGCGCGCTTGCCGACCTCGCGGAAGCCGAACCGCCGGTAGAGCGCGATCGCGGCGACATTGGTCTCGTCGACCTCGAGGAAAAGCGCCTCGGCGCGCTGTGCGTGCAGTTCGCGCAGCACCGCATCCATCAATTGCCAGCCGAGCCCCCGGCGCCGATGCGAGCGTGCCACCGCGACCGTCAGGATCTCGCCCTCGCCGGCCGCGAGCCGCGCCAGCACGAAGCCGACCGGCGGCTTGGCACCCTGTCCGGTCTCGCGCGCGGCATAGCCGAACACCGTGTCCTGCTCGAGCAGCGCGGCGAATTCGTCGTCGGTCCACGGCCGCGCGAAATCCTCGCGATGCAGCACCGACATGGCCGCGCTATCGGCAACCGTCAACGGCTCGAGCGCATAGTCCCTGCGGCGCGACTGGAGGAAAGGAATGCGCATCAGGACTTGTTTCCGTTTGGACCATGATCTTTTCCCAAAACCGGTTTCCACTTTTTGGGATCATGGTCTTGCCTCGATAGAATAAAGCCTGCCTGAGGCTTTGCGTCGGCGCCGCGCAGATAGAGTGGTTTCGGCTTTTCGCCCTCGCCCTTTTTACCGGCACGTTGGGCGGCGGCCAGCCGGGCATAGACGGCGATGTCGGCGGTGGCCGCTGTCGCGCCGACGTCGAAGGCGCGCCCGGCCGAGGCGGCAATTTGCGTTGCCGCCGTACCGGCCAGAACCGCGGAGCTGTCAACCGCCTTGGCGGCGGCTTGCGAGAGCGTGGTCACCGAGGGACCGTAAATCAAAACGGATGCTTCATCGTAAAGTGCCGCATGGATCTCCTCGCGACCTGCATCGAGCGCGGCGAGCACGGCGCGACCGGGAAATGCCGCTCTCGCTTGCGCCGCCAGGGCCTCCAGAGTCGTCACGCCGATCGCCGGGATTTTCAGCGCCAGCGCAAGGCCGCGCGCCGCCGAGACGCCGACGCGCAGACCGGTGAAGGAGCCCGGACCCGTCGAAACGGCAATGGCGCCGAGGCCGGAATAGTCGGTTCTGCTGGTCCCCAACGCCTTTTCGATGACACCCATCAGATGCTCGGCATGACCCTTACCGAGATCGAGCACCGAACGGCCGAGTTCTTTCCCGGCCGCCGCGTCGTAGACGCAGGCGGCGCAGAGATTGGCGGCACAGTCGATGGCAAGCAATTTCATGAAGCGGCCGGTTGAGACAGTTTCGAAAACAACTTCCCTCTGCCCGCCAGGGCTGATCCCCGCAAGGGAATAATGGATAAATCGTCAGGCGACTTGGCTTCGGCGCGGGTCCAAGAATGTAAGTTCCAACGCACGCAATCGCCACAATAGGTATCGGGACTAGCCGATCTGCTCGATACGCAGCACGTGATTGTCCCAGACATAGTCCGGCTCGGAACGTATCGAGCCACCGGACTCGACGATATCGCCGGCGCCGGTCGTCGCCATGAAGCTTTCCCCATCGGCTGCAACGCCGCAAACCTCGACCAGCGCCTTGGTGGCGACGATGCGGCCGCTGGCCGCGTCGATCACGGCAAGCGAATTGCCCTCAGGCGAAGACACGGCGATGGTGCCGGCGGCAGGGTTGGCGGCGACCGAGCCGATATAATTCCTGAAGCCGGAGAGCACATCCTGCGACATATCGAGCAATTGCAAGTCCTTGCCGCGCGGCGCGCGGCCAACCAGCGGGGGACGATCGGTACCCGGCCCCCTGTACTGGCAGCCGAACCAGACGGTGCCGGACCGGTCGGCATCCATATGGCGGATCGACAATTGGTGCAGCGCCGGCGGCAATTCGTGCTTTTCGGTGAGATCTCCGGTAAGGCGGTCGACCAGAACGTAGGAAGGCTTCATCGTTGCGATGTTGAGCTCGGCGCGGCCATAATCCGGATGCGTCTCGATGCCGCCATTGGCCACAGCAATCGTCCTGCCGTCGGAAAGCAGCAACAGCTCGTGCGGGCCTGTGCCGTAGGTCGGGAACTCGCCGATGCGCTTGAATTTCGCATGCGCGTCATAGACGCCGACGACGCCGGCGGCATTGTCGAAATCGTTCTCGGTTGCGTAGAGCAGCGTGCCATCGGCCGAGAACACGCCATGGCCGAAGAAATGCCGGCCGGCAACGCTGGCAATGGTGCGCGGTTCACCGCGGCCGGTATGGTCGAAGACGACAGCAAAGGTGCCCGGCTGCCTGGCAAACACCACCGAACGCTTGGACACCGGGTCGAAGGTAACGTCGTGACCCCGATCGGGCAGATCGATCGTGTGCAACAACTTGCCGGCCTCGGACAGGACGGCCGCGCCATAGCTGCCGTCGCGCTTGACGAAAGCGGTGGCGAAGACCGCGTCGGCGTCGAGTGTCTTTGCCCAGGCCGACGGCGCCATCGCCGCTACGAAACCAGCGCCGGCGGCCCTCAGGAAATCGCGCCGATCGATCAGCGGCGTCCTCATGATCAGTCGCCATCCAATGACGAGAACCCGGCGGTCAGGCCGAATTCGGCGGTCAGCCTGGTGCCGATCAGGGTCGTCAGGCTGGATGTCACCAGCGAGAAATAGTCGAGCTTCTGGCGCAGCGCCGGATCGGCAAGTGCCTTGTCGATCGGTCCCCTGATCGCCTTGGCCGCCTCGATCCCGTTGGTGAGCTGGATGTGGACCGATTCTGCCATCCAGCGCGCATCGGGCGGCAGCGCGTCGCCAAGCTGCGAGGCCTGGAACAGCGTGTCCATGCCGGCCAGATTCCCGGTCAGCGAGCGGGCGGTGTTTTGCGAGCGCCAATAGATCGCCTGTTTCGGTTTGTCGGCCTCCGGCTTGGCGCCCAGGAAGCCTTTCAGGCGTACGTCGCGGACCATTTCCAGCTCGTTGATGAAGACGCCGACCAGTTCGGTCACCGCTTCAGTTCCGTCGTGGTAGAGCGCGTTCTGCGGACCCGGATTGGCCCAGAGCGCGGCAAAGCCGTTGGGCTCGTTCCAGTCATCGCCAACCTCGCCGGCAATCGTCTCGACATTGCCGGCAATGGCCGCACCGTAGGCGCAGCGATAGGCGTCGTCCCTGCCGACCAATTGACCGGCTCCGTCGCCGTAGAGGACGAATTCCAGTGCGCCGAGCCCTTGCATGGCGACGCTCTTTGTAGCCAGCTGGGCCGGATCGGCGGCTGTCGGATCCTTGCCGGCAAGTGCCGCCTGCACCTGCTTCAGGCCGATGCTCTTGCGGTCCGGCCAAAACAGCATGCGCTCAAGCCGGTTGTTTTCCGCGATCGGCCCGAAACGGATGATTTCCACCACCGACCAGGCATCCACGACACCCGAGAATTCGGCGCGTGCCGCATCGAGATTGTCTCGCGAGGGCGCTTGGCAAAGCGCGTGCATGGTCTTGGCCAAGCTGTCCGCATGGTCATGCAGTCTGGCATAGGCCGGGCGGACGAAGCCGTCGATCGCCCGCTGGATCACATCCGAAGCCTTCACCGCCGCGGATGCCGGCAGCGCACCGGCGAGGACCAGCATCAGAGCGAATGCAAGACGCTTCCGCATCAGAGCGACTCCAGAAACTTGATCAGCGCGGCGCGGTCGGCCGCATCGGCAGCGGCAAAGCGGTCACGCGCCTTCTGGCCCTCGCCGCCATGCCACAGAATCGCCTCGGCCAGGCTTCGTGCGCGCCCGTCATGCAGGAAGAAGGTGTTGCCGCTGACGGTCTGGGTGAGCCCGATGCCCCACAGTGGCGGCGTGCGCCATTCGCTTCCCGTGGCCTCGCCCACCGCCTGTCCGTCGGCAAGGCCGGGTCCCATGTCATGCAGCAGGAAATCGGAATAAGGCCAGATCAGCTGGAAGGCCTGCGCCTTGTTCGGGGTGCCGCGACGGGTGACGAATTTCGGCGTATGGCAAGAGATGCAGCCCATATCGTAGAACAGTTTTTTGCCGGCGAGCACGTCCGGTCTGTCGAGATCGCGCCGGGCCGGCACGGCAAGGTTTTGCGAATAGAAGGTCACGAGGTCCATGACCGGCGGCGGCGCTTCGACCGGACCGAGGCGCTCCTGTACACCGTTAGGTTGGGCAAGGCAGGTCTTTTCCGCGGCGCTGCAATCGCCCCAGTGCTTCGGCACCTCAGGCGTCGAAATGCCGATATCGCCGGCAAAAGCGTCGGCCGATTGCTGGCGGATCGATGCCGCCTGCGCCTTCCAGCCGAAACGGCCGAGCGTCAGTTCACCGCTGCTGGCGTCGCGTATTATGTTTGGCCTGCCGGAAATCCCGTCACCATCGCGGTCGGCCGCATCGGCACGCGTAAGGATGTCGGCAGGAGCGATCTGCTCGACCAGGCCAAGGCCGATCATCGGCGGCGTCATGCGCGGCGACAGCGTGGTGTGTGGATCGAGCGCCCCGTAGGCGAGACCGTCGACCGAATAGCTCGGCTTGCGCAGCGACACGACGCTGCCGTCCGCCAGTTTTACTTTTTGCTCCTGATAATCGACATGCATCCTGCCTTCGCCCTGCAGGCCGGGAACGGCTAGCTCCTGAAGTTGTGTGCCATAGACCGGGTCGGGAAAGTTGAGCACCTTGTGATCGGCGAGCGCGGCTTTCTCCTCCTCGGTACTGGCTTCCCTTGCCAGGCGCAGGAACATCGAGGTGGTGCCGCTGTCGCCTTGGGGCGGATGGCCGCGGCCGTCCTTCAGATGACAGTTCTGGCAGGCGCGCTCGTTGAACAACGGGCCGAGCCCATCCGAGGCTTGTGTCGAGGATGGCGAGGACACCCAGTTCTTGCGGAAAATGGCGTTGCCGAGCTTGAAGGTACCCTCTTCCTCGAAGCTGATGTTGGCAGAGGATTGCGAGAAGGCGTCCTTGTTGACGTCCTTCTTCGAGGTGCCGGCGCCGCCCTGCATCAGCTCGAATTGCTCGGGCTTGGAGAAATCGCTGGTCGGCCTGGTGATGGCGATGACGCGCGCCAGATCCTTCGGCGTCAGATCCGTGCGGCTGGTGGCAAGCCCCGCCGGTTGCGGCGCCCCGGCCAGCGCCGAGGCTGTGAGCGTCGCCACCACGGCAAGAAAGGCGCCGCGAAGGATACCGTATCGCGGCTTCTTCTGAGGCGGCAGGCCACAATGCTCGGCCGGCCGCAAGCGGCGCATGAAATCTAGGGGGCGCCGCATTCCGGCATGTCCTTATTCCGCCTCGTCGGCCGACGCTGCGTTGAGTTGGCCGTACTTTTCTTCGCCGATCGAGGCGAGCAGGTCGAGTTGCGTCTCGAGGAAGTCGATGTGACCTTCCTCGTCAGCCAGCAATTCCTCGAACAGCTTCATCGTCACGTAGTCGCCTGCTTCGTTACAAACCTCGCGCGAACGCTTGTAGGCGGTGCGCGCGTCATATTCGCCGGCAAGATCGGATTCGAGCACTTCCTTGACATTCTGCCCGATGCGCAGCGGCGCCACGGACTGCAGGTTCGGATGGCCCTCGAGGAAGATGATGCGCGCCACGAGCCGGTCGGCATGGTGCATTTCCTCGATCGATTCAGCGCGTTCCTTCTTCGCTAGCTTGGCGTATCCCCAGTCTTCCAGCAGCCGGAAATGCACCCAGTATTGATTGACCGCCCCAAGTTCCAGAAACAGAGCCTCGTTAAGCCGCTCTATGATCTGCTGTTCGCCTTTCATGGGTTCTGCTCCCGTATTGGACGCGTAGGCCTCTGACGCGATCCAGGTGTGAAACGATGTCCACGCCACTCGCCGCCGAGCGGGCATGGTAATTTTCGGTGACCCGAATGATCGTTTCGACCACATTTGGGAAGCAGCCGCAACAGCGACCGCGCTTGTGCATGGCGTGATAGACCTTGGCCGGCACGATCAGCTGCCAGGGGTCCTCATCCAGCAGTCCGACGATCGTCTGCTCTATCTCCTTTTCGGTGATGATGTTGCAATGGCAGATCAGCATTTGTCGCTCTGGCTAACGGCGCTTCGTTGCGGCGTGTGGCTGGTGGTTTCGATAGTTTATTGGAACACCTTGTCCGGTGAATCGAGGCTGTCCGAACCCTCGAAGGCTATCGCATTGAGCTTCAGGGTGCCGACGGCGCGTTCGATCGACTTGGTCTGATCGACCAGCGCGTCGATCGCCGCCTGCACGGTGGCATTGCCTTCCGTGTTGCCTTCTCCGATCTGCTGGTCATAGGCCTCGCCGGCAAGCGCCCGCGCCTTGATGGCCTCCATCTTGGCGACGGTGACGTCCAGTTTGTCCGACAATTCCTTGTCAACCGCCGGGTCGGCCGCCTTGACCATGTCGGCCACCGACGGCCCCTCGACGACAGTGCCGTCGAGCCGCTTGTAGCTGCCGTGATAGGCGGCACGGATGCCGATCGCATCGTAAAGATGGGAGTTGTAGGTATTGTCGGAGAAGCAATCGTGCTCCTCTTCCGGGTCGTGCAACAAGAGGCCGAGCTTCATCCGCTCTCCGGCGAGCTCACCATAGGACAACGAGCCCATGCCGGTGAAGATGGTCGAAATGGCGGCGTTCAGCTCGCCATCGACAAGGTTCTTGCGGGCGGCGCCGCCTTCCTTCCAGTCGTCGACCATATCCTTTAGATCGGAAACCAGAAGGTCGCTCGCCGATTTCAGATACTGTCCGCGACGGTCGCAATTGCCGCCGGTGCAATTGGCGAGGTCGTAGTCGGTGTAGGGCCGTTCGCCGGCGCCCGGACCGGTGCCGTGCAGGTCCTGACCCCAAAGCAGGAATTCGATAGCGTGATAGCCGGTCGCCACATTGGCCTCGATACTGCCGGCCTCCTGCAGGGTGCCGGAGAGGAACTCCGGCGTCAGGTCGGTGGCGTCGACCTTCTTGCCGTTGATCTCGATCGACTTGTTGGCGATCACATTGGCGGTGTAGAGCACGTTGGCGTCCGACTCGGTGCCGTAGCTCTTGGCGACATAGTCGATCAAGCCTTCGTCGAGCGGCCAGGAGTTCACCTCGCCTTCCCAGTCGTCGACGATGGCATTACCGAAGCGATAGACCTCGGTCTGCTGATAGGGAACGCGCGATGCCTTCCAGGCCTCGCGGGCGGCGTTCAGCGTTTCGGCAGATGGCTTGGCGAGCAGCGCATCGACAGCCTTGTCGAGCGCCTCGGCCGTGATCAGCGAATCCTCGTATTTGGCGAGCGCAATGTCGGAATAGGTCTTGATGACCGCCTTGGCATCGGTTTGCGCCTTGGCCGGCAGCACGAACACGGCCGCCGTCAGCATCGCGGTGGCGCCGATCGCCGCAAGCCTGCCGCCATACCGCGCCGTGATCATCGTTCTCATGATTGTCTCTCCTCGGGAATCAATGAAATGCCGGCGCCGCGGCGGGCAGTTGCCAGCGGGCAAAGAAGGGTCGCGCCATCGCGCGGTTCGCGGAAGAAAGACACCGAAATGCCTCCAATCGAAAGGGTTCAAGGCCCAGACATCAAAGGGATGCGCTGACGCGCGAGCTTCCATAAAACGGCGAAGACGCCGGATGTCAACTGGTGGCATAGAAAAAATTCAATTGAAACAATAGTTTAGAATTATTCTAAACTAGAACTGTCAACTTTAACACCGACGTATGAGGAATGCCGGCGCATGACGCAGTTGACAGGCGGCCGTTCCGGGTGCGACCCGGATCGGCGCTCTTGCGGCGGCGCCGGACAATCGCCACCTGGCGAGACGTCCTAGATTTGGATGAGGAATCGGGCTGTTATGAAGAACGGGGTCGTCATTGTCGGTGCGGGTCATGCGGGCGTGCAAGCGGCCGCCAGCCTGCGCGAAGAAGGCTATGACGGCCCGGTGATCCTGGTCGGCGACGAAAACGAATTGCCCTACCACAAGCCGCCGCTGTCGAAGACCTTCATCAAGGATCAGCAAGCAAAGCCGCAGCCGTTGCGCGGCGAGGCTTTTTATACCGGCAGCGCCATCGACTTCCGGCCAGGCATCCGGGTCGAGCGGATCGACGTAGGCGGCCGCAGGCTGGAGATATCGGGCGGCGGCGTGCTGCCGTTCGGCCGGCTGATCCTCGCCACCGGCGCGCGGCCGCGCCTGCTGCCGCTGCCGGGTTCGGAGCTTTCTGGCGTTGTGTCGCTGCGCTCGCTCGGCGATGCCCGCCTGATCCGCGAATTGAGCGCGCAAAGCGAGGAGGTCGTCATCCTCGGCGGCGGCTTCATCGGCCTGGAGATTGCCGCGACGCTCACCGCGGCAGGCCGCAAGGTTACGGTGGTCGAGGCGGTCGACCGGCTGCTCGGCCGCGCCGTGGCACCGGTCATCGCCGGCCATGTGCGCCAGCGGCTGGAGGCCACCGGTGTGCGCATTCTTACCGGCACCACCATCGAACGGCTGGAGGGCGAGAACGGCCGTGTTTCGGCTGCAATCACCTCATCTGGCGAGAGATTGCCGGCGCAGGTGGTCGTCATCGGTATCGGCGTCGTGCCGAATGTCGAATTGGCCGAAGCCGCCGGCATTGCCATCGCCAACGGCATCCGCGTCGACCAGCAGATGCGCACGTCGGTGCCGGAAATCCTCGCCATCGGCGATGCCGCCTCCTACCGGCACTGGTTCACCGGCGGCGATGTGCGGCTGGAATCGGTACAGAACGCCACTGACCAGGCGCGGCTCGCCGCGCGCACCATCGTCGGCCACACCGACAATTACTCGGCGGTGCCGTGGTTCTGGTCCGATATCGGCGACATGAAGCTGCAGATGGTCGGCCTGATTTCGGGCGGCGACAGCCATGTCGTGCTGGGCGACGTGGCCGAGAACAAATTCTCGATCTACCACTATGCCGCAAGCCGGCTGCTCGGCATCGAATCGGTCAACCGGCCCGGCGACCACATGCTTGGCCGCAAGATGCTCGGCGCCGGCTTTTCGCCGTCGCCGCAGACTGTCGCGACCGGGCCCGACGGGCTGAAGGCAGCGCTCGCCGCCTTCCAGCAGGCAGAGCCGGCCCGCGCGGCAGGATAATCGTATCGCTCAGGCAGCGCGGGCCTCGCGGATCGAACTTTCCAGGATGTCGAGCGCCTCGTTCATGACTCCGTCCTGGATGGTGATCGGCGCGAGGAAGCGGATGACGTTGCCGTAGACGCCGCAGGTGAGCAGGATCAGGCCCTTGTCGAGCGCCTTCAGCCGGACCGCATTGGCGAGTTCCGGCGACGGCAGCCCCTTCGCCACATCGTTGAACTCGACCGCGTTCATGAAGCCGGGGCCTCTGATATCGACGATTTCCGGGGCTTCGTCGCGGATCGCTTGCAGGCGCTGCTTCAGACGGTTGCCCAGCGTGTTGGCCCGGTCGCAGAGCTTCTCCTCGTCGATGACGTCGAGCACGGCATGCGCCGCGGCGACGCCGATCGGGCTGCCGCCATAGGTGCCGCCGAGCCCGCCGGGGTTCGGCGCATCCATGACATCGGCGCGCCCGGTGACCGCCGCCAACGGGAAGCCGCCGGCCAGGCTCTTGGCCATGGTGGTGATGTCGGCCGCCACCTCGTGGTGATCCATGGCGAACATCTTGCCGGTGCGGGCAAAGCCGGTCTGCACCTCGTCGGCGATCAGCAGCATGCCGTGCTGATCGCAGATCTTGCGCAATGCGGTCATGAAATCGCGCGGCGCCTCGTAGAAGCCGCCCTCGCCCTGCACCGGCTCGACGATGATCGCGGCGACGCGGGCCGGATCGACATCGGCCTTGAACAGCCGGTCGAGCGCAGCCAGCGAATCGGCGACCGACACGCCGTGCAGCGGAACCGGGAACGGCGCATGGAAGACATCCGCCGGCATGGCGCCGAAGCCGACCTTGTAAGGCACGACCTTGCCGGTCAGCGCCATGCCCATGAAGGTGCGTCCGTGGAAGCCGCCGGAAAAAGCGATGACCGCCGGCCGGCCGGTGGCGTTGCGCGCAATCTTGATCGCGTTCTCGACCGCTTCGGCGCCGGTGGTGACAAAAATCGTCTTCTTGTCGAACTTGCCGGGCAGCATGCCGTTCAGCCGTTCGGCCAGCCTGATATAGCTCTCATAGGGCACGACCTGATAGCAGGTGTGGGTGAAGCGGTCGAGCTGCGCCTTGACCGCTTCGATCACCCTGGGGTGACGGTGGCCGGTGTTGACGACGGCGATGCCGGACGAGAAATCGATGTAGCGGCGGCCTTCCACATCCCAGATCTCCGAGTTTTCGGCGCGATCGGCATAGATCTGAGTGGTCATGCCGACGCCGCGCGAAATCGACTGGCTCTTGCGTTCGGAAATGGCTGAATTTGTCATCGTATCCCTCACCGGGCCGGCGCCCGCTCTCGTTTGATGGCTGTTGAGACTCTTCTGGGCTTATTTCAGGTTTTCCTCAAGTTGGCACTGGCGGCGGGTGATTGGGCCTGCGGTCCGGCAGCTACGCGATGATGGCCGGCACTATCGCCGGCGCAGCGATCATGCTGCTGTTCCTGCCGGCGCGCTATTCGGCGTGGTTCAGGTCAAGGAGCCGAAAGAGGCGGAGGGCGAGGCGGGAGATAGCAGTGCCATTGTGGAGGGTAGCGGGGCCTAAGGCGGAAGTTGAGTTCCTTCGCGCCCCCCTCTGTCCTGCCGGACATCTCCCCCTCAAGGGGGAGATTGGCAGTTTCAGTTGCCTCGCCAGCCTTCCGGCGTTTGTCATTGGCGAAAGCGGTAGAGCGAATGATCTCCCCCCTTGAGGGGGAGATGTCCGGCAGGACAGAGGGGGGCGCGACAGAGCGCGACCTGGAATGTTAAACTACGTCCTCACGAACCCCTCGCTGGCCCTCAGCAAATTGCGCGTATAATCCTTGGTGACACGGCGTTCGACAAGATCGTCCGCGGTCAGATTCTCCATCGCCTCGCCGTTCTGCATCACCATCAGCCGTTCGCACATGTGGGTGATGATGGCTAGGTCGTGGCTGACCATCAGGAAGGTCAGCTTGCGGCGGCGCCTGATCTCTTCCAGCAGGTTCAGCACCTCCGCCTGCACCGAAGCGTCGAGCGCCGAGGTCGGCTCGTCGAGCAGCAGGATCGACGGTTCCAGAATCAGGGCGCGGGCGATCGCCACGCGCTGGCGCTGACCGCCGGACAACTGATGCGAATAGCGAAAACGGAACCCGGTGCCGAGGCCGACCTCGTCGAGTGCCCGCTGGATGCGCTTTTCGCCGTCGGCGAAGCCGTGAATGGCGAGCGGCTCCTGCAGCAGGCGGTCGACGGTCTGGCGCGGGTGCAGCGAACCGTACGGGTCCTGGAAGACCATCTGCACCTCGCGGTAAAACGCCTTGTCGCGACGCGCGCCGAGCGTTTTGCCGTTGACGGCGATGGTGCCAGATGCGGCCGGCGCCAGGCCGGCGATTGCCCTGAGCAACGTCGACTTGCCGGAGCCGGACTCGCCGACCAGGCCGAAGGATTCACCGGATTCGACCTCGAGGCTGACGCCTTTCAACGCGCGGAAGCGGTCGAAGACCACCTCCAGCCTGTCGACGGAAAGGGCTGCCGTCATGCCGCCCACTCCGGCTTGCGGTCGAGCACCGGCAGCGGGTGACGGTCGGCGCCGATCTTGGGCATGCAGTTGAGCAGGCCGCGCGTATAGGGATGCTGGGCGCGGCCGAGCTCCGAGGCTTTGAGCTGTTCGACCACCTTGCCGGCATACATGACGATGACACGATCACAGAAGGACGAGACCAGGCGCAGATCGTGCGAGATGAAGATCAGCCCCATGCCGCGCTCGCTGACCAGCCGGTCGAGGATGCCGAGCACGTCGAGCTGGACAGTGACGTCGAGTGCCGAGGTCGGCTCGTCGGCGATCATCATTTCCGGCCCGGCGATCAGCATCATGGCGATCATGGCGCGCTGGCCCATGCCGCCGGAAACCTCGTGCGGATGCAGGTCGAAGACACGGGCCGGATCGCGGATCTGCACAGCCTCCAGCATGGCCAGCGCGCGGTCGCGGGCTTCGGCCTTGGAGACCTTCTCATGCGTGCGCAGCGTCTCGACGATCTGGCGGCCGATGCTCATCACCGGGTCGAGCGAATATTTCGGATCCTGCAGGATCATGGCGATACGCTTGCCGCGCAGCGCGCGGCGCTCGCGCGGCGAGGCGGCCAGCAGGTCGATGCCGTCAAAAGCGAGCGTCTTCGCGGTCACCTCGGCCTGCGGCGGGGTGACGCCCATGATGGCGCGGCCGGTCTGCGACTTGCCCGAACCGCTCTCGCCAACAATGCCGAGCCGCTCGCGGCCGAGCGAGAAGGAGACGCCGCGCACCGCCTCGATCAGGCCGGTGCGCGTCGGGAAGGTAACGCGCAGGTCGTTGATTTCGAGAAGCGTGCTCATTGGTCGCCACTCATTGGTCACCGCTTCGGGGATCGAGCGCGTCGCGCAGGCCGTCGCCGAGCAGGTTGAAGCCGAGGCTGACGATGAGGATGGCAAAGCCCGGCGCGCCCGCAACCCACCACTGGTCGAGCACGAAGCGGCGGCCCGACGCGATCATCGCGCCCCATTCGGGCAGCGGCGGCTGCGCGCCGAGGCCGAGGAAGCCGAGGCCGGCCGCGGTCAGGATGATGCCGGCCATGTCGAGCGTCACCCTGATGATCAGCGAGGAGATGCAGAGCGGCATGATGTGGCGAAGCACGATGCGAAACGGCGAGGCGCCCATCAATTGCACCGCCTTGATATAATCGGAATTGCGCACCGTCAGCGTTTCGGCGCGGGCAATGCGCGCATAGGGCGGCCACGAGGTGATGGCGATGGCAAGCACGGCATTTTCGATGCCGGGGCCGAGCGCCGCGACAAAGGCCAGCGCCAGGATCAGCTTCGGAAAGGCGAGGAAGATGTCGGTGATGCGCATCAGGATCGCATCGGTCCAGCCGCCGGCGTAACCGGCGACGGTGCCGACCAGCAAGCCGATCGGCGCGGCGATAATGGCAACCAGAATGACGACGTAGAGTGTCCAGCGCGAGCCGAAGATGATGCGCGAATAGATATCGCGGCCGAGATCGTCGGTGCCGAACCAGTGCGCCGCACTCGGCGCCAGCAGCCGCGAGCCCTTGAGGTCGCCGAATGTCGGCGAATAGGGCGCCAGCACATCGGCGAATGCCGCGACCACCAGCAGGGCGACGATGATGAGCAGGCCGGCAAACGCCAGCCGGTTGGCGGAAAAGCGCCGCCACGCCACATAGGCGCGGCCGAGCCTCGCCTGCACGCGCGACGCCGGCCGCTCGCTGAGCAGCCAGTCGCGGCGGGTTTGAATCGCTTCCGTGCTCATCCTGCCTTGGTCCTCATCCTGCCTTGGTCCTTGGATCGAGCAGCCGGTAGAGCAGGTCGGAGAATAGATTGATGGCGATGAAGACCGAGCCGATGATGATCGTGCCGCCAAGCACGGCATTCATGTCGGCGTTCTGCAGCGAGTTGGTGATGTAGAGGCCGATGCCCGGCCACGAAAACACTGTCTCGGTCAGCACCGAGCCTTCGAGCAGCCCGGCATAGGACAGAGCGATCACCGTGACCATCGGCACCGCGGCGTTGCGCAGCGCGTGACCCCAGATGATGCGCGTTTCCGACAGGCCCTTGGCGCGCGCTGCGACGATGTATTCCTGGGTGAGTTCGTTCAGCATGAACGAGCGCGTCATGCGGCTGATGTAGGCGAGCGAGAAATAGCCGAGTAGCGAAGCCGGCAGGATGATGTGGCGGAAGGCATCGGCAAATACATCCCACTGCCGCTGCCAGAGCGCATCCAGCAGGTAAAAGCCGGTAATCGGCGTGAAGGTGTATTCGTAGACGACGTCGAGCCGGCCGGGAAAGGCGACCCATTGCAGCTTGGCGTAGAACAGCACCAGCGCCAGCAGCCCCAGCCAGAAGATCGGCACGGAATAGCCGACAAGGCCGATGATGCGCACGATCTGGTCGATGACGCTGCCGCGCCGCACGGCGGCTAGCACGCCAAGCGGCACGCCGATCACCGAACCGATCAATGTTCCCAACGTCGCCAGTTCGAGCGTCGCCGGAAAGGCGCGGCGGATATCGGTCATCACCGGATTGGTGGTCAGCACCGAGGTGCCGAAATCACCGTTCAGGGCATGTTTGACATAGATGTAGAACTGCTCGACCAGCGGCAGGTCGAGGCCCATCTCGCGGCGCGTTCGTTCGACGACGTTGGCCGGCGCCCGGTCGCCGAGCACCGCCAACACCGGGTCGATCGGGATCACGCGGCCGATGAAGAAGGTCACCGCGAGCAGACCGAGATAGGTCGTTATCGCGATGACCAGGAACCGGGCGATAGATGAGGCCACGGCAACGGCGCGGGCGCCGCCGCGCCCTGCCGTCACCTCGCTTTCAGCCACACTCATACGGCGCGTCCGCCGGCGTCACTCCCCGGCATCACTCTTTCGAGACGGGGCCGACGAAGTTGGTGTCGAAGCTCGGGCCGAGCGCAAAACCCTTGAGGTTCTTGCGCAGGCCGGCCACTTCCAGCTGCTGGTGGATGATGACGAAGGGGCTGGTATCGAGGATCTTCTTCTCGAGATCCTGGTACATTGCGGCGCGCTTGGCCGCGTCCTTCTCGAGCAGGGCGGCTTCGGTCTGCTTGGTCAAGTCCGGGATGTCCCAGGCGTTGCGCCAGGCCAGCGTCTTGGTCTTGCCTTCATCCGAATTGTCGGGGTTGCTGGCGAAGGTCTGGGCGTTGGAGTTCGGATCGAAATAATCCTGGCCCCACTGGCCGATATAGATGTCGTGGTTGCGGGCGCGGTATTTGGTCAGCGTCTGCTTGCCGTCGCCGGGGATGATCTCCAGCTTGATGCCGGCCTGTCCCAGCGTCTGCTGGATCGATTCCGCCATGCCCGTCGTCGGCTGCCCGGTACGCACGTCCATGGTGACGCTGAAGCCGTCGGCGAGGCCGGCCTTGGCGAGCAGTTCCTTGGCCTTGGCGACGTCGAACTTGAACGGGTTCTCGTCCAGTTCGCCGAGCACGCCCTTGGGCAGGAAGGTCTGGTGGATCTCGCCGATGCCCTTGAGGATGGTCGTGCTCAAGGCGTCGTAGTCGACCAGATATTTGAAAGCCTGGCGAACCTCGGGCTTGGCGAGGTTCGGGTTCTTCTGGTTGAGGCTGATGTAATAGACCGTGCCCTTCGGCGCGCTGGTGGTGGTGAGGTCGGCATTCTTGGCGATGGCATCGAGGTCGTTCGGCTCGAGATTGCGGGCGACGTCGATATCGCCGGCTTCGAGCGCCAGGCGCTGGCCCGAGCTTTCCTTCATGTTGCGATAGATAACGCGGGCAAGCTTGGCTTTTTCGCCGTAGTAATTGTCGTTGCGCTCAAGGACGACGGCCTCGTTGGCCCGCCATTCGCGCATTTTGAAGGCACCGGAGCCGGCATAGCCGGTCTTCAGCCAGGCGTTGCCGAAATCATTGTCCCATTTGTAGTCGGCGCTCGGGGTGACCGCAGCGACATGCTCCTTGACCAGCTTGGCGTCGACGACCGAAGCGACGGTCGCCGAAAGGCAGTTCAAGACGAAGCTCGGCGCATAGGCCTTGTCGACGGTGAACTGGAACGTCGTGTCATCAACGGCCTTGGCCTTCTCGGTGACGTTGCCGCCATCGATACCGAACTGGCCGATAATAAAGGCCGGGCTCTTGTCGAGCTTGATGGCGCGCTCGAACGAATAGGCGACGTCGGCCGCCGTGATCGGATTGCCGGAGGCGAATTTGAGGCCGGGCTTGAGCTTGAATGTGTAGGTCAGGCCGTCGTCGGAGACGCTCCAGCTTTCGGCGAGATCGCCCTTGACCTTGGATGTGTCGCTGAGGTCGAGGCGTACCAGAAGATCATAGGTGTTGCCGGTGACCTCTGCGGTCGACAATTCGAATGCTTCGCCCGGATCCATGGTGATGATGTCGTCGATGGCGAAACCCTCGACCAGCGTGTCGGCGGGCGTGACCGCGAAGGCAGGCGCAACGGCCAGAAGCAGCGCGGACATGGCCGCGCCCGCGAGCAAGAAGCGGGAGCGTAGAGCAAACTTTTCCATCATCATTTTAACTGTTCCCTGTTTTTGTTGACCTGAGTTCCCGGCTCAGGGTTGTGGCATTTCTTGCCGCGTCGAACGGTGATCCCCGGACCGTTGTCTTGGCAATTTTTTGTGCGGTTCCGGTTCACCATATCCGGCGGTTTCGAGCGCGGCAACGAGCATTTGCAGAACGGTCGATTGGGCCAGACCGGCGGTGCGAAAATCCGGCTATTTCAGCGCGGTAACCAGGTCGGCGTCGGGAAAGCAGGTAGCGGAACGGCCGTTGCTGGCCTGCCATTTGCCGATCGAGCGGCGCGTCTTGAAGCCAGGCAGGCCGTCGGCGCTGCCGACATCGTAGCCCTTAGCTTCCAGCGCCCGCTGCAGGGCGGCGATGTCGGAGCGGTAGAGCCCGCCGACCGCGCCCCAATTGCCCGAGAAATTGCTGTCGCCATGGGCGATGCGATCGGCGCCATGGCCGATGAACAGGGCATAGAGATCGCTGGTGTTATACTGCTTCAGCACATAGAAATTGGGGGTGACGATGAAGGCCGGGCCGCTACGCCCGGCCGGCATCAAAAGAAAGCCCTCGGCTTTCAGTTCGCTCGCCGGGAACGGTTTACCCGACACACGCCTGATGCCCATATCAGCCCACTGGGAAATCTTCTTGCCCTGGTCCGGACCTTCGAGCGAGCACGAGACGCTGTCCGGCACAGTCACCTCGAAGCCCCAGCCGCGGCCCCTGACCCAGCCATAATGGACGAGATAATTGGCGATCGATGCCAGTATATCGGGCGTCGAATTCCAGATGTCGGTGCGGCCGTCGCCGTCGAAATCGACGGCATGCTTGAGGAACGATGTCGGCATGAACTGCGGCTGGCCAAGCGCGCCTGCCCAAGACGATTTCATCGCGCCGACCGGGGCAAGCCCGCGCTCGACGATCGCGAGCGCAGCCAAGAGCTCGGTGCGGAAGAATTCCTTCTTGGTCGACATGAACGCCTTGGTGCCCAGCACCTCGAAGGCGTCATAAGGCATCTTCGCCGCGCCGAAGCCGCTCTCGCGGCCCCAGATCGCCAGCAGCACTTCGCCAGGCGCGCCGTAGCGTTTCTCGATCGCGGCAAGAGTCCTAGCGTTGGTCGCCTCGCGGGTGCGGCCGCCGGCGGTCACCGTTCGGATTATCTTTTCAGCGAAATAGGCGCCCGGCGAACCGAACTCGGCCTGATGCTGCTTCTGCGGCGTCGTCGCCTTCTCGCCCGGCTTCACCAGGTCGGGCAGCTTCAGGTTCGGCTTGACGCCTTCGAAGGCGGCATCGAAGGTTTTCCTGGAGATGCCTTTGGCCTTGGCTTCGGGCCAGAGGTCGTTGCCAAGCCAGGCGCGGAACTGGTCGTCGATCTTTGCCGCCGAGGCGGGGGTGGCGAGGAGGAAGGCAAAGAGGACTGCAAGAAAGATCGCCAATCCACAAAGCCGACGTTCTGTCGCGCCCCCCTCTGTCCTGCCGGACATCTCCCCCTCCAGGGGGGAGATTGGCTGTCGCGTCTGTTTTCGCCAATCTTCAACGTCGCAAGCTTGGCGGGGATGTCGAGGCTGCCGATCTCCCCCCTGGAGGGGGAGATGTCCGGCAGGACAGAGGGGGGCGCGACGGAACGCAATCATCTCGGAAGCACTCTCCCCGCAACTCGCCTCAAAACACCGTCCGCGAGCGCAGTGCGGCGGCCAGCGTGCCTTCGTCGAGATAATCGAGTTCGCCGCCGACCGGAACACCGTGCGCCAGGCGCGTCACCTTGATGTCGAAGCCGGAAAGCTGGTCGGTGAGGTAGTGCGCGGTGGTTTGGCCCTCGACCGTGGCGTTGACGGCGAGGATCACTTCCTTGACTTCGCCGCCGGCGACGCGATCGACCAGCGAACGGATGTTTAGCTCATCAGGACCAATGCCGTCGAGCGGCGACAGCGTACCGCCGAGCACATGGTAGCGCACGTTCATGGCTGTCGCCCGCTCCAGCGCCCAAAGGTCGGCCACGTCCTCGACGACGATGAGCGTAGTGGGGTCGCGGCGGGGGTCGGTGCAGATCATGCATGGATCCGAGGTATCGACATTGCCGCAGGTCGAGCAGATGCGCACCTTGTCGACCGCCTCGCCCATGGCGGCGGCGAGCGGCGCCAGCAGCTGTTCCTTCTTCTTGATGAGGTGGAGCGCGGCGCGGCGTGCCGAACGCGGACCGAGCCCCGGCACCTTGGCCAGCAGCTGGATCAGGCGTTCGATCTCGGGACCGGCGATTCGCTTCGACATCGCACCGGTTTAGGATTTTTCCGCACGCTTTGGAACTCTGCTGAGGCGGGCGACCGGGCAATCGCTTCAGGCTTGAATTCGCCCGTCACCCTTTTCCGGGCGTTGGCGCTGCCCCTCACCCGCCTGCCGGCGACCTCTCCCCGTATAGTGACGGGGAGAGGAACGCTCTTATCGACGGTTTCGCCAATCATCATCGTTGCAGAATGTACGCCAGGATTGCGGCCGTCCCCCTTCTCCCCGTCACTATACGGGGAGAAGTGCCCGGCAGGGCGATGAGGGGCGGCGCCGACTCCACGTATTTGTCTGTCCGAAGCGACTGCAAGCCACTAGGGCCGTCAGTTTTCTTCCAGTGGCCGGGTCTGGCCGGCGATCATCGCGCCGATGGCGTCGGTGTTCTCGGGCGTCGCCTCGAACGACATTGTCGGCTCTGCCGGCGCGGCCTGGAAGGAGGTGACAGGCCGCTCGCTCACGGTTCCGCCAAAACGGGCCGCATCCGGCTCCTGCATTGGTTCCTGCAGCGCCACAAGCATCGGCTTCTCCGGTGTCGCCCTCGCCGCGGTTGCCATCCCGGCAGTCACCCTTGTCTGCTTTGCCGGCAGCGATGCCGCGGCGGTCACATAGGTCGCTTTGGCGAATGTCGGCTTGGCGCTGCGTGCCGGCTCCGCCGAGGCGACAAGTATGGCCTGAGCGGCAGGCGCTTGCGGCTTGGCCTGGGCCATGGCGACCACCGGTTCGTCCGGCAGCGGCTGCCAGTTGCGGCCGCGCTTTTCATAGAAGGCATTGCCGCCGGCGACCATGGTGTAGTGCATGTTCTTGTAGGGGAAGCGCAGGCCGGCGGTGTGGAAGAACATGGTGTTCTTCAGCTTGGCTTTGCGCTCGCCCTTGAGCACCGCCTCGGCGGCTTCCTCGACGTCGGGCATCGCCTTCGAATTCATCGGCCGTGTCATGACGCCCGGCGCGAACTGCCCGCGCTCGCCGACGACCTGGCAGATGGTGTTGCCGTGATTGCCGGACCGCAGCCGGTTCATCACCACCGTGCCGACCGCAATCATGCCGTCACGGCTCGACCGGTTGGACTCGAAGAACATTGCCCGCTCCAGGCACTCCTTTTCCTTCGGCGTGGAATTGTAGGAGCGCGAGCTCAGGAAACTCGGCGTAATAGCATCGGTCAGGCTGGACATGCCGTGCGAGGCGGTCTGACTGCAAGCGGCCAAAAACAGCGGCGAGATAACGACGCCGAGCCGCAACGGCGTCTTCCATCGGGTAGAGATCAACAGGTGTCCCCTCAATTCTGCTGCCAGCCCGCCTCTGGTTGCGGCAAGAATGAGACACTTTCAGGCAAAAAGATGGCTAAAGCGTTATTAAGTGTGGGGAGTTGCCTAATAGACACAGCTGGCGGTAGAGCGAGCACTGGGCCGCTGCACTCTTCGGCCACTGTAACGGCATACCGATTGACTAGCGCGTCGCGTTCGACCGGCCTCATGCGACGCGCTTTAGGTTCTTGTTTTGATGCATGTCGTTATCGCAAAACCGCTGCACACTTTTGCGCGACATGCACTAGCCTTAGAACGGCAGTTTCATTCCCGGCGGGATCGGTAGGCCCGCGGTCAGCGCCCTGGTCTTCTCCTGCATGATCTGCTCGACCTTGGTCCTGGCGTCGTTGTGGGCAGCGAGAAGCAGGTCCTCGAGAATCTCGACCTCGTCTTCCTTGAACAGCGACGGGTCGATCTTCAGCGACTTCATCTCGAATTTGCCGGTCAGCGTGACGCTGACCAGGCCGCCGCCGGCCTGCCCGGTGGCTTCCAGCGTGGCGATCTCATCCTGCATGGCCTGGAACTTGGCCTGCATTTCCTTTGCCTTGCCCATCATGCCGAGAAGGTCTTTCATCGCACGGTCCTTTGCAGCTGGTGCTGGTTGTTTCAGGTTTCGTCGTCGTCGGCCGGCGGCTCGACCGGCACGTCGGCCTCGTCGGCTTCCGGCGCGTCGGGAATGCGCACGTCGATGATCTTGGCGCCGGGAAAGCGCGCCAGGATGGCGGCGACCGTCGGGTCGCTCTTGGCATCGAGGAAGGCGTTTTCGCGCTTTGTCGATTCCAGCTCGGCCAAGGTCTGGCCGCCCTCTTCCTTCGACAGCGACACCAGCCAGTTGCGGCCGGTCCAGGCGCGCAGCTTGGCGGTCAAATCGTTGAGCAACATCTTCGGCGCATCGTCGGTCAGGCTGACGTCGATACGACCGGGCTCGACGCGCACCAGGCGCACGCAACGCTTCACCAACACCTTGAAGGCCATGTCGCGCTGGGCGTCGGCAAGGGCGACAATGTCGGCCAGCGATTTCACCGGCACCGGCGGCGCCTCGACCGCCGGCTCCGGCGGAGTAACGAAGTTGGTCGGCACCGGCTCGGCCTCGACCAGACGCATTGTCTGGGCGCCGCCATTGGCCATCGGCATCCGCGCCTGCGCCACGGCGCCGGCACCACCGCTTGCAGGCGCATGGTTTGCGGGGCCGGGGCTTGCCGGCGTGCCATTCACGCGCGGCGCAGTGCCCGGCAGGGTACCGCCGTTCTCCAGCGATTTCAGCGCCTCGTCCAGCGTCGGCAGGTCGGCGGCATGGGCCAGCCGGATCAGCACCATCTCGGCGGCGCTGACCGGGCGGTTGGAGGTCTGCACCTCGGGAATACCTTTCAAGAGCATCTGCCACGTCCGCGACAGCACCTTGACCGACAGCATGCTGGCGAAATCGGCGCCGCGCCGGCGCTCGTCCTCGGACAGCGAGGCGTCGTCGATGGCAGCCGGCACGAAACGCAGACGGGTGACCAGATGGTTGAACTCGGCAAGGTCGGTCAGCACCGCGGCAGGATCGGCGCCGGTATCGTACTGGGCACGGAATTCGGCAAGTGCGGCGGCGACGTCGCCCTTCATGACATGTTCGAACAGGTCGACGATGCGGGCACGGTCGGCAAGGCCGAGCATAGCACGCACCGCTTCGGCGCTGACCGCGCCGCCGCCATGGGCGATCGCCTGGTCGAGGATCGACTGCGCATCGCGCATCGAGCCTTCGGCCGCGCGCGCGATCATCGCCAGCGCATCGTCTTCGACTTCGATGCCCTCCAGACCGGCTATCCTGGCAAGGTCGGCCTTGATCATTGCCGCATCGATGCGCCTGAGGTCGAAACGCTGGCAGCGCGACAGGACGGTGATCGGCACCTTGCGGATTTCGGTGGTGGCGAAGATGAACTTGACGTGCGGCGGCGGCTCTTCCAGCGTCTTCAGCAGGCCGTTGAAGGCCTGGTTGGAAAGCATGTGCACTTCGTCGATGATGTAGACCTTGTAGCGCGCCGACACCGGGGCGTAGCGCACACGCTCGATGATGTCCCTGATGTCGTCGATGCCGGTATGCGAGGCGGCGTCCATCTCGATGACGTCGACATGCCGGCCTTCCATGATCGCCTGGCAATGCTCGCCGAGCACGGCAAGGTCGACGGACGGCTGGTCGACGGTCGATGTTTTGTAGTTCAGGGCCCGCGCGAGTATGCGCGCGGTCGTCGTCTTGCCGACGCCACGCACGCCGGTCAGCATCCAGGCCTGGGCGATGCGGCCGGTGGCAAAGGCATTGGTCAACGTGCGGACCATCGGCTCCTGGCCGATCAGTTCGGAGAAATTCGACGGTCGGTATTTGCGCGCCAGCACGCGGTAGGCGGCAGGCTTGTCCAATTTCCCGGCCTCGTTTCCGGCTTCGCTCATTCGCCCGTTAAGCTCCAAGGGCTGCCACTGGAGGCGGCCGATTCCTGCGCATAGTTTCGCCCGCTCGGCTTGGCGCCGTCAATGTCAGGGCAAAAGGCGAAGAGGCGGGAGGCTGGAACAATGACCCGTTCCGGGCTCGTTAGGGCTGCTTCCTTCCGGACCTGACCCGGTTGGCGAGTGGACCGTCCACCACCAACCTCCCAGCCTCCATATCGGCAATCCGGCGATGAAATGCAAGTGCGGATGATAGGGGCCTTGAGCGACGGCGAAAGCTGAAACCAAAAACCCGCCTCGGCGGGCGGGTCGTTGGTGCGAATAATCACCATAGCGAAATTAGTAGCATAGCTGCCGGCACAAAGCAAGAACAAAATGTGGCCGCGATCAAAATCGTCGACCTCGGCGGGGCAGCGCCAACCTGATGCAATTTGCCCGGGCCCTCACTTCTTCGCGCACAATCAGCGCCGCGACGGCCAATGTTGGTTGCTGCCCCTTGCGGCCCTTCGGAAGCCGCTCTAGCGTCGATGGAGTTCAAAAAACGTCAAAAAGTGAGGGAAACGCCGATGCTGCCGGGCCTCAAGGCCGGATTCACGCTTGACGCCCAGCTGGAAGCCGACAGCGAACAGTTGATGTGGCTCGGCCTGTGCGAATTGCGCGTCATGAACGACCGCCGCTGGCCATGGCTGCTGCTGGTGCCGCAGCGGCCGGGCATCGAGGAAATCCACGACATGACGCCGCTGGACCAGGCGATGCTGACCTTCGAGACCAACATGGTGGCGCTGGCGCTGAAGCGGGTGACCGGCTGCACCAAGATCAACACCGGCGCACTCGGCAACATCGTGCGCCAGTTGCATGTACACGTCATTGCGCGCTCGGAAGGCGATCCCGGCTGGCCCGGCCCGGTGTGGGGGCACGGCCTGCGCGAGCCCTATCAGCGCTCCGACCTTCGCAAGTTTGCGGAAAAGATCAAGGCAGCGCTATAAGCCTCTCCCGTGTCCACCTTGAACCTTCCCGAGTCTGCATGAGCTTTCGCCTGTTTGACGCGCCCTTGCGCGAGCCGAGCCAGTTCGTCGGCTTCGCCGGCAACATTATCGACCGGCAGTCCGAAAACCGCGCCGACGATTCCGTCGAAAAGGCACTCGCCGATCCCTCGGCGCGGCTTTTGCTGATGCGTGGCGGCCGGCTCTATTTGAAGCTTGCGCAAGGCGCATTCGACCCCTGGTTCGGCGTGGCCGAATGCCGACCGCTCGAAGCGTCGCTCGAAAACGGCGTCCTGCTCGGTTTTTCCGAAAGCGGCCCGGTGCTGGCGGTGCCGGCCGGGGTCGAGCCCGAGCAGCTTCCCGAGACGATCAAGGCGATCGACTATCGCTCGGTCTATATGCAGGGGCTGATCGACGAAGCGGCGGCCGGCGCGCTGGCGCAAGGGGCGGCGCTGCTCGCCTGGCATGCCAGCCATCGCTTCTGCAGCAAATGCGGCACCGAAGCCGAGATGCGGGCGGGCGGTTACAAGCGGCATTGCCCGGCCTGCGGTACGGAGCACTTTCCGCGCACCGACCCGGTGGCGATCATGCTGACGGCAACACGCGAAAAATGCCTGCTCGGCCGCGGCCGGCATTTCGGGCCCGGCATGTATTCGGCGCTCGCCGGTTTCATCGAGCCGGGCGAGACGATCGAGGCGGCGGTGCGCCGCGAAACGCTGGAGGAAGCCGGCATCCGGCTAGGCCGTGTCGTCTACCACGCCAGCCAGCCCTGGCCGTTTCCCTATTCGCTGATGATCGGCTGCTTCGGCGAACCGCTCAACGACGATATCCAGCCCGACCTCAACGAGCTGGAAGATTGCCGCTGGTTCTTTCGCGACGAGGTGCTCTTGATGCTGGCCCGCGAGCATCCGGGCGGCCTGATGACACCGCCGAAGGGGGCGATCGCCTATAACCTCATCCGCGCCTGGGCTGACAGCGCGTGACACGAAGATATCGCAGGAGCAAAAAATGATCCGTCACACCGTCGTGTTCACGCTGAAACACCCGCCGCATTCGCTCGAGGAAAAACGGTTCCTCGCCGACGCCAAGAGGATTCTCACGGCGATAAAGGGCGTCACGCATTTCGAGCAGTTGCGGCAGGTCAGTCCCAAGAACGACTACCGCTTCGGCTTCTCGATGGAGTTCGCCGATCAGCGGGCCTATTCCGGCTACAACGACCATCCCGACCACGTCGCCTTCGTCCGCGACCGCTGGATCCCGGAAGTCGAGGCGTTTATGGAGATCGACTACGTGCCGCTCGGCTGGGGCTGAGACTGGAAAGCGGCGCTCTAAAAATTAATACCCGGCGTCGCGATCCACCACATTTTCCAGCGGTTCGCCGCTCTCGAAAGCATCCATCTGGCGCAGCATGATCGGCGCCAGGTGGACCGGATCGGAAGTTGCCGCCGCATGCGGCGTCACGAACACTTTGGGGTGGCTCCATAGCGGGCTGGTCTTCGGCAGCGGCTCGACCTCGAAAACGTCGAGGCTGGCTTCCTTCAGCGTGCCGTCGTCCAGCGCGCGCAAAATGTCGGCGTCCTTCTGCAGCCTGCCGCGCCCGGCATTGATCAGCACTGAGCCGCCGAGGCCGTTGCGCTTCCGCAGCTCCTTCAGCACGCCGTGGTTGATGATACCGTGCGTCTGCGGCGTCAGCGGCAGCAGCACCACCAGGATGTCGGTGGCGTTTAGGAATGGGATCAGGCCGGCCTCGCCCGCGTAAGTCGAGACACCTTGCATCGGCCGATCGCTGCGCGACCAGCCATTGACGGGAAAGCCGAGCGACAACAGCACCGATGCCGCCGCGCGGCCAAGCGTGCCGAGCCCCATAATGCCGACCGAGATGTCGCTGGCCGGCCGCTGCTGCGGTTCATGCCAGATCTTCTTCTGCTGCTGGGCGCGGTAGAGCATGCCTTGGCGATGGTGGTCGAGCACCCGCCAGACGACGTATTCGGTCATGTACTGGGTCAGGTTGTCGGCCACCACCTTGACGACCGGTACGTCGGGCAAGGTGGGATCGGCGAAGATGTGGTCGACGCCGGCGCCGATCGAGAAGATGGCGCGCAGATTGGGCAGCGACGACAACAGGTTCGGCCGCTGTTTCCACACCACAGCATAGGTAATCGAGGGATCGCCGGCGCCATTCGGCTCGAGCACCACCTCGCGCTCCGCCGACAGCAGTTCGCGCCAGCGCAGCGGATGAATACCGGTGAGGGCAAGCAGGATGCGGCCTTTTTCCATTGTGGATTGTTTTTCCCTTTTTACCAACAGCGTTCGCGTTCCGACGCGCAAGGCGCGGCAGTGTTTTGATTTTGTGCATGATCTCTGGCGAAAATCTACTCGCTGACGATGCCGACCGGCGCCGTTTCGATCTTGAAGGCGGCCGAGATCAACGCCTTTGTGTAGTCGGTCCGCGGGTTGCCGAAAATCTGTTCGGAAGGACCGGCCTCGACGATCCTGCCGTTACGCATGACGATGACTTCGTTGGCGAGCGCGCGGATGACCCTCAGATCGTGGCTGATGAAGAGGTAGGCGAGGTCGTGCTTGGCTTGCAGGCTGCGTAAGAGGTCGACGACCTGCGCCTGCACGCTCATGTCGAGCGCCGAGGTCGGCTCGTCCAGCATGACGAAACGCGGGTTGAGCACCATGGCGCGCGCGATGGCGACGCGCTGGCGCTGGCCGCCGGAGAATTCGTGCGGATAGCGGTTGCGCGTCGCCGGATCGAGGCCGACTTCCCCGAGCACGTCGACGACACGCTCGTCGCGCCCATCAGGAGACAGCTTCGGCTCGTGGATCTTCAACCCTTCCTCGATGATCTCGGCGACCGACATGCGCGGACTGAGCGAACCGAACGGATCCTGGAAGACGATCTGCAACTCGCGCCGCAGCGGCCGCATTTCGTTGAAGGACAGCTGATTGATGCCGCGTCCGTTGAACTGGATGGTCCCGGTCGACGAGATCATCCTGGCCAGCGCCAGGCCGAGCGTCGTCTTGCCTGAGCCGGATTCGCCGACGACGCCAAGCGTCTGGCCGGCCCGCACGGTGACGTCGATGCCGTCGACCGCCTTCACATTGTCGACGGTGCGCCGGAAGAAGCCCTTCTTGATCGGAAACCAGACCTTGACGTCCTTGCCGACCATCACCGGCTTGGCGGCCTGGTTGGCCGCCGGCGGCTTGCCTTTCGGCTCGGCGGCAAGCAGATGCCGCGTGTAGGCGTGCTGCGGATTGGCGAATATCTCCTTGGTCGGGCCGGTCTCGACGATCTTGCCCTTGGTCATCACGCAGACCCGGTCGGCGATCTTCCTGACGATGCCGAGATCGTGGGTGATGAACAGCATCGACATGTTCTTGCGGCTTTTCAGGCCGGCGAGCAGCTCGAGGATCTGCGCCTGGACGGTGACGTCGAGCGCCGTCGTCGGCTCGTCGGCGATCAAAAGTTCAGGCTCGTTGGCCAGCGACATGGCGATCATGACGCGCTGGCGCTGGCCGCCGGAAAGCTGGTGCGGATAGGCGTCGAGCCGCTTCTCCGGCTCGCGGATGCCGACCTCGTGCAGAAGTTCCAGCGTGCGCGCCTTGGCTTTGCGATCCCCCAGGCCCTGATGCAGCTTCAATACCTCGACGATCTGCTGCTCGATCGTATGCAGCGGGTTGAGCGAGGTCATCGGCTCCTGGAAGATCATGGTGATCTTGTTGCCGCGCACGCGGCGCAGGTCTCTCTCGTCGGCGGCAAGCAGGTCGGCGCCGAGGAACAGGATCTTTCCCGACGGGTGGCTGGCGGTCGGATAGGGCAGCAGCTTCAGAACCGACAGCGCGGTGACCGACTTGCCGGAGCCGGATTCGCCGACCAGCGCCACCGTCTCGCCCCTGGCGAGGTCGAAGGAAATATGGTCGACGGCGATCGACTGGTCGCCGCCTTGCGTGAAGGCGACGCTGAGGTCCTGGACCGAGAGCAGCGGGGTGTCGCTCATCTGAACGTCTTGCGCGGATCGAAGGCGTCGCGGGTGGCCTCGCCGACGAAGACCAGCAGCGACAGCATCAGCGAGATGACGACGAAGCCGGAAATGCCGAGCCAGGGCGCGTTGAGATTGCGCTGTGCCTGCTTCAGCAACTCACCCAGCGAGGCGGCGCCGGGCGGCAGGCCGAAGCCGAGATAGTCGAGCGAGGTCAGCGTCGAAATCGAGCCGCTGAGCAGGAAGGGCAGGAAGGTCAGCGTCGCCACCATGGCGTTGGGCAGCAGATGCCGGAACATAATGGTGACATTGGATACGCCGAGCGCGCGCGCCGCGTTGACATATTCGAAATTGCGGGCGCGCAGGAACTCGGCCCGCACCACGCCGACCAGTGCCACCCAGGAGAACAGCAGCATCAATCCGAGCAGGATGAAGAAGCCGGGCGGCAGGATGGCGGCGACGATCAAGAGCAGATACAGCACCGGGATCGCCGACCAGATCTCGATGAAACGCTGGAACAGGAGGTCGGTCCAGCCGCCGAAATAGCCCTGCAGAGCGCCGGCCGCCACGCCGATCAGCGCCGAGCCGGCGGTCAGGATCAGGCCGAACAGCACCGATATCCTGAAGCCGTAGATGACGCGCGCCAGCACGTCGCGGGCCTGGTCGTCGGTGCCCAGCCAGTTCCAGTTGCCGACGTTGCAATTGGGGTCTGCCTCGCCTTTCGGATACTGGTTGCAGCGCGTCTTCTTGTCGTAGAGCCAGGACGGCTTGGTCGGTGCTGCTTCGGGAATAGCGTTGTTGACGGTCTGGTAGGAGTAGCGCACCGGCGGCCAGACCATCCAGCCATTGGCGTTGATCTCGTCCTGGATCACCGGGTCGCGGTAGTCGGTGACCGCATAGAAGCCGCCGAACTTCTCCTCGGGATAAGCGACCAGGACCGGAAACAGGATCTCGCCCTTGTAGGAGGCGATGATCGGCTTGTCGTTGGCGACCAATTCCGAAACCAGCGACAGCACGAACAGGAACAGGAATATCCACAACGACCAGTAGCCGCGCCGGTTGGACTTGAAGTTCTGCAGGCGCCGCTGGTTGAGCGGCGACAGAAAGGGCCGCGCGATCCGTGCCGGCGCCGTTTCGGCTGTGGCCTGCGCCATCAGACGTCTCTCCGCTCGAAATCGATGCGTGGATCGACCCAGGTATAGATCAGATCGGACAAAAGCCCGACGAACAGGCCAAGCAGCGAGAAGATGAAGAGATTGGCGAACACCACCGGATAGTCGCGCTGCACCACCGAGTTGAAGCCGAGCAGGCCGAGGCCGTCGAGCGAAAATATGTTCTCGATCAGCAGCGAGCCGGTGAAGAAGGCCGAGATGAAAGCACCGGGAAAACCGGCGATGACGATCAGCATGGCGTTGCGGAAGACGTGGCCATAAAGCACCTGCCGCTCCGACAGGCCCTTGGCGCGGGCTGTGACCACATATTGCTTGCGGATTTCCTCGAGGAAGGAATTCTTGGTCAAAAGCGTCGTCGTGGCGAAGGCCGACAATACCAGCGCGGTCAGCGGCAAGGTCATATGCCAGAAATAGTCGACGATCCGCGCCGGCCACGACAGCTGGTCCCAATTGTCGGAGGTGATGCCGCGCAGCGGAAACCAGTCCCAGAACGAGCCGCCGGCAAACAGCACCATCAGCAATATGCCGAACAGAAACCCGGGAATGGCGTAGCCGACGATGACGACGCCGCTGGTCCAGACGTCGAAGGTGGAGCCGTCCTTGACCGCCTTGCGGATGCCGAGCGGGATCGAGATCAGATAGGACAAAAGCGTGATCCACAGCCCGATCGAGATCGACACCGGCATCTTTTCCAGGATCAGGTCGAGCACCGATATGTCGCGGAAATAGCTGTCGCCGAAATCGAAGCGGAGATAGTTCCACAGCATCATGCCGAAGCGCTCGAGCGGCGGCTTGTCGAAACCGAACTGCTTCTCCAGCTTCTTGATGAATTCCGGGTCGAGCCCTTGCGCGCCGCGGTATTTCGAGCCGACGTCGCCGGCGACGTCGAAATTGGCGCCGCCGGCATCACCGCCGCCGCCGCCGAGGCGATCGCTGCCGCCCTGGTTGGTCAGCCTGGCGATGACCTGCTCGACCGGCCCGCCCGGCGCGAACTGGATGACGGCGAACGACACCGCCATGATGCCGAACAGGGTCGGGATCATCAGCAGGATACGGCGCAGTATATAGGCGCCCATCAGGCTCTCTGCCTCGCTTGTGCGAAAATCTCAGGCTTTGCCAATTTTTGCCGCCTTGTCTTTGTCGAACCACCACAGCGTCTCGACCGGAAAGTCGTAATCCGGCTTTTGAGCGGGAAAGCCGAACATATCCCAGAAGGCAGCCCGGTGATTCGCCAGATGATATGTTGGAATCCAGTCTAGCCGCGCGCGCAAGACCCGATCGAGCGCGTTGAGCGCTGTGACGAGTTCGATCCGGCTCTGCGCCTTGCCGGCTGCCTCGATCAGCGCGTCGATGGCTTTGCTTTCCGTACCCGGATAGTTGCGCATCCCCGGCGTTTTCGCCATCCGGGAATTGTAGAGGATTTCCAGGCCGTCGGCAGTAGGCGTCGCCCCGATCAACCAATGTAGCATGTTGAAATCGAAATCGTAGTTGCTTTGCCGCGCTTCAAATTGCGTCGAATCGACCTGCCGGATCGAAGCGTCGATGCCAATCGCCTTCATATTCTCGGACCACGGCGCGAAAATGCGAACGAGACCCTCGTCCTCGGCCAGCATTTCCACCCGCAGTCGCTCGCCCTTCTCATTGACGACGAAATTGCCCGCTCGCTTCCAGCCGGCTTCGGCAAGCAGTCTCGAAGCTTCGCGCAGCAGCTTACGGTCGTGACCGGAACGGTCCGAGACGGGTTGCACCACCGGTTCGCCGAAGGTTTCCGGCGGCAACTCGGCTCGAAACGGCTCCAGCAGTTTCAATTCCTGGGGCGAGGGCGGGCCCTCGGCCTTGTAGTCCGATCGTTCGAAGTTCGATTGCGAGCGCTCGTAGGAGCCGAAAAACAGTACCCGCTTGGTCCATTCGAAATCGAAGCAATAGGCGATCGCCTGTCTCACGCGCACATCGCGGAATTGCGGCCGGCGCTGGTTCAGCGCGACAGCCTGCATGTCGGGCGATTTCTCGCCGGGAAATTCGCGTTTGACGACCCTGCCATCCTTCAGCGCTGGAAAGTCGTAGCCGGTCGCCCATACGCGCGCGGTGAACTCCTCGCGAAAATGCGTATCGCCTTTCTTGAACGCTTCAAACGCTGCCTGGCGATCAAGGTAGAAATCGATACGGATACGGTCGAAATTATTAAGCCCGCGGTTCACGGCGAGATCGCGCCCCCAATAATCGGCGACGCGTTCATATTCGATAGTCTGCCCGGCCACGACCCGTCCCATCTTGTACGGCCCGGAGCTGAGCGGCGGGGTCATCGTCGAGGCGTCGAAATCATTGGCCGTATAGAAGGCTTTGGACACGATCGGCATTACGGCGATCGCGAGGATATTCTGCGCCGACTGTTTGCCGTTGAAGGTAAGGCTGACAGTAAGCGGATCGATTGCGACCGCATCCGTCATATGCCGCAGCGCTTGGGAAAGGTTCGGGTGTCCCCGGTCTTTGTAGAGGTTCAAGGCGAAGGCAACGTCCTCAGCCGTCAGCGGCGAGCCGTCATGGAAGCGCGCTTGTGGCCGCAGGCTGAAGCGGAAGCCGTTGCGGTCCTGCGACAAGGTAACGAATTCGGCAAGCACGCCGTAGACCGCATCCGGCTCATCGAGCGCCCTTGCCATCAGCGAATCGAAACAGAGCTCGGTGCGCGGCGGCGAATCCCCCTTCAACACCAGCGAGTTCAACGTGTTGAAAGTCAGAAAGCTCTGATTGAGGGTGGAGTTCGGCGGGCCGAAATTCATCCGGCCGCCCTTGGGAGCGTCTGGATTGACATAGTCGAAATGCGTGAAATCCGGAGGATATTTGAGATCGCCGAAGGCAGACAGCCCGTGCAGTTTCACGCCGGTCGGGATGGCGGCGAAAGCCCGGCCGGGCAGCAGCGCTGCAGCGGCGGCCGCACCGCCAAGGGCCAGGAAATCGCGACGGGGCAGCGCCGCCATCAATTGCCACTCTTATATTTGGCGGCCAGCGCTTTTTCCTTGTCCGGGTCGATCCACCAGGAATTCTGGTCGACGCCGCTATAGGCGGGCTGTTTCTCCGGCATACCGAACTTGTTCCAGTAGGCCAGCCAAACCACGGCGCGGTAATATTGCGGCACGACATAGTAGTTCCACAGCAGCACCCGGTCGAGCGCATGGGTGGCGGCAACCAGATCGTCGCGGTCGGTGGCAAAGATGATGCGGTCGACCAGCGCATCGACGACCGGATTCTTGATGCCGGCGTAATTGCGCGATCCCGGCGAATCGGCGGCCTTGGAACTCCAGAAATCGCGCTGTTCATTGCCGGGAGAGTCCGACTGCCCGAGTATCGAAGTGACCACGTCAAAGTCGAAGTGGGTGACTCGGTTGATATACTGGGTTTGGTCGATCAGGCGCAGCGTTGCGTCGACGCCGATTTTGCGCAGATTGGCGATATACGGGCTGGCGATGACCTGGTCGGTGTCGTTCCAACCGAGGATCTCGAATTTGAACGGTTCGCCGGTCTTGGCGTTGACCATCTTGCCGCCCTTGATGATCCAGCCTGCCTTGGCGAACAGATCGACCGCGGTCTTCAGGTATTTGCGCTCAGCCTGCGGGTTGTCGTAGACCGGCAGCTTGAATTCCTGGGTAAAGACTTCAGGCGGCAGCTTGTCACGGTACTGCTCGAGGATTTCGAGTTCCTTGCCCTGCGGCAGGCCACTCGACGCCAGTTCGGTGCCCTGGAAATAGCTGCTGGTGCGGGTGTTGGAACCGAAGAACAGGGTCCGGTTCATCGTCTCGAAATCGAACGGATACATCAACGCGGCGCGCACCAGGCGATCCTGGAACAGCGGGCGCCTGGTGTTGAGCATGAAGGCCTGCATCGGTTCGGGCGACGCGGTCTTGAATTCCTTCTTGATGACGTCGCCGGCCTGAACTGCCGGGAAATTATAGGCCGTGTTCCAGCGCCTCGAACTGTTCTCCGGCTTGATGTCGTCCAGCCCGCCCTTGGTAAAGGCCTGCCAGGCGGCATTGTCGTCGAGAAAATAGGTGAAACGCTGCCTGTCGAAATTCTCGCGGCCGATTTTTACGGGCAGCTTGGCCGCCCAGTAATCGGGCACGCGCTGCCAGATGATTTCGGAGCCAGGCTTGAAGCTGGCGATCTTGTAGGCGGCGGAGCCGAGCGGCGGCTCCTGCGTCGGCTTTGTGACGTCGCGCTTCTTGCCGTTGGCGTCGGTGCCTTCCCACCAGTGCTTGGGCAGCACAACGAGATCGCCGATGATCTTCGGTAGCTCCCGGTTGCCCTTCTGGCTGAAGTGGAATTCGACCTCGCGGTCGGACACCGCGACGGAGTCGGTGACGTTTTCGAAATAGCGGCTGTACATCGGGCTGTTGGCCTTCAGCACCTGGAACGACCAGATCACGTCCTCGGTGGTGATCGGCTGGCCGTCATGCCATTTCGCCCGCGGATCGAGCCGGTAGGTCGCCGAGGAATAGTCGGCCGGATATTTGTAGGCGTCGGCGATCAGCGGATGGCTGGTGCTGCCCTCGTCGGTCGCCTGCTCCATCAACGTGTCGTAGAGCAGGCCGCCGCCGAACTGCGCGAAGCCGGCGGCCGGCGAACCCTGCACGATATAGGGGTTGAAGCTGTCGAACGTGCCGAGCACCACTGAGTTCACTGTGCCGCCCTTCGGCGCATCCGGATTGACGTAGTCGTAGTGCTGGAAGTTGTCGCCGTATTTGGATTCGCCGATCAGCGAGGAGGTCGTACGCCATTCGTCCGCGAAGGCCGCCTGCAATCCGCCGGCAAAAGCGGCCAGCATCAGCACTGATTTCAGAAGCGTCCGCGCTCGGCCAACCGTCATGCGTTCTCCTCTTCGCGATATAGCGCCGTCACCATAGCGTCTGGGCCCAATCTAGATCATTTGGCGGCGCTGAAAACCGCAACCGAGCGGCTTTGTCGTCGCATATGCATTTTTCCTAACGAAAAAGCCGGGCTGAACCCGGCTTTTTCAAGGATTATGCCATTACAGTTTTGTTATTTTGCGGGCGCAGCCGGCGCCGGAGCGGCTGGCGCCGCGCCTTCTGCCGGCTTGGCAGGGGCCGCACCTTCGGGCGGCTTGGCGGCCTCATTTTCGGCCGAGGCGCCGGGCGCCGGCAGCGGCTTCGGATTGTCCGACAGCGTGCGCAGATAGGCGATGACGTTGGCGCGGTCCTCATCCTTCGGCAGACCGGCGAAGCCCATCGCGGTGCCCTTTACGAACTTCTTCGGCGAGGTGATGAAGTGGTTTAGATTGTCGTAGGTCCACTTCTCGCTGCCGCCCTTGGAGAACTCCTTCATGCCGGCCGAATAGGCAAAGCCCTCATGCTCGGCGACCGGACGGTCGATGATGTCCCAGAGATCGGGGCCGACCTTGTTGGGGCCACCCTTTTCGCCGGAGTGGCAAGCCTGGCATTTCTTGAAGATGGCGGCGCCCGCTTCGGCGTTGGCAGTGGTCAGCAGCTCGGCAATCGGCTTCACGGCCGCGGCGGGAGCGGCCGGGCCGCCTTCGGCGGGCTCGGTCGCCTCGATGGCGAAGCCGGGCTTTTCCGGCGCCGGCGAGGCAAACAGCGCGTCGGACACGATGCCAACGGAAAAGACGATGAACACGGTGCCGAGGAGACCGGCGAGCAGCTTGTTGACTTCGTTGGAATCCATACGCCCCAGGCTCCCTTTTCCGGCGGACCGATCCGTCCACTCCGTCCGTCGGTATCGTGAACCACCCTGCGAGGCGGTCAAATCGCGCGGAAACTAGGTCTTTTGCTCCGGCGTTGCAACACCTATAAGGGCGCTGCCAGTGAGACCTTTTGCCACTTTTGTCCTCCTCTTTTTCGAGCCCCTGCCCGCCTCATGTCCACCCTCATCCTGATCCCGGCCCGCATGGCCTCGACCCGCCTGCCGGGCAAGCCGCTCGCCGACATTGCCGGCACTCCAATGATCGTCCACGTCGCCCGCCGCGCTGCCGAGGCCGGGCTCGGCCGGGTCGTCGTCGCCACCGATACGCAAGGCGTTGCGGAGGCGGTGCGCGCGCATGGTTTCGAGGCGGTGATGACGCGGGCGGACCACGAAACCGGTTCCGACCGCATCTTCGAAGCGCTGACCATTCTCGACCCTGGCAACAGCGTCGAGACCATCGTCAATGTGCAGGGCGATCTGCCGACCATCGACCCCCTTGTTATCGGCGCCGCGCTGAAGCCTTTCGAGAACGCAGCGGTCGACATCGCCACGCTCTGCGTCGAGATCGTACGCGACGAGGAAAAGACCAATCCGAACGTCGTCAAGCTGGTCGGCTCGCCACTCTCGACGACGCGGCTCAGGGCGCTCTATTTCACCCGCGCCACCGCCCCTTGGGGCGAAGGCCCGCTCTACCATCATATCGGCCTCTATGCCTATCGCCGCGCCGCACTCGAACGCTTCGTTGCGCTAAGGCCGTCGCCGCTGGAGCGCCGCGAGCGGCTGGAGCAGTTGCGGGCGCTGGAGGCCGGCATGCGCATCGATGCGGAGATCGTCCAGTCGGTGCCGCTTGGCGTCGATACGCCGGACGATCTCGAACGCGCCAGGGCGCTCCTTTCCAACTAAGAAATTCTTCCCCCAATTCCCGAGACTCTGCGCATGCCTGAAAAGACCAACAAAATATCCTTCCAGGGCGAGCCGGGCGCCAATTCCGACACCGCCTGCCGCAACATGTTCCCGTCGATGGAGCCGTTGCCGTGCCCGACCTTCGAGGACGCCTTCAACGCCGTCGAGACCGGCAAGGCCGATCTGGCGATGATCCCGATCGAGAACACCATTGCCGGCCGCGTCGCCGACATTCATCACCTCTTGCCGGAATCGAAGCTGCACATCATCGGCGAATACTTTCTGCCGATCCACTTCCAGCTGATGGTGCTGCGCGGCGTCAGGCGCGACGAGATCAGGACCGTGCACAGCCACATCCACGCGCTCGGCCAATGCCGCAAATACATCCGCAAGAACGGCTGGAAGGCGACGGTTGCCGGCGACACCGCGGGCGCCGCCAAGATGGTCGCCGCGATGAAGGACCGCACCATGGCCGCGCTGGCGCCGGCGCTGGCCTCGACCCTCTACGGGCTCGACATCATTGAGGAGAATGTCGAGGACACCGACAGCAACGTCACCCGCTTCGTCGTGCTGACCAAGAACAAGCAATGGGCCGAACGTCCCTCGGCCGACGCCAGGATGATGACGACCTTCATCTTCCGCGTCCGCAACGTGCCGGCAGCGCTCTACAAGGCGATGGGCGGGTTTGCCACCAACGGCATCAACATGACCAAGCTGGAAAGCTACCAGCTCGGCGCGTTTACAGCGACGCTGTTCTACGCCGACATAGAGGGCCATCCCGACGATCCGCTGGTGAAGCTGGCACTCGACGAGCTCGCCTTCTTCTCGCGCGAAATGCGCATTCTCGGCGTCTATCCCGCCAGCGCCTCGCGCGAGCAATGGAAGGTGGCGGATTAGGATCCGGTCAGGTCAGGCCGAGCTTGTTCTGCTTGGCCGGCTTGCCGCATTCGCGGCGGGCAATCGACCGGTTCATGGCGTCGATCTTGCCGCTTGCCTGGTCGGCGTCGCGTTTGGCTTTCGAGCGCATGTCCGGCGTGAACGGGCCAAAGCCCGTCGCCGGGTTGGAGAAGGACGGCTTGGCGTCCACCGGCAAATGATATTGCTGCGCCAGGCCGTTTCGTTGCGCCAGCAATTGATCGCAAGGCACATTGTCATATAGCAGCGAGGACTGGACGTTTTCGTCCTGCCGTTCGGACATCGAATTGCCGACGCAGCCGGCCATCGCCAGGCAAGACGCCAAGACCATCATGTTCCAGCGCATGAACGTGCTCCTTGTCGTTCGCAGCTGCGGCTTCTCATGCGCAGCGGCAGAAGTCTTAGCCAGATTTTACGCTGCCGGAAAGCAAGCTTGCCCCTACGGCCAGCCCTTCGACCGGTTGGCGGCGATCCTGCCGGATGATTGTTGCCTGCAGCGACAGGACCGAAAAGCCGTTGGCGTCCAGAACCCGCTCTACATAGCTTTGGGAATGCGCGTAGCGGCGGGACGGCAGCAGGGCGAAGCCGGCGCTGTCAGACGATTCTCCGCCCGGGAGCGTCTCGACGGAGAACGCAAACAGACCGCCGCCGGCAAGCATTCCGGCAATCTTGTTCACCACCTTTTCGAGTGCGCCGACATAGATGAACACATCGGCCGCCGTCACCAGATCGGCTTTCGGGCCAGAATAGCAAAAATCCTGCAGGTCCGTCTTGACGAGCAGATCGTAGACGCCTTTGGCGCGCGCCTGCCTCAGCATGGCGGTCGAGATGTCGTAGCCCTCCAGCCGATCGGCGATCGGCCGCAGCCTCTGGCCCATGAGGCCGGTGCCGCAGCCGAGATCGAGCGCCAGCGAAAACCGGCCCGGCCGTGCTGCCTGGATGGCGCGGTCGAGGCATTCGGGCAGACGATACCCGAGCCTGTCGACCAGCTCACCCTCGAAGCTCCCGGCATAGTGGTCGTAAAGCGTCTCGACAAAGGCGCTGGGCGGCGCCGGGGCCGCCGCTGCCCTGCCGATCAATTGCAGCTTGAGCACCGCGCCGAGCCTGTCCGCCGGGTCGAGCCGCAGTGCCGTCGTCCAGGCCTGCGCGGCACGATCGGGCGCGCCTGCCGCTTCCTGCATCTCGCCGAGGCGGAACCAGCCGGCTGGCCATTGCGGCGCCAGTTCGAGCGCGCCGAGCAGCAATTCCGCCGCTGCCGCATGATCGCCGGATGCATAGAGCATTTCGGCATAGTCGGCGCGGCGGTCGGCGGTCAAATCGCCGGACGAGGTCTGGAGCGGTTTCATGCGATCGGGTTCCGCCGGGTGTTTGCAGCCGGCTTGCGCTCTATGCTGGAGTCAGCAGTGACTTACAACAGGCTTCCCGCGCCGGAATTAGCGCCTATCTTGGGGCCATGCGCGCCAGCGACCTGCTTCATCCCCGGCCGGAAGGGCTGTATTGCCCGCCCGGCGATTTCTTCATCGACCCGGTGCGGCCGGTCAACCGGGCGCTGATCACACATGGCCATTCCGACCATGCCCGCTCCGGCCACCGCTCGGTAATGGCGACGCAGCAGACGCTCGATATCATGGGGCTGCGTTACGGCGAAGGTTTTGCCGGAACGACGCAAGCCGCCGTGCTCGGCGAGACGATTGCGCTTGGCGGTGTGGCCGTCAGCTTTCACCCGGCCGGCCATGTGCTGGGCTCGGCGCAGATCAAGGTCGCGCATCAGGGCACATGCATCGTCGCGTCCGGCGACTATAAGCGCCAGAAGGACACGACCTGCGAGCCGTTCGAGCCGCTCAAGTGTGACGTCTTCATCACCGAGGCGACGTTCGGCCTGCCGGTGTTTCGGCATCCGCCCGATTCCGAAGAGATCGCCCGGCTGCTGAAATCGACCGAACAGTTTCCCGAGCGCACGCATCTGGTCGGCGCTTATGCGCTGGGCAAGGCGCAGCGTGTCATGCGCCTGCTGCGCGATGCCGGCTACGAAAAGCCGATCTACATCCACGGCGCGCTGGCCAAGCTCAGCGAGTATTACCAGAGCCAGAATATCGATCTCGGCACATTGGAACCGGCGACCGTCGAGACCGGCCAAAAAAGCGACTTTGCCGGCGCCATCGTCGTCGGCCCGCCATCCGCCTTCGCCGATCGCTGGGCGCGGCGTTTTCCCGATCCGATGTCTTGCTTCGCCTCAGGGTGGATGCGCATCCGCCAGCGCGCCAAGCAGGGCGGCGTCGAGCTGCCGCTGATCATTTCCGACCACTCCGACTGGGACGAGTTGACCGCCACGATCAAGGAGACCGGCGCCGAAGAAATCTGGGTAACGCATGGCCGCGAGGAGGCTCTGGTGCGCTGGTGCGAACTCGAAGGCATTGCGGCTCGGCCGCTGCATCTCGTTGGCTATGAGGACGAGGGCGATTGATGGTGTTTTTGGATCCAGCAATCGCCGGTACGGCGCTCTACGGCGCCCCCCTCTGGCCTGCCGGCCATCTCCCCCTCAAGGGGGGAGATCGGCAGCTTTGGTTTTGCCGCTCATCCTGCAACGTTGGAAATTGGCGAAAGCAGTCGCGACAGCAAATCTCCCCCCTTGAGGGGGAGATGTCCGGCAGGACAGAGGGGGGCGCGACAGAACGCAAGCCTTTCCCATTGGCGTCGCCCCTCCCATGAACCGCTTCGCCGAGCTTCTCGACCGGCTGGTGCTGACGCCGTCGCGCAACGGCAAGCTGACGCTCTTGACCGATTATTTCCGCAGCGTCGAGGATCCGGACCGCGGGCTGGCGCTGGCTGCCATCACCGGCGATCTGTCCATCGCCGCGGTCAAGCCGGCGATGCTGCGCACACTGGTGATCGAGCGCATGGATCCGGTGCTGTTCGGCTATTCCTACGACTATGTCGGCGACCTGGCCGAGACCGTGTCGCTGGTCTGGCCGCAGGCGCCGGTCGACATTGCGAACCACGAGCCGACGCTGGCCGAGGTGGTGGCGAAGCTGCAGGCGGCGAGCCGTTCCGACGGGCCGCAGGTGCTGGCCCGGCTGCTCGACAGCGCCAGCACTTCGGCGCGCTTTGCCATCATAAAGCTGGTCACCGGTGGCCTGCGCATCGGTGTCTCGGCGCGGCTCGCCAAGCAGGCGCTGGCCGATTTCGGCAAGGTCGATGTCGCCGAGATCGAGGAACTCTGGCACGGGCTGACGCCGCCCTATCTCGCGCTGTTCGCCTGGCTCGAAGGCAAGGCCGAAAAACCCAGGAAGACGGCGCTGGCGCTGTTCAGGCCGGTGATGCTGTCGAATGCCGTCGGCGACGGCGACCTCGAAAAGCTCGACCCGGCCGACTACGCGGCCGAATGGAAATGGGACGGCATCCGCGTCCAGGCGGTTTGCCAAGGCGGCATTCGCCGGCTCTATTCGCGCACCGGTGACGATGTCTCCGGCGCCTTTCCGGATCTTGCCGAGGCGATGGATTTTTCCGGCGCCCTCGACGGCGAGCTTCTGGTCGGTGACCCCAGGCAGGCGACGGGCACCTTCTCGGACCTGCAGCAGCGGCTGAACCGCAAGAGCGTGTCACCCAAGATCCAGCAGCAATACCCCGCCTTCATGCGCTGCTACGATGCGCTGCAGATTGGTGACGAGGATGTGCGCGGACTTCCCTTCCGCGAACGGCGCGGCCGGCTCGAGGCCTTCGTCAGGACACTCGATCCGGGCCGCTTCGATCTGTCGCCGCTGGTCGAATTCACCAACTGGCAGACGCTGGAGGAATTGCGCCGCAAGCCGCTGCATCCGGTCATCGAAGGCGTCATGCTGAAGCGCTGGGATTCGCCCTATGTGGCCGGGCGGCCGAAGGGCCCGTGGTTCAAATGGAAGCGCGATCCGCACACGGTCGACGCGGTGCTGATGTATGCCCAGCGCGGCCACGGCAAGCGTTCGAGCTTCTATTCCGACTACACATTCGGCGTCTGGTCCGGGCCGGAAGGATCGGAGGAGCTGGTGCCGGTGGGAAAAGCCTATTTCGGCTTCACCGACGAGGAACTGAGGCAGATCGACAAATATGTCCGCGACAATACGATCGAGCGCTTTGGCCCGGTCCGCTCGGTGCGTGCCGACCGCAGGAACGGGCTGGTGCTTGAGGTAGCCTTCGAAGGGCTCAACCGCTCGACGCGGCACAAATCCGGCGTTGCCATGCGCTTTCCGCGCATTTCGCGGCTGCGCTGGGACAAGCCGGCGGCCGAAGCCGACCGCATCGAGACGCTGCAGGCGCTGCTCGATAGTTAGTGCATGTGGCGCAAAAAGTGTGCAGCGGTTTTGCGGTAACGACATGCACCAAAACAAGAACCTAAAGTGCGTCGCATGAGGCCGGTCCGAACGCGACGTGCTTTAGGGAACGACTGAAACGCGGATCTCGTAGATGTCGACCGACTTGCCCTGCTTGTCGAAGTCGGAATTGATGGCGATGGTGCCGGCAGCACCCGGACGCTTGTCGGGAAAGCGCACGTCGAACAGATATTCATTGCGCTCGCGACCGACCGCATAGCGCTTGCGGCCGCAGTCGCCGAGTTCGCCGAAATTGCAATCGACGGAAATCTGCGTCTCCTGCCCCTCCTCGGAGCGCGCGATGATGTCGAATGTGGCATGCTTGCCGGCTAGTTTTTCCAACACGCCTTGTCCGACGTCGAAGCTGATGGCCGAGCCGGATGCCCCCGAGCGGATGCGCAGGAAGGAACCGCTTTCGTCCTGGATGACGTCGGCCTTGGCGTCCGACGGTGCATTGACCTGCGTCGGGTCACCCGGCGAAAAAACGTTGATCCAGTCGCGCGCCTGGTCCTCCTCGCCCTGCTTTGGCGGCGAAGCGGTGTCGTCCGGCGTGAAATCTTCGCCATCGACCGTTGGCGGCGCTTCCGGTGGCGCTGTGTCGAGCTCGGTCGCCGATTTGAAGACGCCGGTCTGGTTGGCGAAATAAAGGCCGATGCCGGCGGCTGCGAGCAGCGTCACACCGAAGAAGATCGCGGTCAAGGGCAGGCGGCGCCGCCTCGCCCGCCGGTCGTCGCGGTCGGGCGTCACTTCCGCGTCGTCGGTTTCGACGTCGGCTTCGGTCGGAACCGAGGCCCCCATGTCGATAACCGGCGCCTCGGGAACAGGCGCATCGGGCATGATGTCGGGAACGACCGGCAGGACGCGCGACCGGGGCGCATCGGATTCGGGCGGCTGCGCCGGACCGTCAACGACGACATCGGGCGACGGCGCGGGCTCGGCTTCGGCTTCGGCCGGAGGCTCCACCTCCGGTGCTGCCTCTAAACTGTCGGTCGGCGCGGCAACGTCGGCAACCGCCGGCAGGAATTCCGATTCGATTTCGGTGATCTTCGCCTGGACCGCCTTGCGGCGCTTGATGGCGACCTCCACGGTGACGTTTGGATTGGCCTGCAGGGCACGGTCGAGTGCCGCGAAAGCCGATCGATAGACCCGCTCGCGAAACGCCCGGTCGTCGGCATTGCCTTTCTCGAAGGCATTGCGGATCGCTTTTTCGATCGCGTCCAAGCGAATTCCCTCTGCAATTTCACTCACTTTGTCATGATCGTTAGCCGCAGGCGACCAATCAATCAACAAGCGAGCGGCCGCATTCTGCCTTGCCGAGGGGTACAAAGCTTATTTCGGCGGTTTTCGGTAAAGGAATCAACATTTTTCGCTGATTTTCCGGTCACGGCCAACGTGGCGGTCGCGCGGCGTGCCGATGCGGCATCGCGCGGCCAATGGTAGATCGGCGCGGCGGCTGCCCTTGCGCCCGGCCGGAGGCGGCACGAATTGCCTCGTCCTGAAATCGCGACTGCCATCTTGAATTCGCGGCCGGTTGCGTCTATCACGCAGCCCATCCTGGAAGCTCGGCTTCCCGGGCCGCTTTAGCTCAGTTGGTAGAGCACATCATTCGTAATGATGGGGTCAGGTGTTCGAGTCACCTAAGCGGCACCAAAAATCTTCAACAAAATCAACCACTTCTTCCACATTCGCCTTATAGCGGCTTTCGTCGTTCATGGGAAAGGTAGCAAATAGGTAGCAATCCCTATCGCGCCGGTCGCACATACAGATTGACTTGGTCTGCCCCTTTCTCAGATGGCCATGACTTCCCGGCCTGAATAAACCCATGGCGTTCAAACAGTTTGCGTGGTGCCAAGTTTTTGGATTGGATGGTCGTGAACAGGCCTTGCTCTTTGACGGCGGCTAACGTGCCCAAGACTAGAAGATCGCCGAGCCGCGCCCGTCGATGATCCTTGGCAACGTGCAGGTAGCCTACCTCGCCAAGATACTCAGCGTCGGGGAGTGAGACGCCGGCTTGTGTTTCAACGGTTCTCTGATGTCCTCTGTTGTCCTTGATCGCGTTCGTCCCGACGAGTTCGCCGTTGAGGTACAAGAGGCATAAAAAGTGCGCATCTTGGATGCGCTTTGATAGGCCTTGTTTCTCCACCTGCGGCGCTCGCAGGACTAGGTCTTCGAACGCTTCGCGCTCTTCCCTGGTGAACGAACCACCCGGCCTCACGATCAGATGCACAGACACGTCAGCTTGCCTCCCAAAGGCGGCATCAGAGCAGGTCATCATGGGCGCTGTCCAGCCATGGGTATTGATGGAGCCCGGCAGACTTGAGAATGACGACTTCCCAGAATGGGAGTTGGTCAAATCCAATAATTACCAAGCAGAATGCGAGTATAGAGCGGATTACATTTCGGTTTGGTTTGGATATGCAAGACGGGGCCAGGGGTTTCTAACTCGTCGTGAGCCACTGTCACGATTTTCTTGACGAGTTGCTTCGGCCGTGAGATGAGAGGGATGCTGTTATGGTTCCCATCGAAAAACGGTGCTGCCAGTTCCCATGGTTCTGGCAGCACCGAACAGGGCCAAAAGCAGCAGCGTCCAGTTCGCGGCGGGGCCGCATCGAAAACGCGCCCCGCGATCGATGGCCTAACAGCAAGATTCCAAAGATCGTCGGTTTTGAAAGTGAAACCACCCGTGCGCATGAGCGTCCGGGAACGCGCCTTCGTGCGCCTACGATTTAGGATTTGAACATGTCTGAGTCCCCTTCGGCCGATACGGCCACCATCACGCCCGCTGATTTCCTCGCCAAGCTCTTCCCAAATTATGACGGCATCCTGTCTCTGTCCAAGGACGGAGCCGATGCCGATGCCGATGGCACGACCGATGATTTCCATGTCATCGATATGGACGCTGTTAACGCATTTGTGGCCGGGGCAGGTGACCATGACGTTATCGTGGTGCCTCATGAACGGGCTTACGGCCCTGCCGTGTTGGCGTTCGGGTTTGAGCCCGGTGCGGTGATCCCGCAAGATGTGACCGATCTTGGTGTCGTCCTCCAGCCGCAGACCGACAAGGACGGCCCCGTTCTGGTGATCCACGTCGAAGGCGACAAGCCCGAGATTGATCACCTCATTACCGCCCTTGCTGCCGAGTATCCGGAGCTTTCGCCCGACGTGCCATTGCCGGGGCGTAGCTGGACGCTGGAGCCGAGTTCGCAGTTCCGGGGCCGCACAGTCGGGCAAGTACTCGACGTGATGCTGGAGGGCAATGCGAATGAGGCACGGTTGAGTGCAGAAAGGCCGCTGAATGATGCCACGGTCATAGGTGAGATCAGCCCGGACATCCTCAATACCAAGGTGCAGATTTCTGTCGCCGATCGGCGCGACGCGAAGACGTTCAAGGTCGCACCCGAAGTTCCGTTCGAGCGCGTCCTGAATTCAGACCTCAGCAAGATTCGCGTCGGCAAGAAGGATGGCAAGTGCTTCGTGCCCGGCGTCCTCATGGAAGGGCGGCGCATCAACCCGGCTGTCACCAAGCTCTGCATGATGGGGCTCGACGTGGACAGCGGCGCGAGCATGGACAAGACGACTGCCTTGCTCCAGTCGATGGGCCTGTTTTTCATCGCCTACACCACGCACTCCCACGGCTCCCGGAAGATCGAAATCAAGAAGGACCGCTATTACAAGTGGGCCGGTGACAACGGGCGTCCGACTGATCCGACCACGGAAGGCGTGCGGGGCTTCCTCCGGGAGGAAGGGAAGTACGTCGCCGACGTGATCGACTCGGCTGAATATGAGGACACGACGCACGAGACGACTGGCGTCATGATCAATGTGCGGACGCGGGCGATCGACAAATTCCGGCTCCTCTTCCTCCTCGAAAAACCCTTTGTCATTGCCGAGTACCTAGGGCCGCAGAAGGCCGCGATCACGGCATGGGGCGATATGATTCTTGGCATGGGTCGCGAACTCGGCATCAAGGTCGATCGCGCCGCGCGTGATCCCGCGCGTCTGTTCTACCTATCCTCCCGCGACAAGAGCGCCGTCAACGCCAAGATCATCGTCAACGCCGGAGGCGGTATCAAGCGCTCGGAACTCGCAAGCCCTTCTGGCAGACTCGACTGGACCAAAATCAAGCCGGTTTCGATCCAGCAGCACAATGCGACCTCTTCCGACCCTTTCGACCAAGCCGCCGACGCCATGGGAGGTAGCCGCAAGACTTCACCTTTGTCGCCGACGAAGGGGTTGAACCTCTGGGATTTTGAGCGGGAGCGCGGTCACGGTTTTCAGATTTCGCAGGTGTTCAAGGATCACTGCGAGGATCGTTTGCGCGGTGAGACCGCGCCAGGTAAGTTCACCTGCGAATGCCCGTTCGATGATGAGCACTCGAACGCCGGTGATCCCGAAGACCCCGGATGCTACGTGCAGGATGCTGGCATGGATGCCGCCACGTTTGCCTTTCGGTGCTCACATACTTCCTGTTCCGACCGTAGCCGTGCGGACATGATGCACAAGGCCATGGTGGATGAATGGTTTTCTGACGATGTTTTGACTGATCCGGCTTATGATGTGGCTGGCGTTGACGATGAGGACGGCGATAACGCCACTGCCGAGCATCAAGCCGCTGCCGTCGCAGACAAGCCAATCACGCACTTCAAGAAGATGGAACAGGCGGTCACGGCCATGAACAACGAGATCGCAATCGTTCAGCGAGGAGGCGATGCGGTCATCTATCAGAAGCAGGGGAACGGCGAAGGATGGTTGAAGCTGCGCGCGGCGAAAGACATCTATGCGCCTTGGACAGCCGGGAAGGACAAGGACTCGGTATTCTCGGCATGGCTGAAATCTCCTGCGCGCGATCACCGCACCGCCGTTGTCTTCGAGCCTTACCGCCATGGGGAACCGGACGCGACTCCGCGCGACCAACTGAACATGTATCGCGGCTTTGCTATCGAGCCGGTAAAGGGCGACTGGATGGATTTGCAGCGCCACATTTTCCGCATCATCTGCAACGGCGACAAGAGGCTCTTCGCCTACGTGATGGCATGGCTTGCTGACATGGTGCAGAACCCCGGCCGCAAGATCGGCACCGCGCTTGCCATTCTGAGTGTTGAAGGAACCGGCAAGAGCCTGTTCACCGACTTCGTGCGCCAGATTTGGGGTAACCGTCATAGCGTCAAGGTGAGCGATCCGAGACAACTCACGGGCAACTTCAACGGACACATGTCGGGCAAGATGCTCGCCGTTGCAGAAGAAGCATTCTTCGCGGGTGATCCGAAGATCGACTCCATTATCAAGGACATGATCACCAGCGACCGGATGATGATGGAGAACAAGTTCATGGACGCCATCGAAGTTGGCGACTATCGGCGCTTCATCCTCTTGTCGAATGCCGAGAATGTCGTGAGAGCGACAGGGGATGCGAGAAGCTACGCTGTCACGTTGGCTAGTGCCGAGATGAAGGGCAAAGCGGCCTATTTCCAGAAACTCGCCGACCAGCTTAAAGGCGGCAAGGTTTCGGCCGCGATGCTCCATGACCTTCTTCGGCTCGATATCGCAGCCGTCGAACGCACCTATGGCATCGATCTTCGCAACCCGCCTCTTACGGATGCGCTGATCAGTCAAATTCTCATCAATATGAGAGCGGAAGACAGATGGTTGCGCGCCGTGCTTGCAGACGGGACGTTCCCGGATGCGGATGGTGACAGCGGATTGACTGAACCGGATCGAAAGACGTGGCAGGAAGGCTCCCTCACGGTCGCGAAAGAGGCGGTCTATCGAAGCTATAGATCAATGGTGAAAGCACGAGACGGGAAGGAAGTCTCGCCCGAAGCAATCAGCATGTTCTTTATCGGTGCATTTCGGAAGCAGAAGGGCGAGGAGTCTTTGATCAAGGTTGACGGCGATGGGAAGACGGGGCGTTCCTTCGTGCTGCCGTCACTGCTTTCCTTGCGCGAGTTCTACGCGGAAAAGTCCAAGGTGCCTTTGGATCATAGATCGGTTGTCGAAGAGGGCGACTTGATCTTGCCGCCGAAGAAGGCGGACGATCCCGACTACGCCGACGCGTTGCTCGCCTATAAGGACGCCGCCGACACCTTCATCAACGGCGTCTTCGACCGCAAGTGATACCGTGGGGAGGCGTCTCGCCTCCCCTATGCGCCCGATGACGCAAAAAGTGCCGGTCAAACAAGCCATCGGCATGCAGAGTTCCCCAACCTCCCCAACCTTCCCAGGCAATTTTTCAAATACGTGTAGAAAAGGGGAATCCGCCCTCTCTTCTCCGTTATCGGTCGTGTTCGAGTGTGGGTTTCGGGATTCCTATCATGGATTAAAAAAAGGTTGGGGAGGTTGGGGAGGTTGGGGAAATGAAGCCCTTCTCTCACGCCGCCGAAACGTCCCTCTGCTCTCATCCCTGAAAGCCTATCGGCTGGACCAACCGTGTGCATTCGCACGCCTCATACGGTCTCTCCAGAGGTTGAGTGCAGAGGATGGGGGAATTGTCATCCACGATCCAGCCGAAAGCGCGTAAGCTTCTCAGAATCAGAAGAGAGGGGGAGCAAAAGCAAATGGAGAAGGCTAAGCCGGGCTGGTATTTCTTTGTTCGATGCGCCGCGTGCACCTCAGAAATGATTCTCAGTGAAGCGCCTTCACCAGAACAGGAAGCGGGACCCTCCGTCAGCGGCGGCAAGGCTTCCTGTCCGAGTTGCGGAACGAAAGTCACGTATCGTACGGCACAAGTGCGGCGGGGGCTGGTAAGCTAAAGCTGCGATCGCCGCCGATGCCGCCGCGACGATGATCGACGGCGGCTATCATTGCGCCTTGGCTGCGGCACCTCGACATAGCGGCCGATCGATCGCAGGTATGCGATTATCTCTGCCATGAGATGATCGCGCTCGCCGTAGGCTTCTTCAATCCATCGGACTTGTGGCTCGATGGCATCGAGTTGTGCTGGCGGCAGATCAGCATCGCCAAACACATACCCAAAATGACCGACGGCGCAAATGTTGCAGCCAAGATCGACAACGGATTGCACAAAGGCGGGAATGTCTTTTTCCTGCATAGTCCTATTCGTGTCACGGCTGGCGATGGATGGCGACGCGGCCTGCCCCGCCGTGTACCTTCGGCCCGACCTCGTCGATACTTCGATATTTTGGTGCATTTTCTACATCACCCTCACTCAACCCGCCGAGTCAAGCCCATCGGAGCCGCAGCTAGAGCAGTTCCCTCGCCGATGCTGCGAGCCTGCATAAAACCCTCACGCAGCCTCTCTCCTAGCGTGTCACGGCAGAGCAATGGTGGCGTTGAACCAAGTGCTGCTCCACACTCGTCTCAAGGTCACGGGAAGAGCCAGCGCCGTTTGTGCAAGGAGCACCACAGGGCCTCTTTGGGACCTTTGTCGCTTGCTTCTATCAGTTCAGTGTCGGCATGATATTCTTAGCGCTGTTCAGCCAAAAGGGGTGCGACCATGTACGACCATTTGACGCCGTGGGAGAAGTTCCGGGCAGGGCGTGAAGCTGTCGAGACGCTGAAGGGTGCGCTTGGCTTGGGAATGGTTATCTGGCTTTGGGCCGCCTTCAAAATCCACTACCTCGAGAAGTTACCGGATTCCCTTTGGGATCACAGCGGCCGTGACAACGTTCAGAACTTCATTGACCACATTGCCAGATCAAATCTGGCCGTTCTTTCGATTGCAGGCTTCGTTTTGGCTGGATTGCTCTTTTGCCTTATGACTCTGTTCGTATTGAGCTTCTATCTTGCTTCGATAGTAGATTGGTGGGACCAACTCTTTCCCAAAGAACTGGAACTGGAGAAACGACCGGTAGCGCTTTTTATCGTTAAATGGGGCGTTCTCCTGCCTATGAGCGCTGTCATATGGATTGTGCTAGGTGGTGGCCTTTATCAACTGGCGAAGCTGGAATTGTGGCTGATTTATCGGTGAAGGAGGCCAAGGTGACGTAGGCCTTCAAATCGCGCGATTTCGACGAAAAATGTGACGATCTTTCCTTCTATGAAAGTTCGTTGCCCAACCCTCTGCCGATCCCCGTTCATAATCCATTGGTTATGCATGTATCATATATACCACACTGTGGTAAATATAACATACTCTGCATTAACCTTGATTGATTAGGTAAACGCGCACCGGCCGGATCGCGGACCCTCTCATTCTGCACTCAACCTCTCAAAGGGGACCTCGCATTTCTGTAACCACAGCTGGCCCTCCAGATGACCGAAAATGCCGGTTTGATTAGGGTGTACTTGGGCAGGACCAGCCGAACCGCCTGCATTAACCATGAATCCGGTCTGTTTCCAGGCCTTCCGAATTTACTGGACCACTTCAAGCGAACCGAATATGGTGAACTAGCCTAAATCGAACCGGGAGCCTGAAATGTTCATTCGTGCATACCTGAGAGCGAGCACATCCGAGCAAAATGCGGATCGTGCACGCTCCGACCTCATCCAGTTCGCTGCTGCACGCGGGCTGACGATCGCGGCGTTCTACGTTGAGAACGAGTCCGGTGCGTCTCTCCAGCGGCCGGAACTGTTCAGGCTGCTATCGGACTGTCAACCCGGCGACGTGCTGTTGCTGGAGGCCGTGGACCGGTTGACGCGCCTCAATGCAGACGATTGGGAGAAGCTCAAAGCCGAGATCGCCAAGCATAAGGTGAAGATCGTCGCTCTTGATCTTCCAACCTCATGGCAGATGACTCGGACGATCCCCGATGAAGACGAGTTCACGCGCGACCTGTTCAAGAGCCTCAACACGCTCATCCTCGACATTCTCGCCAGCGTGGCGCGGAAGGATTACACCGACCGCCGCAGACGACAGGCGCAGGGCATCGCCAAGGCGAAGGCAGACGGCCGCTACAAGGGCCGTCCAGAGGATGCCGAGCGCAACGCTGCGATCGTGAAGATGCTCACCAACGGTCAAAGCTGGTCTAGCATTGTGGCCGCGACGGGGGCCTCTAGGTCTACACTGTCGAAGCTGGCAAGGCGTGTGCCTGCGGCTGCATAACCTTCCACGTCATCACGATCCACAGTGAGGCCCGGCATCGTCCGGGCCTTTTGCTGTCCGGCTCGTGGTTCGAGAAGGTTGAGCGCAGTTGCCATCGATCTCGATGCAAGCGCCGACAGGGTAGGGCCGCCCCTTCGATTTTTTCTTCCTCTATTTCCAGGGTCGTTAATAGCTATCGGCGCGCCGGGGTCCCAGACGGGTATTTGGGGTAGGCATCTATTCCTAGACCTAATACGCAGACCACTAAATACTAACATTGTAGACTTTAGATTTAGTCTGCGTTTCTGAACTCATCCTCTCACCAACATTCTGCACTCATCCTTTTACTATAAAGATTTGCAACCTATCCTTTGCCAACCCCGCAACTCCTGGCCTGCCTTTGGCCAATAGCGATTGATTGGTTGAGTGCAGACCCACTCATGCAGAGATCAGGTTGGTTAATCGCACCACCATTCCCACAGCCCGTGTTGTTTTCTGTACCATTCGCATATTCAGAGACCTTGGCCATAGTGGTACTATGCGCCGCTCGGCTGGTAGCCGCTGCCGTCTTGATCCCCAAAATACGAGAACACCCATGGCTACGTGCAAGAATTCCATGCGCCGCGACGGCAGCATCAGCAAAAGCATCACACTTCCTGAGCATCATGTCGACTATATTGATGCTCTGGCCTTGAGAGACTTGGTGCCATTTACGGCGGCGCTCCGTCTAATTGTCGAAAGGGACTTCGTTACCCACGGCGGCAAGGTGGGAGCTCTCGTATGACCATCGGCAGAGGCGGTGTCAGCCACAATAGATTTGTAGTCTCCATTACGGATTCGCAGTTGAAGTTCGTCAACCGCCAAGCCGCAGTCACCGGGCTTGGCCGCGCTCATGTCGTGCGCAAGGCTCTGGCGCTGTTGCAGGACAAGGTCTCGGCAGACGCCAAGGCCGAGCGCGCGGCGGCAATCGAAAGCGATCGAGCCCGGAACGAAGGCGCGTGCTGACATGACCGACATGAAGAAGGAAAATTGGCCCCTCGTATCTTTCCGGCTGCACCCCGATACCTGCCACGCGGTTGCCCAAGCCATGAGGCGTCAGGGCATCAAGTCGCGTCCCGAGTGGCTGATTGCGGCCATCACAAGAGAACTTGCCGAGCAGGCCGCTCAATGACCCGCCCGAGAGACGATTTTCAGCGCATTGGAATCTTCATTCCAGCGGCGATGGATTGGCGGATCGACCGAGCATGCACCCGCGAAAATAGAGATCGTGGCGATCTTTTAAGAGCCGCCCTCGACCAGTACCTCACTCGATCGGAAGAGGGAGTCCATGCTGAACGATCCGTTTGAGACTACCCGGCGCACAGTTCTTCTGAAGCTCTTGCCCGGCGTCGTCGATAGGGTCGATGAAGCCGCACAAGCCGAAGGCAAGAGCCGTGTGGACTGGTTGCGCCGGGCCGTTCTGGAGAAATTGGCCCGCTCTGAAGCGCGGTCGCAAACCGAAAACACAGGACATCGACATGCTAGATTTGAACGACGAGCAGAGCGCCTACATGGCCCGATTCCCGGGCAGGGAACTCTCCGACCTCCCACCAGAGGTGCGACTCGAGGTGGCCAACTTGGCCAAGCCCACCGTCATCGACGGGCGCGTCGATGAACCCACGGCCGATGAACCCACGGCAGACGCGGAGCCGGCACCCACGCCGGCACAGATAGAGTACCTGAATGCAGTCGGCTTACCTCTCGCCGAACTCACGCCCGCGCAAAAGGATGACTATGATTTTTGGGGCCGACTCGGGGCAATCATCCGGAAAGACGCGCCGGCCGAAGTCGCCAAGCCGCTGCCTGAAGAACCCGACGCGCCGGTCGTTGTCGATGCACATTCCGTCCTAGACCCTGAACTCATCAAGGATTTGTCGCCTGTCAGGAAGGCAGGACTCGCCGACGCACTGGTGACGGTCAAGCGCGGGACGCGCATAGGTGACGGCCTCAGTCAGGCCACGTCGCTGGAGCGGGCCAAGTTCTACCTAGCACCATTTGTCAAGCGGAAGCGCTAAGCATGTGTATCCGCCTCATGCCGGTGCCAGATCGACGGAGACCACTGCCGATCGAATGCCCGGTATCGCCCCTTTCCCCGAAACGCCGGTCGAAGCCGAAAGGGTAAATAGAATCGTGCGTTGAGCGACACGGGCCGGCCTCGGGAAATGATTGGCCTGTGAAGTTCAATTTGCATGGCGGCGACTAGAGTTGTCCTTTCGCTAGTCGCCGCACCGAATCCTCGAAGCGTGGCTATCCGTTTCGAGAGCCCAGCCGGCTAACGTTCCGAAGAGGCAGACACCTTTCACTGCTTGGCTGGGCACCTAATCACCTAATCCTCGAAGCTTAGGCATAGACTTCGAGGTTAGCCGGCCACCTTGCCGTTCCCCTCCCGGCAAGGTGGCCGAGCCCTCAAACCATAAGCCTCCGGCGCGGTGCGCCTCACTCCCGACAGTACCTAATCGTCACGCGCTCTCGCAGCGCACGGGAGTCCCATGTCAGATTTCAATATCCAGATTGGCGTCGATAGCCGCAAGGCTCAAACAGGCGTCACGCAATTCACTCGCTCTGTCTCGGATTCCCTGAAGGCACTGCGCCAGTTCGACTCCGTGTCGAAGAGCGCCTTTGCGTCTCTCGACAAGCTCGGCAGATCGAATCTGGGTAGCCTCGCCAAGTCAGCCAGGGGCACCGCTGTCGCTCTCGACGCTCTCAGCAAGGTCAAGGTCTCAAAAGCGCTGGTCACCAATCTCCAGACCCTCCAGAAGGCCCTCGCCAACTTCCGTTTCAATGCAGCCGCCATAAAGGCCGTACCGATTGCCTTGGCGAACTTGAACCGTATCCGCATCGACGGCCGGCTCGTCACGTCACTCAATCAGATCAAGGCTGCTCTGGTAGGTTTCAAAGGCCCTCCGCTCGCTGCCGTTCGCAACCTAAACGCCCTTGTCGCCGGGCTTGCCGTAGCCAATCCCGCTCGCATCAATGCTGCCGCCGCCGCGCTATCGCGCCTCAATGGTCTAAGCCTTCGCGTCGGCCGTGGGAGCATGCCCGACTTCTCGAAGTCGACGAATTCACTTCGTGGTTTCACGTCGCAGATGTCATCCACCACGTCCGCCGCGAACCTCTTGCGGAGCGCCTTGGCAGGCATTGGTGCGGTTGCAGCAGCACGCGGCGTGTACCAGACGGGCAGCGCCTTCATCAGTTTGCAGAGAACTCTGGGCACGGTTGCATCGTCCTCCGACGAAGTTGGACAGCAGATGCGGTTTCTACAGAACCTCACTGCCCAGATGCCCATCTCGTTGGACGCCGTGGCTACCAGCTATGGCCAGTTCGCGACTGCCGCTCGTCTGTCCGGCGTCAGTGTCGCTGATACCCAAAAGATTTTCTCGTCGTTCTCGACTGCGTTCGCTGCCATGGGCACGAGCACGGAGCAGCAGAAGAACGCCTTCCTTGCGCTCACGCAAATGATGTCGAAGGGCACCATCCAAATGGAAGAATTGCGTGGCCAGTTGGCCGAGGCGATGCCTGGAGCGGCCCAGATTCTTGCCGACAGCCTTGGCGTGACCACGCTCAAACTCCAGAAAATGATGCAGGCCGGCGAAGTCGGGTCGGAAGCTCTGGTTAAGATGTCCGCGCGACTCCAGTCGCAGTTCGGGCCGGCTATGGCGTCCGCAATGAATTCTTCGCAGGCGTCCATCGTAGGGCTCCAGAATGCTTGGACGACTTTCCAGCGGACTCTGTTCGACAATGGCTTCAACGCTGGTCTGGGTGCGCTCGCAAAGCAGTTGGCCGCCGCATTGAACAGCGACCCGGTGAAGAAGTTCGCCGCCGATATAGGCACTTATCTAGGATCAGCCCTCCGCGTGATCGGCGCAACGGTCAAAATCCTCTCGGACAACACTGACACCATTGCCACCTTCATGAAGGCATTCGCAGGTTATGCTGCGATCACAGCCGCCGCCGCCGCCCTGCGATTGTTGGTCCTTCCAATTACGCTGATGGCCCCGCTGGTCACCGGCGCGACTGCGGCCTTTCGCGGTTTGAAAACAGCAATGATGATCTTCGCCGGTGGCGAGACTCTGGCAGCCGTGGGCGGCCTCGGCGCGGCGTTTGCGGTTCTGACTAGCGAGGTCATGCTGACGGTCGCCGCCCTTGGACTCTTCGCTGCCGCAATCGATTCGGCCTTCAACGACAGTAGAGCCACCAACGCATTGATCGATGGCGCTGGCGCGGTCTTCACGGCCCTGTCCGATAAGGTGGCCAGCTTCGGCGCTGGCCTTGCTGATGGCGTGTCCAAGGCCTTCGGCGCTGCCATGGCCGAGACCGATAAATACGCCAAGGCAATCCAAGACGCGGACCTCTTGAACCAAGACCTAATCAGCCGAAACGCCACTCGTGAGGCCAGCAATGCAGCCGCCAAGCTCTCTGCCCTCACAGATGCCCAGCAAGCCGTCTGGGATGAGGTCAACGCCGTTGGCAAGGCTAACGACGAGTACCAGAAACAGCTTGTCCTCCTAGACGCTATCGCTGCCAAGAAAGGCATCGATGCCGCGCCGTGGAAAAAGGCGCTTGCTGTCAAGACTCTTGATGACCGCAATCCGGCTGGAGCACTGGCACGTGACCACGGCGACGATCTCGCCAACCTTCGCGGCAAGACAGGTGAACAGAAGGCCCTCAACGATGCCCAGAGGGATTACAACGACCTCCTTAAGAAAGGTCAGGACATCGGCGCGGGCGGCTTAGCCGCGCTGACTGATTACTATCGCGGCATCGCCAAGATGAATGGCGAGATCGGCAACGGTATCGAGCGCTGGACCACCTCAGTCGGCGACTTCAACGACAGTATTCAGAATGCCGTCAAGGATGGCATCGGCGGCCTGTCGGATGAGATCACAAACTTCGTCACCGGAGCCGATGCCGACTTCGCCGGTCTTGCACGATCGATTCTAAAGACCTTTGTTCAGATCAGCCTCAACAGCCTCATGAAGGACCTCTTCACGGGTCTCGGCATGGATGGTCAGACCAACGGCGGCGGCATGGCAGACGCTGCACTGGCGAAGCTGGCGAACATCGGCAGCACCATCAGTACCGCTATGACCAACGTGTACACGACCGGCCTATCCATCAATGGTATGCCGGTCGATGGCGGCCTCGGCCCGATGTCACAGATCACGCGTGCACCGCTTGCGGATATCCCAGGTAGCACCGTTGCCCCACGAATGCCGCTTGGTACAGATCGCTTCCCAATCGAGCCGGGCAGAGCCTTGCCGGCAGGATGGGCAGCAACTGGCCCGATCGGCGCGAACACCACAGCCAAGGCCAATCGCATCGGCTACGTCGATCCTGAACGCTTCGCGCCGGGCATTACACCGAACAATGGTGATCTGGCACGTGCCGGCGAGTCCATGGGGGCTGGGTTCACCAAGGTCATTGCTTCCGGCAAGGGCTTCACCAGCTTCATGAATGCTGACGGCTCGACAGTGACCCGCCACGGCAGCTTCGCATGGCGCAACAACAATCCGGGCAACATTGAGGACGGACGGTTCACGCGCTCGCAGCCGGGTTATCTGGAAGGTGGTGGACGCTTCGCAGCCTTCGACACGCTAGAGAACGGGCGCGCTGCCCGTGAACGCCTTCTGTTCGAGTCTCCAGCTTATCGCGACCGGACGCTGGAGTCGGCGATCAACCGTTACGCTCCACCATTCGAGAACAACACCAAGGGATACACCAGCCAGCTTGCTGCTGCTGCCGGCGTAAGCAGCCAGACCCGTATGTCGGACATGACGGCGGAGCAACGTCGACTCCTGATGATGAAGCAAGAGGAGATTGAAGGCTTCCGGGTCGGCAAGACATTCCAGTCAAGCGCTATCGATCCCGCGACCACACAGGGCATTGATGCCTTGAACGTAAAACTCCAGACCGTAGGCACCACGGCAGCATCGACGGCTCCGGCGTTTGATACGATGCGCGCGGCTAACCAGAACCTCGCTACGGCATCGACCATGACAGGTGTGCAGGTGCAGCAGGCTGGCACCATGGCAGGAACAGCCTCGCCGCAGTTCACCACGGCAGGGCAGTCGATCGCTACCGCCGGCCAACAGGCGGCTACAGCCGGCACACAGGCGCAAGCCGGTGCATCCGGTGTCGGCGGCTTTGGACAGGGCATCAGCAGCCTGCTAGGCCCTCTGGCGTCCGCTATTCCGGGCCTTGGGCAGTTCGGTGGCATGATCATGCAGCTTCTCCAATCCATGATGGGCGGAGGGGGCATTGGCAGCATGCTCGGCGGCCTTTTCTCGGAAGGCGGCTATTCCACGTCGCCACTTTCACGGGCATCTCTGCCGGCCGGCATGTGGTCGAACGCGCCACACTACGCGGAAGGCACGGCCAACACCTCTGGCGGCATGCCTGCGGTGCTCCACCCTAACGAGGCCGTGATCCCGCTCACTCGTGGTCGGGAGATTCCGGTGGACCTTGGTGGCAACGACAACCGCTCGAACGATCGCAGCCGCGACAACCGGCCGGTGGTGAATAATTTTAACTTCCACGATGTGAAGGACGCGGACACTTTCCGCCGTTCGAAGAACCAGACCAAAGCCCAGATGCTCAGCGCTATGAAGCGCGCCGAGATGAGGGCTTGACCATGCTGCTACGTGCTGAATCTTGGCTGACCAGCGGTCCCGATCACAGTTGCCTTCGGCAGGCGCTTGCACCTGCGTTTTGGGTCAGTGAAGACGGTATGACGCCGCTTGGTGTGGATTGGGACCATGGTTTTTTCACTGTCCTAGTCTCGGCGCTCGAAGGCGATGCTTTCGTGGCGATTAACTCTTCCGAAAGCGTCGATGCCGAGATGGCCGGGCACCTGCTCCTCGAAGGCCAGACGGCCCGTTTCCGGGTTCTCGGCGGCTGTGTATGGGCGAAGGAATATCATCAGAACGGATAAGCTCCGTCTCGCACCGGAGCTAGTTTTGGGGCAGCAATCGTTAGACGGTTGCTGCCTCTTTTTATTTTACAGCAACGGCAAAAGCGGAGCCTTGCGGCAAAGTCTTGATCAATTTCGTTGTTTTTCAACGGCTCCGCTTTTGTGCCTCTTGGGCCTGTTTTTCAGAGCCTTTTTGTCTGTTGACGGTGTTGGTTTGCTTCGCTAACGGGCGTGATTATGAGCGACCTTTTCACCACTTCAACCGTGCCACGCGGCGTCAAGAAACACTCACCAGTGACGACGCCAATCCGCGCTTTCACCGGCGAGCGTTTCGTCGGCAAAACGGAATTGCGGCAACTGACATCGATATCGCCGCAGCACATCGACCGGCTGGAGAAGGCGGGGCTCTTCCCGCAGCGCGTTCGCCTCGGCCCCGGTCGTGTGGCGTGGGTATATTCCGAGGTCGGGGTATGGATGGATGATAAGATCGCCGGACGCGTCAGGGACTGGGTTGCCCTACGCCGCCATTGACGGCTCTGCCTTCGCCTGCACAATCCATTTCACGCTGTCTGCCCACAACTGGAGCGCCTCGCGCTTTTCTTTGTCATAGGCATAGGTGTTGTAGATTTTTGAGACCCCGGTCATCGACGCCGCCGAGTGGTTCAGAACATGCTCGATGACGTGCGGCGGAACCTGCCGCTTAGCGAGATTGGTCGCCAGCGTCCTGCGGAGGTCATGCAGCGTCCAGTTCTCCAGCGGCTTGCCGTCGATTTCGATCTTGTCATCTAGGCCCTTCTTACCCTTCGCATAGCCAGAGAAGTGGCTGTCCTTATTGCCTCTCGCCGGGAAGACGAACGGCGAGTCCTTTAGCTTCGGAATGCTTCGCAAGATATCCAGCGCCAACGTCGATAGTGGGATAATGGTAGCGTTTTCATTCTTGGTCCGGTCTCCGGGTATTTCCCAATTGCCAGCTTCAAGGTTGAGTTCAGACCACCGCATAGCAGCTACCTCGGTGCGCCGCTGGCCTGTCAGCATGAGCAGCCTGACAATCGATCCGAACGGATAGCCGACTTCATCAGGGGCAGGCTCACAGCCCTTCCATATGGCCGCTAGTTCGGGATCAGAAACGACTCTCTCACGCATCTTGATTGGCGCGGGGTTCTCCAGTCCCTCGCATGGCGAAATGGCGATGACATCTTCCTTTTTACACCAATTGAAAAGCGCCCGCATGTACCAGAACGCCGTGTTGGCGGCCTGCGGATGGCCCATGGCAACGATCCGCTTCAAGGCGCTCTTTATGTCCGCCTTGGTCACGTGATGGACAGAGCGCGTGCCATACTGGGAGACGAGGTATTCTTTCAGGCTCCGCTCGACCAGCTTCCACGAATCCCATTTCGGTATGCCGCTTTTGGCGAAAGCCTCTCCCTTGCACTCGGCTTCGATGAACTGCCCGACGAGAGCATCGACGCGATCGGACAGCTTTCGCTTCTCCTTCGTCTTCTCAGCTTGCGGATCGACGCGTTGGCAATCTTTCCTTTCGCGTCCTGTGCCTTGTCACGCGCGTCTGCCAACGACAGGTCCGGGTAGCGGGCGATGGTGTAACGGCGCGGCCTGCCTTCGAAGCGGAAGAGAAGGACGAATGTCTTGGTCCCTTTTGGGCTGACGCGGACGCCGAACCCCTTCACCTTTGAATCCCAGATATCGTATTCTTTCGCCCCCGGCTTCGCCGCTTTCAGCGCCAACTCAGTCAACACACTCATGACAGTCCCCTCAAAAAAGGTAGCAAATAGGTAGCAGAATCTATCGCGTTGCTATGTTCACGTATGAGAAGCTTAGAACATGCAACGCCTTGCAAATCAAGGCTTACAGCGGGAATGATGGTCGTGGATGAGGAGATATGAAGAGCGTAGTTACGATATTCGTAATGATGGGGTCAGGTGTTCGAGTCACCTAAGCGGCACCAAAATTCTCGATGAATTAAACGGGACCATTTCACAGATCAACTCGATGGAACGTCGCTATCACCCAGCGACGCCACGGTCTTCAGCGCGCCGTCGAGCATGTCGCCCTTTTCGTCCTTCAGCGCGGCTTCGCGCAGGCGCCGGGTCCAGTCTGCGGCGTCCGGGCGGCCCTTGACCAGGTCGAGCGCCGACAGCACGCGGTCGAATTTCGACTGTGCGCGGGCGTGGGTGTCGCTGTAGCCCTTGATCAGCCGGCGGCAGTTGAGGATCTCCGTGCCAAGCGCGTAGTCCTCGCCGACTTGGCCCAGCGCCAGCGCATACCAGCGCTCGAGATGCGCGGTCTCGATCTTGTGGCGCAGCAGCCGGCGGCGCCAGCGGCGCAGGCCGCCGATGAACCACAATGCGGCAAAGCCGGCAAAACTGTCGGTGCGGATATGGCGGCCGCGGTTGATGCGGCGGTCGAGGAAGGCGGCGAGCTTCGGCCGCGCCTCGATGTAGCTGCCGAGCCCGGCCGGCAGCGTGCCGCAGAATTCCTCGATGCGCGGATGGAAATATTCGGTCACCTGCAGGACTGAGCCTTGCTTGACACCAACCTCACGGCGTACGCGCTGGTCGCGCGTCGAGCGTGTCTTCAGATCGGCGACGCGGATCATGTCGTCGTAGCACATCGCGTTGGCCAGATGCTTGGCGGCGGCGATCGACAGCGCGTAGGCGTGTTCGGCATTGTCCAGGACGACCGCCCGGTCCAGCCGGTCGAGATACTCGCCGCCATAGGCGATGTCCTGATAGTCGACGACTTTTTTCAGGCCGCGAAGCGCCATGTCGTGCACAGGTGCCGGCAACGCGGCGACGCGCGCCGCCAGTTGTTGCCAGCCCTTCAACAGGCTTTCCGGGCCGCTGACTTTTGTCCCCGCGCCCGAGCCGGTTTCAGCGGCCGCCGGCTGTGCAGTCTTGTCGCCCGAAGGCGCACTCGCGATGCCGCGCGCCCGATCGTAGGCGGCGCCGAAGGCGGCGAGGCTGGCCTTGACACCACGGCCGCCGGCACTGACCGCCTGCTCATAGCTTTCGCGACTGAACGGCAAGGCGTCGGAGCCGGCCAGCGCGCCGAGCAGGCTGGCCGAGATCATCGAGCCATTGTCGGCGGCGATCTTCTCCATGTCGAAGGCAATGAAGCGCTTGGCCGCGGCTTCCGCCGTGGCATGCACCTTCGAGGACGAAGCGAGGCCATCGCCGGGCTCGATCTTCTCCGAGACCGCGGCGATGCGGTGCGACGAGGCGATCAGCGTGGTGCGCTCGGGCGTGACGAAGCCGCGGATGATGGCGCGGCCGGCCTCCATCAGTTCGGCGGCAATCAGGATGTCGACGTCGCCCTGCGACGGCGACAGCGCGAAGACCGGCAGGCGGCCGGTGTCGCGGCACATTTCGACATAATAGATGGTGGCGCCGGTGCGCTGGGCGACGCCGGCGACCGAGGTCGATTGCGCGACGTAGCCGTTGCGCTCGGCGACGTCGGTGATCCAGTCGGCCAGCACGCCACCGCCCTGGCCACCGACCGCCAGCACGGCAAGCTTGATGACGCGCTCGTCTTCGGGGGCGCCGGCTTTCGAGCGCGATGAGGGCACGGCGTCAAGCATCGGCGAATATCAGGCGCCGGCTTTCACGGCGCCGCTGCAAGAGACCGATCATGGCGCGGCGAGCGGCTTCAAGGAAACGGTCCCAGCGGCTCGGATTGTGCACGACATCGGCGCGGTAGAAGGATGGGCAGAGCACCGCCGCATCGGCGACCTCGCCGCAATTGCCGCAACCGACGCAGCTTTGGTCGATATGCGCCACCGGATCGTCGCGCAGGGGGTCGTCCAGCGACTTCACCGACAGCGACGGGCAGCCGGAAAGCCGCATGCAGGCATGGTCGCCGGTGCAGATATCTTCGTCGACGCCGAATTTCGGCTTGACTATGCGCGTCCCGCCCTTGATCGCCTTGTCGACCAGCGGCTTTTCGCGGCGCTGCCGGTTGAGCATGCATTCGGACGAGGCGACAATGACTTTCGGGCCCTTTTCGTCCGTCGTCAGCGCCTCGCGCAGCGTGTCTTGCATCTTGGTTACGTCGTAGGTGCGGTCGATGTGGCGCAGCCATTTGACGCCCATGCCCTTCACCGCCTCGGTGATCGGGTGCTTGGTCGACTTGGTCTTGTTGCCGGCGCGGGACGACAGGATGTCCTGGCCGCCGGTGGCGGCCGAATAGAAATTGTCGACGATGACGATGACGCCGTCGTTCTTGTTGAACACCGCGTTGCCGATCGACGAGGTCAGACCGTTGTGCCAGAAGCCGCCGTCGCCGACGAAGGAGATCGAGCGGCGCTTGGCATCGGGCGAATTGAACGCCGAAGCCGAGGCCGGCCCCAGCCCGTAGCCCATGGTAGTGGCACCTAGCTCGAAAGGCGGCATGATCGAGAACAGATGGCAGCCAATGTCGGAGGCGATGTGGTGCTTGCCCAGCTCCTGCTCGACCAGCTTGGTGGCGGCGAAGATCGGCCGCTCCGGGCAGCCGACGCAGAAGCCGGGCGGCCGGCCCGGGACGACGTTGATCAGGTCGGCGGTGTCGAGCCCGTCGCCGATCTTGTTCGGCGCGCGGACCTCGCTTGGCAGCAGATGCGGGATGGTGGCGCGCAGGAACGATCCGATGCCGTCGAGCATCACCTGGCCGGTATATTCGCCGGCCATAGGCAGATGTTCCTTGCCGACGAGCCTGGTGCCGCGGCCGGCCTTGTGCAGCATCGCGGCAAAGGCCTGTTCGATGTAGTTGGGCTGGCCTTCCTCGACGACGAGGACGGCGTCCTTGCCTTCGCAGAAAGACAGGAACTCGTCGTCGACTAAGGGATAGACGGCGTTGAGCACATAGAGCGGCACGTCGGTGTCGCCATAAGTGTCGGCGAGGCCAAGCCGCTGCAGCGCCCGGATGACCGAATTGTACATGCCGCCCTGCATGACGATGCCGACCGAGCCGTGCTCCGGGCCGAAAAACTCGTTGATCTTGTTGGTGCGGATGAAATCCACCGCCGCCGGCCAGCGTTTCTGCACCTTTTCCTTCTCGTGCAGGAAGGACGCGGGCGGCAGCACGATGCGGCCGGTGTCGCGGCGCGGCGCCTCGAGCGCATCGGCCACAGTCATTGCCGGGCGCTTGTTGTCCTTGGCGATGAAATGGCCGTGGACATGGCAGCAGCGAATACGGACCTGCAGCATGACCGGCGTGTTGGAAACCTCGGACAGCTCGAAGCCGTCCTGCACCGCCTTGACGATCGACGGCAGGTTCGGTCGCGGGTCGAGCAGCCAGACCTGGCTCTTCATGGCAAAGGCGTGGCTGCGCTCCTGCATGATCGAGGAGCCTTCGCCGTAATCCTCGCCGACGATGATCAATGCACCGCCGGTGACGCCGCCGGAAGCGAGATTGGCGAGCGCGTCGGAGGCGACATTGGTGCCGACCGTCGACTTGAAGGTCGCCGCGCCGCGGATAGGATAATGCACCGATGCGGCAAGCATGGCGGTGGCCGTGGCTTCCGAGGCGCTCGCCTCGAAATGCACGCCGAGCTCGCCCAGGATATCCTGCGCGTCGGCCAGCACGTCCATCAAATGGCTGATCGGCGCGCCCTGATAGCCGCCGACATAGCCGACGCCGCATTGCAGCAGCGCCTTGGTGATGGCGAGAATGCCTTCGCCGGAAAACTCCTCGCCGGCGCCGAGCCTGAGCTTTTCGACTTCCTTGGCAAAAGACCGTTCGGCCATTTTGGGCTCCTTCCGTTACCGCCCCGATGGCGGCGCGTAAGATCAGATGTCGTGCTTGCGAATGTTCTTCAGCATCTTCTGCAATGTCGCGATCAGCGCCGCGTATTCGGCATCGTCGACATCGTCGAACATTGCCTCGAAAGCGTCGTGCATGGCCGGCCAGGCGCGCGCGAACTCGGCGCGGCCATCGTCGGTCAGGAATACATGGCGGATACGGCTGTCGGTGACCCCCTGCTCGCGCCGCACAAACCCTTGCCCCTCCAGCGTGTCGAGCGTCCGGCTCAAGGTCGACTGCTCGATGACGGTATAGACCGAGAGATCGTTGACGGTGACGCCATCGGTGACCGACAACACCGCCAGCGTGCGCACCTGCGGAATGGTCAGGCCCTGCTTGCGGAAATTGTCGCGCAAGGTGGCGTTGTAGCGGCCCATGATGCGGTTCATCAGATAGGGCGCGAATTGCTGCAGGCCGATCTGGCCCAAAGTCGAGATGCGCTGGCGCTTTTCAACCTTCTGTTCCATCACAGCCTCCCCGCCAGGAGAAAGCCGGAGCCGCCGCCCAAGCCAGCACCCGGATGGGTCGAGGCACCGATGTGGTAGAGACCCCTGACCTCGGTGGCGTGATTGCGGCTCGTCTTGAACGGCCGCCACAGAAACGACTGGTCGATAGCCGAGGAACCGCCATAGGGGTCGCCGCCGACCAGATTGATGTTCATAGCTTCCAGGTCGGTCGGCGAACAGGCGCGGCGTGCGATGACGCTGTCCTTGAACCCATCGATATGGCTGGCGAGGATCGCTTCGGCACGGTCGGCATAGGCTTCGCGCAGCGCCTCGGTCCAGCGACCGTCTGCCGGTGTTTGCAGTTTGCCGGCGGCATCGCCCTTGATATGCCGTGGCGCCTCGGGCAGTTGCAGCCACAGGACCGCCTTGCCGGCCGGGCAGCGCGATGGGTCGAGCGCGTGCGGCTGGCCGACGCACATGGTCGGCACCTCCGGCAGCATGCCGCGCACGGCTTCGTTGCAGGCCTTCGAGACGCCGTCGAGCCCCGGCGTCAGATGCAGCAGCGCGACCTTGTCCAGGCCCTCGCCGCGCCATGCCGGCGGCTTGTCCAAGGCATAGTGGATCTGGAAATTGCCCTTGCCGTAGCGGTATTTTTGCGCTGCCTCGACGTCGGCTTTCGGCGCCGCGTCGCCGAGCAGCCGCTGGTAGAGCTGGGTCGGCGTGACCGAGCAGATGACGCTCTTGTTCACGTTGATCGTTTCGCCCGAAGCCAGCCGCACGCCGGCGGCGCGGCCTCCGCTTTGGACAATAGCCGCGACGTCGGCGCCGGTGCGGATTTCGCCGCCGCGTTCCCTGATCAAGGCTTCGAAGGCGGCCAGCAGATTCCTGGCACCGCCCTTGACGATCGGCGCGCCGGCCGCCTCAAGCGCGAAGGCGATGACCTTGGCGATCTGGCCGGAGAACGCGTCCTCAGGCCCGAGGCCGGCATGCAGCACCCAGGGTGCCCACAGCGCGCGCATGGTTTCCGACTGGTAGGTGCTTTCCAGCCAACCGCGCGCTGGCACCAGCGCGCTGCCGAGAAAGGCGGCAAGGCCACGCGGGCCGCACCGCCAGGCTTCACCCGCCAGCAGCCTGGCCGTCGGGTAGGACCACAGGCTGCCACCGAGCAGTCCGAACAGCAGACCGGCGTTGCGCTCGATCTCGCCGACATCGTTTGCGTGCCGGTCGCCGTCGCCCGCGGCAAGCGCATTGATCGCCGCTACATTGGCGATACGATCGGTGCGCAGGACGGCATGGCTGCCGTCCGGGCGCAGCACACCGGTCGGCGTGGAGGTGTTGCAAAACTCCAGGCCGTGCCGCGCCAGATCCTTGCCCAGCGCCGCATACGCCGGCGAGGTGATGAACAGGACAAAGGTCGTCGCCATCACGTCGTGGATGAAGCCGGGCGCGGTGATTTCTTCGGTTCGCATGCAGCCGCCGATGCGGTCGTTGCGCTCGAGCACCAGCACCTTCGCCCCCTTGCCGCCAAGCATCGCCGAGCAGACCAGCGCGTTGATGCCGCTGCCGACGACGATGTGATCGGGAGCGCTCATCGATGCGTGCTCCTAGCCGGCAGGAGTTCAATTGCAGAGATTGGCGCTCTACGGCGCCGTAGAGCCGCAGCTTTGCAAGGCTGCCGCTCCCACTCCGTCACCACAGTGCCATTTCCGCACATGATCTTCTCCCGAAGACCGCAGCTACCCTATTGCCTTGGCACCAACGCCAACGCGCGGATCGGACTGCCGGTGCCGTGCTCGATCTTGAGCGGTGCAGCGATCAGTATCGCGCCTTTCGGCGGCAGCCGGTCGAGGTTGCAGAGGCTGGCGAGGCCGTAGCGGTTGGCCTTGTGCATCAGGCTGTGCGCCGGAAACGGCGGCTCCATTCCCCCTGCTTTTCCAGCATCCGTGCCGATCGTCTCGCTGCCCCAGCCCTTGATGTCCTTGCTAATCAGATACTGGATGGCTTCGGCGGTCGGGCCAGGCGTGTGCGGTCCGGTCTCATTGGCGTTGAGGAACTCGGCTTCCGAGCCGTTGCGCTTATACCAGTCGGTGCGCATCACCACCCACTCGCCGGGATTGATAGCGCCATGTTCGGCTTCCCATGCCTTGATGTGATCGACGGTGAGCAGGAAATCGTGATCGGCTGCCGCTTGCTTCGAACAGTCGATGACGTTGACCGGGCCGACGAAGTTCTGCGCCGGAATGGTGTCGGTGGCGCCGTCCGGATAATCCTTGCCGGTGATCCAGTGGTTGGGTGCGTCGAAATGGGTGCCCGAATGCTCGCCGAGCTTGAGCCAGTTCCACGCCCACCACGGGCCATTCTTGTCATAGGCGGAGATGGCGTGGATCTCGATCTTCGGCGTGTCGACCGCCAGTTCCGGCGGCAGCTTGATCAGTGGCGTGTTGGGCCCGAGCGGCGCCGTCAGGTCGACCACCTGGATGGCGCCTGAAAGCAGCTGGCCGGCGACTTCGCCTAGAAGTTGTTGTGTGTCCATGGTCTCTGTTCCCTCTTGCTCGATGGTGCTGAAGGCTCTCGCGGCCCTTAATATCCTACTAGACGAAAACATATGCATCTGCAATTATCTTTAAGCATAAAGCAAATGGGACGGGGCGTGAGCGAGTTCGACGCCATATTTGTCGGGGCAGGCCACAACAGTCTGGCATGCGCCGCGCATCTGGCGCTCAAAGGCTGGAAAACGGCAGTTTTCGAGCGTAATGCAACGATCGGCGGCGCCGTCCAGACGCGCGAATTGACGCTTCCGGGCTTCCGGCACGATTTCGGCGCGATGAATCTCAGCCTGTTCGCCGGCTCGGCCTTTCACAAGAAATATGCAAATGAATTGAAAACCCACGGGCTGGAATTCGTGCCGGTGGCCGACTGTTTTGCCAGCGCCTTCCCCGACGGTCGCTGGTTCGGCGTCAGCAGCGACCTGGAAAAGACCGCCTCGCGCATGGCCGCTTTTTCCGACGCGGACGCACAGACATGGCGCCGTCTGGTTGCGGCATTCCCGGCGGAGGCCGAGCATCTGTTCCGGCTGCTGGGCTCGCCGATGAGCGGCCGTGCGCTCGCCGGCACCGCCTGGAACCTCTGGCGCAAGAAGGGTTTTGCGGGCGCGCTCGATACTGGTCGGTTGCTGCTTTCGTCACCCCGCGCCTGGCTCGAGGAGACTTTCCAGTCACCGCATGTCAGGGCGACGCTCGCCACCTGGGGCATGCATCTCGACTTCGCCCCCGATATCGCCGGCGGCGCGGTGTTCCCTTACCTCGAATCCATGGCCAACCAGCGCTTCGGCATGGTGCTCGGCAGAGGCGGCGCCGACACCATTATCCGCGCTCTGTCGGGCATGCTCACGGCCGCCGACGGCAAGATCGTCACCGGGGCTGATGTCGCCGAGATCACGGTTTCGGCCGGCAAAGCGACCGGCGTGCGGCTCGCTTCCGGCGAGACCCACACAGCCACCAAGGCCGTCATCGCCGGTGTCGCGCCCAAGGCGCTGACCGGGAAACTGTTGCCTAACGGATCGGGCGACACCGGCTTCGACACGGCCGTGAAAAAATTCCGCCACGCGCCGGGGACGTTGATGATCCATCTGGCGCTCGACGATCTGCCGGACTGGCGCGCCGGCGCCGAGCTTCGGCAGTTCGCCTATGTGCACCTTTCGCCGTCGCTCGACGCCATGTCGCTGACCTACCAGCAGGTGATGGCAGGCATGCTGCCGGATGAACCGGTGCTGGTCGTCGGCCAGCCGACGGCCGTCGATCCCTCGCGCGCGCCGGACGGCAAGCACGTACTTTGGGTGCAGGTGCGCATGCTGCCAGCCGAGATTGCAGGCGATGCAGCGGGCACGATCGCGGCGGCTCACTGGGACGAGGCTAGGGAGCACTACGCCGAGCGCGTCCTCGACATTATCGAGCGCTATGCGCCCGGCCTTCGTCGGAAGATCCTCGGCCGCGCCGTGTTCTCGCCCATCGACCTCGAACGCGAGAACCCGAACCTTGTCGGCGGCGACCAGATCTGCGGCAGCCATCATCTGGCGCAGAATTTCCTGTTCCGGCCGGCGCGCGGTTACGCCGGCTGGAACACGCCGGTCGGCAATCTGCACCTGACCGGGGCGGCAACATGGCCCGGCGCCGGCACCGGGGCGGCGTCGGGCTACATGCTCGCGCAACAACTTGGCGGGAGGTAGGCTCCATTTTTCATCTAGGGTGAAGGAGGACAAGGCGCGGTTGCCCAAGGAGCCTGAACCCACCGATTGACAACGACACCGCGCATAAAAGCAACAGGGGAATGACCATGACAATCAACAGACGAGAATTGCTCGGATATGGCGCGGCCGCACTTGGCGCCACGGCGCTCGGCCTGCCGCAAATCGCCAAGGCTGCCGGCGAACTGACCATCGCCTACAATGTCAATTTGCCGTCCTGGGACCCGACCACCGGGCCTTCGGCGGTCAACCCGACCATCCAGGGTCTCTACCAGTCGGTGTTCGACCAGTTCATCCCGCAGAAGCCGGATCTTTCTTTCGCGCCCGGCCTGCTCACCGAATGGGGCTGGAACGAGGATCGCAGCAAGATCATGATGACGGTGCGCGAGGGCGTCACCTGGCATGACGGCTCGCCATTCACGGCCGAAGACGTGGTCTGGTCGCTGCAGCGGGCGGGCGATGAAAAGACCGGCAACCCGATCCAGTTCGTCTGGAAGAACGTCAACAACTTCAAGATCGACGGCAACAAGATCACCGGCGACGTCGTGCAATTCGACCCGGTGTATTTCAAGTGGATGTCGTTCCTGACCGGCTACATCATGCCGAAGGCCTATTACGAAAAGGTCGGCGCCGAGGGTTTTGAGAAAGCCCCGATCGGCACCGGGCCCTATATGGTCGACAAATTCGAGCGCAACGCCTTCCTGCGGCTCAAGGCCAACCCGAACTACTGGGGCGGCAAGCCGGCCTTCGAAAACGTAACCATCAAGTTCGTCACCGATGCGGCGAGCCGCGTCGCCGAGATCGAGTCCGGTTCCTCGCAGGTGACGCTGGAAATCCCCTATGAGGAATATGACCGCCTGATCGCCAAGGATGGACTTGCCGGCTCATGCAAGAACGTCTCCGACATCGGCATGATCTTCTTCAACGACATCGACGTGATGCTGGACAAGAACGTGCGCCAGGCGGCGGTGATGGCGGTCGACAAAAAGCTTTTGGTCGACCGGCTGCTGCGCGGTTACGGCCAGCCCATCGATACGCTGGAGACGCCGGAATACGAGGCCTACGATGCGTCGATCAAGGTGGAGCACAATCCGGACAAGGCCAAGGAACTGCTGGCCGCCTCCGGCTATTCGCCGGAAAAGCCGGTCAAGTTCACGATACAGACGACCAAGGGCTTCAAGCCCAAGGACTACGAGATGATCCAGGCGATCGTCGGCATGTGGCGCAAGGTCGGCATCGAGGCAACGATCGAGGTCTACGAGATCGCCAAGCACTACGAGCTGCGCGCCGCCGACAAGCTGGCGCCGGCGGCCTTCTACAATTGGGGCAATGCCATCGGCGATCCCACCACGTCGACCGGCTTTGCCATGTATGGCCCAAGCCCGCATTCGGTATGGGACAGCCAGGACCTGATCGACATGATCAATCCACTATGGGGCGAGAAGGACGAGGCCAAGCGCATTGCCGGCTGGAAGGCCGTCGACAAATACATCGCCGAACAGGCCTATGTGCTGCCGCTGATCCAGTATGCGCAGCCGATCGTGCATGCCAAGGGCGTCAATGTGGTGCAGCATGTGTCGGGCGCACTTCTGCCGGCGCTGATGAGCCCGGCCTGAGACAGTCTTCGGCTTGCCGCGCGCCGTCCGGAATGACGGCGCGCATTTTCCGCCACGGGCGACCATGCTGCTGCAAAGATTCCTGATCCGTCTTCTGACGATGGCGATCACGCTGTTCGGCGTGGCCGTCGTCGTCTTTATCGTCATCCGTGTCGCGCCGGGCGACCCGATCGCGATGATGCTGCCGCCCGGCGCGACCGATGCCGACATCGCTCGGCTGCGCGCGCTTTACGGGCTGGACAAGACCATCGTCCAGCAATTCTTCATCTGGCTGGCCGGTGTCGTCAGGGGCGATTTCGGCACGTCGATCTCACTGCGGCAGGACGTGCTTGGGCTGGTCTTCAATCGCCTCCCGGCCACGCTGGAACTCGCCATCGTCGCGCTTGTGATGGCGCTGGCGATCGGCGGCACGACGGCGATCCTCGGCGCGCGCGAACGCGGCACCGCGGTCGAAGCCGGCATCGACATTGCCAGCGGTGCGGCACTCTCGATTCCCGATTTCCTGTGGGGCCTGGTGCTGATCCTTCTGTTCGGCGTGCTGGTGCCTATCTTCGACATTTCTGGCCGGGTGTCGCCGCAGCTCGACCTGCCCTTCGCCACGCAATTCTATCTGTTCGAAAGCATCGTACGGCTGCGCTTCGACCTGACCAGGGACCTGCTGGCACACATGCTGATGCCGGCGATTGCGCTGGCGCTGCCACTGGCCGCGATCATCTCGCAGCTGCTGAAACAGTCGCTGAAGGAAGTGCTCGACCTCGACTACGTCGTGCTGGCGCGGGTAAAGGGCTTTTCGGAAACGCAGGTCATCCTGCGCGAGGCGCTGAAGAACGCGGCCCTGCCGACGCTGACGCTGGTCGGCGTGCAGTTCACCTTCCTGATCGGCGGCACGGTCATCGTCGAACGACTGTTTTCCTATGAAGGTCTCGGCAACATGGCGATCGATGCCGTCATCAACCGCGACCTGCCGCTGATCCAGGGCATCGTGCTGGTCTTCGCGCTGCTGTTTGTGCTGATCAACCTTGCCGTCGACATGATGTACGCCCTGCTCAATCCGAGGCTGCGCCATGGATGAGGGCCGCATTCCAAGACATGGCTCGCGGGCACGCCTGTGGCTGGCCGGCGGCTGGCTGGTGATTGCGCTGCTGGCCGCAATTCTTGCGCCGTTGGTCGCGCCGCAGGACCCGCTGGCGCAGGATTTGATGCTGGAGCGGCTGCCGCCGTTCTGGCTGAGCGGTGCTGAGCCCGGCTACTGGCTCGGCACCGACAGCCTCGGCCGCGATCTTCTGTCACGGCTGATCTTCGGTGCCCGCATCGCCTTCATCGTCGCCTTTGCGGCAGCCCTTGCCGCCTGCCTGGTCGGCTCGACGCTGGGGCTGATCGCCGGCTATTTCGGCGGCTGGGCCGACCGCATCATCTCGCGCATCGTCGATGTCTGGATGGCGTTTCCGCCGGTGCTGTTTGCCATCCTTCTGGTCGCAGTGCTCGGTACCGGCTTGAGCTCGGTTATCATTGCCATTGCCGTCATCGACTGGACGCGCTTCTGCCGGGTGATCCGCGCCGAGACGTTGGGCCAGTCGCGCATGGACTATGTCGAGAACGCCCGCATCGCCGGCTACGGCCGCATCGGCATCATGCTGCGCGAAGTGCTGCCCAATGTGGTGCCGTCGATCGTCGCGCTGCTGTCGCTGGAGATGGGCATTGCCGTCATCGTCGAGGCGATCCTGTCCTTCGTCAATCTGTCGATCTCGACCGACGACCCAACCTGGGGCGGCATCATCGCCGAGGGCCGCCTGTCGATCCATCAGGCCTGGTGGGTGCTGGTGTTCCCGCTGGTCACGCTGATCCTGACGGTGCTGTCGTTCAGCCAGTTCGGCGAAGGTCTCAGGGCACGTTTCGATCCGGTGCTGCGATGAACGCGCTGGCGAAACCCTGCCTTGACATACGCAGCCTTAGCGCGGTGCTGCCTAATGGCTTGCGCGTGCTGCGCTCGGTGTCGCTCGCCGTCGAGCCCGGCGAGGTGCGCGCGCTGGTCGGCGAGAGCGGCGCCGGCAAGACGATGATCGGCAAGGCGGTGCTTGGCGTGCTGCCCTCGAGCGTGCGCATCGTCGAAGGCGATATGTTGCTCGAGGGCGAGGACCTCGGCAAGCTTCAGCCAAAGGCAAGGCGCACGCTGATCGGCGCGCGCACGGCGCTGATCCCGCAAGACCCGCTGACCGCGCTCAACCCGTCACGGCGAATCGGCCCGCAGATGACCGACCGGCTGGTGCGCATCCTCGGCTGGAGCGGCGAGAAGGCCGATGCACGCATCCGCCAATTGCTGGACGAGGTGCAAATCCGCGACCCCGAGCGTGTCCTCAAATGCTATCCGCACGAGCTGTCCGGCGGCATGCGCCAGCGCGTGCTGATCGCCGCGGCGTTTGCGGCCGAACCAAGGCTGATCGTCGCCGACGAGCCGACCACGGCGCTCGACGTGACTGTGCAGAAGCAGATCCTGCGGCTGATCGCGCAACTGCAGCGCGAGCACGGCACGGCGATCCTGTTCATTACCCATGATCTCGGCGTCGTCGCCAAGATCAGCCAGAAGGTCTCGGTGCTCTATGCCGGCAAGGTGGTCGAGGAGGCCGAAACGGCCGCTCTCTTCGCCGCTCCGCAGCACCCCTACACGCGAGCTCTGATGGCCGCGACGCCACGCTACACCGACCCCTTCGCCTCGCTGAAGCCGGTGGACGAGGCGGTGCTGGCCGGGCTTGCTTCGGAGATCGCCGCCGCCGATCAGGCCTGGAGGCGCCCGCATGGCTGAGCCGCTGTTTTCCGTGCGTGGGCTGAAGGTCGCGCTGCCCGACATGACGCGCAAGCCGCTGATCGGCCGCGCTCCCTTGGCCGAGATCCTGAAAGGGCTGGATTTCGACCTGCCAAAGGGATCGGTGACCGGCATCGTCGGCGAATCCGGCTCCGGCAAATCGACGCTTGGCCGCGCCTTAGTGCGGCTTCTGGAGCCGAGCGCCGGCAAGGTCATCTTCGACGGCCGCGACATCACACATCTGCCTGAGGCCGAGCTCCGGCCGCTGCGCCGCAATCTGCAGATGATCTTCCAGGATCCGATGTCGTCGCTCAACCCGCGCCGCACCATCTTCAGCATCATCGCAGCACCGCTCAAGCAGAACGGGCTTGGCGACAACCTCAGGGATCGTGTCGCGGAGGCGCTTCAGCGCGTCGGCCTGCCGCAAGGCTTCGCCAGCCGCTATCGTCATGAATTGTCGGGCGGCCAGCGCCAGCGCGTCGGCATTGCCCGCGCGCTGGCGCTGTCGCCGAAATTCGTGCTGGCCGACGAAATCGTCTCAGGCCTCGACGTGTCGACGCAGGCACAGATCCTGACGCTGCTGGAAAAACTCGCCGCCGAAATGGGCCTGACCGTTGCCTTCATCAGCCATGACCTGTCGGTGATCCGGCGGCTCTGCCGGCAAGTGATCGTCATGCGCGAAGGCGCGATCGTCGAAGCCAGCGCGACCGACGCTTTGTTCGAGCAGCCGCAGCAGCCCTACACGCGCGATCTGCTCGCCGCCATTCCGCTGCCCGAGATCGATGATGCCTGGCTACTTCCCGCCGCAAAGGCGCCGGCATGAAACACAATCCTATTCGCACGCTAAAGAGCGGGCCTCGGGCGTGCGGCCGGCAAAATGTCCCGCGATGGAGGATGACTGACATGAAGAATGCAATCCGCTACGCAGTGCTCATCGCCACCGTGCTGGGAAGCATCGGCACCGCTTACGCCAGTTCCATTCCCGGCATGCGTGGCCACGACCACACCGGCGTCACCGTCCCCGACATGCAGCAGGCGGTCGATTTCTTCACAGAAGTGGTTGGCTGCAAGAAGGCGATGTCGTTCGGCCCGTTCGCCGACGACAAGGGCACATTCATGCAGGATCTGCTGGGCGTCGATCCCAAGGCGGTGATCGAGGAGATCACCCTGATCCGCTGCGGACACGGGTCGAACATCGAGCTGTTCAAATACACCGCGCCGGACCAGAAGGACCTGACGCCTCGCAACAGCGACATAGGCGGCTTCCATATCGCCTTCTATGTCGACGACATCGCCGCCGCAAAAGCCTATCTTGACGGCAAGGGCGTCAAGACGCGGATGGGACCGCTGCCGGTTACCGAAGGCCCGGCCGCCGGCCAGACCATCCTCTACTTCCAGGCGCCCTGGGGCTTGCAGTTGGAAGCGATCAGCTATCCCAATGGCATGGCCTATGAAAAAGATGCGGAGACGGTGCTGTGGAGCCCGAAGAACCCGGAAAAATAGCCCGGGGCGTCCCTGGCCTGCGCAAGCCGACTGCCGGCAAGCTGGGTTTCTGGGGCGGATTGTTTCAATCCTGAAACTTCAAGCTTGAATTAATCCGTCTCAGGCGTAAACTCGACAAACAGAAGCGAAGAGGAGATCGCACGATGAAAGTTGCGGTTCTCGGCGGCGGACCAGCCGGGCTCTACTTTGCAATCTCGCTGAAGCTCAGGGATGCCGCGCATGAGGTCACGGTGTTCGAGCGCAACCGTGCCGATGACACGTTTGGCTGGGGCGTCGTGCTGTCGGCCGAAACGCTGGAGAACCTGACCAAAAACGACCCGGTCAGCGCCGTCTGGATCCGCAAGCATTTCGCCTATTGGGACGATATCGCCGTCATCCATGACGGCGTGCGCACGGTCTCGACCGGTCACGGCTTTTGCGGCATTGGCCGCAAGCGGCTGCTCACGTTGCTGCAGCGGCGCGCGCGCGAACTCGGCGTCAAGCTGGTCTTCGAAACCGACATCGCCGATCCCAAGCCATATATGGAGACGCACGACCTGGTTGTCGCCGCCGACGGGTTGAACTCGAAAGCGCGGAGCGCCTTCGTCGACGTGTTCAAGCCCGATATCGACATTCGTAGATGCAAGTTCGTCTGGCTCGGCACCCACCAGAAATTCGACGACGCCTTCACCTTCATCTTCGAAAAGACCGAGCATGGCTGGGTGTGGGCGCATGCCTACCAGTTCGACAGCGATACCGCGACCTTCATCGTCGAATGCAGCGAGCAGACATGGCAGCGCTTCGGCTTCGGCGCGATGTCGCAGCAGGAATCGATTGCCGTCTGCGAGCGCATCTTTGCCCGTCATCTCGGCGGCCACGCGCTGATGACCAACGCCAATCATATCCGCGGCTCGGCGTGGATCAATTTCCCGCGCGTCTTGTGCGAACGCTGGTCCTACAAGAACCTGGCGCTGATGGGCGACGCGGCGGCGAGCGCGCATTTCTCGATCGGTTCCGGCACCAAGCTGGCGCTGGAAAGCGCGGTGGCGCTGGCCGACTATCTCGAGTCCGAGCCAGACCTCGAGGCCGCCTTTAGCAAATATGAGGACGCCCGCCGCACCGAAGTGCTGAAGCTGCAGTCGGCGGCGCGCAATTCGCTCGAATGGTTCGAGGAGGTCGAGCGCTATCTCGGCCTCGATCCGGTGCAGTTCAACTATTCGCTGCTGACGCGTTCGCAACGCATCAGTCACGAGAATTTGCGGCTGCGCGATGCCGAATGGCTGGCCGGCGCCGAGGAGTGGTTCCAGCGCCAGGCCGGCGCCGGGGGCAACAATCTGCGTCGCGCGCCGATGTTCGCGCCGTTCCGGCTGCGCGGCATGGCGCTGCAGAACCGCGTCGTCGTCTCGCCGATGGCGCAGTACAAAGCGGTCGACGGCTGTCCGACCGATTGGCATTTCGCCCATTACGCCGAACGGGCCAAGGGCGGCGCCGGTCTCCTCTACATCGAGATGACCTGCGTCAGCGCGGAGGGCCGCATCACGCCTGGCTGCCCCGGTTTCTATGCGCCCGAGCATGAGGTCGCCTGGAAGCGGCTGGTCGAGTTCGTCCATGCCGAAACCGAGGCCAAGATCTGCGCCCAGATCGGCCATTCCGGTGCCAAGGGGTCGACCAGGCTCGGCTGGCAGGGAACCGACGTGCCGCTGCCCTCAGGCAATTGGCCCGTCATGGCCGCGTCTTCCGTGCCGTGGTCGCGGGAAAACCAGGTGCCGAAGGCGATGGACCGCGCCGACATGGATATGGTGCGCGACCAGTTTGTCGCTTCGGCCGAGATGGTGGCGCGCTGCGGCTTCGACATGCTCGAAATCCACGCCGCGCACGGCTATCTCCTGTCCTCCTTCATCACGCCCTTGACCAACCGGCGCACCGACTCCTATGGCGGCTCGCTGGAAAACCGCATGCGCTACCCCTTGGAAATCTTTCATGCGGTGCGCGCCGCGTGGCCGGCCGAGAAGCCGATCTCGATGCGCATCTCCGCCAATGACTGGCTGGGCATCGAAGGCGTGGCGCCGGCCGATGCCGTAGAGATCGCGCGGCTGCTGCATGAGGCCGGCGTAGACATCTGCGACGTATCGGCCGGCCAGACTTCGGCCGTGGCAAGACCGGTCTATGGCCGCATGTTCCAGACGCCGTTTTCCGATCGCATCCGCAACGAGGTCGGCATGGCGACGATGGCGGTCGGCAATATCTATGAGCCGGACCACGTCAACTCGATCCTGATGGCGGGCCGCGCCGATCTCGTCGCACTGGCTAGGCCGCATCTTGCCGATCCGTATTGGACGCTGCACGCGGCCGTCATGCTTGGCGATCGCGGCGTCAAATGGCCGGATCCCTATCTGCCCGGCCGCGACCAGCTCTACCGGCTGGCCGAACGCGAAGCGGCAGCGGGGTTGAAAGTATGAGTGCCGCGGCGACGATTTCGCGGCGTCATGCGCTGGTCACCGGCGGCGGCTCCGGCGTCGGCCGCGCGATCGCGCTGGCGCTGGCCGGCGCGGGCGTTGACGTGACCATCTGCGGCCGGCGCGTGGAGCCGCTTGCCGAGGTCGCCGCGGAGAACAAGTCCATCTTCGCCATTGCCGCCGACGTCACCGACGAGACGTCGATGGCGTCGCTCTACGAGGCCGCGGAAGCGGCACGCGGAGCGTTCGACATCGTCGTTGCCAATGCCGGCATGTCCGGCAGTGCCCCGGCGCAGCGGACCTCGCTGGCAGACTGGCAGCGCACGCTCGACGTCAACTTGACCGGTACGTTCCTGACGGTGAAGCCGGCGTTGGCCGGCATGGCAGTGCGCAAGACTGGCCGTATCATCTTCGTCGCTTCCACCGCCGGACTGAAAGGCTATCCCTATGTCGCAGCTTACGTTGCCGCCAAGCATGGCGTCGTCGGCCTGATGCGGGCACTCGCCGTCGAGACCGCCAAGTCCGGCATAACAGTGAATGCCGTGTGCCCAGGGTTTGTCGAAACCGAGATGCTGGAGAGCACCGTCCAGCGCATCGTCCAAACGACCGGCCGCTCGTCCGAGCAGGCACGGACAAGCCTAGCCGCGACCAACCCGCAAGGCCGCTTCATCCAGCCGGAAGAAATTGCGGCCGCGGTACTTTATCTGTGTGGCGACGCCGCCCGGTCGATTACCGGGCAGACGATTTCGATCTCCGGAGGTGAGACATGGTAGCCGGTCCCCTGCCCGCCCCGTCCGGACCCGGCAAGGACCGCCTGCGGCTGTGGATACGCCTGCTGCGCGCCTCGCGCACCATCGAGGCCGAGCTGCGCGAACGACTGCGGCAAGAGTTCAACACAACGCTGCCACGCTTCGACGTGATGGCCGCGCTCTACCGCGCGCCGGAGGGCATGCTGATGAGCGATCTTTCGCGCTTCCTGCTGGTGTCCAACGGTAATGTCACCGGCATCATCGACCGGCTGGTCTCGGAAGGGTTGGTGATGCGGGCCCGACGCAATGGCGACCGCCGTACCTCGATGGTACGGCTGACGGAAGAGGGATCGAAGATTTTCGCCGTGATCGCCGCCGCGCATGAGAAATGGGTCGGCGAGTTGCTGGGCAATGTGAGCGAGGATGAGGCGCGCCGGCTGACCGGCATGCTGACCTCTTTCCGCAGCAATTGGGAGGGACGGGAATGACGAAGCTGGCCGGCCGCAAGCCGAAGCATTTCCTCTGGCAGGTCGAAGGCAAGATCGCAAAGATCCGGCTCGATCGACCGGAGCGCAAGAACCCGCTGACCTTCGACAGCTATGCCGAATTGCGCGACATATTTCGCGACCTTGTCTACGCCGATGATGTCGATGCTGTGGTGGTCCTGCCCAATGGCGGCAATTTCTGCTCGGGCGGCGATGTCCACGAAATCATCGGCCCACTGGTCAAGATGGACATGAAGGCGCTGCTCGCCTTCACCCGCATGACGGGCGATTTCGTCAAGGCGATGCTGAATTGCGGCAAGCCGATTATTGCGGCGGTCGATGGCGTGGCGGTCGGCGCCGGCGCGATTATCGCCATGGCCTCCGATATCCGCATCGCCACGCCCCAGGCCAAGACAGCATTCCTGTTCACCCGCGTCGGCCTTGCCGGCTGCGACATGGGGGCCTGCGCGATCCTGCCGCGCATCATTGGCCAGGGCCGCGCCGCCGAGCTGCTCTATACCGGCCGCACGATGAGTGCCGAGGAAGGCGAGCGCTGGGGCTTCTACAACCGGCTGGTCGATACCGCAACGCTTGAGGCCGACGCGCTCGACATGGCCGCGCGGATCGTTTCCGGCCCGACCTTCGCCCATGGCATGACCAAGACGCAGCTGAACCAGGAATGGTCGATGGGTCTCGACCAGGCGATCGAAGCGGAAGCGCAGGCGCAGGCGATCTGCATGCAGACCCGCGATTTCGAGCGGGCGTACACGGCTTTCGTGGCCAAGGAGAAGCCGGTGTTCGAGGGAAATTGAGATGATCGCTTCCACGCTGGCGGGACAGCACCCCCCTCTGGCCTGCCGGCCATCTCCCCCTCAAGGGGGGAGATTGGATATCAGGCCCGCTTTCGCCAATCTCCAATATCGCAGGGAGAGCCGTGGCAGCGAAGCCGCCAATCTCCCCCCTAGAGGGGGAGATGTCCAGCAGGACAGAGGGGGGCGCCGTGGAGCGCCAGGGCCGGAGAATTGTGGAGGCAGCAATGCCTGACCGTTCCTTCCTCTCCTGGCCGTTCTTCGAGGATCGCCACCGCGATCTGGCGGAGCGGCTGGAGGCATGGTGCGCCAAGAACCTGCCGGTCGCGCATGACGATGTCGACGCGGCCTGCCGCGAGCTGGTGGCCAAGCTCGGCCAGGACGGCTGGCTGAAGCCGACGGCGCTCGATACTGACAGCCCTGCAGCACTCGACGTGCGCACGCTCTGCCTCACGCGCGAGACGCTGGCCCGGCATGACGGGCTGGCCGATTTCGCCTTCGCCATGCAAGGGCTCGGCACCGGCGCACTCAGCCTGTTCGGCACGCCCGACCAGCAGCACTGGCTGGCGAAGACACGGGCCGGCAAGGCGATTTCGGCTTTCGCGCTGTCGGAGCCGCGCTCGGGCTCGGACGTCGCCAATATGGAAATGACGGCCACGCGTGACCGCGACAGCTATCTCTTGTCCGGCGAAAAGACCTGGATCTCCAACGGCGGTATCGCTGACTTTTATGCTGTCTTTGCCCGCACCGGCGAAGCGCCCGGCGCCAAGGGGCTTTCCGCCTTTGTCGTGCCTTCCGAAACCGAGGGGCTGATCGTTGCCGAGCGGCTGGAGGTGATCGCGCCGCACCCGCTCGCCCGGCTGTCCTTCGACAATGCACGCATTCCAGCCTCGGCGCTGATCGGCAAACCCGGTGACGGTTTTCGCATCGCCATGTCCGTGCTCGACGTGTTCCGTTCGACCGTCGGCGCAGCGGCGCTCGGCTTTGCCCGGCGCGCGCTGGACGAAAGCATCACAAGAGTGGCCGAGCGCAGGCTGTTCGGTGCGCCGATGGCCGAGCTGCAGATGGTGCAGGGCCACATCGCCGACATGGCGCTGGATGTCGATGCCGCCGCGTTGCTGGTCTATCGTGCCGCCTGGACCAAGGACATGGGCGCGGCTCGGGTTACCCGCGAAGCCGCCATGGCCAAGCTGTTCGCTACCGACAAAGCGCAGGAGGTGATCGACAAGGCTGTGCAGCTGCATGGCGGCGACGGCGTCCGCAAGGGCCATATCGTCGAAAGCCTGTATCGCGAGATCCGGGCGCTGCGCATCTACGAGGGAGCGTCCGACGTGCAGAAGGTGGTGATTGCACGGCAAGTGATGGGAGCGGCCTGAGACAGGAGTTTGCGTGAAAATTATTGTCTTCGAGTTTTGAGCGACCGGATTTGAGCATTGGGAGGTTTTGACATGCACACCATCCTGCAGCCGGAAGGCTGGGCGAAACCCGTCGGCTACGCCAATGGCGTCGCCGCGCGTGGGCAGCTTGTCTTCGTCGGCGGGCAGGTCGGCTGGAACGGACAGGGCCGCTTCGAGACCGATGATCTTGTCGGCCAGGTGCGGCAGACGCTGGCCAATATTGTTGCTGTGCTCGCCGAGGCCGACGCCAAGCCGGAACATATCACCTCGATGACCTGGTACTTTACCGACAAGGCGGAATATTTGGCCAATCTCAAGGGGATCGGAGAGGTCTATCGCGAGGTGATCGGCCGGCATTTCCCGGCGATGGCCGCCATGCAGGTGATGGCGCTGGTCGAGGATCGCGCCAAGGTTGAGATCCAGGCCACGGCGGTTATTCCGGAGTGACGGCAACACGTGGCAATTTTTTAAGCTTAAAACTTTCGCCTTGAAAAGCGCGGTACTTTGGATAGCATCCAATGTCTTGCGACTGCCGTGCCGGGAGGGCTTTCCGGCAGTCCCGTCACTTGGCGCATCAAAACCGTGCGGGGCCAAACCCGTCCGATCACAACCAGAGGGAACGAAAATGAACTTCACCCGTCGCAACCTGCTGCTTCTTGCTGCTGCCATCGGCATCGCTGGCGGCCCGGCCTACGCCGAAGGCACGCTGAATGTCGGCGCCTATCCGACCAATCCGCCTTTTGAATACAAGAACGAGAGCGGCACGTTCGAGGGTTTCGAAGTCGACATCATCAATGAGGCGGCAAAGCGTATCGGCATGACCACTGATATCGCCGATCTCGGTTTCCAGGCGCTGTTCGCCGCCACCACCTCGAAGCGCATCGACGTCGCCATCTCGTCGATCACCATCACGCCGGAGCGGCTGAAGTCTCAGTCGTTCACGCAGCCCTACTATGATTCCGACATGGGCATCGCCGCGAAGGCCGACAGCCCGATCAAGGCCGAGGCCGACCTCAAGGGCAAGATCGTCGGCGTGCTGTCCGGCTCGACCGGCGAAGCCTGGGTCACGGCCCACCAGGAAGCGGACGGGTTCAGTGACGTCAAGGGCTACGACACGCAGCAGAATTTGCTGCTCGATCTCAGCTCCGGCCGCGTCGATGCGGCGGTCAGCGATATTCCGGGCCTGGAATATTCTTTCACCAGGATGAAGGATCTCGCCGTAAAAGAGCGCATCAAGACCGGCGAGCAGTACGGTCTGATGATGACCAAAGACCACCCGCTGCTCGGCAAGCTGAACGACGCGCTGACCGCGATGAAGAAGGACGGCACGCTGGCCGCGATCCACAAGAAGTGGTTCGGCAGCGACGCACCTGCCGATTCCTCGACCGTCAAGGAAATGCCTATGCCGAAGGCCTGAGCGGCAGTTCGCGCTTAAATGTCGTGCCGGCTTTCGATGCCGGCACGATTTCGGATTTCGGGCTCGTGCTCGAGCGTCGCGGGACGCCAAACGTTTCGGAAATGCTGCGATGTCGCTGCTGGACACCTTCTTCAACGCCGACGTCATGGTCTCCAGCCTGCCGGCGCTGCTGCGCGGTTTCCTGAACACCCTGCTGCTCGGAATCATGAGCATCGGCATCGGTATTCCCGTCGGCCTCGCGATCAGCCTGGTGCGGCTCTATGCGCCAAAGCCGCTTCGGCTGCTGGCTGTCGGCTACATTGACATTTTCCGGGCGATGCCGGTGCTGGTCGTGCTGATCCTGATCTACTATGCGCTGCCGTTCCTCGGTATTCGCCTGTCATCGTGGACGTCCGCGGTGATGGCCTTCGCCATCATCATGGCGGCCTATTCGGCCGAGGTGTTCCGCTCCGGTATAGAGAGCATTCCGCGCGGCCAGTTCGAGGCGGCGCAGGCGCTCGGCCTGCCGTTCTTGCTGACCTTGCGCAAGGTAGTGCTGCCGCAGGCGATCCGCGTCGTCATTCCGCCAATGACCAGCAATTGCGTTTCGATGTTCAAGGATACTTCGCTCGCTTCCACCGTGGCGCTGCCCGAACTGCTGAAGGAAGCGACCAACGCGCAATCGCTCTATGCCAATCCTTCACCGCTGATCGGCGCGGCGCTGGTCTATCTCATCTTTCTCTGGCCGATGGTCCGTCTCGTCAGCCTCCTTGAACGCCGCTTTCAAACCGAAAAGACCCGCTGAATCTGTCAGCGCACCTCGCAGGAGACGACCTTGAACCAGCATCAGATTTCGAAAACCGGCGATGCCGCAGCTTTCCCGGTCGAGACGATCCGCGCCATGTTTCCCGCCTTGCAGCAAGCCGGGGACTTCGTCTTCATGGACAATGCCGCCGGCGCGCAGATCCCGCAAAGCGTGCTCGATGCGGTCACCAACCATTTGGTCGCGCATAATGTGCAGCGCGGCGGCCGCTATGGCCGCAGCGTCACCGTCGACCAAGCCGTCGCCGGCGCTCGCGAAAGCGTGGCCTTGCTGATCAACGCCACCGACCCGGCGGAGATCTGTTTCGGCATGAACGCCACTTCGTTCATCCGCCTGGTCAGCCTCGGCATCGGCCAGATGCTTTCCGAGCGCCCAAACGGGGAGCGTGACGAGATCGTCATCACCGACATGGATCACGATGCCAATATCGCGACGTGGCTGGCGCTGGCGCCCGCCGGCGCCAAGTTCAAATGGTGGCGGATGCGCGAGGACGGCAATCTGCATGTCGACGATTTGCGCCCGCTGGTCTCAGAGCACACCCGGCTCGTCGCCTGCACGGTAACGGCGCATTCGATCGGCTCGATTGTCGACGTTGCCTCCGTGGCTGGGATTGCGCATGCGGCAGGCGCCGAAGTGTTCCTCGACTGCGTGCATTACGGGCCGCACGGGCTGATCGATGTGCAGGCCTGGGATTGCGACTATCTGGTCTGCTCCGGCTACAAGAATTTCTCGCCGCATATGGGCTTCCTGTGGGGCCGCTTCGAAACTCTGAAGCGCCTGCCGACCTTCCGCGAAGATTTCATCCCCGACGAGCCGCCCTACAAAATCGAGGCCGGTACCTTCATTTACGAGAACGTCTCCGGCATGGATGCCGCGGTGCGCTACCTCGAATCGATCGGCCGCAATTTCTTGTCAGAGAATAACCGGTCGCGCCGCGACAACATCGTCGCCGGCATGAATGCCATCCGCGACTACGAACAGGTGCTGGCGCGCGAAATGCTGGCGGTGCTCAAAGATTGCGGCGCGACGATCTACGGCGTGGCCGAAGAGGCACGCCTCAGCGAGCGCGTGCCGACCTTCTGCTTCAATGTCGGCACGCTGTCGCCGCAGAGGATCGTCGAGGAAATGGCCGAGATGCAGATCGGCGTTCGCGACGGCCACATGTATGCGCCGCGTCTGATGAAGCGGCTCAACCTCAGCATGGACAGCGGCGCCGTGCGCGCCTCGCTGGTGCATTACAATACGATCGAGGAAGTCCGGCGCTTCGGCGAGGCGCTGCGCACCATCATCGCCCGGCTGTCCTGATCGGACTGGGCGGCGGCGCCGGCGCGATCCTCGTGAAGCGCAAAGGCGGTCGCACCCGGGTTCTCCAAGCCGGGGCGCAATTGCATGCTTGGGATCAAGTAATCGCCGCCATTCTGCTGCCGATAACGAATGGGCCGGATTGTCTCGAGCGTTCGCATCCTTTCGCGCAGTCGCTCCGCGACAGGCTCGAAATCCGCCTCCCCGAAACGGTCCACCCTGTAAACCACGAACGGCGGAAGCACGTCGTAGCCCGGATAGTATAGAATCCCGTGATTGATCGGGAACAGCAGGTCGTCGATCGGGCCGTTGACGCCGCGGGCGGAATAATGCTCCTCCCAGCCGCCGGTGGTCACGATCAGCATTGCGCGCTTGCCGGCGAGCGTTCCCTCACCAAAGCGGTCACCCCACCGCTTGTCGCTGTGCTCGCCAACGCCATAGGCGAAGCCGTAGGCGTACACGCGATCGACCCAGCCCTTGAGGATCGCCGGCATGGCGTACCACCACAGCGGGAACTGGAGGATCAGGGTATCGGCCCATAGCAGCTTGTCGATCTCCACTTTGACGTCTTCGGTCAGAGTGCCGCTCGCAAAAGCTTTTTTGGAGGCGCCGGCCGGCAGGAAGCGTGCTTCAGGCGGCCACGACGGAAAGTCGGCACGGTCTACCTCGGCTTTCCAGCCATCGGCGTAGAGGTCAGACACCCGCACCTCATGGCCTTGGGCCTCAAGTTCCCCGATGGCGACGTCACGCAGTGCGCCGTTGAGCGAACGCGGTTCAGGATGAGCAAAAACAAGCAGGACTTTCATGGGTCTACTCCGAAGAAGGACGATAGACACCAAAGGTAGCCAGCTGTGGGCTGATCCACTATATGTAGGAAATGTATAAGATAATGCCGAATAATGGATAGATCGAACGTCACCCTTGAGCGCATGCGCACCTTCGTTCGCGTCGCCGAGCGCGGCAGCCTCTCGGCGGTGGCGCGCGAGCTCGGAGTTGGGCAGTCGACGGTCACACGGCATTTGCGAGAACTCGAGGAGGCCGTCGGAGTGCCCTTGCTCAGCAGGACCACCCGGCGCGTCACGATGACCGATGAAGGCAGCCGTTACTATGCCGACAGCGTCCAGATCCTGCGCCTCGTCGAGCAGGCCGGCGATGAGGCGCGGGGCACGCGCGGCGCGTCGGCCGGCACGATCCGGATATCCTGCACGGCGGCGCTCGGGGTCTTACATGTCAGCCGGCTGATCTTCGCCTTTCAGGACCGCTATCCCTACATCGGCATCGATCTCAGCCTTACCGACGAGCGCATCAACCTTGTGCGGGAGGGCGTCGACATCGCGCTTCGCCTCGGCCCGCTCACCGACAGCTCAATGAAACTGCGGGCGCTCGGGCAATCCCGGCGTCTGCTGGTGGCGGCGCCGGCCTATCTGGCGGCGCGGGGCAGACCGGCTGTCCCGCAGGATCTGCCTGGCCATGAAGGCATCCGGATGTCGAACATCGCGGGAAGCGACACGCTCACCTTGCAGGGGCCGGGCGGCGAGACCTTTGCGGTGCCCTTTGGCGGCAGATTTCTGGTCGACCATGGGCTTGCTGCGCGCGAAGCCCTTGTCGCCGGACGCGGCATCGCACCCGCCCACCACTGGCTTGTCGACGATCTTCTGGCGGCCGACCGGCTGGAAGTGGTCCTGCCGGGCTATTTTCCGCCTCCCGTCCCGCTGAGCATGCTGATCGTTCCGGAGCGTGCGGGCATTGCCCGGGTGCGGCTGCTGGTCGACTTTCTCGCCGAGCAGATCTCCGGCATTCCGGGGATCGAGAAGCGGTAACCGGCCGGCAAACCTCGCCGGATCAGGCGGCCTTCTTCTTGGCCAACCGTGCCTTGATGCTGGCAACGTCGGCACGCGGCGTCGCCGCGAACAGCGTCCTGGTGTAGCTGTGCTTGGGGTCGGCGAAGACCTCGTCGCGCGAGCCGTATTCGACCGCTTCGCCGAAGTACATTACCATCACGTCGTCGGCGATGTAGCGCACCACCGACAGGTCGTGGCTGATGAAAACATAGGTTAGCTGAAACTCGTCCTGCAGGTCGGCGAGCAGGTTCAGCACCTGCGCCTGCACCGAAAGATCAAGTGCCGAGACCGGCTCGTCCAGCACCAGAAGGCTGGGGTTGAGCATCAGCGCGCGGGCGATGGCGATCCGCTGGCGCTGGCCGCCCGAAAACATATGCGGGTAGCGATTAAAGTGCTCGGGGCCGAGACCGACCTTCTTTAGCATCTTCATGGCAAGATCGCGCCGCTCATCGGTCGTGCTGTCGGTGTTGATGAGCAGCGGCTCGCCAAGCACGTCGCCGATCTTCTGGCGTGGATTGAGCGAACCATAAGGGTTCTGGAAGACGATCTGGACCTTGCGGCGCATTTCCTTCGACAGGCCGTTCCTGCCGATGTCTACCTTCTTGCCGTCGATGAAAAGCTCGCCGGAGGTCGCCGGGTCGATCAGGGTGATGATGCGGGCGAGTGTTGACTTGCCGCAGCCGCTCTCGCCGACGATGGCCAGCGTCTTGCCCTTGTCGACGCTGAACGAAACACCCTTGACCGCATGAACCGTACGGGAGGGGCGGAAAAGCCCGCCACCGACATGATAGTCGCGCACGATGTTCTTGCCTTCGACTACCGTCACGCTCATGAGGCGGTTCCTCCTGCGGACCGGGCTGCGACTACAGATGGGGCCGGCTCAAACAGCATGTCGGAAACAGTAGGCAACCGGTCGCCGACGGCGTTTTCGGGCAGCGCCGACAGGAGCGCGCGCGTGTAGTTGCTCTTGGGGGACTCGAACAGCGACAGCACGTCGGCCTCTTCCATCTTGCGGCCCTTGTACTGGACGATGACACGGTCGGCGGTCTCGGCAACCACCCCCATATTGTGGGTGATCATGATCAGGCCCATGCCATATTTGGCCTGCAGGCCGACCAGCAGATCGAGGATCTGCTTCTGGATGGTGACGTCGAGCGCCGTGGTTGGCTCGTCGGCGATCAAAAGCTTGGGATTGCAGGCGATGGCGATGGCGATCATGACGCGCTGACACTGACCACCCGACATCTGGTGCGGGAAGGAGCCCAGCCGTTCCTCGGGGTCGGCGATGCCGACCAACTTCATCAATTCGATGGCACGCGCCCGGCGCTGGGCGCGGTCCATGCCCATATGGAAGCGCAGCACCTCCTCGATCTGGAAGCCGACGGTGAAGCACGGGTTGAGGCTGGCGACCGGCTCCTGGAAGATCATCGAAATATCCTTGCCGACGATCTTGCGCCGCTCGGATGGGCCGAGCTTGAGCAGGTCGATGCCGTCGAAGGCCATGCGGTCGGCCCTCACCGTCGCGGTGTTGGGCAAAAGCCCCATCACCGCCAGCATAGCCACCGACTTGCCCGAACCGGATTCGCCGACGATCGCCAGCACCTCGCGCGGTTCGACCGACAGGTCGATGCCTTGTACCGCCATGAATGGTCCAGCGGCGGTGTCGAAGGAAACGGTCAGGTTCTTGATCTCGAGAAGAGGCATTGAATTATGACCTCTTCAGCTTGGGGTCGAAGGCATCGCGCAGGCCGTCGCCGATCAGATTGATTGCAAGCACAGTAATCAGGATGGCAAGTCCGGGGAAGGTCACCACCCAAGGCGCGCGCAGGATGAACTCGCGCGCCGAGGCGAGCATCGTGCCCCATTCCGGCGTCGGCGGCTGCGCACCGACACCGAGGAAGCCGAGCGCCGCAGCCTCGAGAATAGCGTTGGAGAAGGACAACGTCGCCTGCACGATCAGCGGTGCCAGGCAGTTCGGCAGGATCGTCCTCACCATCAAGCGAAGATGACCGGCACCAGCCACCTTGGCGGAGATGACATATTCGCGGTTCTTTTCGGCCATCACGGCGGCGCGGGTGAGGCGCGCAAAATGCGGCTGCAGCACCAGCGCGATCGCCAGCATGGCATTGAAAAGGCCGGGGCCAAGGATCGCCACCAGCACCAGCGCCAGAAGCAGCGACGGGAAGGCCAGGATGATATCCATGATGCGCATGATCAGCGTGTCGACCCAGCCGCGGAAATAGCCGGCGAGCACGCCAAGCACGATGCCGCTGGTGAGCGAGAAGACAACGACCACCAGGCCGATGAACAGCGAGAAACGCGCCCCGAAGATCAACCGTGAAAGCATGTCGCGGCCGACCGCGTCGGTGCCGAGCAGGAACATCGATTTGCCGCCTTCCTGCCAGGCAGGGGGTGCCAGCAGCGCATCGCGAAACTGCTCGTCGGGCGAATGTGGGGCGACGAACGGCGCAAAGATCGCCACCAGCACCAGCGCCGAAAACACGACAAGGCCGATGACCGCGCCGGTGTTCATCGAGAAGTAGTGCCAGAACTCGGCGAAAGCCCGTTGCCTGCCGCCTGTCGGGATGGAGGCGGCGGTAGCTTCGGCGGCGGATTCGTCGGTCATCTCACTGCACCCGGATGCGCGGATTGATGACGGCGTAGAGCACGTCGACGATCAGGTTCACCGCCATGACGATCAGCGCGATGATCAGCAATCCGCTCTGGACGACGACATAGTCGCGCTTGCCGATGGCATCGATCATCCATTTGCCGATGCCCGGCCAGGAAAAAATGGTCTCGGTCAGAATGGCGCCCGCCATCAAGGTGCCGACCTGCAGTCCAATGGTGGTGACCACCGGGATCAGCGCGTTGCGAAAAGCGTGCAGACCAATGACGCGGCGCGGCGCCAGGCCCTTGGCGCGCGCGGTGCGGACATAGTCCTCGCCCAGCACCTCGAGCATCGCCGAGCGCGTCTGGCGCGCTATGACGGCAAGCGGGATCGTCGCCAGCACGATCGACGGCAGGATCAAATGGCTGACGGCAGATTTGAAAGCGCCGCTCCTGCCGGAGATCAGACTGTCGATGAGCATGAACCCGGTCGTCGGCCTGAAGAAATACTGCAGGCCGATGCGGCCGGAAACCGGCGTCCAGCCGAGATAGCCGGAGAAGAAGATAATGAGCAGCAACCCCCACCAGAAGATCGGCATCGAATAGCCGGTCAGCGCGACACCCATCGTCGCCTGGTCGAACCACGAGCCGCGCTTGACCGCGGCGAAGATACCGGCAGGAATGCCGAGCAGGACGGCGATGATCAACGCCACTGTCGCCAGTTCCAGCGTGGCTGGAAACAGCGCCTGGAATTCGCCGAGCACTGGCCGCTTGGTGGCAATAGATATGCCGAAATCGCCGGTCAGGACCCTGCCGATATATTCCAGGTATTGGATGACATAGGGCCGGTTGTAGCCAAACTGCTCGATGAGCTGGGCGTAGCGCTCGGGGCTGACGCCGCGCTCGCCCGCCAGGGCCAGGATAGGATCGCCGGGCAGAAGCCGGACGAAAGCAAACGCCGCCAGCGATATGCCGAACACGGTCGGGATGATCAAAGCGAGCTTGTGGAGGAGATAACGGAGCATCTTGCTTCATAGAACGGCGGCGCGGGAAGTCCAGCGCCGCCGTTCAATTTCTCAGGACTTATTCGGTGACGTCGACGCCGTCAAACCGATGAATGCCGAGCGGGTCCATAACGAAGCCCGACACCTTCTTGTTCATCGGCATGAAGACCTTGGAGTGGGCGATGGTCAGCCACGGAGCCTCACGCTTGAACACCACCTGAGCTTCCTCGTAGATCTTGGTGCGCTCGGCGACGTCCGTCGTTGCCTTGCCTTTTTTCAGCAGGGCTTCGAATTCCTGGTTGCACCAGATCGCATAATTGGACTGGCCGATGGCATCGCAACCGAGCAGGAAAAAGAAGTTGTCCGGATCGCCATTGTCACCGGTCCAGCCCAGTTGGAAGGCGCCGTCGCGATCCTTAGCCTTGCCGCGCTGGCGATACTCGGTCCATTCGTAACTGACGATCTCCGCCTTGACCCCGACGGCGGCATAATCGGCCTGGATCAACTCGGCGACGCGCTGGGCGTTCGGGTTGTAGGGGCGGCTGACCGGCATAGCCCAGATCTTCATCGACAGATCCTTGACGCCTGCATCGGCCAGCATCTTCTTGGCCGCCTCCGGATCATAGGGATCGTCCTTGATGTCCTTGTTATAGGACCACATGGTCGGCGGGATCGGGTTGATGGCCGGCGCACCGGCGCCCTGATAGACCGCGTCGATGATCGCCTTCTTGTTTACCGCCATGTTGAGGGCCTTGCGGACCTCGACCTTGTCGAAGGGCGGCTGCGTCGTGTTGTAAGCCATGTAGCCGATGTTCAGGCCTTCCTGCTCGTCGACCTTGAGGTTCGCGTCGGCCTGCAGTCCGGCAATGTCGGCCGGCGCCGGGTATGACATGATATCGCATTCGCCCGCCTTCAGCTTCTGCGCGCGCACGGCGGGGTCGGGCGTGATGGCGAAGATCAGATCATCGATCTTCTGGCGGCCGCCATAGTAGCCGTCCCATGCTGCATAGCGCACGACCGCATCGACCTGATAGTCGACGAACTGGAACGGACCAGTGCCGACCGGCTTCTGGGTGAACTGCTGCCTGGTGCCGGCCTTGTCGAGCTGGTCGGCATATTCCTTGGAAACGATCGAGGCGAAATCCATGCCGAGGTCCGGCAGGAAGGCGACTTCAGGCTTGTTCAGCACGAATTTCACCGTCAGGTCGTCGACCTTGACGATTTCCTTCAGGAGATCGGGGAAGCCCATGCCGGTGAAATATTCCCAGCCGGTGCCTTCCAGATAGCTGTACCACGGGCTTTCTTTCTTCCACTGGCGTTCGAAGGAAAAGATCACGTCGTCGGCGTTGAGGTCGCGCGTCGGCGTGAAATAATCGGTCGTCTGGAATTTCACACCCGGGCGAAGCTTGAAGGTGTATTCGAGACCGTCATCGGAAACCGTCCAGCTCTCGGCCAGGCCGGGCGAGATGGTGGTCTTGCCATGCTCGAACTCGACCAGGCGCGAATAGATGGTGCGCGACGAGGCATCGAAGTCGTTGCCGCCGCTCCATGGCGACGGGTCGAAGCCGGCCGGCGATGCCTCCGAGCAATAGACCAGTTGTTTTGCATTGGCCACGCCGCCGAGGACGCTTGCAGCCAGCAACGCGGCTGCAAAAGTCAGTTTCTTTTTCATTGAGCACTCCCTGATGTTCTTCCAAGCCCCTCTGTCAGGCTCGCGAAGGCCGCATATAAGCACCGTTTTTCTAGCTTTGGAACTGCTTGTTTGCCTAACCCACGGGAAGCAGAAAAAAATTCCGGCATGCGGCGAATTGTGGAAAAAACCAGCCGAATCCGCAGATCACGACATTATTAGCGACTTCAATTTTTTGTTGATCGGTAATGCCGCCAATCGGGGAATCGAGCCGTCCGGTTCAAGCGATGCGCGTCCGAAAACCGGTCCCGGCCAAGAGGTTTGACGGCAAGTCTTACCGCACTCCAGGTAGCGAGGCTTGCACGGCCGCTTGTGGCAATACATAGATAGATGGGCAGCGTGCCGGATTTTCCCAGGTTCCGGACATTGCGGCAAGCGTGGGATATCTTTGTTGATCAGGGCGGTGGTGGCGCGCAAGCATGCCGAAACAATAAGAACGATTGAGGGAGCGACAGGTGGCAAAACCGGCAAAGACAACCAACGCGGCGAAAGCAAAGGCCGAGGCAACATCGAAAGCGGTCAAGTCAAAAGCGGCCGCCGCCAAGCCGACGGCTACCGCGAAGGCAAGCGCGAAGCCGGCGGCGAAGACCACGGCTGGAACGGCTGCTAAACCGGCAACCGGCAAGACTGCGCCTGCTGCAAAATCTGCCGCCAAGCCGGCGGCGAAGGCAGTGCCGACAGCGCCACGACCGCCGGCAGGTCCGGCCAATAGATTACCGAAGGCGATCACCGCACTGGCCGCTGGCCTGCCTGAAAAACCGTGGCTCCAGAGTTACCCAAAAATCGTGCCGGCCGAGATTGGCGACCTGCCCTCCAGCTCGATCGGCGACTTTCTCGTTGCCGTGTGCAAGCAGTTTGCGAATCGGCCGGCCTTCGTCTGCATGGGCAAATCGATCACCTATGCCGACCTCGAGCGACAGTCGGCCGCCTTCGGCGCCTATCTGCAATCAACGGGGCTGCAGAAGGGCGCGCGCGTCGCGCTGATGATGCCGAATGTGCTGCAATATCCGGTGGCGATTATGGCAGTGCTTCGCGCCGGCTATGTCGTGGTCAACATCAATCCGCTCTACACGCCGCGCGAGCTGGAGCACCAGCTCAAGGATTCCGGCGCTCAAGCCATTGTCATCCTCGAAAATTTTGCCTGCACCTTGCAGGCGGTGATCGCCAGGACCGCGGTCAAGCATGTAGTGGTCGCCTCGATGGGCGACATGCTCGGCGGGCTCAAGGGAACGATCGTCAACTTCGTTGTACGCCGCATCAAGAAGATGGTGCCGGCATGGTCGCTGCCCGGCCATGTCAAGTTCAACGCCGCGCTGAAGGCCGGCACCGGCATGGCCTTCAGGCCCGCAAAGGTCGCGGCCGACGACATCGCCTTCCTGCAATACACGGGCGGCACGACCGGCATCTCCAAGGGCGCGATGCTTTTGCACAGCAACATTTTGGCGAACGTCGCGCAGAACGCGCTGTGGGCCGAAGACGCTTTTACCGTCAAGCCGAAGCCGGCGCATCTGAACTTCCTCTGCGCGCTGCCGCTCTATCACATTTTTGCGCTGACGGCGAACGTGCTGGTAGGCATGCAGCAAGGCGCGCAGAATGTCCTCATCCCCAATCCGCGCGACATTCCCGGCTTCGTCAAGGAGCTGCAGAAATACCCGATCCACATCTTTCCGGGCCTCAACACGCTGTTCAATGCGCTGCTCAATAATGAGGATTTTCGCAAGCTCGATTTCAAGCCGCTGATCCTGACGCTGGGTGGCGGCATGCCGGTGCAGAGGGCCATCGCCGAACGATGGAAGGCGCTGACCGGCTGCCCGATCAGCGAGGCCTACGGGCTCACCGAGACCTCGCCGGGGACAACCATCAACAAATTCAGCGACGGCGTTTACACCGGCACGATCGGCCTGCCGCTGCCCTCGACCGAGATCGCCATCCGCGACGACGACGGCAACAATTTGCCGCTCGGCGAAGTCGGCGAAATCTGCATCCGCGGACCGCAGGTGATGGCCGGCTACTGGAACCGGCCGGACGAGACCGCCAAGGTGATGACCGAGGACGGCTTCTTCAAATCGGGCGACATGGGCTTCATGGACGAGCTTGGCTACACCAAGATCGTCGACCGCAAGAAGGACATGATCCTGGTTTCCGGCTTCAACGTCTATCCGAACGAACTCGAGGAAGTGGTGGCGCAGCATCCAGGCGTACTCGAAGTGGCGGCGATCGGCGTGCCGGACGAGCATTCGGGTGAAGTGCCGAAGCTGTTCGTCGTCAAGAAGGACCCGGCACTGACCGCCGACATGCTGACGGCTTATTGCCGCGAGAACCTGACCGGCTACAAGCGTCCCAGGTATATTGAGTTCCGCACCGAGCTGCCGAAGACACCGGTCGGCAAGATCCTGCGACGGGCGTTGCGGGGCTAGGCGCAGCTTGAGCGATTGCATCGCCGGCGCCAACGCCGTGAGTATAGGTTCGCGCCCGGACCCGGCAGAGTTCATCCGGGCGAACATGCGGATCGCCCCCGTGCCCGCGCTTCCCGAAATTCGGCTTTACACCGCCCATCCGGGAAGCGGGCTCAGGCGGCTTCTCGAATGGAACCAACATGCGACCGAAGAAGACGGACCTGAACCGGAGCCACCGTACTGGGCCTATGTCTGGGCCGGCGGCGCGGTGCTCGCCCGCTACATATTCGACCGGCCGGAGACCGTGGCCGGCCGTCGCGTACTCGACCTCGGCGCCGGCTCCGGCCTTGTAGGTATCGCCGCCGAGAAGGCCGGCGCAAGCGCGGTGATCGCGGCCGAGATCGATCACAACGCCGTTGCCGCGATCGGCCTCAACGCCGCGGCCAATAGTGTCACGATCAATATCGTCGACAAGGATATCACCACCGGTCCGCCACCACGGGTCGACGTCGTGGTTGCCGGCGACGTGTTCTACGGTCGCGAGGTTGCTCTACGGGTTATCCCATTCCTCGACCGCTGCCTAGCAGCCGGCATCAAGGTGCTGGTCGGCGACCCCCGCCGCACGGACCTGCCGCTGTCCCGGCTTCGGCTGCTCGCCGAATACCAAGTGCCGGATTTCGGCGACGCGAAGGGTGTGACCAGGCCGAGCGGCGTCTTTTCCTTCGAGCAGGACGATCGCTAGCGCCAGGATCAAAATCAAATCGCTATGAACGGCCGACTTCGACCCGTTGCGTACCAAGCAGTAGCTAGCGTTGCTCACCTGAAGTGCGCTTAGCCGAACCTTTATTGGCAACCGCTTCCTTCATCATTGCAAGCCATTGCAACCGCCAAGACGGAGAATTGCCCGGCAGGCTCGCCATACCAATCAGTACGCCCGCTTCCTCCCATGTGATTGGAGTTTGAGGGCCACTCAGTTCGCTGTAGATCATCCCCGCAGAAGCGCGCGGTCGCAGTTTGATGTTGCAGTTGATCAATACTGGATCATGGTAGCGAGCATAGGATGCTTGGCTATTTTGATCCGCCTCGTGGACAATCTGCAAAAGAAGTATGTGGTTATGGTCATCGTCATTAAAAGTAGCTGTGAGCGAGCCGCCATCCCTAAGCATTTCAATATCGACAAAGCGCGACAGGTTGGGGAGCATATCAGGCAGACAACATTGATCCGTGTGCACTCGCTTCTACCACGGCTAGTGCTATCCGACCATCCGCGATACCAACGGCAATGTCCGCTTCCACCCATCTCGGCCATTGTGGAAAAGCCCAAGTGATTTGCGTTTTGCCCCCGGGCCTCGGCCGTCAGGCCGTCTCTGTCACTCGTGCCGAAAGAAAATCAGGCAGGTCGGCCACCGAATCCAGAATGACGTCGGCTATCTGGGACAGCGATTCACGTGTGCCGGTGCCGGACAGCACGCCGACCGCCAGACCGCAGCCGCCGGCCCGCGCCATTTCAAGATCGTGACGGTTGTCGCCGACCATGGCGATTGCCGCGGGCCTGAGCCCCGCCAGATCCCGAGCGGCGTGTTTTCTTTGAACCGAAAGATTGCTGACATCGGCTCAAAACCAAATCATTCGAATGACTGAGTTCGACCCCTTGCAGACGATTCTATGGAGGCTATAATCCAGCGATGGGGTATCGGCTCGTCCTTCGATGTAGCAGCCTTGCTAGCCCCGCTTGAACTTGATCATACCGCCCGCGAACATAGACCAAGACCTGTTTTTACAGTTTCGTTCGCCCAGTCGAGGTTCTGGCAATCCGGAACCTATGACCAACCCTGTCTGGGTATGGGCAATTGAGCACCGTCTCACCGGTTACTCCCTGAACAAAGCGTTCCACGGCCCGCCTTCAAAGGATGTCGGGCCGTGCTGGAGCTTCAGCCGGTACGGGCGCACTGAAACGGTGCTGCCAGACGGCCGCCTTGTCAGGATCGGCGGCGAGTATGAAGATCACTATGATGCAGATTTCTATATCTACAACGATGTGATCGTGAGTCATCCTGGGAGCGGCACCGAGATTTTGGGCTACTCGGATGAGGTTTTTCCACCGACCGACTTTCATACGGCAAATCTTGTCGACGACCGAATATTTATAGTAGGCAACCTATCTTATCCGAATGTTCGCGGTCACAAGGCCCAGGTGCTCGTTTTAGACATAACAAACTTTGGTGTTGGCCGCTTCGATACGACCGGAGAAACGCCGCCATGGATATACAAGCACTCTTCGGAACTCGTGGAAGATGGTGGCGCACTCCTGGTTCGCGGCGGGCGCCTGATCGGGCCGCGATGGCCTGGAGTGGTCGAGAACATCGACGATTGGCGCCTGGACCTCCATACAGGCCGCTGGGAGCGCCTTACCAGGCGGCTCTGGCCGCGATTTGCATTCGTTCGAGATGATGGCTGTCAAAATCATATCTTTTGGCTTCGCCGCCGCCTTTCAGATCGCGCCAGCGGCAGACCAGAGGACAGCGACGGCTTTCGAGCCAAACATCTTCGCCATCTCGGCCCCAATCCTCGAATAGACTTGCTCGAAACATTGTACACGCCCGACGTGCCTCACTCGAAGATGCCTGAAATCACGGACGAGCATCGTGTCTATCGCCTCTGCGTCGAAGGCGTCACCGTGCGCTATGTCGAGGACTGGTATGATATTCAGCTGACAGTGGAAGGGGTTCTACCGAGCCGGACTGTCGAGATGATCCGCTTGGACCTGCTGGCCAAACTGACGGCCATCGAGAATACGACCATCAACTGTACCCATCTGATGGTCGATTAGGCTCCGGAAGAAGTCCTATGCAAGGAAGAGATGGCCTCGGCCGTCAGGCTGTCTCCGTCACTCGCGCCGAAAGAAAATCAGGCAGGTCGGCCACCGAATCCAGAATGACGTCGGCTATCTGCGACAGCGATTCACGTGTGCCGGTGCCGGACAGCACGCCAATCGCCAGGCCACAGCCGCCGGCGCGCGCCATTTCCAGATCGTGGCGATTGTCGCCGACCATTGCGATCGCCGCCGGCCTGAGCCCTGTCAGGTCCGAGAAGGCAAGGATCGTATCCGGCGCCGGTTTTGGATTGGCCACCGCATCGTAACCATAGGCGGCGTCGAAAAGCTGCGCGACGCCCAGCGTGACCAAGGTTTTTTCCGCGCCGCTGGTCGAGTCGTTGGTGGCGACGCCAAGCCGGTAGGATTTTCTGTGAAGCAGCCCAAGCGTCTCGACCACACCCGGCAGCGCCACCGCCATTGCCGATCCTTGCGCCGAAGTGATGGCGTTGAAGCGGGCGACGGCAAGCATCTGGTCCTCGTCGGACAGCCGTGGAAACCACAGCTCGACGACGTCCATGTTGGTACCGGAGGCAAAAATCGAATCCGGCTTGAAGCGCTTGGTGGCGAAGTCGAAGCCCGCCGCCGCAAGCAGCCTGTCTGCTTTCCACCGATCGCCTTCGGCCGCATCCATCGCCATGAAGTCGGCGATGCCCAGCCATGTCGCGTTGAAATCCACGAGCGTGCCGTCCTTGTCGAACAATATTCCCTTAATGTCCGCCAAGCTTTTCACTCCGGGCCGCGCAAGCGGTGGATGTATTCCACCAGTCCGGCAGTCGAGGCATCCCGCTTTGCGGCGTTCTCCTTGCCTTCAACGACGGGCAGCAGCCCGGTCGCCAGTTCCTTGCCGAGTTCGACGCCCCATTGGTCGAAGGAGTTGATGTTGAACAGCGTGCCTTCGACAAAGACGCGGTGTTCGTAAAGCGCAATCAGCCGTCCGAATGTATGCGGGTCGAGCTTTCTGTAGAGAATCGTCACCGAGGGGCGGTCGCCGGAGAAGACGCGGTGCGGAGCAATCCTGTCGACATCGGCGGGCTTCATGCCTTTCGCCAGCATCTGCGCTCGGGCTTCCTCAAGCGTGCGGCCCTTCATGAAGGCTTCCGACTGCGCCAGGCAATTGGCAAGCAGAAGGTCGTGGTGATGCTTCAGTTCCGGCTCGTGGCCGACGGCAGCGGCAAGGAATTCGACCGGAATGAAATCGGTGCCCTGATGCAGAAGTTGGAAGAAGGCATGCTGGCCATTGGTGCCGGGCTCGCCCCAGACCAGCGGGCCGGTCGGCGTCGTTACAGCGCCGCCTTCCAGGGTGACGCTCTTGCCGTTCGATTCCATGTCGAGCTGCTGCAGATAGGCCGGCAGCCTGGACAGACGCTGATCGTAGGGGATGACGGCGCGAGCGGGGTATTTGCAGATCACGCGGTGCCACCAGCCAATCAGCCCCATCAGCGCCGGCAGGTTCTTCGCCAGCGGCGCGGTGCGGAAATGCTCGTCCATCTCATGGGCGCCGTCGAGAAAGGCGCGAAAATCCTTCGGGCCGATGGCGATCATCACTGGCAGACCGATCGCACCCCAGACGGAATAGCGGCCGCCGACCCAGTCCCAGAAGCCGAAGACGCGATCGGGCGCGATGCCGAATTTGGCGACCAGGTCGAGCGCCGTCGAGACGGCGGCGAAATGCTTGCCGACCGCTTCCTTGCCGAGCGCCTTCTCGACCCATCTGCGCGCGGTTTCGGCATTGGTCATCGTCTCGACCGTGGTGAAGGTCTTGGAGGCGATGATGAACAGGGTGGTTTCGGCGGAAAGACCCTTCAGCGTGTCGTGGATATGGGCACCGTCGATATTGGATACGTAATGCGCGCGCGGCCCGTCATGATAGGGCGCCAGCGCCAGCGTCGCCATGGCCGGGCCGAGATCGGAGCCGCCGATGCCGATGTTGACGATGTCGGTGATTTTCTTGCCGGTCGCGCCGGCCGCCTTGCCGGAACGCACCGCGTCGGCGAAGGCACCCATCGCGTCGAGTACGGCAAGGACGTCCGCCTTCACGTCCTGGCCGTCGAGCACGATGCCCTTGCCGGTCAGGTTGCGCAGCGCCGTGTGCAGCACGGCACGGCCTTCAGTGACGTTGATCTTCTTGCCGGCAAACATCGCGTCGCGCCGGCCTTCGAGGTCAGCGGCCTCAGCCAGTTTCTCCAGCAACTCCATAGTCCGCGCATCGACCGCGCATTTCGACCAGTCGAGCAGCAGGTCGCCGTCACTGGCGGAGAATTTCTCGAAGCGCTGCGGATCGGCAGCGAAAGCCTCGCGCATCGAGCCCGATTTGGCCGCACGGTGATCGCGCAATGCGTCGAGCTGCTTTTGAAAGGACGATTGATCCACTGCTTCGCTCCGGTCTCTTGAGATGCATCTTATCAGGCCGGATGTTTCCGGCGCGTGTCGTCGCGGCAAACTATCGGGTCGAATTCCATCTGTTTCAATGCGCAGCGATGCCGCAGCGCAGCGTGGGCCGGCTCAAAGGATCACTGGCATAAATCCCAGCGATCAGAAAAATTGATTGGCGCAACACCTTGTGCCACCGGTACATTCGACTGGTCCAGCCAAGTGAAAAAGCTGGCCATCGAGGAACATCTCCCATGCCACAGCGAAACGACACGGCCATATGGTCCGGCCTGTTCCGGATTTCGGCGGAATCCGGTCAGACCCTGCAGGCGCAGATCCGCCAGGCGATCGTCGCCGCCATCCTCGACCGGCAGATCGCGGCTTCCATGCCGCTTCCGTCCTGCCGGATTCTTGCCGAAAAACTCGGCGTGGCGCGCGGCACCGTGGTGCTGGCCTTCCAGCAGTTGGTCGATCAGGGCTTCCTGGTGGCGCGCGAGCGCCGCGGCCATTTCGTCAATCCCGAAGTGCTGGCGACGCCGGCCAAGCCGCATCAGAAGGCGCCCGACCAGGCCAACGAGATCGACTGGAAGGCGCGTCGGCAGATCGCGGCGAGCGACATGCCGCCGCCGGCCAAGCACGACAACTGGATCAAGTCGTCATACCCCTTCGTCTATGGCCAATTCGACCCGGCGCTGTTCCCGACCGCCGAATGGCGCGAGTGCAACCGCATGGCGTTGGCGGTGCTCGAAATCCGCAACTGGGCATCCGACATGGTCGATCGCGACGATCCGCTCCTGATCGAGCAGATCCAGGCACGGCTGCTGCCGCGACGCGGCATCTTCGCCAATCCGGACGAGATCATCGTGACGTTGGGCGCGCAGAACGCGCTTTACATGCTGGCGACGCTGTTGATGACCAAGGGCTCCAAGGTGGCGATGGAGGACCCGGGCTATCCCGATGCACGTTCGATCTTCCGGCTGGCCGGCGCCGAGATCCAGCCGGTTCCGGTCGACCACTCCGGCATCGTAACCTCGGCCATTCCCAATGATTCCGGCTTCGTCTTCGTCACGCCCAGCCACCATTGCCCGACCATGGTGCCGCTGTCGGCAGAGCGGCGGCAGGAGCTTTTGGCGCGCGCCAACCGGCACAACCAGATCATCATCGAGGACGGATATGACAGCCAGCTCCTGGACGAGGCGCCGCAGCAGGCGCTGAAGAGCCTCGATCGCTCCGGCCGGGTCGTCTATGTCGGCTCGATGTCGAAGACGCTGGCTCCCGGCCTCAGGCTCGGCTACATCGTCGCCTCGGCCGGGCTGATCTCCGAGCTTCGGGCGCTACGCCGCTTCATGCTGCGCCATCCGCCGGCGAACAACCAGCGCGCCGTCGCATTGTTCCTGTCGCTCGGCCATCACGAGGCGCTGGTGCGGCGGCTGTCGAGCGCCTTCGACGAGAGGCGCAAGCGTCTGGTCCATGCGATTTCCGCCTTCCTGCCGGAGTGGCGCTCGACCGATTCGGCCGGCGGCACGTCGCTCTGGCTCGAGGGGCCGCGCGGCACCGATTCGCGCGGGCTGGCGGAGGCCGCGGCCTCGCGCAGCGTCATCATCGAGCCTGGCGACCGCTTCTTCGACCGTACCGAAAAGCCATCGCGTTTCATGCGCTTGGGCATTTCCTCGATCGCGTTGCAGCACATCGAACCCGGCATCCGCGAACTGGCGACGGCAGCTGGACGCAGGCCGGCAGCGGCCTGATCTCCCTTCCCCGACCGGAGCCTGGCGCATGTAGTGCGGCTCCGGTTCTTTAGCTCCTTGGCATATGCGACGGGACCGGCTGGCACATAGGCTGTGCCAATGCCGGCGGCATAGTCGCTGCATAGAGGGGACGAAGCAGGCCGATGGTGGACCAACCGCCGCGCCCGCTCCGCAGCTAAAGTTGGAGTGCCTTCATGCCAATGGCCCATGAGAAGCAGGACGTGTCCGCAGACCAGCGTTCGCGGCGGTCCGGCGGGCGCGAGGCGCGCCGCGCCATGCGGGCGGCACCGCTTGCCGACGACGTCAAGCCGGTGCGTGCCGGCCTCGAAGGCGGAAGCTACAGCCCGCTCAGCGGCAGCGATTGCGAACGTATCCACGAGGCCGTGCTTACCCTTCTGGAGACGGTCGGCTTCGCCAACGCCATCCCCTCCTGCATCGAGGCGCTGACCAAAGCCGGCGCGACCTTCAGTGAGGACGGCCGCCTGCGCTTTCCTCGCGGCCTTGTGCTCGACACCATCAAGAACGCGGCGCGGCATTTCACCCTCCACGGCCAGGATCCGAAGCACGACATGGTGATCCAGGGCAAGCGTGTGCACTACGGCACGGCCGGTGCTGCGGTGCATCTTGTCGATGTCGAAAAGCGTGAGTATCGCGAGTCGCTGCTGCAGGACATTTACGATGCCGCGCGCCTGGTCGAAGGGCTCGACAACATCCATTTCTTCCAGCGGCCGATGGTGCCGCGCGACATTCCCGACCCGCTCGATATGGATTTCAACACGCTCTACGCCTGCGTCATGGGCACGTCGAAGCATGTCGGCACCTCGTTTACCGTGCGTGAGAACGTCAAGCCGGCGCTCGACATGCTCTATGCGATCGCGGGCGGCGAAGAGAATTTTCGCGCGCGGCCTTTCGTCTCCAATTCGAACTGCTTCGTCGTGCCGCCGATGAAGTTTGCCGAGGACGCCTGTGGCGTTCTCGAAGCCTGCGTCGAGGGCGGCATTCCGATCCTGCTGCTGTCGGCAGGACAGGCGGGTGCGACGGCACCGGCGGCGATTGCCGGCGCCGTGGTGCAGGCGGTCGCCGAAGTCCTCGTCGGCCTCATCTACGTCAACGCCATCAAGCCAGGCCATCCGGCGATTTTCGGTACCTGGCCGTTTGTCTCGGATCTCCGGACCGGCGCCATGTCGGGCGGTTCGGCCGAGCAGGCGGTGCTGACCGCGGCCTGCGCGCAGATGGCGCAATTTTACGACCTGCCGGGCGGTTCGGCCGCCGGCATGACAGATTCGAAACTGCCTGATATTCAGTCCGGCTACGAAAAGGGCATAACCGACGTGATGGCCGGTCTTGCCGGCCTCAACCTGGTTTACGAATCGGCCGGCATGCACGCCTCGCTGCTCGGCTTTTGCCTTGAGAGCCTGATCATCGACAACGACATGCTCGGCCACTGCCTGCGCTGCGTGCGCGGCATCGAAGTGACGGACGAGTCGCTGTCGATCGACACGATTGCCGATGTCTGCCTGAAGGGCCCGGGCCATTATCTCGGCAACGAGCAGACGCTGCGGCTGATGCAGACCGAATATTTCTATCCGGCCGTCGGCGACCGCTTTTCGCCGAAGGAATGGAATGAGAAAGGCAGGCCCGATATCCTGCAGCGGGCGATCATCGAGAAGAAACGCGTGCTTGCCGAACGCTTCCCGCGCCATGTGCCAAAGCCGGTCGACGACAAATTGCGCGCCCGCTTCGGCGATATGATCAAGCTGCCGCGCAGCGGCATGGGCGGTTGAGGCTCTACCCGCTCACCGCCAGCAACAACACACCGGCCAGCGCCGATCCGGCAAGCGTCGGCAGCATGCCGATTTTCAGCTTCAGAATGGCGATCATGGCGGCACAGGAAAGCAGCGCCGCGCGCCAGTCTATCGATGAAAGCACCGGCACGTCCATTCCAAGCCCGACATTGCGCACTTCGCCGAAGATGACGTGTAAGCCGAACCAAAGCGCGAGGTTCATGATGACGCCGACGACCGCAGCGGTGATCGCGCCGAGCGCCGCCGACAGCGCCCTGTTGCCGCGCAGCGCTTCGATGTAGGGCGCGCCGAGGAATATCCACAAGAAGCACGGCGTAAACGTCACCCACAGTGTGAGCAGTGCCCCAAGCGCGCCGGCAAGCAGCGGGGCGAGCGCGCCGGAGTGGCGGAAGGCGGCAATGTAACCGACGAACTGCAAGACCAGGATCAGCGGGCCCGGCGTGGTTTCGGCCAGCCCAAGGCCGTCGACCATTTCACCGGGTGCGAGCCAGCCGAAGGACTCGACCGCTGCCTGCGCGACATAGGCAAGCACGGCATAGGCGCCACCAAAGGTGACGACCGCCATGAGACTGAAGAACCCACCGATTTGTGTCCACACGCTGGCCGAGCCGGTGAAAGCCCAGATCAGCAGAACAGGCCCGAGCCAGATCGGCAGCCAGATCGCCAAAATGCGCGGCGCATGCCATCGCGTCGGCTTGACGTGGGTCAGTTCGCCGCGCTCGAACATCAGATCGACCGCGCCCTTAATGTCGGGAACATCGCCTTTGCCCTGCGATGTGCCGGAAAAAAATGCCGGTGCAATGCGGTTGCCGATCCAGCCTGTCAGGCCGGCAAGCAGGACGATCAGCGGGAACGGCACGTTTAGCGCGTAGATGGCGATGAAGGCGGCGAGTGCGATCGACACCATGATCCGGTTCTTCAGCGCACGTCGCCCGATCCGGATCACCGCCTCGATGACAATGGCGAGCACCGTCGCTTTGACCCCGAAAAACAGCGCCTCGACGAAGGGTATGTCGCCGTAGAGCGCATAGAGGCTGCTCAAGACGAGCATAACAAGCGCGCCCGGCACAACGAAGAGAATGCCGGCAACAAGGCCGCCGACTGTTTTGTGCAGCAGCCAGCCGATATAGATGGCAAGCTGCTGAGCCTCGGGGCCGGGCAGCAGCATGCAGTAGTTCAACGCATGCAGAAAGCGCTGTTCCCCGATCCAGCGCCGTTCCTCGACCAGTTCCTTGTGCATGAGCGCGATCTGCCCGGCCGGGCCGCCAAAGCTGAGCACGCCGATTTTCGCCCAGACCTTCACGGCCTGCCGGAAGCTCGGCACAGCGGGCTCCTGGATCTCCGCCGGCTTTTTCGAAAAGACGGCGCTCACGATGGTTTGCCTGCGCCGAGACTGACTGCGCCGGCGACCGGCCAGTTATGCGTCTCCTCGGTGGCATCGCGGCACCAGCGGAAGAACGCATCGTAAAGCAGCATGCCGGCCTCGAGCTGCTCCAGATCGTCGCGAAACATCCGTGACAGGCCAAGCGAGGCGGCCAGGAACCCGGCCGCCTGTGGAACAAGATCGAGGCTCGCAGTATCGGCAGCGCGTATGATCGTGGCCAGGCGATCGAGCGCTTCGGATTTGAGCCCGAACTCCTCGATCATGGTGTCGAAGGTGCAGCGTTCGCCGCGGTGGCTCCAGAACACGTTCTCGATGTCGAAAGGGATGGCCTGAAAGCGATCGGCGACGGCCGCCACTTCGGCCGGCTCGACGAAGAGAAAGACCGCGTGAGGATCGATGAAGCGCCGGATCAGCCAGGGGCAGGCGATGCGATCGACCTTCGGGCGCGTACGCGTGACCCAAACGGTGCGGCCCTTGGCATCGGCGGGCGGTATCTTATCGGCGTGAACGAGAAGGCCCTTGGCATCGCGCCATGCTTCAAACCCGCCATCGAGCGATTCGGCGGCAACGCCCTCCTGCCGTAGCCATGCGGCCACGCCTTGCGAGAGCTTTTTTCCCTGTTGGCAGACGACTGTCACTTGCCTGCCGACGAAGTCGGCAGCCCAGTTCGAGACACTCCTGAAATCACGACGATCCGACCCCGGCAGCAGGCGCGGATCGGCGTTGTAGTCATCGTCGATGCGGACGTCGATGATCGCGGGTGCACCCGGCAGCCCAATCAGACGGGACAGTTGCGGTACGGTGATGGTTGTTGTCGACGGCATGGCGTCCACCTCCTTGAAAGAGAAGCTTGGACGCGAACATTGGGCTGACGCCTCACGGGGTCGTCGCGATTAACCCCTTGCGATGATCGTGGATTTGTCGCGCTCGCTTGTCAAGCATTGCCGTTCTCGCGGGAGCAATCGCTGTTGACAAATGACCGCGTCCAACCCTGTGCCGGGCATTTCTGCCCATTAACGGCAGGCTATCGCAGGTGGAAAGCCGAGGCTTTCGCTCTACGATGTACCCCCACCCCTACCCCTCCTGGCGCTGACCTCGGCAAATTGCCTGCACCGGCGGCTGGCTCGTGCGACGGAACCCTGGTGTCAGTGATTGTCCCTCGGTACGCCGCTTGTATGCGCCACATCCTGGTATTTCACCGCCGGCTTCAGCACCATGCCTTCGGAAAACTGGTCGACCATGCCACGCTGGATCTCCTGCCACGGCGTCTGGTGCATGGGATAGTGATAGCCGCCATTGTTCTGCAGCTCGGCGCGCCGCCGCGTGATCTCGTCGTCGCTGACGAGGATGTCGGCGGTGCCCTTGCGCAGATCGACGCGGACGCGGTCACCGGTCTTCAGCAGCGCCAGCCCGCCGCCGATGGCGGCTTCCGGCGAGGCGTTGAGGATCGAGGGCGAACCCGACGTGCCCGACTGGCGGCCGTCGCCGATACAGGCCAGCGCGTGGATGCCCTTTTTGATCAGATAGGCCGGCGGCTGCATGTTGACGACTTCGGCGCCGCCGGGATAGCCGATCGGGCCGGCGCCGCGCATGAACAGGATGGTGTGCTCGTCGATGCCCTGTGCCGGATCGTCGATGCGGGCGTGGTAGTCCTCGGGCCCGTCGAACACCATGGCGTTGCCCTCGAAGGCTTCGGGGTCCTTCGGGTTCGACAGATAGCGCTCGCGGAATTCGGGCGAGATGCCGCTGGTCTTCATGATCGCCGAATCGAACAGATTGCCCTTGAGATTGATGAAGCCGGCATTGGCTTTCAGCGGCTCGGCAACCGTGCGGATGACGTCGAAGTTCTCGTTGACGGCGCCGCTGCAATTGTCGCCGATGGTCTTGCCGTTAGCTGTCATGGCTTCCGGATAGGGCAGCAGGCCGCCCTTCATCAGTTCGGCGACCACGGCCGGCACGCCGCCGGCATGGTGATAGTCCTCGCCGAGATATTCGCCCGTCGGCTGCAGATTGACGATGAGCGGTATGTTGAGGCCGACCTTCTGCCAATCGTCATTGTCGAGCGAAACGCCGAGATGGCGGGCGATGGCGTTGAGGTGGATCGGCGCATTGGTCGAGCCGCCGATCGCCGAGTTGACGACGATGGCGTTCTCGAAGGCCTTACGGGTCATGATGTCGGAGGGCTTCAGATCCTCATGCACCATGTCGACGATGCGCTTTCCGGTCTCGTAGGCGATCTGGCCGCGCTCGCGATAGGGGGCGGGGATAGCGGCCGAGCCCGGCAATTGCATGCCGAGCGCCTCGGCCAGCGAATTCATCGTGGTGGCGGTACCCATCGTGTTGCAATAGCCGGTCGACGGCGCCGAGGAGGCAACGATATCCATGAACTCGTCATAGCCAATCTCGCCGGCCGACAGGCGCTGGCGCGATTCCCAGACGATGGTGCCGGAGCCGGTGCGCTTGCCCTTGTGCCAGCCGTTGAGCATCGGGCCGACCGAAAGCGCGATAGCCGGAATGTTGACGGTGGCCGCGGCCATCAGCATGGCCGGCGTCGTCTTGTCGCAGCCGATGGTGAGCACCACGCCGTCGAGCGGATAGCCGTAAAGCACCTCTACCAGGCTGAGATAGGCAAGGTTGCGGTCAAGTGCAGCAGTCGGCCGCTTGCCGGTCTCCTGGATCGGGTGGCAAGGGAACTCGAAAGGGATGCCACCCATCGAGACGATGCCTTCGCGCACGCGCTTGGCCAGTTCGATGTGATGGCGGTTGCAGGGCGACAGGTCGGAGCCGGTCTGGGCGATGCCGATCAGCGGCTTGCCGGACATCAGTTCGGCCCGCGTCAGCCCGTAATTCAGGTAGCGCTCCAGATAGAGTGCCGTCATGCCCGGATTGTCGGGATTGTCGAACCACTCCTGCGAGCGAAATTTTTTCTTGTGGGTGGGGGCGCCTGCCATCGTGGTCTCCGTATTTGTATGACAAATCGATATGACAACGCGCGGGAGCAGGCAAGGGGCACGCGCCATCCGAATCCGCTCTTTGGTACGAAAGACATACATTTGCCTCCGCGCTAGACGGGATCGTGGTTTGTCAGCCCGCTATCCCGGAGAGTTGGAGCGCGTCGCCGCGAACCCACCCGGCCCTTCCGGCCACCCTCCCCTCAAGGGTACCACTTGGGGGAGGGACATCCGTATCACTCGAATACGATGCTCGGCACTGCAGCCTCGGCCGCGCCGCGCTCTTCATTGACGCGGTCCCAGACCTTGGCGGCGATGTCGCGATAGATTTTCGCCTCAGCGCCATCCGGCTTGGAGACCACCACCGGCGTGCCGGCATCGGAGCTTTCGCGGATGCCCATCTCGAGCGGCACTTCGCCAAGGAAGGTGACGCCGAGACGCTCGGCCTCGCGGCGGGCGCCGCCATGGCCGAAGATGTCGTAGCGTTTTCCCGTATCGGGGGCGAGAAAATAGCTCATGTTTTCGACGATACCCAATAGCGGCACGTCGACCTTCCTGAACATGTTTAGGCCTTTGCGCGCATCGATCAGGGCCAGGTCCTGTGGCGTCGAGACGATGACGGCGCCGGCCAGCGGCACCTGTTGGGCCATGGTCAGCTGGGCGTCGCCGGTGCCGGGCGGCATGTCGACGACGAGCACATCAAGCGGTCCCCATTCGACCTCGCGCAGCATCTGCGTCAATGCCGACATCACCATCGGCCCGCGCCAGATCATCGGCGTCTCCTCATCGACGAGGAAGCCCATCGACATGACCTTGAGGCCATAATTCTGCATCGGCTTCAGGATCTTGCCGTCGACGGTCTGCGGCCTGCCACGAATGTTGAGCAGACGCGGCATGGAAGGGCCATAAATGTCGGCATCGAGCACCCCGACCCGCAGCCCGTTGGCGGCAAGCCCAAGGGCGATATTGACGGCGGTGGTCGACTTGCCGACGCCGCCCTTGCCGGAAGCGACGGCGATGATCGCTTCGATGCCGGGTACGCCGCGCTTGCCCTGGCTGTGCGAGGCGGGCGCCTGCGGCGCGGGACGCGCAGGTGCGGTCGGCGGAGCGGGCCTCTGAGCCGGTCTTTGCGGAACCGGCGCCTCCATGCCGCCGCCCTTCTTTTCCGCCGTCAACGCGACCACGGCGCCGGCAACACCGGGGATCGCCTTGACGACACGTTCGGCCGCCGCACGCAGCGGTTCCATCTCCTGGGCACGGGCAGCGGGAACGGTGATCGAAAAGAACACCTTGGCATCGGCAATGAAAATCTCGGAAACCAGGCCGAGGTCGACGATATTGCCGGTGAAATCCGGCCCATTGACCGTCTTCAGGCGCTCGATAACGATTTCCTTGGTCACGTTTTCATTGGCGGCGGGCATGAGTTTTTCCTCTACTTTTCCGCTCCAGATAATGCAGTTCCGGAACAGAACCAAGCGATGGACCACCAATTGCAGCGGCGTATCGGGGAGGCAGCGAGCATATGACGGCATTTCCAGTGGGAGCAGCCGTCGCCAAATCGTCAACGCAGCCTATTTCATGAGCATGGAATGACAGCCAGGGAAGGAGACGAATCATGCTCGCAAACAGCAACGCGACGGCCAATCTCGCCGTGAAGGACCTGGCCAAGGCCAAGGCATTCTACGAAGGGGTCCTTGGCCTGAAAGAGGTGCACAATGAAGGTGGCGAACTGATCGTCTATAAAAGCGGCGACACCAGCATCAACGTCTACCGTTCGAACTTCGCTGGGACCAACAAGGCGACGGCTGTGACATGGACGGTCGGCGACGAACTCGGCAAGATCGTTGAGGCATTGAAATCGAAGGGCGTGACCTTCGAGCATTACGACATGCCAGGCCTGACGCTGGAGGGCGATGTTCATGTCGGTCAGGGCATGAAGGTCGCATGGTTCAAGGATCCGGACGGCAACATCCTGAACCTTGTGGATAGGTAGATACGGCGCATCGCCTGCCGCGCAGTGCTACGGTGCTGTCACCATGCCAGGCCGACCGCGAGGTAGGTGAGAGCCGCGATCGCCGCGGTTGCCGGCAGGGTGACGATCCATGCCACCACGATGTTACCGGCAATGCCCCAGCGAACGGCGGAGACGCGGCGGGCGGCGCCGACGCCGATGATGGCGCCGGTGATCGTGTGCGTGGTCGATACAGGAATACCGAGCCAGGTGGCGGCGAACAGGGTGATCGCTCCGCCGGTCTCGGCGCAGAAACCCTGCATCGGGTTCAGCCGGGTGATCTTCGAGCCCATCGTGTGGACGATGCGCCAGCCGCCGAGCAACGTGCCCAGCGCCAGCGCCGACTGACAGGTGATGACGACCCACAGCGGCACGTAAAAATTCGCGCCGAGCATGCCTTGCGAATAGAGCAGCACGGCGATGATGCCCATAGTCTTCTGCGCGTCGTTGCCGCCATGGCCGAGCGAATAGAGCGAGGCGGAAAAGAACTGCATGACGCGGAAGGTGCTGTCGACGGCGAACGGCGTCCGCCGCACGAACAGCCAGGAGACCGCGAGGATCAGGACGAGCGCCAGCAGAAAACCTGCCGCCGGCGATAGCACGATGGCCGCCGTCGTTTTGCCCAACCCGGTCCAGACGATGGCGCCGGTGCCTGCCTTGGCAACGCCGGCGCCAACCAAACCGCCGATCAGAGCGTGCGAGCTGCTGGACGGGATGCCGACGAGCCAGGTGACGATATTCCAGACGATGGCGCCGACAAGTGCTGCAAAGATCACTGCCGGCGTGACGATGCTGGCGTCGATGATGCCGGTTCCCAGCGTCTCCGCCACGTGGAGACCGAAGAACATGAAGGCGATGAAATTGAAGAAGGCCGCCCAGAACACCGCATAATGCGGCCGCAGCACCCGGGTGGAGACGATGGTGGCGATAGAGTTGGCGGCATCGTGCAGGCCGTTGAGGAAATCGAAGAACAGCGCGACGACGACAAGGCCGACCAGCACCGGAAAGGCTATCGCGGCTTCCACTATACGTTCTCGATGACGATGCCGCTGATTTCGTTGGCGACGTCCTCGAAGCGGTCGACCACCTTTTCCAGCTGGCCGTAGATCTCGCTGCCGATCAGATAGGCCATAGGATCGCTGCGGCCGTGCCGCTTGAACAGGTCCTTCAGGCCCTGTTCGTGCAGGTCGTCGGCCCGGCCTTCGGCGCGCATGACTTCCTCGGCGATGGCGTTGAGGCGCACCGTGTGCGCCCCGACCTTGCCGAGAAGCGGGATCGCCTCGGCCACCAACTTGGCGGCCTCGACGATGACGCCCCCCATTTCCTGCATCAGCGGGTCGAATTCCTTCTTTTCGAACAGCTTTACCGTCTTGACGGTCTTGTGCATCATGTCGATGGCATCATCCATCGACTGGATCAGGTCCTTGATGTCGCCGCGGTCGAAGGGCGTGATGAAGGAGCGGCGCACGGCCAGCAGCACTTCCGCGGTGATCTGATCGGCTTCGTCCTCGAGATCGATGATCGTCTGACACCAGCGGTCGATGTCGTTGCCCTGCAAAAGCTGCTGCAGTGCCTCGGCGCCACCGACCACGGTGCGGGAATGCCGCTCGAACAGGTCGAAGAAGCGATCTTCGCGCGGCAAAAGCTTGCGGAACCAGCCCAGCATGTTCGGTCTCCCGTCGTGTCCAGTCCACGACCCCGTCTCATTCACATAGCGCCGCATTCCATCGCGGGAAACAGTAAGCCGGCTGAAAGATGTGGATGCGGACGATTTAGACAGGCGGCTTGCGGCCGAAGGCGATTTCCACGACGTTGCGCGCTACAATCGGACACAGCGTCCGTGACAGGCTCCCGACGGCATGATCGATAAGCTGGAATTCTTCATAGCACTTGCCAGGGAAGAACATTTCGGCCGGGCGGCGGAGGTGTGCGGCGTCACCCAACCGACGCTTTCGGCCGGCATCAAGCAGCTGGAAGGCCAGCTCGGCGTGATGCTGGTGCTGCGCGGCTCGCGCTTCCAGGGATTGACGCCGGAAGGCAAGCAGGTGTTGGTGTGGGCGCGCCGCATCGTCGGCGACAGCAGGACCATGCGCGAGGAGATGCGGGCGGCACGCCACGGCCTGTCAGGGCGCATCCGCATCGCCGCGATCCCGACGGCGCTGGCCATGGTGGCGCGACTGACGACGCCGTTTCGGGCAAAGCACCCCGGCGTCACCTTCTCGGTGCTGTCGCGGACCTCGATCGAGGTGCTGTCGCTGCTCGGCAATTTCGACATCGACGCCGGTATCACCTATCTCGACAACGAGCCGCTCGGACGCGTCACCAGCGTGCCGCTCTACGACGAGCGCTACCAGCTGATCACCGCCGTCGGGAACCCCTATTTCGACCGCGACAAAGTGACATGGGCGGAACTCAGTCAGCTGCCGCTCTGCCTGCTGACGCCCGACATGCAGAACCGCCGCATCATCGACCAGCATCTGGCCGAAGCCGGCGTGCAGGTGCGGCCGACATTGGAATCCAACTCGATGATCGTGCTGTTTTCGCATATCCGCACCGGCAAATGGTCGTCCATCATGCCGCTTAACCTTGCGGAAACGTTCGGCTTTTCCGAGCCGATCCGGGCTATCCCGATCGTCGAGCCGGATGCCAGCCACACCGTCGGGCTGGTGGCGGCACGGCGCGAACCGCACACGCCACTGGTCTCGGCGCTGTTGGACGAGGCAATGGCGCTGGCGGACGATTTCCGCGCCCGCCGCTAGGCTAGACAAGGCTGGTGACCGCGAACGATTGGAAATTTCTATCGAGCAACGGATCGGCTTTATTGATTTAGCGGGTTTCCTCTGATTTCCTAAGCACTTAGCGGAAGACCGCCACGACCAGGGAGGGCGCTGCATGACGATGCAGCCTGCAAGTACCGAGATCGCATCGCGCACCGCGGCGATCATCCACGAGCTGAAAGGCCTCGAAGGCCCGCTGCTGCCGATCCTGCACGGCATCCAGGAAGAGTTCGGTTATGTGCCGCAGGACGCGCTGCCGGTCATCGCCGAGGCGCTGAACATTTCCAGGGCCGAGGTGCACGGCGTCGTGACCTTCTATCACGATTATCGCAGCCAGCCGGCTGGCCGCCATGTGCTGAAGCTCTGCCAGGCGGAAGCCTGCCAGTCGATGGGCTCGGATGCGATTGCCGCCAAGCTCAAATCATTGCTGGGCATCGGTTTCCACGAGACAACCCGCGACGGTTCGGTGACACTGGAGCCGGTCTATTGCCTCGGCCTTTGCGCCTGCTCGCCGTCGGCAATGCTGGATGACGAGGTGATCGGGCGGCTCGACGACGAAAAGCTCAACGAGATCGTTGCCGAGGTGCGCTCATGATCCCGCGTATCTATATTCCCGGCGATTCCGGCGCGCTGGCGCTCGGTGCGGAAAAGGTCGCCAAGGCGGTTCGTGCGGAATTGGCCGAGCGCGGCATCGAGGCCAAGATCGTGCGCAACGGCTCGCGCGGCGCCTATTTCCTCGAGCCGATGGTCGAAGTGGCAACAGCTAATGGCCGCGTCGCCTATGGGCCGGTGAAGCCCTCCGACGTCAAAAGCCTGTTCGACTGCGGCTTCCTCACCGGCGGCCACCACAAGCGCTGGCTGGGCGCACCGGACAAGATCCCGTTCCTTGCCAGGCAGACGCGGCTGACCTTTGCGCGCTGCGGCGTCACCGATCCGCTGTCGCTCGATCACTACAAGGCGCATGGCGGGCTGAAGGGCCTGCAGAATGCAGTGGCGATGACGCCGGCCGAGGTCGTCAAGCAGGTGACCGAGTCCGGGCTGCGCGGTCGCGGCGGCGCCGGCTTCCCGACCGGCATCAAATGGAAAACTGTGCTCGATACGTCGGCCGACCGCAAATACATCGTCTGCAATGCCGATGAAGGCGATTCCGGCACGTTCGCCGACCGCATGATCATGGAAGGCGACCCCTTCGTGCTGATCGAAGGCATGGCGATCGCCGGCATCGCCACCGGCGCGACCAAGGGCTTTATCTATATCCGCTCCGAATATCCGCACGCGGTGGCGGTGATGCAGAAGGCCGTCGAGATCGCCCGCAAGGCCGGCGTGCTCGGCGTCAATGTGCTCGGCTCGGCCAATTCATTCGACATGGAAGTGCGCGTCGGCGCCGGCGCCTATGTTTGCGGCGAGGAAACCGCCCTGCTCGACAGCCTCGAAGGCAAGCGCGGACAGGTGCGGGCCAAGCCGCCGCTGCCGGCGCACAAGGGCCTGTTCGGCAAGCCGACAGTGATCAACAACGTCATCTCGCTGGCCTCGGTGCCGGTGATCATGGACAAGGGCGCTGCCTTCTACAAGGATTTCGGCATGGGCCGTTCGCGCGGCACCATCCCGATCCAGATTGCCGGCAACGTCAAGTATCCCGGTCTCTACGAGGCCGCGTTCGGCATGACGCTGGGTGAGATCGTCGACGATATCGGCGGCGGCACGGCGACCGGGCGTCCGGTCAAGGCGGTACAGGTCGGCGGTCCGCTCGGCGCCTATTTCCCGCGCGCCCTGTTCGACACGCCGTTCGACTACGAAGCGTTTGCGGCCAAGGACGGGCTGATCGGCCATGCCGGCATCGTCGTTTTCGACGACAGCGCCGACATGCTGAAGCAGGCACGCTTCGCCATGGAATTCTGCGCCATCGAGAGCTGCGGCAAGTGCACGCCGTGCCGCATCGGCTCGACGCGCGGTGTCGAGGTGCTGGACCGGCTCTCCCAGAACGTCGAACCGGAAAAGCAGATCGCGCTGGTCACCGACCTTTGCAACACGATGAAGTTCGGCTCGCTTTGCGCTCTCGGCGGCTTCACCCCATATCCAGTGATGAGTGCACTCAACCATTTCCCGGACGACTTTCGGCCGACGCCGGTCGCCGAAGCAGCGGAATAGGAGCGGACAGGTATGAACGCGGCATTCGACATCAAATCGCTGGTCCAGGAAATCGACTACGGCACACCCGCCTCTGAAGCAGAACAAAAGGTAACGCTGACGGTCGACGGCAAGTCGGTGACGGTGCCGGCGGGGACCTCGATCATGCGCGCTTCGATGGAAGCGGGCGTCGAAATCCCGAAACTCTGCGCCACCGACATGCTGGACTCGTTCGGCTCCTGCCGGGTCTGCCTCGTCGAGATCGACGGGCGCGGCGGCACGCCGGCCTCGTGTACGACGCCGGTCGGCGAAGGCATGGTCGTGCATACGCAGAGCGACCGGCTAGACGCCATTCGCCGCGGCGTGATGGAACTCTACGTCTCCGACCATCCTGCGGCGTGGGGCGAGAAGGCCGGCACTGGCGCCAGCGAGTTCGACAAGGTCGTCAGGACGGTCGGCCTGACCGAGAACCGCTATGGCGTGGACGGCCGCAACCACGTCAAGCAGGAAAACGGCGTGGCGCCCGGCCATGGCTCGCTGACCATCGATTACATCGCCCGCGATGAATCGAACCCGTATTTCACCTACGATCCGACGCAGTGCATCGTCTGCTCGCGCTGCGTGCGCGCCTGTGAGGAGGTGCAGGGCACGTTCGCGCTGACCATCGAGGGCCGCGGCTTCGAATCCAGGGTCTCGGCCGGCATGCACGAGGCGTTCGTCGATTCCGAATGCGTGTCGTGCGGGGCCTGCGTGCAGGCCTGCCCGACCGATGCGCTGAGGGAAAAGACCGTGCTGGCGAAGGGCCTGCCCGAGCGCTCGACCGTCACCACCTGCGCCTATTGCGGCGTCGGCTGTTCGTTCAAGGCCGAGGTCAAGGGCGACGAGGTCATCCGCATGATGCCCTACAAGGCAGGCAAGGCCAACCACGGCCACTCCTGCGTCAAGGGCCGCTTCGCCTATGGCTACGCGACGCACAAGGACCGTATCCTGAAACCAATGATCCGCGAGAAGGTCAGCGATCCGTGGCGCGAAGTGTCGTGGGAAGAGGCGCTCACCCATACGGCGAATGAATTCCGCCGCATCCAGTACCAGTACGGCCGCACCTCGATCGGCGGCATCACCTCCTCGCGCTGCACCAACGAGGAGACCTACCTCGTCCAGAAGCTTGTCCGGCAGGGCTTCCGCAACAACAATGTCGATACCTGCGCCCGTGTCTGCCATTCGCCGACCGGCTATGGTCTCGGCCAGACCTTCGGCACCTCCGCCGGCACGCAGGACTTCGATTCGATCGAGCAGACGGACGTGATCCTGCTGATCGGCGCCAATCCGACCGATGCGCATCCGGTGTTCGCCTCGCGCATGAAGAAGCGCATGCGCGAGGGCGCCAAGCTGATCGTGCTCGATCCGCGCCGCACCGACATCGTGCGCTCGGCCCACGTCGAGGCGCAGTTCCATCTGCCGCTGAAGCCGGGCACCAACGTCGCCATGCTGACCGCACTTGCCCATGTCATCGTCACCGAGGGCCTGTTCGACGAGGCCTTCATCCGCGAGCGCTGCGACTGGGACGAGTTCCAGGACTGGGCATCGTTCGTGGCGCTGCCGGAAAATAGCCCGGAAGTGGTCGGCCAGCTTGCAAATGTCGATCCCGACGACATACGCGGCGCGGCGCGGCTCTACGCCCGCGGCGGTAACGGCGCGATCTATTACGGCCTCGGCGTGACCGAGCACAGCCAGGGCTCGACCACCGTCATCGCCATTGCCAACCTCGCCATGGCGACCGGCAATATCGGCCGGCCGGGCGTCGGCGTGAACCCGCTGCGCGGCCAGAACAATGTGCAGGGCTCCTGCGACATGGGCTCGTTCCCGCACGAGCTTCCCGGCTATCGCCACATTTCAGGCGACGCGGTGCGCGCCATCTATGAGAGCCTGTGGGGCGTCAAGCTCGACGACGAGCCCGGCCTGCGCATCCCCAATATGCTGGATGCGGCCGTCGACGGCTCGTTCAAGGGGCTCTATGTGCAGGGCGAGGACATCCTGCAGTCGGACCCCGACACCAAGCATGTCGCCGCCGGTCTCGCCGCGATGGAATGCGTCGTCGTGCACGACCTCTTCCTCAACGAGACGGCCAACTACGCGCATGTGTTCCTGCCCGGCTCGACGTTCCTCGAGAAGGACGGCACCTTCACCAATGCCGAGCGCCGCATCAACATGGTGCGCAAGGTGATGGAGCCGAAATGCGGCTATGCCGACTGGGAAACGACGCAGGAGCTCGCCAAGGCGCTCGGCCTCGGCTGGAACTACACGCATCCGTCCCAGATCATGGACGAGATCGCCAAGACAACCCCAAGTTTCGCCGGCGTTTCCTTCGACCTTCTCGACCGGGTGGGCTCGGTGCAGTGGCCCTGCAACGAGAAGTCGCCGGAAGGCACGCCGATCATGCATATCGGCGGCTTCGTGCGCGGCAAGGGCAAGTTCATCCGCACCGAATATGTGGCGACCGACGAAAGGACCGGACCGCGCTTCCCGCTGCTGCTGACCACCGGCCGCATCCTGTCGCAATACAATGTCGGCGCGCAGACCCGGCGCACCGACAATGTGGTCTGGCATAGCGAGGACCGGCTGGAGATCCATCCGCACGATGCCGAAAATCGCGGCCTGCGCGACGGCGACTGGGTGCGGCTGACCAGCCGCTCCGGCGAGACGACGCTGCGCGCGCTGATCACCGAGCGGGTGTCGCCGGGCGTCGTCTATACGACCTTCCACCATCCCGACACCCAGGCCAACGTCATTACCACCGACTTCTCCGACTGGGCGACCAACTGCCCGGAATACAAGGTGACCGCGGTGCAGGTGGGTGCATCCAACGGCCCGTCGGAATGGCAGCGCGACTATGACGAGCAGGCAAAGCAAAGCCGCCGCATCGCCCCGCTGCAAGCAGCGGAGTAGCGGTTTTGGTTTCGTGCCGGAGTACCCCCCTCTGGCCTGCCGGCCATCTCCCCCTCAGGGGGGGAGATTGGATGTCATCTCGACTTTCGCCAATCACCAAAGTCGAAAGGTGCGCTGCGACGCCTGAACTGCCGATCTCCCCCCTTGAGGGGGAGATGCCAAATGATGACAAAGAGGGCAGGCCAGAGGGGGATGCCGCGTGATGCCCAAACGTCGTGCTGTCACACAGATCAGCCGCCTGGCGCGCCGCGCCGGCGGTACTGCGGCCGCCAACCGCATGGTGCCGGAAGAGACGCCGGTGGCGTTCTCCTTTGCCGGCACCACGCATGCGGTGATGATGGCAAGCCCGGCTGATTTCGAGGATTTCGCGCTCGGCTTCTCGCTGACCGAAGGCATCATTGCCTCGCCGGACGAAATCGAAGCGATCGAGGTCGAGGATCACGGCGCCGGCATCGATATCCAGATCCGGCTGAAGGACCAGGCCAACACCCGCTTCGAAGCGCGGCGGCGCAGGCTCGCTGGGCCGGTCGGCTGCGGGCTGTGCGGCATCGAATCCATCGAAGAGGCAATGCGCTCGGTAAACCCGGTCGGTGCGTCGCAACTTACACTTCAGGCCAATGACATCGTCCGCTCGGTCAAGCTTTTGTCGAAGCTGCAGCCGCTGCACGCCGAGACCGGTGCCGTCCACGCCGCCGGTTTTTACCTCCCCGGCAAGGGCATCGTCATGGCGCGTGAGGATGTCGGCCGCCACAACGCGCTGGACAAGCTGGCTGGCGCGCTGGCCAAAGCCGGTATCGACGGCAGGTCGGGGGCCGTCGTCGTGACGTCGCGCGTTTCGGTCGAGATGGTGCAGAAGACCGCGGCGATCGGCTCGGCCGTCATCATTGCCGTCTCGGCGCCGACCGCACTTGCCATCCGCACCGCGGACGATTCCGGCATGACGCTGGTGGCGCTGGTGCGCGGCGACGATTTCGATATTTTCACCCATCCTGACCGAGTGGTTTCCGGAGTTGCCAAGCATGTCGCATGACGAGGGCCACCTCATGAGCACCAGCGAAAAGCTGGTTCGCATGGCCAACCAGATCGCCGCCTTTTTCCACTCCAAGCCGCGCGAGCAAGGCATTGCCGGCGTCGCCGAGCACATCAACAAGTTCTGGGAGCCGAGGATGCGCCGGCAATTGTTCGAGATGCTTGACAGCGGCGGCGAAGGGTTCAATGAACTTGTCGTCGCGGCCGCGCCACACATCAAGCGGCCGGGCGCGCCGGAGGGCGCAGGTTTCAGCGCTGGCGGAGCGAACACCGAGACGACCGCCGCGTCACAGAAGTAGGCGCCGCAGGCCCACATTCACGCTCTCTAAAGTTTCATCTGCCGCAAGCTGCGCGCCTCTGCTATGATCCGGCGATAAGAAATCGTCGGGTCGGGCGGACAACTCGTGAGGCCGATCGAAACTCGATACGCGCCCAGTGGCGACGTGCGGATCGCCTATCAGGTGGTCGGCCAGGGATCGCTCGATCTCGTCTTCGTGCCGGGTTTCATTTCCAATCTCGACCTGCACTGGGAAGACGAGGGCTACACCCGGCTGTTGAAGCGGCTTTCCGCGTTCTCACGGCTGATCCTGTTCGACAAGCGCGGCACCGGTCTGTCCGACCGCGTCGATGTCCACCACCTGCCCAGCCTCGAAACCCGCATGGACGATGTACGCGCGGTGATGGATGCGACCGGCAGCGGCCGCGCCGCCTTGCTCGGCGCTTCGGAAGGCGCGCCGATGGCAATGCTGTTCGCCGCCACCTACCCGGAGCGGACGCGGGCGCTGGCGCTTTATGGCGGCTATGCGCATTTCCACAAATGGGTGATGCCGCCGGAACGCTTTGAGGCGTTCATCGCGACGGCGGAGACCGCATGGGGTACCGGCGCCACCCTGCCGCATTTCGCGCCCGGCCGCGTCGACGATCCGCGTTTCGCCACATGGTGGGCGCGCTTCGAGCGGCTGTCGGCGAGCCCGACCGCGGCAATCGCCCTGGCCCGCATGAATGCAGCTATCGACGTGCGCGGCGTGCTGGCGGCGATCAGCGCACCGACGCTGCTGGTCCATCGCCGCAACGATGCGCGCGTCGACCCGGAGGCCAGCCGCTTCCTGGCAAGGAATATCCCGAATTCGCGGCTGGTCGAGGTGGCCGGGCGCGACCACCCGATCTGGACCGGCGATGTCGACCGGGTGGCCGATCTGATCGAGGAATTCCTGACCGGAGCGCGCGCCGTTGCCGAGGCCGAGCGCGTGCTGGCTGCACTGCTGGTCACCCGGATCTACGACACGGCGCGGCTTGGCGACCGCATGTGGAGCGAGCGCAGCCAGCGTTTCCAGGAAACATGGCGGCTGCTGGTCGGGCGCCATGGCGGCCGCCCGGCCGGCACGCATGGCGAGCTGATGATGGCGCGCTTCGACGGCCCGGCGCGGGCCGTACGCTGCGCGGCGGCGCTGCGCGATGCGGCGCAGGAGATCGGCGTCGCCAGCGCGCAGGGCGTGCATGTCGGCGAGGTCGAGTTGCGTGGGCCGCCGACGGGGTTGACGGCGCGCGTGACGATGCAGCTTGCCGCGCATGCCGGGCGCGGCGATATCCTCGCTTCGCGGCTGGTCGCCGACCTCGCCGCCGGTTCAGGCCTTCATTTCAATGACGCCGGGCGCATCGCGCTTGACGAGCTGGATGAGCCGCTGGCGCTGGTGCAGGCGACCTCGGAACAGCATCTGGAGCCGGCCTGCCGGCCGAAGGCCAAGGCTGCCGAGCCGGCCGCACTGACGGCGCGCGAAAGCGAGGTGGTGAACCTCATCGCCGATGGCAAGAGCAATGCCGCGATCGCCGCCGAACTCGGGTTGAGCGAACACACCGTCAAGCGTCACGTCGCCAATATTCTGCTCAAGCTGGACCTGCCGTCGCGGGCGGCGGCGGCGGCGTTCTCGGCCCGGCACGCTGGCCCGCACGGGCCATAGGAGCCATGGCGCTTTCGGGCGAAGCGGCCGGGCATGCGTAAGCGCTATCACTTCGTCCCATGCAGGCCAGGCGGATATCGCCGGGAAAGGCGCTGCGAAGGGAGGAATAAAATGCTGAAGTTGACACTCAAATCACTGGTGCTAGCGGCAGGCGTTGACGCGCTGTTGGCGATCGTTCCTGCCAAGGCCGAAGACGCCTCGGCGACGGCTGCCTACAAGGACATCCAGGCAACGCTCGGCTCGGTACCGGACATGTTCAAGACGCTGCCGGACGTCGCCGTTGCCGGCGCCTGGGCCGAGATCAAGGGCGTGCAGCTCAACCCGAACACCGCGCTCGACGGCAAGACCAAGGAATTGATGGGCCTCGCCGTCGCCTCGCAGATCCCCTGCCAGTACTGCATCTATTTCCACACGCAGGCGGCCAAGCTCAATGGCGCCAGCGACGAGGAGATCAAGGAGGCGGTGGCGATGGCGGCGATCGTGCGCCACTGGTCGACGATGCTCAACGGCAGCCAGGTCGATCTCGCCACTTTCAAGAAGCAGTCCGACGAGGTGTTCGCGGCCGTCAAGGCGAAGTCGCAGTGAAAAAGCCACTGCCCGGCGGCGAGCGCCGGGCAGTGCCTGATCAAGCAACCACCCGATCCGAGAAAACGGGCCTATGGAGGAAAAAATGCTGACCAAGACACAGACGATAGACGGCGCTGCGATCAAGAAGGCGATTGAGGGCCGTGATGGAAAATTGCTGGCGAGCTTCTATGCCGACGACGCATTGGTGCGGGTGATCGACCGCAACAACCCGCCGAGCAAGCCGCGCGAAATCCGCGGGCGCGCTGCGATCACCACATTCTGGGACGACATTTGCAGCCGGGCGATGACCCACAAGGTCGACACCACCATTGCCGACGGCAACAACCTCGCCTTCACCCAGGCCTGCTCCTATCCGGACGGGACCAAGGTATTCTGCGCGGCGATGCTGGAGCTGAAGAACGGCCAGATCGCACGGCAGACGGTCGTGCAGGCCTGGGACGAGTGAGGCGGCGATGTTCAGTGCCAGATGGCAGATCGACGCCAAGTTCGACCACAAGCAGACCGTGCTCTGTTGAAGAAATGGGAACGCGAGATCGGCTCGCAGGCCGGTCTCGACGACCTCAAGTTCCAGATCATGACCGGATCGATCGACGCGCGGGAAGCGACGGTCGGGTCACATCACCAGGTCGAAAGCCTCGCCAGTTGGAGGCGTTCTTCGCCAGGATCGGCAAGATCGACGCGCACGCCAAATGGGGCAAGGAGATGGAGCCCTATGTCGTGTCGGGCACCAGCCTGTGGAACATCTACCGCATCGTGGAATAGCAGTCCGGCTTACTCCCTTCTCCCCGTCACTTACGGGGAGAAGGTGGCGGCAGCCGGATGAGGGGCAGCGCGACGTCTATAATTACGGAGAGCGCAAACCTCTATTCGCTCTCGCCGTCCAGCGCGGGCACCGACACGCCGGCAAGCTCCGCCGCCAGCAGCCGCGACGCACCGGCGCGTGCGATCCTCAGCATCAGCGCCTTGCGCGTTGCCGCCGCCATGCGGTGCTCGGGCGCATCGCGCAAAATCTCGGCGCCGTAACCGTCGGAGAGAATGAAGCCGCACTCCTGCGGAAAAATTTCCTGGGGTACGCCGGGATGGGTGGCGAAGAAGAACCGGTCGGAATGCAGCCGGTAGTCCGGCCATTTGCGGTCGACCCTGAAATCCTCGATCGAGGATTTGATCTCGATGATCCAGATGTCGCCCTGGCGGGTCAGCGCAACCAGGTCGGCCCGCCGGCCGGTGGCCAGCGACAGTTCGGGCAAGACATGCGCGCCCATCTGCCTGAGCAGCCGCTGCACGCCGCGCCTGACCAGCATGGCGCGCTCCGACTGGCGGCCGTCGATGAGCGGATTGAGGGGTAGAGGTGAGATGATCGGCATTACCGCACCATGCCAGATTTTGTTCACGGTTTGAACCCGGTCGCGGCGATTATCTGGCTGACAAACCTAATCTGCAAAATACTGTGGAGCGGGCGCTACAAGGCCCGCCCTTCCACAAGGCGGGCCGCTCGCGTTATGAATGCGTTTCCTACTGGTGAGGGGAGCTATGTTTTCGCGAGGCGTCGCGGTTGATCTAATATTCACCGCTGCAGGCCCGATAGTGGTCGCAGCATAATCAAAAAGGTGGCGAAGCATGGTTACTGAGAATGCAAGTTTGACGGTCGAGCAGACTAGGCTCAATAGGATGCTCACGCGGGGCGTCGTATTTTCCGTCATTTGGCTCGCCGGTTTCGGGTCTTCTTATGCACTCTACCAGGGGCTTCTGGCGCGACGGATGATAAAAATGAATCCCGTGCTTCGGGGAAATGGCCGCGCCTGGTGGTGCATCATTGTGGGAGGGCTTGGGGCCGCAGCCTTATGTGCGATAGTTGGCGCCGGCATTTTCAATGCCATGACACAACCCTAGGTCACGCTGCAACACCGCCTGCCGATCTGGTGTTGGGTCATATTGATTTGTAGGTCCCGTCAATGAGTGCTTCCGGCGTCATCCTCCCATCATTGGCCGTCATTTCCCGCCCGCAAGTTTAAAGCTTGCTGATTCATATCAGAATGCTCCTGTCCCGTCGCCGGGCCGCACCAGATATGGCAACTCAGATTTGCCATTGTCATCGACCCGGCCCTCAGCTAATCGGCATCATCCCTTCCAGGGCAATAATTCTCGTCTTTGCGCAGCGTTCGCGGATGGCTTTGAGGCGGCTGTATTCTGGAGAGTCGTACCATGCCAGGAGGGACGCCATGTCCGGGAATTCGACAATGACGAGGCGATGAGGTTCCCAATCGCCCTCCAGAACTTTGGTGGCTCCGCCGCGAGCGATGTACCTCCCCCCATAGCGGGCTTCGGTTGCCGGCACATCCCGGCGGTATTCCTCGAAAACGGCGGCGTCGGTTATGTCTACATCAGCAATGAGATATGCGGCCATTGACCTTACTCCCTGAAAAAAACATTGAAACAGGTCTATTAGCGGCCCCGCAACTAAGCCAGCGGTACTACGCCTCGGAAACGACTCGCGTTCTCCCGGATTGGGGCGCTTAACTGTCTTGGTGGGGGCAGCTCTGGGAGAGACGAACCATGCCGATGTATCTCACGCGATTCAGCTACAGGCCCGAAACCTGGGCGCGCTTGATGGATAATCCCGAGGATAGACGCGAGGCTGCCCGTTCCTACATCGAGTCGGTCGGCGGAAAGCTGCACGGGTTCTGGTATGCCTTCGGAGAGTACGATGGCTGGAACCTATGGGAGGCGCCGGACAACGTGTCGATGGCATCCGTCATGCTCGCCATCGGTGCGGGAGGCGCGCTCAGCTCTTACGAGACCACCGTGCTGCTAAGTGTCGAAGAGACGATGGAAGCCCTTGGGAAAGCCAAGTCGATCCGGTATCGCCCACCGGGATCGTGACCGCCGCCCGCGCTTTGCGGAGTGTCGAAGGCTGGTAACGCTTGCTCGCGAACTGCGCACGTTCCTAAACTTTTGCGCAAAAGAGTCCACTGCGGCTCTTGGCAGCGCCGGCAGCTTGCGCTTTCAATGTCGGCTACGGTGTTTTACGAGGAGCATTAGATGACGGAAGATGACGACCGGAAATCAGCGACGCCGGAGGAAATCCGCCCGGCCATCAGAGGATGGGCGGTGCTTGGGGCAATTATCGTTGCCGTGTTTGGTGCGGCCTACGTCATGATCGATAGTTGAATGGCCGACGGTCCTGGTCGCCCCGATGGACTGCCTGAAACGATCGGCACGGTCCTGGGTGCATTGGTGGTGATCGGCACGTTCGGGCTTCTGGCTTGGACCGTGCTTCGCGGCGTCCTTTATTAAACCCGGCCCGTCTGGACTTTCTCCTGCAGCGGCCGCGTCTCAGTCCGATCTCCTCGCAGCAACGGATGGTCTTGGCCGCAGGCCAGAGCGCCGGGCAGCGTCACCGACATTCATGGGTGATTTCTTCGTCTCCCGGTTCTTGTTCTTGGCCCATTGATTTTGCAACATAATCCTGCGGGGGCTGTTGCCGAAATGCCATAGTCGCAGGTTTACCAGCACACAAGTCCAAGGATATAGGCATCGCCCGCTTGGCAAGCAAAGCAAATGCCAGCATGAATGAAGATGAAAAAAGCGGCCGACTCGAGCCGCTGTTGTTTGGGCAGGCATCGGACCTTTTCATGCGCATGAAGTCACTTGCAATCGTCGCGGCCCTGGCGCTGTCGACGGCTGTCGCCGGTTGCAGCACCATCGGCTCGCAGATCTTCACCAACAACTACGGCGCGGTGACCGACGCCGGCTATCACCTGCCGCGCGTTCCGATCGAAAAGGTGCCGTTCAAATACCGCCGGCAGATCGTCGACTACGACACCAAGGAAAAGCCGGGCACCATTATCGTCGATACGCAGAACAAGTTCCTCTATTTCGTCATGGGCGACGGCGAAGCGATGCGCTACGGCATCGGCGTCGGCCGTGAGGGTTTCGAATGGCACGGCACCGCCCATATCGCGCTGAAGCGCGAATGGCCGACCTGGACACCGCCTTCGCAGATGATCAAGCGCCAGCCGGAGTTGGCCAAGTTTGCCGGTGGCATGGACCCGGGGTTGAAGAACCCGCTCGGCGCGCGCGCCATGTACCTGTTCAACAAGGGCGGCGACATGGGTTATCGCCTGCATGGCAGCCCGGAATGGAATTCGATCGGCAAGGCGATGTCGTCGGGCTGCATCCGGCTGATGAACCAGGACATTATCGACCTCTACGACCGCACCTCGGTCGGCGCCAAGGTCATCGTGATATAAGACCCTTATACGCGGACCGTCTAGGCAACAACACAGACGTCGCAAACAGAAACCCGGGCACTTTGGCCCGGTTTTTTGTTGTCTATCGATGTTGACGATGGAACGGTGCGTCAGGAGACCTGTTCGACGTGCTGCACTTCCGGCACAAAGTGCCGGAGCAGGTTCTGGATGCCGTGCTTCAGCGTCGCGGTCGACGACGGGCAGCCGGCGCAGGCGCCCTTCATGTGCAGGAACACGGTGCCGTTCTCGAAGCCGCGGAAGGTGATGTCGCCGCCGTCCTGGGCCACCGCCGGGCGCACCCGCGTGTCGAGCAGCTCCTTGATGGTGACGACCAACTCCTCGTCGGCCTTGTCGTAGAATTCGCCGGTCTGGCTGGTCTCGGCGGCGGGGCCGGCCTTGGCCATCACCGGGGCGCCGGACATGAAATGCTCCATGATGGCGCCGAGGATAGCCGGCTTCAGATGCTGCCAGTCGGGGCCGTCCTTGGTCACGGTGATGAAATCATAGCCGAAGAAGACGCCGGTGACGCCGGGGATTTCGAACAGCCGGCCGGCGAGCGGCGAAGCCGTCGCGGCGCTATCGGCATCGCGGAAATCGGCGGTGCCTTCTTGCAGCACTTCCTTGCCGGGCAGGAATTTCAGCGTCGCCGGGTTTGGCGTCGACTCGGTCTGGATGAACATGGCCGTCTCCGTGCCCGTTTCGGGCAGCTAGTTTGGAATAATTCTAATTAGGCTTTATCCGCCCGACATTCAAGCGAAAGGCATCGTCGGCGGAAGCGGCAGGCGGAATGTTTTACCCCTGCCTTGAGCGAGGCGCGCTCAGGCGAGGCTGTCGATCTCTTCGTCCGACAGGTTCTGCGGCACCACCGTGACCGGAATCGGAAAGGCGGCGCCCTTGCCGGCGACCGCGCCGACCAGCGGCCCAGGCCCTTCCTTGCCGGCGCCTGCCGCCAGCACCAGGATGGCGATGTCCTGGTCTTCCTCGATCAGCTTGTGGATCTCTTCGGTCGGCTTGCCTTCGCGCACCACCAGTTCCGGCTCGATGCCGAGCTTCTGGCGCACCTTGTTGGCGTAGCTGTCGAGTGCCGCACGCGCCGTGGCGGTCGCCTCCTCGCGCATGATCTTCTCGACGCCCAGCCAGTGCTGGAAATCATCCGGCTCGATGACATAGAGCAGCACCAGTACGCCGCCCGTGCTTTGCGCCCGCTTCGAGGCGTAGGCGACGGCGCGCTCGCATTCTGGCGTATCGTCGATGATCGCCAGGAACTTGCGACGATGACCGGCTTCGCGGCTGAGGCGTTTGGAGACCATATTCACCCTGTTCGATGGTTTCGGTTCGCAATCTGCCACCGCCACAGCCCGCCCGCAAGCGACCGGCGGCTGTGGCGACAGGGCGCCGCTCTAAGGTCAGCCTTGCAGCAGGCCGATAATGTCGCGCACGGTCTTCATCGTCGCTTCGGCCAATGTGCCGGCACGCTCGCCGCCATCCCGCAGCACCGCGTCGACATAGGCGCGGTCAGCGGAGATGCGGCGCATCTCGCCGGCGATCGGCGCCAGCTTTTCCACGGCAAGATCGGCCAGCGCCGGCTTGAACACCGAAAACTGGTGGCCGCCGAACTCTTTCAGCACGGCCTCTTTCGAGATTTCGGCGAGGCCGGCATAGATGCCGACGAGGTTTTCCGCTTCCGGCCGACCGGCAAGCCCGTCCAGTTCGCCGGGCAAAGCCTCCGGGTCGGTCTTGGCCTTGCGGATCTTCTTCGAGATGGCATCGGCATCATCGGTCAGATTGATGCGCGACAGGTCCGACGGGTCGGACTTCGACATCTTCTTCGAACCATCGCGCAGCGACATGATGCGCGCCGCCGGGCCGCCGATGACCGGCTCGGTCAGTGGGAAATAGCCGTTCACCGTCTCTTCGCCGACCTGCATCTCGACGCCGACACCAAGCGCCGCGATGCGGTCTGAAAAGTCGTTGTTGAATTTCTGCGCAATGTCGCGGGTCAGCTCCAGATGCTGCTTCTGGTCGTCGCCGACCGGCACGTGGGTGGCGCGGTAGACAAGGATGTCGGCGGCCATCAGGGAGGGATAGGCAAGCAGGCCGAGCGAGGCGTTCTCGCGGTCCTTGCCGGCCTTGTCCTTGAACTGCGTCATGCGGTTCATCCAACCGATGCGCGCCACGCAGTTGAAGATCCAGGCAAGCTCGGCGTGCTGCATCACCCGCGACTGGTTGAAGACGATGTGCTTGGTCGGGTCGATGCCGGAGGCGAGAAACGCCGCGGTGATCGAACGCGTCTGGTCCTGAAGGTCCTCATAGACGAGCTGCGCGGTCAGCGAATGCAGGTCGACGACGCAATAGATGCAGTCGGAAGTGTCCTGCAGGGCGACGAATTTCTTGATGGCGCCGAGATAATTGCCGAGATGCAGATTGCCGGTTGGCTGGACGCCGGAAAACACGAGCGGCTTGAAGGCGGGCTGGTTGAGGTCGGTCATAGTGTTTCCCTGGCTTGTGGAGGGCCGTTTCGCGCGCGGCGAAAGTCTTGCGACGGCGCGCTTATGGACGAGAGCGAGGAGGCGATCAAGAGGGGTATTGACTGGGCGCGCAGGCTTTGGCGTCGGCCGAGCAAGACGCCGCAGGAGGCTGTTTGAAGGGGATGACGCCGACCAGAAACAAAAACCCGCCTTGCGGCGGGTCTTCGGCGCCAATGAGCACCCATACCGAAGTTACTAGCATAGCTGCCGGCACAAAGCAAGAACAAAATAGCTCGCCTCGGCAATCGCTTCGATTTGGCTTAGGGCCACATTGACGGACTGATGTAGATAGCTACATAATATTTGCTACACAGCGGAAGCAAAACAATGACGATCAACATCAACAACAAGGAAGCGGACAGCCTGACGCGGGCTTTTGCCAGGCTTGAAGGTGTCGGGATCACCGAGGCAATCGTGATCGCCATGCGCGAAGCTCTGGAGCGCCGACGCAATCGCGAGACGCCGCTGGAGACGGCGGCACGGCTCCGGGCCGAGTTCGGTATTGAGCTGAGCGAGCAGGCGCGCAAGCCGCTGCCGCGCTCGGTCTACGACGAATTGTCCGGCGAAGACTGATGTTCATCGATGCTGCCGCTATCGTTGCCATACTGAGCAACGAGACCGAAGCCCCGCGCTGCGCGCAGGCGGTCATGAAAGCGTCGGCTCCGTTCACGTCGGCGATCGCGGTTTGGGAAGCCGCGATGGCGCTTTCGCGATCGGAAAAGCTGGCCGTACCGGTCGCCACAAGCTTCAAGATAGTCAGCCGTTTTCTCGAAGAGCGTGGAATCACCTTGCGGGAGCTTCCGCCTTCCTCTGACGCAGCATCTCTGTCAGTCGAGGCTGCGTCGCGGTTTCGCAACAACGCTGGCCGCCTCAACATGGCCGACTGTTTCCACTACGCCTGTGCGCGCTACTACGCCGTTCCGATGCTTTCGACGGCGGACGAATTCCGCTTCACGGATCTGGAGACTGTTGCTTGACCGGCTGGGAGCCCTTGCGCCCGATATTGCGGCGGATCATGCCGAAATCGGCGCCGCCGGTGGCGAAGGCGGTGACGAAGTAAAGCAGCGCCCCGCCGGCGACGAGCGCAAGCAGGGTTACCGCCTTGATCACCAGCGGCGAGCCGGAGCCGAGACTTGCGGCGAACCAGTGCTCGGCAAAATAGAGCGCCGCGGCCATCACCGCCGCCGACAGCACCAGCCGCGGGATGCGTTTCATGAGCGGCACGTCGCGGCCCCAATGGCCGCGCCGGATCAGCACGGCGAGCAGCATCGCCGCATTGACCCAGCCTGCGACAGCGGAGGCAACGGCAATGCCGGGCGCGCCCATGGTCGGAAACAGCGTCAGCGCCGTCGTAATGTTAACCGCCACCGAGATGGCGGCGAAAATCATTGGCGTGCGCGTGTCCTCGCGGGCGAAATAGCCTGGGGTGAACGCCTTGATCAGCACGAAGGCCGGCAGGCCGAGGCCGAAGATCGCCAGGATTGCCGCGACCGTCGGCGTCGAATTGTTGGCGGCAAAGGCGCCGCGCTCATAGACCAGCCGCACGATCGGCTCGGACATAACCAGCAGCGCGGCCGCCGCCGGCAAGGTCATGAAAAGGGTAAACTCGACCGAGCGGTTCTGCAGATTGGCGGCCTCGACCAGATTGCCTGATTTCAGTGCCCGCGACAGTTCCGGCAAAAGCACGATGGCGACGGCGACGCCGACGACGCCCAGCGGCAGCTGGTAGACGCGGTCGGCATAGGCCAGCGACGACACCGCGCTGTCCTGCGCCGATGCGATCGCCGTGCCGATCAGCTGGTTGATCTGGGTGATGCCGCCGGTGATCGCCGCCGGCAGCGCCAGGATCAGCAGCCGCTTGACGTTCGGCGTCATCTTCGGCCGCCGGAAGCCGATCGAAATGCCGGCATGGCGCACCGCCGCCCAGACGATCGCCAGCTGCACCAGGCCGGCCGCCAGCACGCCCCAGGCCAGGCCGAAACCAACGGTGCCGGCGTCCGAACCCTTGTACCAGGCATAGGCAAGCACGGCGATAAGGATGACGTTGAGGAACACCGGCGCCACCGCAGCGGCGAAATAGCGGCGCAGCGAATTCAGCATCCCGGCCATCATGGCGCCGAGCGACATGCAGATCAGGTAGGGGAACATGACGGTCGCCAGCGCCACCGTCGTCTCGAATTTTCCCGGCGTGTCGGCAAAGCCCGGCGCCACCAGGTAGCGCACGATCAGCGGCATCGCCAGTTCCATGGCGATGGTCAGCGCCAGAAGCGCCGTGAACAAGACGCCGAACACCTCTTCGGAAAAGCGCTTGGCGCCGTCGGTGCCGTGTGTCTCGATCTCCTTGGCGAACAGCGGCACGAAGGCGGCATTGAAGGCGCCTTCGGCGAACAGCCGGCGAAAGGTGTTGGGAAACTGGAAGGCGGCGTTGAAGGCGTCGGCGATCGGCCCGGTGCCGAGTGCGGCAGCCATCAGCATCTCGCGGCCGAAACCGAGGGCGCGGCTCATCAGCGTGCCGGAAGCGACCGTGGCGAATTTCTTGACAAGGCTCATGCGCTTGAAGACTGCCTGTGCGATTGGGGCAAATGGAAGGTAACAGTCACTCGGCGGCCGTTTTGGTCTTGCCGCGCTCGGACGCCGTGCCCTCGAGCACCGCGATCAGCCTGTTGCGGATGGTCGCCGTACGCGACGGGCTGTCGATCTTCTGGCCGGTGAGATCGGTGACGTAGAACGTGTCGATGACTTTTTCGCCGAAGGTGGTGATGTGGGCCGAGGCGATGTCGAGCGACAGGTCCGACAACATGCCGGTGATCTCCGACAGAAGGCCCGGCCTGTCCAGCCCCTCGACCTCGATCACCGAGAAACGGTTCGACAGCGTGTTGCGGATCTCGGCGCGTGGCGGAATACGGAAAACCTTGGCGCCGCGCCGCGGCTTGGTCCGCTTCTCGATCATTTCGGGCAGCCAGCTCTTGCCCGACAGCACGTCCTCGATCAGCCGGCCGACGCGCTCGGCACGGCGGCGCTCGTCCTCGTCGAGGTCGAACTCCCTCGAGATCAGGATGGTGTCGAGCGCCCGACCATCCGAGGTGGTGAAGATCTGCGCGTCTACGATGTTGCCGCCGGCCGCGGCACAGGCGCCGGCAATCACCGAGAGCAGGCGCGGATGGTCCTGCGCCAGCACCGTGATCTCGGTCACCGCCTCGAACTGGTGGGTTTTCACCATGGTGGCGAGCTTCTTGCCGGCGTGATCGGCCTCGCGGATGAATTCGGCATGGCGGAGCTGGTCGGGAAGATCGACCGCCAGCAGATAGTTCTCGTAGTGCTGGCCGACATAACGCTTGCGGGCCTTTTCCGGCCAGTCGGCAAGCGCCTCGGCCAGTTGTTCGCGCGCCGCCGCCGTCCGTTTGGCGCGCGACACCTCCGAAAACCCGCCGGTCAACAAAAGCTCGGTCTCGTAATAGAGCGTACGCAGCAGCTGGCCCTTCCAGCCGTTCCAGACCCCAGGCCCGACGCCGCGGATATCGCAGACGGTAAGCACAAGCAGCATCTTCAGCCGTTCGACCGACTGCACGATGGCGGCAAAATCCTCGATCGTCTTGCGGTCGTTGAGATCGCGGGTCTGCGCCGTCATCGACATGACGAGGTGGTTCTCGACCAGCCAGGCGACCGTTTCGGTGTCGGCCGGCGAGAGCCCCATATGCGGGCAGATGCGCCGGGCGATCCTGGCGCCGGCTTGCGAATGGTCCTCCGGCCTGCCCTTGGCGATGTCGTGCAGCAGCACGGCGACATAGAGCGCCTCGCGGCTCTTCTTCAGCCCCGGCATCAGCGAGTGGGCGAGTGGATGGATCTTTTCCCCGTCGCCGCGCTCGATCTCGGCCAGCACCCCGATGCAGCGGATGAGGTGCTCGTCCACCGTGTAGTGGTGGTACATCGAGAACTGCATCATGGCGACGATCTTGCCGAAGTCCGGGATCAGCTTGGCCAGCAGTCCGGCCTCGTTCATGCGCCGTAGATTGAGCTCGGCGTTGCGGTCCGAGGTCAAGATGTCGAGGAACAGCCGGTTGGCTTCCTCGTCGCGCCGCAGTGCCTTGCCGACGAGGCCGAGCGAACGGGTCAAAAGCTTCAGCGCATCGGGGTGAAATTCCAGGCCGTGCTTGTCGGCGAACCAGAACAGCCTGAGGAGATTAACCGGATCGCGCTCGAACACCTCGTCGTCGGCAATGTTGATGCGGTGGTTGTCGACGATGAAATCGGCCGTGCCGGCGAGCTTGCGCTTGCGGCGCGAAAAGGTGAGGAAAATGCGGTTGAAGCCCGGCACATGCTTGGCCTGCTCCTCCTCGAGCGCGGCGCAGAAAATGCGGGTTAGGTCGCCGACATCCTTGGCGACGAGGAAGTAGTGCTTCATGAAGCGTTCGACCGCCGACAGGCCGGGATGGGTGGTGTAGCCCAGCCGCTCGGCAATGTCGCGCTGGATGTCGAAATGCAGCCGCTCCTCGGCCTTGCCGGTGAGGAAATGCATGTGGCAGCGCACCGCCCATAGGAAATCCTCGGCCTTCTGGAATTCCCTGTATTCGGCGTCGGTGAAGACGCCCTTGTCGACCAGTTCCTCGCCGGTGCGCACGCGGTAGAAATATTTGGCGATCCAGAACAGCGTCTGCAGGTCGCGCAGGCCGCCCTTGCCGTCCTTGACGTTGGGTTCGACCAGGTAACGGCTCTCGCCGGCCTTGGCGTGGCGCTCGTCGCGTTCGGCGAGCTTGGCCTGGACATATTCGGGGCCGGTGGTGCGCACCACCTCGTGGTCGAAGCGTTGCAAAAGCTCGTCATAGAGCTTTTGCTCGCCCCACAGGAAGCGCGCCTCCAGGATCGAGGTGCGGATGGTGATGTCGGTGCGCGACAGCCTGAGGCACTCGTCGATGTTGCGGGTGGCGTGGCCGACCTTCAGCCCGAGATCCCACAGCATGTAGAGCATGTATTCGACGATCTGCTCGCCCCATGGCGTCTGCTTGTAGGGCAGGAGGAACAGCAGGTCGATGTCGGACCCGGGCGCCAGCGTGCCACGGCCATAGCCGCCGACGGCCACGACCGCCATGCGCTCGGCCGATGACGGGTTTTTGACGCGATAGACATGGGTGGCGGCGAAGTCGTAGAGCGCGCGGATGATCTCATCCATCAGATGCGACAGCCGGCCGGCGCAGGCGGTACCGCTGCCATCGTCCATCAGCATGCGTTCGGCGACCGTGCGGCCGTCAGCGAGCCGGCTTTTGAGAAGCTTGAGAACGCCGCTGCGCGCGGCCTTGCCGGAGCCGTCGCCTGCCGACGCCTCGGTCAGTTCGGTCATCTCGCGGCGCAAGGCTTCGCCGTCGATCAGTTCCTCGAGCTTCAGGGATATTCTTGCCATAAATGCCGTTCGGCCTCGCCGTTTCGGCGGCGTCTATAGCGCGTTTTCGCGGCGCTGGGTATGGGGCGGACGGACGCGTTCTCCGCAGCCGTGGAACGGGACGATCGTCTCATGCCCGCGGCCGGTGCAGTTTGGGCCTGGCCACGAAAAATCGAAATCAGCCCTTGACCTTCCAGTTACTGGAAGCACTACTTCCGCCGCAACATCGAAATACAGGGGCTTTCGGCATGACGCATTCCGATCACCATCATCACGCCCATGGCAGCTGCTGCTCGCCAAAAGGCGTCTCCTCTGCTGCGGACGCCGTCGTCCGCGATCCGGTCTGCGGCATGACCGTCGATCCGGCTGCCGGCAAGCCAACGGCCGAGCATGACGGCCATCGCTATCATTTCTGCAGCGAAAGCTGCCGTTCGAAATTCGTCGCCGAACCGGAAAAATACCTGACCGCAACCGATCCCGTCTGCGGCATGAGCGTCGACCGTGCCACGGCCAAGCACTTTTTGCGGCACGAGGGCCGGGGCTTCTATTTCTGCTCGGCCGCTTGCCAGGCGAAGTTCGAAACCGAGCCGGCAAAATATCTCGGCGACAGGCCGGCGCCGCAGCCGATGCCCAAGGGCACGCAATACACCTGCCCGATGCATCCGGAAATCATCCGCGACAAGCCCGGCTCCTGCCCGATCTGCGGCATGGCGCTGGAGCCGATGGGCGTGCCGACCGGCGACGAGGGACCTAACCCCGAACTGGTCGACTTCACCAGGCGCTTTTGGGTGAGCGCGGTGCTGTCCGTGCCGTTGCTGGTCATCGCCATGGCGCCGATGCTCGGCCTGACGTTCCAGGCCTTCATCGACGACCGCGCGAAGGTCTGGCTGGAGCTGGCGCTGGCCAGCCCGGTGGTGCTGTGGGCGGCATTCCCGTTCTTCCATCGCGGCTGGAACTCGGTCCTCAACCGCAGCCCCAATATGTGGACGCTGATTTCGCTCGGCGTCGGTGCCGCCTATCTCTACAGCGTCGTCGCCACGCTGTTTCCAGGCCTCTTTCCGCACCAGTTCCGCGGCCATGACGGCACCGTGCCGGTCTATTTCGAGGCGGCGGCGGTGATCGTCGCGCTGGTGTTCCTTGGCCAGGTGCTGGAATTGCGCGCCCGCGAGAAAACCGGCTCGGCGATCCGCGCGCTGCTCGACCTGGCGCCGAAGACGGCGCGGCAGATCGGCGCGGACGGTTCCGAAAACGACGTGCCGCTCGAAACCGTCAAGGCCGGCGACCGCCTGCGCATCCGCCCCGGTGACGCCGTGCCGGTCGACGGCATTGTGCTCGAAGGGCGCTCGTCCATCGACGAATCGATGATCACAGGCGAGCCGCTGCCGGTCGAAAAGACCGAAGGCGACAACCTCACCGGCGGCACGCTCAACAAGAACGGTTCGCTGATCATGCGCGCCGAAAAGATCGGCGCCGAGACGACGCTGGCGCGCATCGTCGAGCTGGTCGCCAAGGCGCAGCGTTCACGCGCGCCGATCCAGGGGTTGGCCGACCGCGTCTCGTTCTACTTCGTCCCGGCCGTCGTTCTGATTGCCATCATTGCGTTTGTCGCCTGGGCGATCGTCGGACCGGAACCCAGCCTGGTGTTTGCCATCGTCTCGGCGGTCTCGGTGCTGATCATCGCCTGCCCCTGTGCGCTCGGCCTTGCCACGCCAATGTCGATCATGACCGCCACCGGGCGCGGCGCGCATGCCGGCGTGCTGATCAAGGAAGCGGCGGCGCTCGAGCGCTTTGCCTCGGTCGATACGCTGATCGTCGACAAGACGGGAACGCTGACCGAAGGCCGGCCCAAACTGACCGACGTCATCGCGGTCGAAGGCATGGCACAAGACGAGCTGCTGGCGCTCGCCGCCGGTCTGGAAAAAGGCTCGGAGCATCCGCTGGCCGAGGCGATCGTCGAAGGCGCCCGCGAACGCGGCGTGAAGGTCCCCGACGCCGGCGGTTTCGAGGCCGTCACCGGCAAGGGCGTTTCCGGCACGGTCTCGGGGCAGAAGGTAGCGCTCGGCAATGCCGCGATGATGGCCGATCTCGGCATCGACACGGCGGCGGTCCTGGCCAGCGCCGAGGCGCTGCAGGCCGACGGCAAGACCGCGATGTTCGTTGCTGTCGGCAACCGGCTCGCCGGCCTCGTCGCCGTCGCCGACCCGATCAAGGCGACCACCGCCGAGGCGATCAAGGCACTGCATTACAGCGGGCTGAAGATCGTCATGGCGACCGGCGACAACGAGCGCACGGCGAAAGCCATCGCCGCCAAGCTCGGCATCGACGAGGTGCGTGCCGGGCTTTTGCCCGAGCAGAAGGGTGCGCTGGTCGAGGAATTGCGTGCAAACGGCGCCGGCGTCGCCATGGCCGGCGACGGCGTCAACGATGCGCCAGCACTCGCCGCTGCCGATGTCGGCATCGCCATGGGCACCGGCGCCGATGTCGCGGTCGAGAGTGCAGGGATCACGCTGGTCAAGGGCGATCTCAACGGCATCGTCCGAGCCCGCACGCTTGCCCAGGGCACGATCCGCAACATCCGCCAGAACCTGTTTTTCGCTTTCCTCTACAACGTGCTTGGCGTGCCGGTCGCCGCCGGCGTGCTCTATCCGCTCACCGGCACGCTGTTGTCGCCGATGATTGCGGCGGCGGCGATGAGCCTATCGTCGGTTTCGGTGATCTCCAACGCGTTGCGGCTCAGGACGTTGAAACTCTGAGTCGACTGCCCAGATAGACCCTGTTCAAAAAAGGAGACGATGAATGACCTTGGCCAAGAAGATCGTGCTGCTGATGATGGCGGCGGGAATGCTGCTTGCCGTTTTCCTCGAAAGCGTTCCGGCGCAAGCCGAGGAGATGAAACACGACATGGGCGCGATGGGCGCGCAGGGCCCTTCGACCGAAGGCTACAAGGCGGCGATGGACAAGATGCATACCGACATGATGGCAATCGAATATTCCGGCAATGCCGACGTCGATTTCGCCCGCGGCATGATCCCGCATCACCAGGCGGCGATCGACATGGCCAAGGTCGAGCTCGCCAATGGCAAGGATCCGGAAATCCGCAAGCTGGCCGAAGCGGTGATCGCCGCGCAGCAGGCCGAAATCAAGCAGATGCAGGACTGGCTTGCCGCCCATCCGGTGAAGTAGGCGTCACGCTGTCGGGGAATCCGGGCGAGAGGCTTCACCTGGATTTCTGCTTCACCTGGATTTCCCTTGGCGGCTATGGTGCTATCCGGGCCTCGGACTGGAGCATGCCATGCCATCGACGATAAGAACGACCACCCTGCCCTGCGGCGAAGCTGTGCCGGTGCTCGGCCAGGGCACCTGGAAGATGGGCGAAGACGGCCGCCGCCGTGGCGACGAGGCCAATGCCCTGAAGCTCGGGCTGGATCTCGGCATGACGCTGATCGACACCGCCGAAATGTATGCCAGCGGCGGTGCCGAGGAGGTGGTGGCGGAGGCCATCGCCGGGCGCCGCGACGAGGTTTTCCTGGTCTCCAAGGTGCTGCCGTCCAATGCCTCGCGCGCCGGCGTGAAACGGGCATGCGAGAACAGCCTGAGGCATCTCGCCACCGACCGCATCGATCTCTATCTCTTGCATTGGCCGGGCAGCGTTCCTTTGATGGAAACGGTAGAGGCGTTCGAAGCGTTGAAGGCGGCCGGCAAGATCCGCCATTGGGGCGTCAGCAATTTCGATACCGGCGAGATGGAGGAGCTGGTCCGGTTGCCGGCCGGCGGCAACGTCCAGACCAACCAGGTGCTCTACAATCTGTCGCAGCGCGGCGTCGAGTTCGACCTCGCCCCGTGGAGCCGGCAACGCGGCATGCCGCTGATGGCCTATTCGCCGGTCGATCAGGGGGTATTGGCGCGCAACGCCAGGTTAGATGCCATCGCCGCCCGCCACGGTGCGACGCCGGCGCAGATCGCACTTGCATGGGTGATGGCGCTGGAGGGCGTCATCGCCATTCCGAAGGCCAGCCGCCCGGAGCATATCCGGCAGAATGTCGCGGCGTTGGAGATCGAGCTCACGAGCGAAGATTTCGCCGAAATTGACCGCGCCTTCCCACCGCCGAGGCGGAAGTCGGGCCTGGCGATGATTTGAGGGGTGGGGCGGAAGGCAAGCCAAAGCAGCGTTCCGTCACACCCCCTCTGTCCGGCAGGACAGAGGGGGGTGCCGTAGAGCGCTATCGGACGAGCACTACTTCCCAGCCATCCCCTTCAGCCGGTACAGCGCCTCCAGCGCTTCCCTTGGCGTCATCTCGTCGGGATTGATCTCCGCTAGCGCCAAACCCAGCCCATCACTCTTCACCGGCTTCGACGCCTCCCGCTTCGCTGCCACGGAAAACAGCGGCAGGTCGTCAACCAGACGGTTGGCCTTGCCCGAGACCTCGCCTGCTTCAAGCTGGTGCAGCACTTCCTTGGCCCGGCCGACGACGGCCTCTGGCAGGCCGGCCAGCCGCGCTACTTGGACGCCGTAGGAACGGTCGGCCGCACCCTTGCCGACCTCGTGCAGGAAGACCACGTCGCCCTCCCATTCCTTGACCCGCATGGTGACGTTGGAGAGCCGCGGCAATTTTCCGGCCAGCGCCGTCATCTCGTGGAAATGCGTGGCGAAGATCGCCCGGCAGCGGTTTTTCTCGTGCAAATATTCGACCGCCGCCCAGGCGATCGACAGGCCGTCGAAAGTGGCGGTGCCGCGGCCGATCTCGTCGAGGATGACCAGTGCGCGTTCGCCTGCCTGGTTGAGGATCGCCGCCGTCTCGACCATCTCGACCATGAAGGTGGAGCGGCCGCGCGCCAGATCGTCGGAGGCGCCGACCCGCGAAAACAGCCGGTCGACGACGCCGATATGGGCTGATGCCGCCGGCACGAAGGAGCCGGTCTGGGCGAGGATGGCGATCAGCGCGTTTTGCCTGAGGAAGGTCGATTTGCCGCCCATATTGGGGCCGGTCAGCAGCCAGATCGCGCCGGCCTTGGCATCGCCTTGCGGCGACAGATCGCAATCATTGGCGACGAACGGGCCTTCGCCGGAACGCCGCAGCGCCTGTTCGACCACCGGATGACGTCCACCCGAAATCTCGAAGGCAAGGCTCGCATCGACCAGCGGCCGGCACCAGGCCTCGCTCTCGGAAAGCAAGGCAAGTGCGGCCGAAACGTCGAGCACGGCGAGCGCTTCGGCGCCGGCACGGATCGTGTCGGCCTGGCCGACCACTTCCGCCGTCAGCGCCTCGAAAGCGGCAAGCTCGATCGCCAGCGCCCGGTCGGCGGCGTTGGCGATCTTGGTTTCCAGTTCGGCGAGTTCCGTGGTGGTGAAGCGCATGGCGTTGGCCATGGTCTGGCGATGGATGAAGCGCGCCTTGGCGCCGTCGCTGCCGGTCATCAGCGCATGGTGGTTAGCGGTGACTTCGATATAATAGCCCAGCACATTGTTGTGCCTGATCTTCAGCGAGCGGATGCCGGTCTCGTCGATCAGCGAACGCTCCAGCCCGGCGATCACCTTTCGCGACTCGTCGCGCAGTGCCCGCATCTCGTCGAGTTCGGCGTGGTAGCCGCCGCGGACAAAGCCGCCGTCGCGCCTGAGCAACGGCAGCTCGTCGCTGAGCGCCTGTGCCAGATGCGTCGCCAGATCACTGGGCAGTGCCTTGATAGCTCCCAACGCCGCGGTCAGTTCGGCCGGCAATGCGGTTTGGCCGAACAGTTCGGCGATGGCGCCGGCCGCTTCGAAACCGGCGCGCAGCGCGCCGAGGTCGCGCGGGCCGCCGCGGTTGAGCGCCAGCCTGGACAGCGCCCGCGGCATGTCGGCGACGCTCTTCAGGCTTGCCCGCACTGCCTGGCAGAGGCGCGTTTCGGAGCGGAAGAACGACACCGAGTCCAGCCTTGCGGCGATGGCCGCCGGGTCGGTCAGCGGCGCCGTCAAGCGGTCGGCGAGCAGCCTTGCGCCGCCACCGGTCACCGTGCGGTCGATCGCCTTGAACAGCGACCCGTCGCGGCTGCCGGACAGCGTGCGCAGCAGCTCCAGATTGGCGCGCGTCGCCGGGTCGATGAACAGCGTCGAGCCCTGCTCCTCGCGCTCCGGCCGCGACAGCGGCGGCCGCTCGGCCTTCTGCGTCTTTTCGACATAGGCGATGACGCCTGAGATCGCCGACAGCTCGGCGCGCGAAAACGTGCCGAAACTATCCGGCGTTGCCACCTCGAAGAAGCGGGCGATGCGGCCGGCGGCCGAAGCCGAATCGAACAGTGACGGCGGCTGCGGGCTGGCGACGCGGCCGAGCACGTCGAACACCGGTTTCAGCTCCGGGTCGTAAAACACCGGCTCGGCGACGATCAGCTCGCGCGGATCGACACGGAAGACGTCGGCGAGCAGCCGGTCGGCGGTGGTCTCGGCGACGCGGAAGACACCGGTCGAGATCTCGATCCAGGCCAAGGCGAAAGCGTGCTCTGCCCCACCCTTGACCCGTCCCAGCGCCATCAGAAAACTCGATTCCGACGGCGCCAGCAATTTGTCCTCGGTGATGGTGCCGGGCGTTACCAGCCGCACCACGTCGCGGCGCACCACCGATTTGCCGCCGCGCTTCCTGGCCTCCGCCGGATCCTCGATCTGCTCGCAGACAGCGACGCGGAACCCCTGGCCGATCAGCTTCTGCAGATAATCGTCGGCGGCATGCACCGGCACGCCGCACATCGGGATGTCGAGCCCCTGATGCTTGCCGCGCTTGGTCAGCACGATGCCGAGCGCCCGGCTTGCCTTCTCGGCGTCGTCGAAGAACAGCTCGTAGAAATCGCCCATGCGGTAGAACAGCAGCGAATCCGGGTTCGCCGCCTTGATCTCGATATACTGCTCCATCATCGGCGTCGCCGGCGCGAAGGCCGGCGTGGCATCGTCGCTTCGAATGGGCGTCTCGTCGTTCAAGAAGCTGCTTCCAAAATTTTCCAAGCCATGCTTGGCGGTTTACAGCGGCGAAGTGTAGCCTTAATCCCGAACCTTCCACAAAAGAAAGCATGCGCACCCATCTCAAGCGGTGCCGTACGGGCGAGGAAACCAAAAGTACCATGGCCAAGAAAACCGAAAGCAACGGGCCCTCCGTCAGCGCCCAGGAGGCGTTGGAATTCCACGCCATGGGCCGTCCGGGCAAGCTGGAGATCGTCGCCACAAAACCGATGGCGACGCAGCGCGATCTCAGCCTCGCCTATTCGCCGGGCGTCGCGGTGCCGGTTCTCGCCATCGCCGAGGACCCGAGCCGCGCCTTCGACTACACGGTTCGCGGCAACATGGTCGCCGTCATCTCCAACGGCACCGCTATCCTCGGCCTCGGCAATCTCGGCGCGCTGGCCTCGAAGCCGGTGATGGAAGGCAAGGCGGTGCTGTTCAAGCGCTTCGCCGATGTCGATTCCATCGACCTCGAGGTCGACACCGAGGATGCCGACGAATTCATCAACTGCGTGCGCTTTCTCGGCCCCTCCTTCGGCGGCATCAACCTCGAGGACATCAAGGCGCCGGAATGCTTCATCATCGAGCAGCGGCTGCGCGAGCTGATGGACATCCCGGTCTTCCATGACGACCAGCACGGCACCGCCATCATCTCGGCCGCCGGCCTGATCAACGCGCTGGAAATCACCGGCCGCGACATGAAGACCACGAAAATGGTCTGCAACGGCGCCGGCGCTGCCGGCATCGCCTGCATCGAATTGATGAAGGCGATGGGCTTTGCGCCAGAAAATATCATCCTGTGCGACACCAAGGGCGTCGTCTTCCAGGGTCGCACCGAAGGCATGAACCAGTGGAAGTCGGCGCACGCCGTGAAAACCGGCGCGCGCTCGCTGGCCGAGGCGCTGGACGGCGCCGACGTGTTCCTCGGCCTCTCGGCCAAGGGCACGCTGACCACCAGGATGGTGCAGTCGATGGCCAAGAACCCGATCATCTTCGCCATGGCCAATCCCGACCCCGAGATCACGCCTGAGGAGGTCGCCGAGATCCGCACCGACGCCATCATGGCGACGGGACGGTCCGACTATCCCAACCAGGTCAACAACGTGCTTGGCTTCCCCTACATCTTCCGCGGCGCGCTCGATGTGCGGGCGACCACCATCAATGACGACATGAAGATCGCCGCGGCCAAAGCGCTCGCCGAACTGGCGCGCCAGGACGTGCCCGACGACGTCGCCGCCGCCTATCAGGGCATGCGGCCGAAATTCGGCCCCAACTACATCATCCCGGTGCCGTTCGACCCGCGCCTGATCTCGGCCATTCCGATCGCGGTGGCCAAAGCGGCGATGGACTCCGGCGTCGCGCGCAAGCCGATCCTCGATCTCGACCGCTACGCGCAGGAGCTTTCCGCCCGCCGCGACCCGATCGCCTCGACGCTGCAGCGCATCTACGACCGCGTCCGCCGCCAGCCCAAGCGCATCGTCTTTGCCGAGGGCGAGGAGGAGCAGGTGATGCGCGCCGCCGTCTCCTATGTGAACCAGCGGCTCGGCACCGCCATCCTGCTCGGCCGCGACGACATCATCAAGGAAAACGCCAGGAATGCCGGCATCGATCTCGGCAAGCAAGGCATCGAGATCATCAATGCGCGGCTGTCGCGGCGCAACTCGGTCTACACCGACTATCTCTACGAGCGCATGCAGCGCAAAGGCTTTCTGTTCCGCGACTGCCAGCGGCTGATCAACAACGACCGCAACCATTTCGCCGCCTGCATGGTGGCGCTGGGCGATGCCGACGGCATCGTCACCGGCGTTACCCGTAACTATTCGACGGCGCTCGACGACATCCGCCGCGTCATCGACGCAAGGCCCGGCCACTGCGTCATCGGCGTGTCGATCGTGCTCGCGCGGGGTCGCACCGTCCTCGTTGCCGACACCGCGGTGCACGACATGCCTGATGCCGTCGAGATCGCCGACATCGCCGAGGAGGCCGCCGGCTTCGCCCGCCGCATGGGCTACGAGCCGAGGCTCGCCATGCTCGCCTATTCGACCTTCGGCCATCCGCAGGGCGAACGCTCCGAGCGCGTCCAGGAAGCGGTGCGCATCCTCGACAAGCGCCGCGTCGATTTCGAGTATGACGGCGAGATGGCCGCCGACGTGGCGCTCAACGCCCGCGCCATGGCGCAGTATCCGTTCATCAGGCTGACCGGCCCGGCCAATGTGCTGATCATGCCGGCCTTCCACTCGGCCTCCATCTCGACCAAGATGCTGCAGGAGCTCGGCGGCTCGACCGTCATCGGCCCGCTGCTGGTCGGCCTGAACAAGCCGGTTCAGATCGTCTCGCTGAATGCCAAGGACAGCGACATCGTCAATATGGCGGCGATCGCGGCGTATAGCGCGGGGGCTTGAGGAGCGCGTAGCGGCAGCACCTCTTTCCTTCTCCCCCTGTGGGAGAAGGTGGCCGAGCGAAGCTCGGTCGGATGAGGGGTGCTCCAGCTTGGCACCGACGGCGATCCGTCCAGCACCCCTCAACCGTCTCGGCGCTGCGCGCCGATCCACCTTCTCCCACAAGGGGAGAAGGGAGAGGCGCTCCTACAACAACCCCGCCTGCTCGGCCTCGCGGCGCAGGTTCTGCCTCGGCCTTGGGCCGATTTGCTGGATGACCAGCCCGGCAGCCAGCGAGCCGAGATCGCCGCACTGCTTCAGGCTGCGGCCTTGCGTGTAGCCATAGAGGAAGCCGGCGGCGTAGAGGTCGCCGGCGCCGGTGGTGTCGACCAGCTCGCGGATCCTGGTCGCATTGATGGTGACGGTCTCGTCGCCGCGCACGATGACCGAGCCCTTTTCCGAGCGGGTGACGGCGGCGATCTTGCAGTCCTTGCGGATCCGCGCCAGCGCCTCGTCGAAGGAAGCGGTCTGGTAGAGCGACTTGATCTCGTGGCTATTGGCAAAGACGATGTCGACGGTGCCGGAGCGCATGAGATCGAGGAACTCGTCGCGGTAGCGGTCGACGCAGAACGAGTCCGACAATGTCATCGACACTTCGCGCCCGGCGGCGTGGGCGAGCTTAGCCGTCTGCCGGATCGCTTCCTTGGCGCGCGGCGGGTCCCACAGATAGCCCTCGAAATAAGTGACGGCGGCGCCCGACGCCTTGTCGGCCTCGACGTCCTCCGGGCCGAGCTCGACGCAGGCGCCGAGATAGGTGTTCATCGAGCGCTCGCCGTCCGGCGTGACGAAGATCATCGAGCGCGCCGTCGGTGGCTCGCCGCTGAGCGGCCTGGTGTCGAAGGCGACGCCCTGGGCATGGATGTCGTGCGCGTAGATTTCGCCGAGCGCGTCGTTCGAGACCTTGCCGAAGAAGGCGGCGCGGCCGCCGAAGCTGGCAACGCCCGCCGCCGTGTTGCCGGCGCTGCCGCCCGAGGCTTCGATGGCCGGGCCCATGCGGCTGTAGAGCAGTTCGGCGCGCCTCGTGTCGATCAAATTCATCGCGCCCTTGATGATGCCGTTGGTCTCCAGGAACGCCTCGTCGCACTGGGCGATGATGTCGACGATGGCATTTCCGACACAAAGCACGTCATAGTCCGGCATCAATTCATGTCTCCGCCAAAAACCCACCGGCTTTCTGCCACGCCGGGCGCGGGCGGGTCTAGCGGTTTGATGCGGCTTTGCCTAGGCCGCGAGTTATAAATCCGGGCAGAACGCATGCTTCGTATCGCGCGGTTTGCGCTTGTCTCGCGACCTGTCTCCGCCTATCCCGAAATATCGCCCATGGGCCTCGTTTGACATGGAATTGGAAACGCCGTGATCCTCGACGCCGCCCGTGCCGCCTTGAGCCGGCTGTTCTCGCCCGAATTCCGTTCTGTGTTCCTGAAGACGCTGGGGCTGACCTTGCTGGCGCTGGCGGCGCTTTGGTTCGGGATCAAGAGCTTGTTCGAATGGCTGGCCTGGCCGTGGATCGATGCATGGCTGCCCGCCCTACCCTCCTGGGCCGGATGGCTGGGCGCCGTCGTCGCCGGCATCGGCCTTGCGCTGGGCTTGGCGCTGCTCATCGCGCCGGTGACGGCGATCATCGCCGGCCTGTTCCTCGACGACGTCGCCGAAGTGGTCGAGCGCACGGATTATCCAAACGACCCGCCCGGCCGCGCCGTGCCGGCGTTGCGCTCGCTGGTGCTGGCGATCCGATTTTTCGGCGTCGTTATCCTCGGCAACATCGTCGCCCTGCTGCTGCTCTTGGTGCCGGGCGTGAACATCGCCGCTTTCTTCATCGTCAATGGGTATCTGCTCGGACGCGAGTTCTTCGAATTCGCCGCCATGCGCTTTCGCCCGGAGGCCGAGGCCAAGGCGCTGCGCAGAAAGCACTCCATCACCGTGTTCCTGGCCGGGCTGGTGGTCGCCGCTTTCCTCGCCGTGCCGCTACTCAATCTTCTGACGCCGCTGTTCGCCGCCGCCATGATGGTGCACCTGCACAAGGCGATCTCGGCACGGGAAGGGAGCTATCTCAGCAGAAAACCCCTGCCCAGTTCGTCGTCGTCCTCGACGATGAATTCGGCCCGCCCTGAGTAATAGGCGCGGCCGCCGACGCGGGCGATGATGGCGTCATGCGGCCCGGCTGTGGCCGTGCGTACGACGGCGCCGGAAAAGCGCGAGCCGGCGATGCTCTCGAACAGCCGCGTCCGGCCAATCTCGATTTGGCCCTTGGCGTGCATGGCCGCCAGCCGCGCGGTGACGCCGGAGCCGGTCGGCGAACGGTCGACCTCCGCCTCGGCGAAAACGCAGATGTTTTTGGTCGGCGTATCGGAGAACGCATCCTGTCCGTCGGTCAGGATGGTGCCGTAGAGAAAGGCGAGATCGGCATGGTCGGGATGCGACAGCGGCAATTCGGCCTTGAGCTTATTGGTCAGCGCGGTCGCTGCATCGACGAAATCGCGCACCCGGTTCTGGCCGAATTCCAGCCCGAACTGGCGGCAGTCGGCCAGTGCATAGAAGGCGCCGCCATAGGCGATGTCGAAGCCGACCGGACCATAGCCCGGCAGCTCGATCCGCTGGTTGCCGGCGAACAGAAACGCCGGCACGCTTTCGAAGGACACCGCGCCGGCCTTGCCGTCCCTTACCTCGACCGCAGCCGAAATCAGCCCGCATGGCGCCTCGACATTGACGGTCGTCATCGGCTCGCGTGGCGCCACCAGCCGCTCGTCGACGGCGTAGCGGCCGAGCGCGACGATGGCGTGGCCGCACATCGTCGAATAGCCCTCATTGTGCATGAACAGCACCGCGAGGTCGGCGCCCGGCAGGTCGGGCTCCACCAGCAGCGCGCCATACATGTCGTAATGGCCGCGCGGCTCGAACATCAGGATCTTTCTGAGATGATCGAGATGGTCGCGCACATAGGCACGCTTTTCGAGGATCGTGCCCTTGGGAATGTCGGGGTAGCCGCCGGTGACGATCCGCAGCGGCTCGCCGCCGGTGTGCATGTCGACGACGGTGAGCGTCATTCGCCGGGCCCCGCCTAGGCGGAAGATTTGGCAAACAGCGCCTGCAGCTTGCCGAACGGCATGGCGGCGCGGGTGAAGCCGAAGGTGCCATCCTGCTGGATCTCGCGCGCCGCGGTCTCCAGCATGCCGAAAGCAAAATTGGTCAGCCATGGGCCGAGCGAGATGCGCTTTACCCCAGCCATGGCAAGATCGGCGATGGTGAAGCCGGGCCTAGCCATGACGTTCACGGGCTTGGTCAGCGCCGAGCAGACGGTTCGCACCATCTCGATGTCGCCCAGGCCCGGTGCATAGAGCACGTCGGCACCGGCTTTCTCGAAGGCCTGCAGCCGCTTGATCGTGTCGTCGAGATCGGGCTTGCCCCACAGGAAATTCTCGGCCCGCGCGGTGAAGACGAAATCGCGTTTCAGTGCCCGTGCCGCTTCCGCCGCCGCCGCGACGCGATCGACGGCATGCGAAAAATCATAGATCGGCTTGGCGGGCTCGCCGGTATGGTCCTCGATCGAGCAGCCAGCGAGGCCAGCCGCCTCGGCGGCGAAGATGGTCTCGCCGGCACTTGTCGCGCTGTCGCCCTTGCCCTTTTCGAGGTCCGCCGAAACCGGCAGCCCGGTCGCCGCCGACACTTCACGGCAATGATGGATCATCGCCTCGAATGTCACCGCGCCGTCCGGCAGGCCGCGCGAAAAGGCAAAGCCGGCGCTGGTCGTGGCCAGCGCCTTGAAGCCGAATGAGGCCAAGAGCTTGGTCGTGCCGACGTCCCATGAATTGGCCATGACGAAGATCGATGTATGCAGGTCGCGAAAAATCTTGCCCTTATCCATGGATGCTCCCCTCCGGTGCGGATTATGAAGGAAATTCTAGCCCGGCGGAACGCGCCGGGCAAACAAATGCGGTTGGCTCAGAAGCGTTTGGCGTTCTCTCCTGCCAATCGGTCCAGCGCATCGGAATCCTTGACGTAACGCGAAGCGTTTTTGCCCCAATGATAGGTGACGGAAATGTCGCGTGAAGACGCCTCTGGCGGCGGCTGGCCGTCGCAGCTTTCATCGCCCGGCACTGTCGCGTCGGTCACCGTAACCTTGATGGCTGCATAGTGCTGGCCGTCGGCAATCGCCTGGAAGGCCGCATTCTGCGTCCTTCGGTTGGTGCAGAGGTTTTCGTCGAACGTATAGATCATGTCGATCAGCTCGAACCTGTCGTTGCGGACCATGACCAGCGGCGCGATCACATAGCCCTGGCTCGAATTGAAATGCGTGCTCGTGGTGATGATGACGTCATCGCCGGGCCCGATCGACAGCTTGCCCGGATCGCGAAAGTAGGTGCTGCGGTCGACGGCAACATTGACCGCGTCGAGCAAGGCCGGCTTGCCGGTGATGTCGTAGAGTGCCAGCACTGCATAACCCTCGGCGCTGTCAGGCGAGTCGCCGAGGTCGAGCAGCATCGCCAGCCGGTCCTTGCCGCCGGCCTTGATGTCGAGCACGTCGCCGCTGGAAAGACCCGACGTCGCCGGCGGCGAGCCGTCGTAGTCCGGTCCAGCGATGTGGCGCATCTCGATCGGCATCGAACCCCGGAAAAAGCCGTCCTTGTCCGCCGCCAGATCGGGAATGACCATCCTGGCGAGATCGAGATAGGTGACATCGCCGTGGCCGGGGACAGCGCTGCCGAGCTCCGGGAAGCTGACCGCCTCCGCGCCGGCCGTCGTCCAAAGACAGGGCAGCAGCAGGCAGGCAAAGATGAAACGAAGCAGGGAGAAGGTCATGCGCGCGCGCTCGTTATGTCGGGCGCGCGCAAGCTAGAGCATTTTGCGACCAAGAGGAAACCCCTGGCGTTGCCTCACTATGTTGGCTTGGCTTGGCTCGCCAGGGTCTGCTGGAAAACCGGCACCAGCTGATCCATGGCGGCTGCGAGCCACGTGCCGAGTTCGTCGGGCAGAGTGTCGTGGATCCAGACCAGGCGGCTCCGGCCCTCGCGCTCGGCAAAGACCTGCATGGAGGTATTATCGTGGGTGACCTCGTCGCCGAGCCATCCCCACACGATCCGCCGGCTCTGCTCGTCGCGGGCGATGAGCCGCTCTCGCACAATCTTGCCGTCGGCGAAAGTAAGGGCCCGCACGTCGCCCTTATCAACCCGGCAGTCGACGAAAACGCCTGGGGCTATCCGTTGGGCGCCGCCGGCGAAGTCGCCGACCGTCGCCCATACGCTTTCCGGTGAAGCATCTACGATGATTTCCCTGACTATCGAAGCCATGTTCGCTGGACCCTCTGTTAACAGGTAGACCTGTCTGTCTACATGTGGATGTATACAGACCTGTCTGCTATACGGTCAAGGCATGTCCACAGCCCGAATCAACGATCGTCCCGAAAGCCTTGCGCGCCGCCGCATCGTCGATACGGCGACCGCGCTGTTTTCTCTGGAGGGGGTCCGTGCAGTCGGCATCGACCGCATCATCGCCGAGGCCGACGTTGCGAAGGCGACGTTCTATCATCACTTCGCGGCCAAGGACGATCTCGTCCGCGCCTACATCGAGGAGCTCAGCAAGGGAGGACGGGCAGCGATCGCGAAGCTTAACCGGCGGCCACCTCGCCCGATGATCCTTGCCATATTCGATCTCATCGCCGATGCGGCGGATCAGCCGGGCTACCGCGGCTGCCCCTTCCAGAACGCCGCTGCGGAATACCCCGATCCCAGCAGCCCGGTTCGCCAAGCGATCGATAAGCATCGTCACTGGAAGTGGGGCATCCTAAGGGATCTGCTGATCGCTGACGCAAATCCCGATCCGGACCGCACCGCGGACGCGCTAACAGTGGCGGCCGACGGCCTCCTTGTCGTCAGTCATCTCGACAGGCCGGCCAATCTGCGCACTCTCATACGCGACACGGTCGACCGAGTACTTGGGGCGTCGCGCCCGGTCTGAGATCTGGCGCGCATGCAGCCTGCGCAAAGGCGGTCAGTGGATCGGCACCAGCCCGGCCAGTTTACGCATGTCGTCGAACAGGATGCCGCCGGCTTCGATCAGTCCATCGCGGTCGGAAAGCGGGTCGCCGTGGTAGGAATAGACGCGCATGCCGGCGGCGATGCCGGCTGTCGTTCCGGCGACGCTGTCCTCGATGACGATACAGTCGGCGGGCGCGAAGCCCATCGTCGCTGCCGCATGCAGGAAGAGGTCGGGGAACGGCTTGCCACGCGAGACCATGGTCGAGCTGAACAGCGCATGGTCGAACAGCGGCAGCAGTCCGGTCTGGCCGAGCGTGATGTGCATTTTGGACACCCGTGCCGACGAGGCGACACAGGTGGCGATGCCGGCGGCGTGCACGGTTTCGATGAACTCGCGAACGTTGGGGATGGCCTCGACGCCATGCGCGAACAGGTCCGGCAGGCCGGCGTTCCAGCGCTCGACGAAATCGGCGCCGAGGCTGACGCCGGTCGCCTCGACTTCCTTCTGCACCGAGACCATGCTGCGGCCGGAGAAATTCTTGCGGCAATATTCGAAGCTGGCCGGAAAGCCGGCCGCGGTCAGCCATTCGGCGAGGCGCCGATTGGCCAGGTTCTCGGTGTCGACCAGAACCCCGTCGCAATCGAAGATGACGAGCTTGGGTATTTTCATCAGGCCGTGCCGGTCGATCCGAAGCCGCCCGAGCCGCGCGTTGTGCCGCCAGCCAATGTGCGCTCCTCGACGGTCGCCTGCGTCACCGGGGCGAAGACGATCTGGGCGATCCGCATGCCGCGCGTCACCGCGAAATCCTCGTCGCCGAGATTGATCAGCAGCACCTTGACCTCGCCGCGATAGTCGCTGTCGATGGTGCCCGGCGTGTTGAGGCAGGTGAGCCCGTGCTTGAAGGCGAGGCCCGAACGCGGCCGGACCTGGCCTTCGACGCCCTCCGGAATTTCCAGGACCAGCCCGGTCGGCACCAGCGCGCGCTTTCCCGGCAGGATCAAAAGCGGCCTGTCGTCCGGGACGGCGGCGCGCAGGTCCATGCCGGCGGCGCCCGAGCTTTCATAGGCCGGAAGCGGCAAGCCCTCGCCATGCGGCAGCCTGACGAAGCCGACAGCCGGACCGATGACGGAGGTAGGATAAAGTGCTGCGCGCATGAGGCTGATCCTATCGTCGCGAACGCCGGTTCAGTCAACTCGGCGGCAATGCTATCAACGGCTTTCTTTCAGCACAGTTCCGCTTCAGCGCAGTTCCATCGGAACGACCGTGGTCTCCTTGATCTCCTCCATGACGAAGGAGGCCGAAACGTCCGATAGTGCCACCTTGGCGATCAGCCGTTGATAGAGCCGGTCATAGGCCTTCACATCGGCGACGCGGGCGCGCAGGACATAATCGAGATCGCCGGACATGCGGTAAGCGCCGGTGATCTCGGCAAAGCCGGTCACCGCCGCTCGGAATCTTTGCAGCCAGTCGGGATCGTGGTTCGAGGTGCGGATCAGGATGAACACCGAAAGGCCGAGCCCAAGCTTGTCGGCGTCGACCAGCGCCACCCGGCCGGTGATGACGCCGTCTTCCTCCAGCCGCTTGACCCGGCGCCAGCAAGCATTGCGCGACAGCGATATTCTTGCCGAGAGCTGGTCGACGGATAGCGTGCCGTCGCGTTGCAGCTCGGCCAGCAATCTCCGGTCTATTTCGTCGATTTCCGGCGTCATGTGAGATGTTTGTCCCAAAATTCAGCCTTTCACAAGGACAATTTGAGACCGATGAACCGAACACCCATGCCAGTATACTCATCGCCGGCTCTTCATGCCGGCAGGAGGGATCGACATGACGGCACGGCTCGCAAGACTTTTCACCTCTCACCCGGCCGCGGTCGGCGAGAGCTATTTCGGCCATATGGCTTTCGCCGCATGGTTCTCGTCGCGATTGTTCATGGCGGCCTTTGCCGCGCTCATTCATGCTTTCTTGCCGTTTCTGTTCGAGACCACGGCAAGCGGCATCATCCGTGAGCTCTATGAGCGGACGCATAACAGAGGACGGTAAGCCGTAGAGGTACCGAGCGCGGCGAGGCCGCTGGACGGCGCCAACGCTCAACGGATCCCGGCAGCGCAATCCCGATCAAGCGCCGCCATCGTCGAAATGTCGAGCCAGGCTTGAAGCCGCGCCGCAATCCGCCATTTTGAGGAGCGCGGCGCGATAGCCCGGAGCATCCACGATGGATATCGTCTTTTCCCCGACGACAGAATTGGCTGCCGCCATTCGCGACCGCAAGATTTCCGCTGTGGAAGCGCTGGACGCGCATCTGACGCAAATTGACAGGCACAATGAGGCGGTCAACGCAGTCGTAACCCTCGATCGGGAAGGTGCGCGGCAACGCGCTGGCAAGGCCGACGAAGCCCAGGCGCGCGGCGAGGCCCTTGGGCCGCTACACGGCGTGCCGTTCACACTGAAGGACACGCACGAAACCGCCGGCATGAGAACCACTGTCGGCTTCCCGGCTTTCGCCGACTATGCCCCGAGGGCAGACAGTCCGGTCGTTGCCCGGCTGAAGGCGGCAGGCGGCATACTGGTGGGCAAGACGAACGTGGCGACAATGCTCGGTGACTGGCAGTCGAGCAATCCGCTGTTCGGCCGCACCGGCAACCCCTGGAATCTCCAGCGCACCGCCGGCGGCTCCAGTGGCGGTGCGGCGGCGGCGCTCGGCACCGGAATGACGCCGTTCGAGGTCGGCACCGACATGCAGGATTCGATCCGGCTGCCCGCTGCCTTTTGCGGCGTCTACGGCCTCAAGCCGACCGAGCACCGCGTCTCGCTCGCCGGCGCCTTCCCCGATCCAGGCGGGGCGCCGCGCAGCGTGAGGCTGATCTCCTGCCTCGGACCGATGGCGCGCAGCGTCGAGGACCTGGCACTGATCTACGGCCTCATTGCCGGGCCGGATGGAAGCGATACCGACCTTGCGCCGGTACCGGTCGAAACCATGCCGGAGCTGGATCTCAGAAATTTGCGGATTGCCGTCGCGCCGTCCTTTCCGGGCTTTCCGGTGGCCGGCGAGATCAGCGCGGCGGTCGAAAGTCTGGCAAAAGAGCTTCAGGCCGCGGGCGCCATCGTCGAGGAAGCTAAGTTGCCGGAGTTCGACCTGCACGACGACCTAGCACAAGGCGGTGCGCTGATCGGCATGATGCTGGAGGCGGCCCAGCCCGAACCGCGGGAGAAGCCGACACCGGTCTCGCGCTGGTTCGAGGCGCTCGCCCGCCGCGACCGCTCCATCCTGGCGTGGGAACGGTTCTTCGACGGCTGCGACGCCTTGCTGTGCCCGGTCGCCATGGCCACCGCCTTCCCGCATTGCGAGCCAGGAACGCCGATCGAGGTCGACGGTAGCGAGCAAAGCTACTGGATGCTGCCGGCCTATGGCGCGGTGTTCAACTACAGCGGCCACCCCGCACTGTCGCTGCCCTGCGGACAGGACAGCGACGGCCTGCCCATCGGACTACAGATTGTTGGCAAACGCTGGTCGGAGTCGCGCCTGCTCGGGATCGCCAGGGCAATCGACCCGCTGGCCGGCGGCTTTCGCCGCCCGCCCGGTTATTGAGTAAACCGCGCCAGCCCGTAGGGATCAAGCAGCGGATCGCGCTCGCCGTCGAGGATTTCGCGGGCGGCGAACAGGCCGACGGCCGGCGCCAGCGTGATGCCGGAATGCATGACCGCGACGTAGACGCCGCTCGTGCCTTCGGCACGGCCAATGATCGGAAAGCCATCGACCGGCGTCGGCCGGTAGCCAATGGTGTGGAAATCGAGTTCCAGCCCGTCCGCGCCGCGCAGCATCGCCTTCATCGCCGCAAACAGGTCGCCAGCGGTGGCTGCGGCATCCATGCCCGGATCGGCGCCGCCGAAATCCGAGCCGGCGATGATGCGTCCCTCCGCCGTCTGGCGCATGTGCAGGCGGTCGCCGATCACCAGGCCGTTGAGCAGCTTTTGGTACGGCCGCGAATGCACGATCAGGCCGGGCGGCGTCTCGATCGGCAGTTCTATCCCGGCTGTTGCCGCTAGTGCCGGAGAGCCGGCTCCGGCCGCGATCACCACCTCGTCGGCAGCAATCCGCCCGCCGGATGTATCGACGCCGGCAATCCTGCCGTTGGCTTGCACCAGAGCGGTGACGGTCGTCCCGGCTACAATTCGCGCGGCGCGCCGTTCGGCGTCGGCCAGCAGTGCTTGCGTGGCGGCGACCGGCTCGGCGACACCTTCCTCGGCGACATAAAGGGCGAAATCGGGAAGTTCGGCCAGATTGGGCTCGATGCGCGCCGCTCCGGCACGGTCGACACGCTCGATGCCGTAGCCCCATGCGGAGTGCTCGGCCGCATAGGCCTCAAGTTCGGGACGTAGCAGGTCCCAGCACAAGCCACCGCACCACTGCAACGGGATGCCGGGCACCTCGTTCGCTAGCCGCGTCCATTCGGCCATCGACCGAATGCGCAGGCGGAAATAGACCTCCGGATTGCCCCAGCTGGCATTGATCCAGGCAAAGGAATTCGGTGTCCCGACGCCGCCGGCGCCGCTGCCGGCAATGACCGTCACCTTTGCTCCGGCCCTGGTCAGGTGCCAGGCGATGGAGGCGCCGATGATGCCGGCGCCGATGACGATGACTTGTTTCGCCGCTGTCATGCTCCACTCCTCGGTCCAACGCCACCACTGCGATGCCATTGCCCGTGGGTTCTGCCAAGAGCGCGCCGTATCAAATGTGCCTCTTGACTTTAATACGTACGTACGTATTGTACCGGTATGGCCAGACATTCACTTCGCGAAAAACTTTTGGACGCCGGTTTCAAAACCATCTGGAGTTCCGGCTATTCGGCCGCCGGCGTACGCGACATCGTCGCCGCGGCCGATGCCCGCCCGGGGTCCTTCACCAATCATTTTGTCTCCAAGGAGGCGTTCACCGGCGAGGTGCTGGACCGCTATTTCGCCTATGTGAGCGGTTTGGTGGAGCAGGCCCTTGCTCGGGACGGCACGCCCCCGGTCGGGCGCTTGCGCCGCTATCTCGAAATCATCACGTCGAAGCTGGAGGCGCATGATTGGGCACGGGGCTGCATGATCGGCAATCTCAGCCTCGAGACGGCGGCTCACAGCGAGGCGCTGAGGCTGCAACTCGTCGCCATTTTCGAACGCTGGCGTAAGCCCTTTGCCGAATGCATCGCCGAGGGCCAGGCGGCCGGCGACATCACCGACGCGTTCGATGCCGAGGACCTCGCCGATTTCCTGTTGAGTTCCTGGCAAGGCGCGATGCTGCGCATGAAGGTGGAGCGCAGTCCCGAACCGCTCGAGCGTTTCAAGAATATCGTCTTCAAAACAGTCTTCGCAAAAAGGAGCTGATCCGATGAACCCGAAACTCGAAAAGCAGCAATCCCGCACAACGGTGCCACGCTCGCAAGTCGCGGTGCTCGATTCCACCATCTCCTATGTCGAGGCAGGCACGGCTGGCCCGACGGTACTCTTCCTGCACGGCAACCCGACGTCGTCCTACATCTGGCGCGACATCATCCCGCATGTGGCGCCGTTCGGCCGCTGCATTGCGCCCGACCTGATCGGCTATGGCCAATCCGGCAAGCCGGACATCGACTATCGCTTCTTCGACCACGTCCGCTATCTCGACGCCTTCATCGAGACGCTTGGCATCACCGACGTGGTGGTCGTCGCGCAGGACTGGGGCACCGCGCTCGCCTTCCATCTCGCAGCCCGGCGGCCGCAGCGGATCCTCGGCCTCGCCTTCATGGAATTCATCCGCCCCTTCGAGAGTTGGGACGATTTTCACCAGCGTCCGCAGGCGCGCGAATTGTTCAAGGCAATGCGCACGCCTGGCGTCGGTGAGAAGCTTGTCCTGGAAGACAACGTCTTCGTCGAAAAGGTGCTGCCGGCTGCGGTGCTGCGCACGATGAGCGATGAGGAAATGGCCTCCTACCGGGCACCGTTCCCGACGCCGCAATCGCGCAAGCCGATCCTGCGGCTGCCGCGCGACCTGCCGATTGAAGGCCAGCCCGCCGATGTCGCTGCCATCAGCGAGCACGACCATCGGGCGCTCCGGCTCTCCTCCTACCCGAAGCTGCTTTTCTCAGGCGATCCGGGGGCCCTCGTCTCGCCGCAGGCGGCACGGGAATTCGCGGCCGGCCTGAAGAACAGCCGGTTGATCGATCTCGGACCCGGCGCGCATTATCTGCAGGAGGACCATGCCGACAGGATCGGCATCGCAATTGCCGAGTGGATTCCGGAGGTGGCCTTCGAGAGCCGAGCGACCGAATCGGCCTGACGTCGGGACGTGAACCGGCGGCTGCGGCAGCCGGAGAGGTCGACAGCACTGCACTCGGGTTCCAGGCGATGGAGGCGCCAATGATGCCGTATCCAATGACGATGATGTTCTTGCTCGCGGCCGTGTACCTTCAAACGCCCAGGACTTCTTGCCCTCATTGCCACCATGCTACAGACTTGCCAAGAGCGTTGCCGGGACCGCTCTCGAAGCGGGTCGATGACGATCGCCTCACTGGAAACGTTCAGCTCAATCACATGAGGGTCATTTGCGCCGCTGGATAAAAGGGCTGGTTTTTGCTGCAGCCGGAGCCGCCATTGTCTATGCCGTCTTCTTCGGCCCGCTGCCGATCGTTCGATCTTGGTGGCAGGACGACAACTGGCTGGATCCTTTGCATAAGCGCCATCGCATTGCTGACGGTTTGGTGCTGACCGGGGCGTTGGTTGGGAAATCGCGGGCAGAAGTTGTTGCCATGCTCGGCGAGCCGCCGAAGACGGACTATTTCGAGGACTGGAGTCTGGTTTATATTCTTGGTTCGGAAAGAGGATTTTTTTCGATCGACTCTGAATGGCTGGTTATGCGCCTGGATGACGCTGGCTCGGTCACGCAGGCGGCTATCGTCAGAGACTGAACCTGCTGCCGGGGTATCAGCGGTGTTTCCGTTCGACAGGCCGGAAAAGCGCTGCTAGAAGCCCGCGCCACAGACAGGATTCCATGAAATTGGCTGAAGACATCGAACAAGCGGTATCGCGCCGCCGCACTTTCGCGATCATTGCCCACCCCGACGCCGGCAAGACGACGCTCACCGAAAAACTGCTTTTGTTCGGCGGCGCCATCCAGCTTGCCGGCGAGGTCAAGGCCAAGAAGGACCGCATCCAGACCCGCTCGGACTGGATGAAGATCGAACGCGAGCGCGGCATTTCGGTGGTCACCTCGGTGATGACCTTTGAATACGAGGACACCGTCTTCAACCTGCTCGACACGCCCGGCCACGAGGATTTCGCCGACGACACCTATCGCACGCTGTCGGCGGTCGACAGCGCGGTCATGGTGATCGACGCCGCCAAGGGCATCGAGCCGCGCACGCTGAAACTGTTCGAGGTCTGCCGGCTGCGCGATATCCCGATCATCACCTTCGTCAACAAAATGGACCGCGAAAGCCGAGACCCATTCGACATCCTCGATGAGATCGAGCAGAAGCTGGCACTGGATACAGCGCCGATCACCTGGCCGATCGGCCGCGGCAAGACCTTTTCCGGGACCTACCATCTGGCGCTGAACGCGGTGCGCAAGGGCGACGCCGAAAAGGAGCGCACGCCGGTCAACGGTCCCGATTCCAACCGCGTTGCCGGCCTGTTGCCGGAGAACGAGCGGGAGGCCTTCATCGAGGAGCTGGAGCTGGCGCGCGCGGCCTGTCGCCCGCTCGACCTCGATGCCTTCCGCGAGGGCCATTTGACGCCGGTCTATTTCGGTTCGGCGCTGCGCAATTACGGCGTGCGCGACCTGATCGAGGCGCTCGGCGCCTACGGGCCGCCGCCGCGCGCGCAGGAGGCCGACAGCCGCAAGGTCGAGGCGACCGAGGACAAGATGACCTCCTTCGTCTTCAAGATCCAGGCCAATATGGACCCCAACCATCGCGACCGCATCGCTTTCGTCCGCGTCTGCTCCGGCAAGCTCGAGCGCGGCATGAAGGCCAAGCTGGTGCGCACGGGAAAACCGATGAGCCTGTCGGCACCGCAATTCTTCTTCGCCCGCACCCGCGTCACGGCCGACGAGGCGTTCGCCGGCGATGTCGTCGGCATCCCCAACCACGGCACGCTGCGCATCGGCGACACGCTGACCGAAGGCGAGGAGATCCTGTTTCGCGGCGTGCCGAATTTCGCGCCTGAAATCCTGCGCCGCGTTCGCCTCGGCGATGCCATGAAAGCCAAGAAGCTCAAGGAAGCGCTGCACCAGATGGCCGAGGAAGGCGTCGTGCAATTGTTCTCGCCGGAGGACGGCTCGCCAGCCATCGTCGGCGTCGTCGGCGCCCTGCAGCTCGACGTCTTGAAGGAGCGGCTAAACTTCGAATACACACTGCCGGTCGATTTCGAGATGTCGCGCTTTTCCGTCTGCCGCTGGATATCGGCCGACGACAGGGCCGAACTCCAGCGCTTCATCGAGGCGCATCGCGGCGACATCGCGCGCGATCTCGACAACGATCCGGTGTTCCTCGCCCAGCACGCCTTCTCGCTCAACTACGAGGCCGAGCGCTGGAAGGCGATCCGCTTCACCGCGGTCAAGGATTATCAGGTCCGCGACAGAGCGGCTTGATGCGCCCCTTCCCTTCTCCCTTTGTGGGAGAAGGTGTCGCCGAAGGCGACGGATGAGGGGTGTTCCAGGAAACACCAACGTCTCATTCCGTCCAGCACCCCTCAACCGTCTCGGCGCTTCGCGCCGATCCACCTTCTCCCACAGGGGGAGAAGGAAAGATCGCGTTCGTTCACCCTTTCGCTGCCTCTTCGATCTTGGCGATGTCGATCTTGCTCATCTGCATCATCGCCTGCATCACGCGGCCGGCCTTTTCCGTGTCGGGGTCCAGCAGCAGCCTGGGCAGCTGTTCGGGAACGACCTGCCAGGAGAGGCCGAATTTGTCCTTCAGCCAGCTGCACTGGCTGGGCTGGCCACCGCCCGCGATGAGCCTGTCCCAGAAATAGTCGACCTCTTCCTGCGTCTTGCAGTCGATGGAGAGCGAGACTGCCTGGGTGAACTTGAATTGCGGGCCGCCGTTGAGCGCCTGGAACTGAACGCCGTCGAGCTCGAATGAGACCATCAGCACCTTGCCCTCATTATCGCCGCTGCCCTTGGGCCAGCGCATCACGCTCAGCACCTTCGAATTCTTGAAGATGGAGATGTAATGGTTCATGGCCTCCTCGGCCTGGTCGTCGAACCACAGGCAGGGGGTGATCTTTTGCATTCTCTTGCTCCTCGGGCTGGTTTTGGCTTGTTTCACTCGCAAAACGGCCGGCTGGCAATTGATGCCCGGTCCCGCCGTCTGCTCAAGGACGCTCGAGCAAAACACGATCCGACAGCACTTCTGACTTTTTTACGGCCTGGACCGGCTGCGTCTTTGGCTGGCCGCTCGTTCCGCACCCTGGCGCAGCGCAAAATTGTGGCCAGACCAGAGTGTGGCGTCTATAAGGCCTGCGGCTCAATTCCGGTTTTCCGCACCTTTGGGCGCGACGCAGACAGCAAGGACAGTTCAATGCCCGCCTACCGTTCCCGCACCACCACCCATGGCCGCAACATGGCCGGCGCCCGCGGCCTGTGGCGCGCTACCGGCATGAAGGATTCGGATTTCGGCAAGCCGATCATTGCCGTGGTCAATTCCTTCACCCAATTCGTGCCGGGCCATGTCCATTTGAAGGATCTCGGCCAGCTGGTTGCCCGCGAGATCGAAAAAGCCGGCGGCGTCGCCAAGGAGTTCAACACCATTGCCGTCGATGACGGCATCGCCATGGGCCATGACGGCATGCTCTATTCGCTGCCGTCACGCGAATTGATCGCCGACTCGGTCGAATACATGGTCAACGCGCACTGCGCCGACGCGATGGTCTGCATCTCGAATTGCGACAAGATCACGCCCGGCATGCTGATGGCGTCGCTGCGCCTCAACATCCCGACCGTCTTCGTCTCCGGCGGGCCGATGGAGGCCGGCAAGGTGGTGCTCGCCGGCAAGAGCCAGGCGCTTGATCTGGTCGACGCCATGGTCGCGGCCGCCGACGACAAGGTGTCCGACGAGGACGTCAGGACCATCGAACGCTCGGCCTGTCCGACCTGCGGTTCCTGCTCCGGCATGTTCACCGCCAATTCGATGAACTGCCTGACCGAGGCGCTCGGCCTGTCCTTGCCCGGCAATGGTTCGACGCTAGCGACGCATGCCGACCGCAAGCGCCTGTTCGTCGAGGCCGGCCACCTGATCGTCGATCTTGCCCAGCGCTATTACGAGCAGGACGACGACACCGCGCTGCCGCGCAGCATCGCCTCGAAGGGCGCCTTCGAGAACTCCATGACACTCGACATTGCCATGGGCGGTTCGACCAACACCGTGCTGCACATCCTTGCTGCGGCACATGAGGGCGAGGTCGACTTCACCATGGAGGACATCGACCGGCTGTCGCGGCGGGTGCCAGTGCTGTGCAAGGTGGCCCCGGCCAAGGCAGACGTCCATATGGAGGATGTCCACCGCGCCGGCGGCATCATGGCCATCCTCGGCCAGTTGGATAGCGCCGGGCTGATCAACCGCGACCTGCCGACGGTGCACACCGCAAGCCTTGGCGAAGCGCTCGATCATTGGGATATTTCGCGCACCACCAGCCAGAATGTCCGCGATTTCTTCCTGGCGGCACCCGGCGGCGTGCCGACGCAAGTCGCGTTCAGCCAGGACCGCCGCTGGGACGATCTCGATCTCGACCGCGAGAATGGCGTCATCCGCTCGGCCGAACATCCTTTCTCCAGGGATGGCGGCCTTGCCGTGCTGAAAGGCAATCTGGCACTCGATGGCTGCATCGTGAAGACGGCGGGCGTCGATGAATCGATCCTGAAATTCACCGGTCCGGCAAGAGTGTTCGAAAGCCAGGACGCCAGCGTCAAGGCGATCCTGTCGAACGAGATCAAGGCCGGCGATGTCGTCGTCATCCGCTATGAAGGGCCACGCGGCGGACCCGGCATGCAGGAAATGCTCTACCCGACCAGCTATTTGAAATCGAAAGGCCTCGGCAAAGCCTGCGCACTGATCACCGACGGTCGTTTTTCCGGCGGCACCTCCGGCCTGTCGATCGGCCATGTCTCGCCGGAAGCCGCGGAAGGCGGTCTGATCGGGCTGGTCAGGGAAGGCGACACGATCGAGATCGATATCCCCAACCGCACCATCAGGCTTGCTGTCGACGACGCCGAACTCATCGCCCGTCGCGCCGCGATGGAGGCCAGGGGAACGGCTGCCTGGAAGCCCGAAGAAAAGCGCAAGCGCAAGGTGACGACGGCCTTGCGCGCCTATGCGGCGATGGCGACAAGTGCCGCCAAGGGGGCGGTGCGGTACGTGCCGGAATAGAGGCTTTTCCTTCTCCCCTTGTGGGAGAAGGTGGATTGGCGCGCAGCGCCAAGACGGTTGAGGGGTGCTGGACGGAGTGTCGTCGGCGCCAAGCTGGAACACCCCTCATCCGGCCGCTTCGCGGCTACCTTCTCCCACAAGGGAGAAGGGAAGGGGCGCGCCTGAAGGTTCCGCCTTGCGGCAGCACGCTGCATGGAAAGAAACGGCTTTTTTGAACGAGGTGGCGCTAGATGGATTTTGACCTTGTGGTGCGCGGCGGGACGCTGCCCGACGGCAGGATCGCGGATATCGGCATCGTCGGCGAAACGATCGCAGCGATAGAGCCCGAGCTGAACGTCAGCGCCGGCACGGCGATCGATGCCCATGGCAATCTGGTCTCGCCGCCCTTCGTCGATCCGCATTTCCATATGGACGCCACGCTTTCGCTCGGCATTCCGCGCATCAATGTCTCGGGCACGCTGCTCGAAGGCATCTCGCTTTGGGGCGAGTTGAAGCCGCTTCTGACCCACGAAGCGGTGCGCGACCGTGCGCTCGCCTATTGCGACTGGGCGGTGTCGATGGGCCTGCTCGCCATCCGCACCCATGTCGATGTTTGCGACGACCGCCTGCTGGCGGTCGAGGCGCTGCTCGACGTGAAGAAGACGGTTGGCCCCTATATCGACCTGCAGCTGGTCGCCTTCCCGCAGGACGGGTTTTACCGCTCGCCGACGGCGCGCGACAACACCATCCGGGCGCTCGACATAGGCGTCGATGTCGTCGGCGGCATTCCGCATTTCGAGCGCACAATGGCCGACGGCACGCGCTCCGTCACCGAGCTCTGCGAAATCGCGGCGAAGCGCGGCCTGATGGTCGACTTGCATTGCGACGAGACGGACGATCCGCTGTCGCGCCACATCGAGCAGCTTGCCTATGAGACGCAGCGGCTCGGGTTGCAGGGCAGAGTGGCCGGCTCGCACCTGACATCGATGCATTCGATGGATAATTACTACGTTTCGAAGCTATTGCCGCTGATTGCCGAGGCCGGCGTTTCGGCGATCCCCAATCCGCTGATCAACATCATGCTGCAGGGCCGCCACGACAGCTTTCCCAAGCGCCGCGGACTGACGCGAGTCAAGGAGATGCTGGCGCAAGGCATCCGCGTCGGCTGGGGCCAGGATTGCGTGCTCGACCCCTGGTATTCGCTGGGCACCGCAGACATGCTCGACGTCGCCTTCATGGGCCTGCATGTCGCGCAGATGTCGAGCCCGGCCGAGATGGCGCGCTGCTTCGACATGGTCACCAACGTCAATGCCGCCATCATGGGCCTCGACCACCTTGGCGTGGCGGTCGGCAAGCGCGCCAGCCTGGTCGTTCTCGATGCCGGCAACCCAGTCGAGGCGCTGCGGCTGCGCCCAGAGCGTCTCTGCGTCATCGCCAGGGGCAAGGTGGTGGCCGAGCGCAGCCGGCAGGACACGCGGCTTTCGATCGCCGGAAGGCCGGGCACGGTGAACCGGCGCCACGCTTAGTCCAGCCGATTTCCCGCGCTGGTCTTACCGAATTCTCGATTTTCGCCTCGTCATGGCCGCAGCTTGCGACTACGACGCGGGTCACCGTACCCCACGGCGAGGAACCGGTAACGGAATGGCGCAGCCCGCAGCCCAGTACTCAACGATCATGAACGTGCTGCTGGCCGGCATCCTGCTGATGCTCGCCGGCGACTTCCTGTTTGCGCTGAACGACGCGATGGGCAAGTGGCTGGTCGCCAGTTTTTCCGTCGGCCAGGTCGTGCTGATCCGCTCGATCGGCGCGTTTTTCATACTCGGGCCGATGATTGCACATCAGGGTGCGGCCAAGCTGTTTCGCATGGAGCGGCCGGAGCTGCAGCTGCTGCGCGTGGTGATGACGACGCTCGACACGGCGCTGTTCTACGCGGCGGTCGTCTATCTGCCGCTCGCCGATGTGATGAGCTTTTACATGGCCGGGCCGATCTATGTGGCGGCGCTGTCGCATTTCCTGCTCGGCGAAAGGGTCGGCTGGCGCCGCTGGGCGGCGATCCTGGTCGGCTTCTGCGGCGTGCTGATCATGCTGAAGCCATCCTCGGCCGCGTTCTCGCTGTCCTCGATGTTCGCGCTCGCCGGCACCATTTCATTTGCCTTCGCTATCATCCTCAACCGGCGGCTGCGCGGCACCAGCGACACTTCGCTGGTCACCTGGCAGAGCATCGGCACGCTGCTGGTCGGCGCTGCGTTGACCATAGGCAGTTGGAAGACGCCGTCATCGCTCGATTTCGGCGCCATGCTGCTTCTCGGCGTCGTCTCCTGCGGCGCGCACCTGATGATCACCCGGGCGTTGAAGCTTGCCCCTGCCTCGACCTTGGCGCCGCTGCATTACAGCCTGCTGTTGTGGGCAGTGGTCTTCGGCCTGGCCTTCTTCGGCGATGTGCCTGGGCCGCGCATCCTGGTCGGCTCGGCCATCGTCGTGCTGGCCGGCCTGTTCATCTTCCACCGCCAGAAGGTGGTCGACACGGTACCGCCCGAAAACGTGCCAAAGGGCGTGAACTAACCCCGGCGCATCGCCGCAAGATGCCGCGAAAATTCCGGCGTCTCCATCAGCGCCTTGCAGCGCGCAAACCGGCCGTCGGCATAGGCGCGAAAGTCGTCGGCCGGATTTTTGTTGGCAAGCTGGATCAGTCCCCACAGCGTCCACAGCAGGTCGCACATCGCCTTATAAATGACGATGCGGGCGCGCTCCGCCGGTCTCGGCTCGCCGCCGAAATAGGCCAGCGTCATCTCCTCGTCCTGCGCGGCGTCGAATTGCCCTTCGACGCTGAGGTCGCCGATATCCCAGAGCGGATCGTTCATGCCGGAATATTCCCAGTCGACGATCCACATCCTGTCCCCAGTATCGAGAAAGTTTTCGCATAGCGGGTCGCAGTGGCAGGCGACGATCGGCAGAGGTTGAGCCGCAAGTGCTGAGCGCACTGCCTCCGCCTCGCGGACCACATCGTGGTAGCCGGCAGGCAGGGCGACGTCCTTGGTCGACAGCACTTTCAGATAATCGTCGATCATCGCAAACAGCTCGAAGCGGAAGGGGAACACCGCGCCGGATGTGTGCAGTTTGCGAAAGGCCTTGCCGGCGCGTGCCGGACTGCCCGGCCGAGTCTTGAACTTTTCCGGTGACATCGTCTCGGCACCGGCAACGAAGCGGGTCACCAACACGCCGGTCTCGGCATCGACATGCAGCACATCGGGACTGACGCCGGCCTTCGCCGCTTCCCGCGCCGCCACTGCCTCGTTGGCGCGGTTGATGTATTCCTCGGTACCCTTGCCGGGGATACGCAGGCAGAAATCTCCCGCTCTGAAGACGAGATTGGTGAGGCCGCCAAGCCGTTCCAGCGGCCCCTCGTAGCCGGCCAGCACCGGAATAGCCGCAAGTGCGGCGCGCGCCCGGTCGTCCGCCATGGATTTCGCTCCTTTCCCCGTGTTATTGGGACGACGACGGTTCCACAGTTTTCGCCGTTTGGCTATGATCGCGTTGCGGATCGATACCAGGCGACGGAAAGCGATGACGGACAGCAATCAGCAGAGCGCACTCGCCGCAGCCTATGCGGCGAAGCGGCCGGAAGACGTCGCGGCGCTCTACGACAGTTGGGCAGGCACCTATGACGCCGACATGTCGGCGGCTGGCTATCGCCATCCCACCATCTGCCTTGCCTTGCTGGCCCGCCATCTGCCGCGCGGCGCCGCACCTCTCCTCGATGCCGGGGCAGGCACCGGGCTTATCGGCGAATGGCTTGCCATCATCGGTTATCCGCAGGTCGAGGCGCTCGACATCTCGGAAGGCATGCTGGCCCAGGCGGCGCGCAAGGGCGTCTATTCGGCGCTTCACTGCCTGGCGCTTGGCGGACCGCTGCCGTTCGTGGACGATGCCTATGCCGGGATCATCTCCGCCGGCGTCTTCACTTCGGGCCATGTCGGAGCCGAGGGGCTGGACGAGCTGATCCGCATCTGCCGGCCGGGTGGGGTGATCGTGCTGACGGTGAAGAACACGCTGTGGGATGCCGGGTTTGCCGCGCGGATCGCCGAGCTCGAGGCGCAAGCCACCGTCACGCGCGCCGAAGAGACGCTGCCCTATGTTTCGATGCCAGGCGAGGCCGATACCGTGCCGAGCCGGGGGCTGGTGCTCATCGTGAACTGAGGCTGAAACCGGAAGGCTCTACGCCTTCACCTTTGCTCCTGCCGGATCGTAAAGCGGCTCGAGGTGTATCTTAGCCGGCGTCCGTTCCATTGCCACCACCAGCTCGTAGTTGCCGGAAGTGAGGAAATCATCGTTGACGCCATCGGCATTGCGCACATAGCCGTAGCCGATGTTCTTGCCGATGGTGTAGCCATAGCCGCCGCTGGTGAGATAACCGACCGCCTCGCCGTTGCGCAGGATGGTCTCGCGCCCGAGCAGGACGATGTCCGGATCGTCGACCGTGAAGCCGGCAAAACGTTTCCTGGGCGGCGAACCGTCGACCTTCTCCAAGGCCCGCCGGCCGAGGAAATCGGTGTTTTTTCTGAGCTTCACCGCCCAGCCGAGGCCGGCCTCCTGCGGCGTGTCGTTGGGCGTGATGTCGGAGCCCCAGGCGCGGTAGCCTTTTTCCAGCCGCAGTGATTCCAGCGCCCGGTAGCCGACCGGGCGGATGTCGTAGGTCTCGCCCGCCGCCATCAGCGCATCGAAAACCTCGCCCGTCGCCGCGATCGGCGCATGCAATTCCCAGCCGAGCTCACCGACATAGGTGACGCGCAGTGCCCGCACGATGTGGCCGGCAATGGCGATCTCGCGAACATGGCCGAACGGGAAAGCTGTATTCGACACATCCGCGTCGGTCACATCGGACAGCACGTCGCGGGCGCGCGGCCCCATCAGCGACAGCGTGCCAAAATCCTCCGTGACGTCGGTCAGCGTCACGTCGAACTCCCTGCCGATATGATCGGCAATCCAGGAGAAATCATGCGTGCGGAACCCGGTGCCGGTGACGATGTAGAATTTCTCCTCACCGAGCCGCGCCACGGTCAAATCGGCCGCGATGCCGCCGCGCGTGTTGAGGAGCTGCGTGTAGGTCAGCCGGCCGACCGGTTTGGCGACGTCATTGGCGCAGATCCAGTCCAGCGCCTTCAGCGCGTCGGCTCCGGTCATTTCGTATTTGGCGAAAGACGACTGGTCGAAAATACCGATCTTTTCGCGCACGTGGCGGTGCTCGTCGCCAACCGCCGGGAACCAGTTCTGCCGGCCCATCGAATAGACGTCCTTCGGCTCGATGCCTTCCGGCGCGAACCAGTTCGGCCGCTCCCAGCCAAGTTTCGAGCCGAACACGGCGCGATGTTTTTGCAGCCGCTCGTACAAAGGCGAGACGATGCGCGGCCGGCCGCTGACATATTCCTCATGCGGGAAGCCGATCGTGTAGTGCTTGCCATAGGCTTCCAGCGTGCGGTCGCGGACCCATTGCCGGTCGCGGTGGAGATCGGAGAAGCGGCGGATGTCGACCACCCACAGATCGAGCGGCGCCTCGCCGTCGACGACCCATTGCGCCAGCACCCAGCCGGCGCCGCCGCCGGACGCGATGCCGAAGGCATTGAAGCCGGCGCCGACGAACATATTGGCGCATTCCGGCGCCACACCGAGGATGAAATTGCCATCCGGCGTAAAGCTCTCCGGCCCGTTGATCATCTGCTTGACGCCGGCATTGGCGAGCGCCGGGACACGCTCGATCGCCTGGCTCATATGCTGCTCGAAATGACCGTAATCATCGTCGAACAGCCGAAACTCCCAATCGTCCGGCACATCGCCGCCCGGCAGACCGGTCGTCCACGCCTGCGGGTTCGGCTCGTAGCCGCCCATCACCAACCCGCCGACCTCCTCCTTGAAATAGGTGCGGCGATCGGGGTCGCGAATTGTCGGCGCGTCGGTCGCCAAGCCGACGATCCTCTCGGTGATGATGTACTGGTGCTTCACCGGCTGCAGCGGCACGTTTATGCCGGCGAGCGCACCCACCTGCCGCGCCCATTGCCCGGCGCAGTTCACCACCTTGTCGCAGGCGATATCGCCCCTGTTCGTCCTAACCTTGACGATCCGGCCGTTGGTCATTTCAAAGCCGGTGACCCGCACCTCCTCGAACAATTTTGCGCCATGCATGCGCGCACCCTTGGCCAGCGACTGGGTGATGTCGGAAGGGCTTGCCTGACCGTCGGTCGGCAGCCAGGACGCGCCGACGAGGTCGCCGGCTTCCAGCAGCGGCCACATTTCCTTGACCTCGGCCGGCGACAGCAGATGCATGTCCATGCCGAAGCTCTTAGCCGTCGTTGCCAGCCGCTTATACTCGGTCCAGCGGTCGGCATTGGTGGCGAGGCGCAGGCAGCCAGTCATCTTCCAGCCGGTGGCGAGGCCGGTTTCGGCTTCCAGCCCCTTGTAGAGATCGACCGAATATTTGAGCACGCGCGTGATCGACGCCGACGAGCGTAGCTGGCCGACCAGCCCGGCAGCATGCCAGGTCGAACCCGAGGTCAGTTTGCCCTGTTCGAGCAGCACGATTTCGGCCTTGTGGTCGCGCGCCAGATGATAGGCCGTCGAACAGCCGATGATGCCACCGCCGATGACGACGATCCCGGCCTGGGCGGGCAAGGTCATGTCCGCGTCCCGTATTTTGTCCTGTAGTTTTCCAGGGCGGCTTCGAGCCGCGCCAGGTTTTCGTCGGCGTAGGCGGCGTAGTCGACACCGGGCGCGTCGAGGTAAAGCTCGGAAACCATGCCCCACATCGCCTCACGCAGCAGCGACGCGCATTGCATGGCGGCGTGCGAGCGCCGTATCGCCGGGTCCGGCTCCTTCATGAAATAGGCGGTGAGGAAGGCGAAGGACTCCTCGTCGCTCATGCCTGCATTCGACGCCGCGCCGGCAAGGTCGAACATCGCGGTGTTGAAGCCTGCATATTCGAAATCGATGAGCCACAGCCTGTGACCGTCGTCGATTATGTTAGCCGGCAAGAGGTCATTATGGCCGAAGACGATCGGCAGCAGCTTTTGCGCGCGCTCGAGCTCGTCCGCCAGCGTCAGCAGGCGCGGCAGTTCGCCCAGCTTGCGGCTGCGGCCTTCCTCCAGCGTGCGCGCATAGTCGCGAATGACATGGAATACCCAGAACATGAAGCCGGCGCCGGAGACATGACCGGGCATCTCCCGGTGGAAACCGCGCAGCAACGCGGCAACGCGGCCGAGATCGGCGCGCACGTCCTGCGCGACATAGGCCTTGGCGCCGAGATACTCCGTCACCATGACGCCGGGTCCAGTGTAGTGGACGGCCGGAGCGAAGCCTGCCGCGTGCGCTGCCCGCGCCGTCATCATCTCGCGCTCGCGAAAGACATGGTGGAACGGATAGTCCTGGCCGAGCCGCACGACGTGCCGCCCGGCCGCGTCCTTGACCAGATAATTGGCATTGCTCAGCCCGCCCGGCAGCGGCGCGATGTCGATGCTGCCCGTCCAGCAAGGCAGCGCACGGATGCGGTCTTCGACAGTCACGATCTCGTTCAACATTGGGTCAATCTTCCACGCATGTCACGGCTGGCCAGCGATGACAATCGGACGGAGGAATGGAGGCAACGCGAAGATCTCGTCGGTGCAGATCTCGGGATCGGTATCCCGCACCGCACCGACGAGCCCCTTTGTGCCGGGTTCTTCGACGCCGGCATCCGCCCCCGCGGATCCTGAATTTCGGTACCCTTGCACCCGACGATCTCCCGGGCGTTCGGGCAAGCGATTTTTCGTGCGGCTCAGCCGTCGTCCTCCGTTCCGAGCCTGTCACAGCGATAATGTCGCGCCACGCTGGAGGCGTTGTCAACGCGAAATTGTGGTATTTTCTGGTTTTTTGCCCGAATTTTGCTAAATTCCTTGGAGTTAGTGGCATTTATGCCGTAGAAGCGGTCAGCGGTGCAACAATCCGACCGGATGGAACCGATGGTCCACTCGAAGCGGCATGGCGAAATCCTGCGCCTCCTCAGGGAGGAAGGCACCGTGACCATTGCGAGCCTGGCCGACCGGCTGGGCGTCTCGCTGGAGACAGTACGCCGCGACGTCAAGCCACTGACCAGCGACGGTTCCATCCTCAAGATGCACGGCGCCGTCGGCCTGCCGTCGATTGCCGGCGAAGCGCCGTTCGAGCGGCGCATGCGCGAGAACGCCGATGCCAAGCGGGCAATAGCGCGCATGGTCGCCGCCACCATCCGCGACGGCGAATCGATCATGCTCGACACCGGCACCACCACGTCTTTCCTGGCCCGGGAACTGCTCGGCCACCGGCGGCTGACGGTCGTCACCAACTCTTCCGACATCGCCCGCACATTGGCCACCGTCAACGGCAATAAGGTCTACATGGCCGGCGGCGAGCTGCGCAGCGATTCCGGTGCTGCCTTTGGCGTCTCTGCCATCGAATTCGTCAGCCGCTTTTCCGTCAGCCATGCAGTGATATCGACCGGTGCGGTCGATGCCGTCACCGGCGTCATGGACTATGATCTGGAAGAGGCCGAATTCGCCCGCATGGTGCTGTCGCGCGGCCAGCGTTCGCTTGTCGTCACCGACCATAGCAAATTCGGCCGCCAGGGCCTTGTTCAGGTCTGCGGCTTCGGCGGCTTTTCCGAACTCGCGACCGACCGTCCGCCGCCGCACGACATCGCCGCCGCCCTTGCCCAGGCCGGCGCACGGCTCAGCATTGCCGATGGCGGAAGCGAGGGCTGAGCTCTATCGTGAGCTCTATCGGGAGATCTGCGCCAGCACCCACTTCCCAGCGCCGCCTCTGCCGTGTTTAGTCCGGCCATGGCTTTCACCATCCGCCAATTGCAGTTCTTCATCGCCGTCGCCGAGCAGGGCACAGTGTCGGGCGCCGCCCAGAACCTGTCGATCTCGCAATCCTCGGTCACCGAGGCGATCAAGGAGCTGGAGCACGATCTCGGCGTCGAGCTGTTCGAGCGCCACCCGCGCGGCTTGAACATCACCCACAAAGGCCACCAGTTCCTGCGCCATGCGAGAAAGATCCTGGCCGACGTTTCCGATGCGCGCCGCGCCTTCTTCGGCGAACAGGCCGCGGCAAGCGGGCGGCTGCAACTTGGCGTCACCTCGCTGGTCGCCGGCTATGTGCTTTCCGATCTTCTTGCCCGCTACCGCCGCGCCTATCCGGGTGTCGAGGTCTCGGCGATCGAGGACAATGGCGACTATCTCGAGCACCTGTTAATTGGCGGCAAGCTCGACATTGCCGTCATGGTCACCTCGAACCTGCGCGACCGCACGGCACTGCAGTCCGAAATCCTCGAAGTCTCGGCCTACCGGCTATGGCTGCCGCTCGGCCATCCCTTGGCCGGTGCCGACATCATCGGCATCGGCGACATCGCCTCGGAACCGCTGATCATGCTGACCGTCGACGAGATCGAGGAGAATACCGGAAAGCTGCTGACGGCAATCGGCGCCAAGCCGCATGTCGCCTTCCGCACCCGCTCGGTCGAAGCGGTGCGCAGCCTCGTCGCTACCGGCGCCGGCGTGGCGCTGCTGCCCGACCTCGTCTACCGGCCATGGTCGCTGGAAGGCGACCGCATCGAATCTCGCGATATTTCGGGGTCGTTACCAGTCGTCCAGGTCGGCATGGTCTGGCGGCGCGGCTCCGGCCTGCCGCAGGCGGCTCGTGACTTCATCGGACTTGCCCAGTCGCAGCGCATGGTGCGCCAACGGCCTGAGAAGATCGGCCGCTGATATATCGGAAAAACCGATATCGGCTTTCTAATAAATGAATTTGCGAAACCGGAAATTTCGCAGCACTTTTCGGTCAGGGAACAAAGCTGCCGTTAGAGCGACGTGCGTCCAATTGGACGCACATAGTACGCTCTAAGACTTTTAGTTTTCGCATCGGACTTTCCGAAAATCGATTCCGATTTTCGGGCCGATGCGAGGAGCACGGCCCTTCAGAGCCGCGCATCCAACGTTTTGGAACGGGCGCATGATCTTCTTCCGAAACCCGAAACCGGTTTCGAGGTCATGCAAAAATGGGAGATCGACGATGAATTCATTGCTGAAATCATGCACTGCCTTGACGGTCGCGCTGAGCTTCTCCGGCCAGGCCATCGCCCAGGTCAAGGAGCTCGGCAAAGGCGAAGGCGAGGTCACTATCGTCGCCTGGCCGGGCTATATCGAGCGCGGCGAAACCGACAAGGGCTATGATTGGGTCACGTCCTTCGAGAAGGAAACCGGCTGCAAGGTCAACGTCAAGACCGCCAACACCTCCGACGAGATGGTCTCGCTGATGAACGAGGGCGGTTTCGACCTGGTCACCGCCTCGGGCGATGCCTCGCTGCGTCTGGTCGCCGGCAAGCGCGTCCAGCCGATCAACACCGACCTCATCCCGAGCTGGAAGACGGTCGACGACCGGCTGAAGGATGCGCCCTGGTTCACCGTCGGCGGAGTCCATTACGGCGTCCCCTATCAGTGGGGGCCGAACGTGCTGATGTACAACACCGAAGTGTTCAAGGAGGCGCCGAAGAGCTGGAACGTGGTCTTCGAGGAATTGAAGCTTCCCGACGGCAAGTCGAACAAGGGCCGCGTCCAGGCCTATGACGGGCCGATCCACATCGCCGACGCCGCCAATTACCTGATGGCTCACAAGCCGGAGCTCGGCATCAAGGATCCGTACGAACTGACCGAGGATCAGTACAAGGCGGCGCTCGACCTGTTGCGGGTCCAGCGTACGCTGGTCGGACGCTATTGGCACGACGCCGCCATCCAGGTCGACGATTTCCAGAACGAAGGCGTCGTCGCCTCCGGTTCTTGGCCCTACCAGGTCAACACGCTGATCGCGGCCAAGAAGCCGGTCGCCTCGACTATCCCCGAGGAGGGCGTCACCGGCTGGGCCGATACCACGATGATGGAGGCCGATGCTGCCCACCCGAACTGCGCCTACATGTGGATGGAGCATTCGCTGTCGCCAAAAGTGCAGGGCGACGTCTCCGCCTGGTTCGGCTCGCTGCCGGTGGTGCCCGCCGCCTGCAAGGGCAACGAACTGCTCGGCGAAGAAGGCTGCAAGACCAACGGGTACGACAATTTCGACAAGATCAAGTTCTGGAAGACGCCGGTCTCGAAATGCGCCACCCAGAACGACCAGTGCGTGCCCTATTACCGCTGGGTGTCGGACTATATCGGCGTCATCGGCGGGCGGTGAGTTCGCCTCACCTACGAAGCTCGGCGCTGCCCCTCACCCTTACCCTCTCCCCGTGAAGAACGGGGGTCGCCAGCGTTGGAGCGCCTCCCTTCTCCCCGTCCACTATACGAGGAGAAGGTGCCGGCAGGCGGATGAGAGGCAGCGCTACCGCCTGAAATTTGATGAGCCTGACAGATCAGGACAGCCCCATGACCTCCGCCGTTTCCTTCCAAAACGTCTCTCGCCATTTCGGCAGCGTGCGTGCCGTCGACGCGGTCGATCTCGACATCGTGCCGGGCGAGTTCTTCGCTATGCTCGGGCCTTCCGGCTCGGGCAAGACGACGTGCCTGCGCCTCATCGCCGGTTTCGAGCAGCCGACGGCGGGCTCGATCGCGATCTTCGGCGAACGCGCCGAGGGCGTGCCGCCCTATCGCCGCAACGTCAACACCGTGTTCCAGGATTATGCGCTGTTCCCGCATCTCAACGTGCTCGACAACGTCGCCTATGGGCTGATGGTCAAGGGCGTCGGCAGACCGGAGCGGCAAAAGGCGGCGGAAGAAGCGCTGGCGCTGGTGCGGCTTCCCGGCTACGGCGCCCGTCGCCCTGGCCAGCTTTCCGGCGGCCAGCGCCAGCGCGTCGCGCTCGCCCGTGCGCTGGTCAACCAGCCCAAGGTGCTGTTGCTCGACGAGCCGCTCGGCGCCCTCGACCTCAAGCTTCGCGAAAACATGCAGGAGGAGTTGAAATCGCTGCAGAAGGCGCTCGGCATCACCTTCGTGTTCGTCACCCACGACCAGGGCGAAGCGCTGTCGATGGCCGACCGCGTCGCCGTCTTCAATGACGGCAAGATTATGCAGATCGGCACGCCGGAAGACATCTACCAGCGTCCCAAGACCCGCTTCGTCGCCGATTTCGTCGGCTCGTCCAACGTGCTGCCGCCGGATTTCGTCCAGCGCTATGCCGGCCAGCATCGCTGGGGCAGCCTGCGGCCCGAATCCATCCGTATTGGCCGGGCCAACGGCGAAGGGGTTGCCGCCCGCCTGGTCTCGACCAACTATCTCGGCGCCACGACAAGACTGGCGCTCGATGCAGAGGGCTTGCGGCTGCATGCCATCGTGCCGGCGGGTGCTGCCTTGCCCCGGGAAGGCGAGGCGGTGGTGCTCACCTTCAACCGCGAGCATTTGCATCTGATGGACGAGCTAGGATGAGCCTGGACGCTGCCATGCCGCGGGCCACGGCCCCCGCCATCCTGCCGGGTAGTGGCGGCGTACGCGGCGGGCTCTCCGATCTCTTCTGGCGCCGGCCGCAATTCTTGCTGCTCCTGATGCTGCTACCCCCGGTTCTTTGGCTCGGCATCGTCTATATCGGCTCGCTGTTTGCGCTGCTTTTGCAGAGCTTCTTTTCGATCGATGAGTTCTCCGGCCTCATTAACCGCGAGTTCACGCTGAAGACTTATGGCGACCTGCTGCAGGCCGCCAATCTCGACATCATCCTGCGCACGGTGACGATGGCGGCGCTGGTGACGCTGGCTGCGGCGATCATCGCCTTTCCCATCGCCTATTACGCGGCGCGCTATGCGCGCGGCCGTTGGAAGGCGCTGTTTTATCTCGGCGTCATGCTGCCGCTGTGGTCGAGCTACCTGGTCAAGATCTATGCCTGGAAGCTGATCCTGGCCAAGGAAGGCATCCTGACATGGCTGCTGGCCAAATTGCATCTTCTCTGGCTGCTTGATGCCTGGCTATCGCTGCCGATCGTCGGCGGCAACTCATTGTCGGTCTCCTCAACCGGCACCTTCATCGTCTTCGTCTATGTCTGGCTGCCATTCATGATCCTGCCGGTGCAGGCCGCACTCGAGCGCGTGCCGGGCAATTTGGTCGAGGCTTCGTCCGATCTCGGCGCCTCGCCCGGCCAGACCTTCGGCAACGTGCTGTTCCCACTGGCGCTGCCCGGCATCGTTGCCGGCTCGATCTTCACCTTCTCGCTGACGCTCGGCGACTACATCATTCCTCAGATCATCGGCACCTCGCGGCTGTTCATCGGCCAGGCCGTCTATTCGCAGCAAGGCACCGCCGGCAACATCCCGCTCGCCGCCGCCTTTACCGTGGTGCCCATCGTTATCATGGGCTTCTATCTCTGGGGCGCCAAGCGCATGGGGGCTTTCGATGCGCTCTGACCGTGGCCCATCCGCGCCGATCGGCCTGAAGCTCGCTGCCACCGGCGGCCTGCTCTTTCTGCACCTGCCGATCCTGCTGATCTTCGTCTATGCCTTCACCACCGAGGAGAAGAGCTTCGTCTGGCCGCCGCCGGGCTTGACCACGCAATGGTTCGCCGTCACCTGGAACCGCCCCGACGTCTGGCAGGCGCTGTCATTGTCTGTGCGGGTCGCGGCGATCTCGACTGCCATCGCTCTGATCCTCGGCACGCTATGCGCAGCCGCCGTGTCCCGCACAAAATTCTTCGGCCGCGAAACCATCTCGCTGCTGGTCATCCTGCCGATCGCGCTGCCCGGCATCATCACCGGCATCGCGCTGCGCTCGGCCTTCGCGCTGGCCGAAATCCCGTTCTCGTTCTGGACGATCGTGCTCGGCCACGCCACTTTCTGCGTGGTCGTCGTCTACAACAATGCGGTCGCCCGTTTCCGCCGCACGTCCGGCTCGATGATCGAGGCGTCGATGGATCTCGGCGCCGATGGTTTCCAGACCTTTCGGCATGTCGTGCTGCCCAACATCGCAACCGCGCTGCTGGCCGGCGGCATGCTTGCCTTTGCGCTGTCCTTCGACGAGGTCATCGTCACCACCTTCACCGCCGGCCAGCAGCAGACGGTGCCGATCTGGATGCTCGAAGAATTGATCCGTCCGCGCCAGCGTCCGGTCACCAATGTCGTGGCGATGGTGGTAGTGCTGGTGACGCTGCTCCCCATCCTCGCTGCCTATTACCTGACCCGCGACGGCGACCAGATCGCCGGTTCGGGCAAATGATCTCGTTCATAAGGGAGAGACTTCCATGGACACGCAGATGCTGATCGGCTCGAAATTCGAAAAAGGCACCGAGACCGAGGAGCCGATCCTCAACCCGAAGACCGGGGCGACCATCCTCAATCTGCCTGAGGCCAGCCCAGCGCAGATCGAGGCGGCCGTGCTTGCTGCCGAAAAAGCCTTCGTCACCTGGTCCCGCACAACACCGGCGCAGCGCGCCGGCTATCTCCTGAAGATCGCCGATCGCATCGAGGCTGCTGCACAGGATTTCGCGGCGCTCGAGGCGCTGAACTGTGGCAAGCCGATCAATGCCGTGCTCAATGACGAGATCCCGGCGATCGTCGACTGCTACCGCTTCTTTGCCGGCGCGGTCCGCTCGATGCCCGGCCAGGTCGCAGGCGAATACATTCCCGGCCACACCTCGATGGTCCGCCGCGACGCCATCGGCGTTGTCGCGTCGATCGCGCCGTGGAACTATCCGCTGATGATGATGGCCTGGAAGCTGGCGCCGGCGATTGCCGGCGGCAACACCGTCGTCTTCAAGCCGTCGGAACAGACGCCGCTGACCGCGCTGAAGCTGGCGAAAATCCTTGCCGAGATCCTGCCGGAAGGCGTCGTCAACGTCGTGCTCGGTCGCGGCGACAGCGTCGGCAACACGCTGATCAACCACCCGAAGGTCAACATGATCTCGATCACCGGCGACGTCGCCACCGGCAAGAAGGTGCTGCAGGCTGCCGCCAAATCGGTCAAGCGCACGCATCTCGAGCTCGGCGGCAAGGCGCCGGTCATCGTCTTCGACGACGCCGATCTCGGCGCGGTGGTCAACGGCCTGCGCGCCTTCGGCTATTACAATGCCGGCCAGGACTGCACCGCCGCCTGCCGCATCTACGCTGGCAAGAAGATCTACGACAAGCTCGTCGCCGACCTCTCCGCTGCCGTCTCGACCATCAAGTATGATCGTCCTGACGATACCGAAAACGAGATCGGCCCGCTGATCTCGCGTCGCCAGCGCGACCGCGTCTCGAGCTTCGTCGAGCGCGCCTCTGAGCTCAAGCACATCGAGATCACCACGGGCGGCAAGCCGGGCGAGGGCTCCGGCTTCTTCTACCAGCCGACCGTCGTCGCCGGCGCGCTGCAGGAGGACGAGATCGTGCGCCGCGAAGTGTTCGGTCCGGTGGTCTCGGTCACCCGCTTTTCCGAAGTCGACGAAGCGGTGGACTGGGCCAATGACTCTGACTATGGCCTGGCGTCGTCGGTGTGGACCAAGGATGTTTCGCGCGCCATGGCGACGGCGGCCCGGCTGCAATATGGCTGCACCTGGATCAATACCCATTTCATGCTGACCAACGAGATGCCGCATGGCGGGTTGAAACAATCCGGCTACGGCAAGGACATGTCGCTCTACGCGCTGGAGGACTATACGGCCGTCCGCCACGTCATGGTCGCTCACGGGTAGCGCCCGCGAGGAGACGCCTATTCTTCCGCCTCCTCCGCCTCGCCTCCGGCCGGCGCCACCAGCAGCACAGCGGCGCCTAGGAGCGCGGCGATAAAGGAGCCAGCGAGGATGCCGACCTTGACCGCGTCCTGCAGGGCGGCGTCGCTGGCGAAGGCGAGCAGGCCGATGAACAGGCTCATGGTAAAACCGATGCCACAGAGCAGCGAAATGCCGACCATGTGCAGCCAGCCGGCATTGGCCGGCAGATCGGCGAAGCCAAGCCGGATGGCAAGCGCGGAAGACCCGAACACGCCGACCAGCTTGCCCAAGACGAGGCCGGCGGCGACGCCGAGCGTCAGCGGCTCGGCCAGGGCGGCAGCGCTGAGACCGGCGAGCGAGACGCCGGCGTTGGCAAAGCCGAAAATCGGGATGACGAAAAAGGCGACGACTTTGTGCAGGCCGTGTTCGAGCCGGTGCAGCGGCGAATGGTCGAGATCATGGCCGCTGCCCGGCGATATCTTCAGCGGTATGGTGAGGGCCAGCGCGACGCCGGCGAGCGTCGCATGGACGCCCGATTTGAGCACCAAAACCCACAGAACGATGCCGAGCAAGATGTACGGCAGCAGCGTCAGCACCCGCATGCGGTTGAGCACCACCAGCAGCGCGATCACGGCGAAGGCGGCGCCGAGATAGGCGAGCGAGAGGCCGCTGGTATAGAACACCGCGATGATGAGCACCGCGCCGAGATCGTCGATGATGGCGAGCGCGGTGAGGAATATCTTCAGCGAGCCCGGGACGCGCCTGCCGAGCAGCGACAGCACGCCGAGCGCAAAGGCGATATCGGTGGCGGTTGGGATCGCCCAGCCAGACAGAGCGGCTGGATTGTTGTGGTTGATGGCGACGTAGACCAGTGCCGGCGCTGCCATGCCGCCGGCGGCGGCGATGCCGGGCAGCACGCGGCGCGGCCAGGTCGACAGCTGGCCGTCAAGCATTTCGCGCTTGATCTCGAGGCCGACCAGCAGGAAGAACACCGCCATCAGGCCGTCATTGATCCAGTGCGAGACGCTGAGCGGTCCGAGATAGGCATGGAGGGCGGAGAAATAAGCCTCGCCCAGCGGCGAATTGGCGACGATCAGGGCCAAGGCCGCCGCAGCCATCAGGACGAGGCCGCCGGCCGCCTCGCTGTCGAGGAATTCGCGCAGCATGGAGACCAGCCGCTTTTCGTCCTGCATGTCGCCTCCGTCGTATCAGTAGCAAGGTCCGACACCGCCAAGCGATGATGCGCAAACAGCGCTGGCCGGGCAAGCCTGTAATGAGAGCCCTTTAGCGCGGCGCGCGCTTGGCGAGGATGCGTTGCAGCGTGCGGCGATGCATGTTCAGGCGGCGTGCGGTTTCCGAGACGTTGCGGTCGCACATTTCGTAGACGCGCTGGATGTGTTCCCAGCGCACGCGATCGGCCGACATCGGATTTTCTGGCGGCGCTGCGCGTTCGCCCGCGGTGCGGGTCAGGGCGGCAAAAATATCGTCGGCATCGGCCGGCTTCGACAGATAGTCGATGGCGCCGAGCTTTACCGCCGTCACCGCAGTGGCGATGTTGCCGTAGCCGGTGAGGATGATGGCGCGGGCATCGTCGCGCTTCTCGCGAATCGCGGCGACGACGTCGAGGCCGTTGCCGTCGGCCAGCCGCATGTCGACCACCGCATAGGCCGGCGGATTGGCGCGCGCTTTGGCAACCGCCTCCTCGACGCTCTCCGCCGTCTCGACCACGAAACCCCTGGTTTCCATGGCGCGGGCAAGCCGCGTCAGGAACGGCTTGTCGTCGTCTACGATCAGCAGCGAGGTATCCTCGCCTTCGACCATTGCGCCAATCGTTTCGTCAGTACTCATCGTGCTGAAAATCCTGCTGCCTGATTTTTACGCAAATATAGTTTCGCAACGCTATTGTCCAATTTAGGCCGTGTCGAACATGGTGGCCGAAGCCTGCTCGGGATTGAGGAAGACGCTGCGCGGCCACGATATCTGCACGATAGCGCCCTCGCCGGGCTCGCTTGAATTGCGGAAATCGAGCGTCGCGCCGGAGCGTTCGAGCAAGGTCTTGGCGATGAATAGGCCGAGGCCGAGGCCGCCGCCGGCTTCGGTGCCTTGTCGTGTCGACATATAGGGTTCGCCGATACGGTCGATGATCTCCGGTGGAAAGCCCGGCCCGTCGTCGATGATCGAGAAGCTGACGGCGGCTTCATTCCAGTTCCAGCGCACTGTCACGCTGTTGCGGGCGAAGTCGACCGCGTTCTCGACCAGATTGCCGAGGCCGTAAATGACGCCGGGATTGCGCCGGCCCACCGGTTCCGGGCCGATGCGCTCGCCCGGCCGAAGCTTGATCGAAATGCCGAAATCGCGGTGCGGCGCCGTCACCTCCTCGACCAGCGAGGTCAGCGGCAGGCGCGAGAGGTGCACCTCGCTCTCGGAGGACAGGCTGGTCAGGCGCTTCAGGATTTCGCGGCAGCGCTCGCTCTGCGAACGCAGCAGCCTCACGTCCTCGCCGTATTTCGGATCTTCGCCAAGCGCCTTCTCCATTTCCTTGGCGACAAGCGTGATGGTGGCGAGCGGTGTGCCGAGCTCGTGCGCGGCGGCCGCGGCGAGGCCGTCGAGGGCAGAGAGATGCTGCTCTCGCTGCAACACCAATTCCGTGGCGGCAAGCGCGTTGGCAAGCAGCCGCGCCTCCTCGGCCACCCGGAAGGCATAGATCGCGGTAAAGGCGATGGAGCAGAACACCGCCATCCACATGCCTGCGACATAGATGACCGGCATCGCCAATGGCGCGCCCTCATGCCATGGCAGCGGCAGGTGGTAAAAGACCAGCAGCGTCGCCGCCACGATCACCAGCGCGCCGAGCATGGCGGTCAGCCGCAGCGGCAGCGACGTCGCCGAGACGACGACGGGCACGGTCATCAACAGCGAAAACGGATTGGTGAGTCCGCCGGTCATGTAGAGCAGGCCGGCAAGCTGCAGGCTGTCGAAGGTCAGGATGGCGAAGGCCGAGAACGGGGTAAGCCGATGCGCCGCCGGATAGCGGAAGGTCAGCAAAAGGTTCATCCAGGCCGAACAGGCGATCAGCGCAAAACACATGCTGACCGGCAGCGGAAATTTCAGCCCGTAAGCGACGACAAGCACGGTCAGGCTCTGGCCGACGATGGCAAGCCAGCGCAACCTGATCAGCGTGTTGAGGCGCAGCCGCTGACTTTGCTGGAAGTCGGGTGCGTGCAGGATGTTTATCATGGCCAGTGATTATAGAGGGGAAACAGCCGGAGGTCTTTTCCGAAAAACCGCCGAAGCCGGCCCTCGGTTCGGGATGACAATCTGGAAGCATCAGGTACCGCGCGGCTTGGCGCGGCTGGTGGCGGCGGCGAGAAGCGGGTTCTCCGGCCAGACATGCCTGGGATAGCGGCCGCGCATCTCTGCCCGCACATCGGCCCAGGAGCCGCGCCAGAAGCCGGGTAGGTCGCGCGTCGTCTGGATCGGCCGGTGAGCCGGCGACAGCAATTCGAGCGTCAGCGGCACAGTGCCGTTGGCGATCGCCGGATGCCGGTCGAAGCCGAACAGTTCCTGCACGCGGATCGCCAGCACCGGCCATTCGCCGCCATAGCGGATCGGCAGCCGGCTGCCCGACGGCGCGTCGAAATGGGTCGGCGCCAATGTGTCGATCTTGCGCTGCAATTCGTGCGGCACCAGCGTCATCAGGCCTTGCGAAAGCACGCTGGGATCGATTGCCGCAAAGGATGCCGCGCCGGAAAGGAACGGCAGCAGCCAGTCGTCGAGGCGCTCGACGAGCGCGGCATCGGAGACATCGGGCCATGGCGCGCCGAGGCCGCGATGCAGCCAGCCGAGCCGCTGCCGCAACGTCTCCGCCTCCCTGTTCCACGGCAACAGGGACAGGCCGTGTTCGCGCAAGGCGTCGAGGATGGCGCGATCCGCGTCGGCACCGGTCGGCGCCGGCAGCATGCGTTCGGACAGCGTGATGGCGCCGAGGCGAACCGTTTCGCGCACCCGCACCGCGCGCCTGTCGCGGTCGAAGCTCACCTCGCGGCGGGTCTCGGTCTTTTCCGCCAGCGCAGTGCGGATGTCGGCCTCATCGATGGCTGCTGCTGCGGTGATGCGGGCGTTCTGCGCCTTGCCCTGCAGGTCGGCGACGACGAGCCAGGTCTCGCCGGCCAGCGGATCGGAGGCGTCGAGCATGGCGCCCGAGCCGTTGGCAAGCACGAAGCGGCCACGCTCGCCGCGCGCTTTGGCGACCCGATCCGGCCAGGCATGGATGAGGAGAGCGCCGGCTGTGCTGCCCTCCCTCTTGAGGGGGTCGGAAGGACGAGCGAGCCCCGTGGCTCGCCCCGGCGCGTCGATCCGCGTAGCGGATCGGGGTGGGGTCGGTTCGGGCACGCCATCGACGACCCCGCCCCGTCTCCCTCGTCTCGCTGCGCTCGGCTCGCTCGCCGACCCTCCCCTCGAGGGGGAGGGTGAAGCCTGCTTTGCCAGCCTCTCAGCCAGCTGCCGGGCGGCGGTGGCGCGCGGCGATCTTTCGGCGCGAAAGCGCAGCAGCCGCCGTTCGAGATCGGCACCATCGCCGCCAAGGCCACGCTCGGTCAACAATACGGCGAGCATCGCCGCCTCGAGCGCCTCTCCGGTTCTTGCCGCCTCGGCGACCATGTGGGCGAGCCGCACCGGTAGCGCCAGCCTGCGCATCGCGGCACCGGCATCCGTCAGGCGTCCTGCCGCATCGACAGCATCGAGCGCACGTAGCAGTACCCTCGCCTCGGTGAGCGCCGGAGCCGGCGGGGGGTCGAGGAAGGACAGGCTGGTCGGATCGGCGACGCCGAACGCCGCGCTATCGAGCAACAGGCCGGAAAGATCGGCCTCGAGGATTTCCGGCGGCGTGAAGGCCGGCAGGGCCGCTGTCTGCTCGGCCCGCCACAACCGGATGGCGACGCCCGGCTGCGTGCGCCCGGCACGGCCGGCGCGCTGGTCGGCGGAAGCGCGGGAAGCACGTACCGTCTCCAGCCGCGTCAGGCCGCTCGCCGGCTCATAGCGCGGCAGCCGCGACAGGCCGGAATCGATGACGACGCGCACACCGTCGATGGTGATGGAGGTTTCGGCGATCGACGTCGCCAGCACGACCTTGCGGCGGCCGAGCGGCGCCGGCTTAATCGCCGCGTCCTGCGCCTTGTTGTCGAGCATACCATAGAGCGGCACGATGTCGGTATCGGCGCCGACCTTGCCCGCCAGCCGCTCGGCGGTGCGCTCGATCTCGCGCTGGCCGGGCAGGAAAGCGAGCACGCTGCCCTCCTCCCCGGCAAGCGCCGAGCGGATCGCCTTGGCCATGGCGTCCTCGATGGTGACGCCGGCCGGCCGCTCGTCATAGCGGATGTCAACCGGGAAGGCGCGGCCTGCGCTCTCGATCACTGGCGCGCCGGACAGCAATTTTGCGACACGCGCGCCGTCGAGCGTTGCCGACATCACCAGCAATCTGAGTTCGGGCCTCAGCGCACCCTGCACGTCGAGCGCCAGCGCCAACCCGAAATCGCCGTCGAGCGAGCGTTCGTGGAACTCGTCGAATAGCACCGCCGCGACACCAGGCAGTTCCGGGTCGTCGAGGATCATGCGGGACAGCACGCCTTCGGTGACGACGAGAATCCTGGTCTTTGCGGAACTGCGGTTTTCCATGCGCATGGCATAGCCGACGGTTTCGCCGGGCTCTTGGCCGAGCAATTCGGCCATGCGGCGGGCGGCAGCGCGGGCGGCGAGGCGGCGCGGCTCGAGCAGGATGATCTTTCCGGCGCCGAGCCATTCAGCGTCGAGCAGCGCCAGTGGAACCAGCGTCGTCTTGCCGGCACCGGGCGGCGCCACCAGCACGGCGCTGTTACCATGGCTCAGCGTTTCATTGAGCGCCGGCAAGACAACGGAGACCGGCAGGTCCGGCAAGGGTTTTGTCGTCATTGTGCTATGCTGTGCAGCCAGTTGGCAGCGACCGCATATCAGCGGTGGCGGTCGCGACGCAACCTCGGCGCCGACTCAAAGCCTGGTCCGCGAAAACGGGTTCCAGCGCACCGTGCCGAGCCGCACCTCCTCGCGCACCATCGTCAGCAGGCCGGAACCGCCGACCACGGCCAAGCCGACCAGCGACAGAAAATCCGGATATTCCCTGAAGAACAGCGCACCTAGAACCACCGCCCAGACGATCTGCGAGTAATGCGTCGGCGCGATGCGGTTGGCCGGCGCGTATTTGACCGCCAGCAGATGCAGCAGCTGGCCGCCGGCGGTAAAGGCGCCGGCCAGCACCAGCCAGGCCCATTGCCTGCCATCCGGCAGCGAGAACGAGGTAGCCGCCGCACCGACGCCGTTGAAGAGCAGGCCGTAGCCGATCAGCACGCCGAGCATCGTCGTGCGCTTTTCCTGCGCGGCGAGTGAACGCATCAGGATGACATTGGTGGCGGCCAGGAAGGCGATGATGAACGCCGCCAGATGGCCGAGCTGCAACTCGCGAAAACCAGGCCTGACGACCAGCATGACCCCGGCAAAGCCGGCGGCGACCGCCAGCCATCGCCATGGGCCGACCTTTTCCTTGAGGACCAGCGTGGCCAGGATAGTGACGAACAGCGGCGCCAGAAAGATGAGCGCATAGACTTCCGCCAGCGGGATGGTGGTGAAGGCATAGACGCTGAGCACGCCCGAGGCGATGCCGGCCCAGGCCCGGGCCTGTACCGCCCAGGGCCGGTTGGTGCGCCAGAAATCGAGCCAGCGCTCGCCTGCCGGCCTGGCAAAGAGCAGAAAGCAGCCGGCAAACAATGTCGAGAAGAAGCCGATCTCGAAGACGTTGAACTGCCCGCCCAGGCTTTTGACAACCGCGTCGCTGCACGAATAGCTTGCATAGGCGATGAGCGCGAGCAGAATTCCGTTGGGCACGTTTTTCCATTTCCGGGAGAGATGAGAGTGAAGATATTGGCGCTTGGCGCGCATTCGGACGACATCGAGATCTTCATGTTCGGTACGATGGCGGCCTATGCCGCGCAAGGCGCAGAACTCTTTTTTGCCATAGCCACGGATGGCACCAGGGGCGGCTACGGCGATCCGTCAGCGCTGGCCCGCAGGCGCCGCAAGGAGGCGACGGCGGCGGCCGGCCTGCTTGGCTTGACGCCGCGCTTCCTCGACTTTCCCGATGGCGGGCTGGTCGCGGATGCCGCGCTGATCGGGGCGCTCAAAGCACTGATCGGCGAGATAGGGCCGGATCTGGTGATAACGCATGCGCCGAACGACTATCATGGCGACCACCGCGCGCTGTCGGATGGCGTGCGCATCGCAGCGTCATTCTCGGTGCCGGTGCTACATGCCGACACGTTCGGCGGCACCGGGTTTTCGCCAACGCACTACGTCGATACCTCCAGGCATTTCGATCTCAAGGCGGAGGCGATCCGGGCGCACCAGTCGCAGGATCCCGAGCGTTTCGTCGACGCGGCGCGCACCCAGAACGCCTTTCGCGCCGGCCAGTGCAACGGCCCAGCCGGATCGTTCGCCGAGGCCTTCCGCTTCGAGCCAGTCTTCCCCTTCGCCGATATCCGCGCGCTGCTGCCGCCGGCCCCAGTGATCCGTCCGGTGGCCGTCAGCAACAAGACGGTGACCTAGGCAGGTCGCCGCAACTTCTCACGTTGCTTTCGTATCCAGCATGCTGCGATGCAGCAACGAATTCGCTTGCCTTGTTTAGTAAAAATTGCATCACTAAACAAATTACTAAACATCCGGTGCGCCGCCGCGTCGTTGTGTTTGGGCCCCCGAGGAGGGGTTTAGCGGGCTCTTGAAACCGTCATCCGGACGCGTTTCGCAAATGGGAGGAAGGCATGAAATCGACCTTGAAATTGGCGTTGGGACTGGCATCGACACTCTTTGCGTCGACAGCCGTTTCGAATGTCGCGCAGGCAGAAGATCTGACGCTTTGCTGGGCAGCCTGGGACCCGGCCAACGCGCTTGTGGAATTGTCCAAGGACTTCACCAAGGAAACCGGCATCGGCATGAAATTCGAATTCGTGCCGTGGACCAACTATGCCGATCGCTTTCTCAACGAGCTGAATTCGCACGGCAAGCTGTGCGACCTCATCATCGGCGACAGCCAGTGGATCGGCGGTGCCGCCGAGAACGGCCATTACGTCAAGCTGAACGACTTCTTCGACAAGGAGAAGATCAGCATGGACGATTTCGTGCCGGCGACCGTCGTCGGCTATTCGGAATGGCCGAAGAACTCGCCGAATTACTGGGCGCTGCCGGCCATGGGTGACGTCGTCGGTTGGACTTACCGCAAGGACTGGTTCTCCAAGCCGGAGCTGCAGAAGGAATTCAAGGAAAAGTACGGCTGGGATCTCGGCCCGCCGACGACCTTCGACCAATTGAAGCAGATCGCCGAATTCTTCCAGAAGCGCGACATCGACGGCAAGACCGTCTATGGCGCGTCGATCTACACCGAGCGCGGCTCGGAAGGCATCACCATGGGCGCCATGGACGTGCTCTACAGCTTCGGCTTCCAGTACGAAAACCCGAAAAAGCCCTACGAGATGGAAGGCTTCGTCAACTCCGATAAATCGGTGAAGGGCCTGGAGTTCTACAAAGCCCTTTACGATTGCTGCACCCCTCCCGGCGCCTCGAACAGCTACATGGGCGAAGGCGTCGATGCCTTCAAATCCGGCCAGGTGGCGATGCACATGAACTTCGCCTTCACCTGGCCAGGCCTGCAGAAGGACGAGAATGTCGGCGGCGACAAGATCGGCTATTTCGTCAATCCCAAAGGTCCGGACGGGGACCAGTTCGCCCAGCTCGGCGGCCAGGGCATCTCGGTGGTCTCCTATTCCGACAAGCAGGAAGCCGCGCTCAAATACATCAAATGGTTCGCCAACAAGGACGTGCAGTCCAAATGGTGGTCGCTCGGCGGCTATTCCTGCCTCAACGCGGTCGTCAAGGACCCGGCCTTCCCGGCCAGCCAGCCCTACGCGCAGACCTTCCTCGACTCGATGGCCATCGTGAAGGACTTCTGGGCCGAGCCGAGCTATGCCCCGCTGTTGCAGGCATCGCAGAAGCGGTTCCACGACTATGTCGTTGCCGGGCAAGGCTCGGCCAAGGATGCGCTCGACGGCCTCGTCAAGGACTGGACCGAGGTCTTCCAGGACGATGGAAAGATGTAGCCGGGGCAAGATGTAAACGGCTCCTCCCGAGCCCATGACCGAACCGTCCCGTGCCACTTGGCACGGGACACAGTTCAGATAAATTCCATTGTCGAGACGAGCCAAGTGACCGAAGCAGGACTGACCATGCTCAATCGGACGGCGGACAGCGTTGCCCGGGCTACGCCCGAGCCGTTGGCCCGCAAGGTCCGGGGCATCAGCGACAAGGGCCTCGCCTGGCTGTTCATCTCGCCGACGATCCTGTTGCTTTTAGCTATCAACATCTTTCCGCTGTTCTGGGCAATCTATCTGTCCTTCACCAATTTTCGCGCCAATCGGCCCAACGAGGTTGTGAAGAACCTTGGGCTGGCAAACTACAAGCGCATCCTCGCCGACCAGGACATCTGGATCGCCATGCAGACGACGGCGCATTTCGTGTTCTGGACCATCCTGCTGCAGACGCTGATCGGCTTCACGCTGGCTTGGCTGATCGACCGCAAGTTTCGCGGCCACGCCTTCTGGACGACAATCATCCTGGTGCCGATGATGCTGTCGCCGGCGGTGGTCGGTAATTTCTGGCGCTTCCTCTACGAGCCGCAGATCGGGCTGTTCGCCTACGCCGTTTCGTTCGTCACCGGCATTCCGGCAACCGAAATCAGCATGCTCTCCAACGTGTCACTGGCGCCATGGTCGATCATCATCGTCGACACCTGGATGTGGACGCCTTACGTGATGCTGATCTGCCTCGCTGGCCTGCGCTCGATCCCCGAATACATCTACGAAGCGGCCGAGGTCGACCGCGCCTCCAACTGGCGGCAGTTCTGGTCGATCACGCTGCCGATGGCGCTGCCCTTCATCATGCTGGCGGTGCTGTTTCGCGGCATCGAGAACTTCAAGATGTTCGACATGGTCAATTTGCTCACCGGCGGCGGGCCGGGATCAACCACCGAAGTGGCCTCGATCACGCTGAAGCGGCAGGCCTTCGAAAGCTGGCGGACGGGCTATTCCTCGGCCTTCGCCATCATCCTGTTCGTCGCAGTGTTTGGCCTCGCAAACATCTACGTCAAGGCGCTCAACAAGGTGAAGCAGAGATGAGCCTGACGTCAGCCCATTCCGTTGTCGCGCCGTCGGCCACGTCGAAGCGCGTCGCCGGCACGATCATCGTCGCCTACGCGCTGATCTCGATCGTGCCGCTGCTGTGGATCTTCGCCACCAGCTTCAAGACGCCGCCGGATTCGATCGCCTATCCGCCGAAGATCCTGTTCCAGCCCAGCCTCGAGGGCTACTGCAACCTGTTCTCGACCCGGACTCGGCAAACACCGGAATACATCAACTCGCTGGGACCGGCGACGGGCCTGTGCGACGAGACGGTGCGCAAGCGCAACATGGTGATCGCCGGCCCGTCCAACTTCATGCCGCGCTTCGTCAATTCGCTGATCATCGCGTTCGGCTCGACGTTTTGCGCGGTGTTCCTCGGCACGCTGTCGGCCTATGGTTTTTCGCGCTTCAAGGTGCCGCTCGCCGACGACCTTCTGTTCTTCATCCTGTCGACGCGGATGATGCCGCCGATCGCCGTCGCCATCCCGATCTACCTGATGTACCGGGAGCTTGGCCTGTCGGACACGGCTCTCGGCATGATCCTGCTTTATACGGCGGTCAACGTGTCCTTGGCGGTGTGGCTGCTGAAAGGCTTCATCGACGAGATCCCGCGCGAATATGAAGAAGCGGCGATGATCGACGGCTACACCAGGCTGCAGGCGTTCTGGCGCACGGTACTGCCGCAGGCGACCACCGGTATTGCCGCAACCGCCATCTTCTGCCTGATCTTTGCCTGGAACGAATATGCGTTCGCTGCGCTACTGACCTCGGGCACGGCGCAGACCGCGCCGCCCTTCATCCCGACCATCATCGGCGAAGGCGGTCAGGACTGGCCGGCGGTCGCGGCCGGCACGACGATCTTCCTGGTGCCGATCCTGGTCTTCACCATCCTGCTTCGCAAGCAATTGCTGCGCGGCATCACCTTTGGCGCGGTGCGTAAATGAGCATGACCGCAAAACGCAAATCGCGCTGGCCCGTCCGGGCCAGGCGCGGGCTGATGGAAAACGTCGCCACCGCGATCATCGCCATCGGCTTCCTGATGCTGTTCCAGCCCTTCGCACTGGTGCTCTACACCTATTCCTTCATCACCATGCTTGCGGGCACGGCGATGTTCATCATCGTCTCGAAATTTCCGGAGTAGACGATGGCCGAGATCAGGGTCGAACATCTGAGGAAGGCATTCGGCGATTTCGTCGCCGTGCAGGATTCCAACTTCGTCGTCGAGGACGGCGAATTCTTCGTCATGCTGGGGCCGTCCGGCTGCGGCAAGACGACGACGTTGCGCATGATCGCCGGGCTCGAACTGCCGACCGGCGGCAAGATCCTGCTTGGCGGCGAGGACGTCACCATGCGGCGTGCCCGCGAGCGCGACATCGCCTTCGTCTTCCAGCTGTTCGCGCTCTATCCGCACATGAATGTGCAGAAGAACATCGGCTTTCCACTGCTGGCGCAAGGCATGCCAGGCGCTGAAATCCGGAGCCGAGTGGAGGAGACGGCGAAGCTTTTGCGGATCGACCATCTGCTCAACAAATCGGTCTCCGGGCTTGCCGGCGGCGATCGCCAGCGCGTGGCGCTCGGCCGCGCCATCGTACGGCGGCCAAAATGTTTCCTGATGGATGAGCCGCTCGGCACGCTCGACACCGAATTCCGCGACCTGATGGTCCATGAATTGCGAGAACTGCACAACCGCATCCACGCCACCACCGTCTATGTCACGCATGACCAGATGGAAGCGATGTCGATGGCCGACAAGATCGCGGTGATGAACCACGGCGTCATCGAGCAGTTCGGCACGCCGCGCGAGATCTACGACCGGCCGGCGACGATGTTCGTCGCCGACTTCATCGGCTCGCCGCCGATGAATTTCCTCGGCTTCGGCGGCGGGCTTTCAAAGGGCGCCAGGGAAATTGTTGTGCAAGGCGCGAAGGTGGCCGTGCCGGAGATCCGCGAGGACGTCGCGCCGGCCGAGATGGCGCTTGGCATCCGACCGGAGCACATCCGCTTCGACGACGCTTCGAAGCTGCGCGGTGCCATTTACGGCACGGAATATCTCGGCACCACTCAGATCGTGGCGGTGGAGACAGCAGACGGCATCATCAAGGCCAGGGTGCCGGCCGAAATCCGGCTCAATCCGGGCGATCATGTGGGCCTGGCGCTGAGCAGCGCGCGGCTGTCGCTGTTCGCAAAAGGATCCGGCCGTGCGGTGCGCACCGAAATCCATGACTCGGCCTCCCAGGGGAGAGCACATCATGGCTGACGTTCACATCAAAAGCGTGACCAAGGCTTTTGGCGAGCATGTCGCCGTCGACAATCTCGACCTGCATATCGCCGACGGGGAATTCGTCGTACTGCTCGGGCCGACCGGCGCCGGCAAGACGACGACGCTCAGGCTGATCGCCGGGCTGGAGCGTCCGGAAGCGGGCTCGATCCATATTGCCGGCCACGACACGACGACGCTGTCGCCGGCCGAGCGCGACACCGCTTTCGTGTTCCAGCAATATTCGCTCTATCCGCATCTGTCGGTTTACGACAACCTCGCCTTTCCGCTGCGCTCGCCAGCACGGAAAATGCCGGAGGATCAGATCCGCCGCCGCGTCGAGGACGTGGCCAAGATGGTGCGCATCCACCACAAGCTGAATAATCGCTCGACCAAACTCTCTGGCGGCGAGATGCAGCGCGTCGCCATCGGCCGCGCTTTGGTGCGCAAGCCGTCGATCTACCTGATGGACGAGCCGCTGTCGTCGCTCGACGCCAAGCTGCGCGCCGATCTCAGGCTCGAGCTGAAGCGCATCCAGGCGGAACTCGGCGCCACAATGCTCTACGTCACGCACGACCAGATCGAAGCGATGACCATGGCCGACCGCATCGGCATTCTCGCCGACGGCGTGCTGGTGCAGGTCGGTTCCCCGCGCACGATCTATTCTGAGCCGGCAAACCTTCACGTCGCCGCAAGGCTCGGCCAACCGGCAATCAATTTGTTGCCGGTCGGACTGCTGCCGGATGGTGGCGCGCCGGCGGGAACAAAGACGATCGGTGCTCGTACCGAACATCTTTCGATCGAGAAGGCGGCGAACGGCCATGCCGACGGCGTCGTCGATTGGGTCGAGCATCTCGGCGACCAGAACCATCTGCATGTGACGGTGGGGACCAGGAAGCTGGTGACGCTAACCGACCCCGACACCGACCTGGCGCAGGGCGACAAGATCATGATCCGCTATCGCTCGCCGCTGTATTTCGGCGCCGATGGGCGACGGCTGATGTGAGTGCTGCGCGAGTGTTTTCCTGGCACCTTTCAACCGGCAATTTCGGGCACCGGACTGGACCAATTCGATGAAGCATTTTTTCAATCGCAGGGATACGATCGTAACTGAGGCCCTGGACGGCTTCCTCGGTACGACCGGCGCCGGCGATCTCGCTCGCCTCGACGGCTATCCCGAGATCAAGGTCATTCTCCGCGCGGACTGGGATAAGACCAAGGTCGCGGTCATTTCCGGCGGCGGGGCCGGGCACGAACCTGCCCATGCCGGCTTTGTCGGCATTGGCATGCTGACGGCGGCGGTTTCGGGCGAGATCTTTGCTTCGCCGAGCGTGGAAGCGGTATTGGCCGCCATCCGCGCAGTGACCGGTCCCGCCGGGTGCCTGCTGATCGTCAAGAACTATACCGGCGATCGCCTCAACTTCGGCTTGGCCGCCGAGAAGGCGCGCGTCGAAGGCTTCCCCGTCGAGATGGTGATCGTCGCGGACGACATTGCCCTGCCTGATATTGCCCAGCCGCGTGGCGTTGCCGGCACCTTGTTCGTGCACAAGATCGCCGGCCACCTGTCGGAAGCCGGCAACGATCTGGCGACGGTTGCCGCTGCGGCGCGGGCCGCGGTGGCGGATATCGTTTCACTCGGCATATCGCTGTCATCGTGCTCGATCCCCGGCCAGAGCCATGACGAAAGATTTGGCGCCAACGACGCTGAACTCGGCCTCGGCATCCATGGCGAACCGGGCGTTGAGCGGATTGCGGTGCAAAGTGCCGAAAGGCTGGTTGCGATCATGTCGGAGCGCCTTGCCGCGCGGCTCGATCCGGTCAGCGACTACGCCTTGCTGATCAATAATCTCGGTTCGGTGCCACCGCTGGAAATGTTGCTTGTCGCCAATGCGGTATTGGCTTCACCGCTGGCACAAAAGGTGACGCTGACAATCGGGCCCGGGCAGCTTATGACCGCGCTCAACATGAACGGCTTTTCCCTGTCGCTGATCCGGCTCGATGCGTCGCGCGAAGCGGCGTTGCGGGCGCCGGTAGGCCCTCACGCCTGGCTGCCGGCAAGAGCCGTTCGCCAAGCCAGCGTCGTGCCGATGGCCAAAGCCGCCGGCCCGAACAACGCGTCGAAAGCCAGCAAGGACGCACGCACCGACCGGTTGGTTGTCGCGGTCTGCGAACGGCTGATCTCGCTTGAAGGCGCGTTGAACGGACTGGATGCCAAGGCGGGAGACGGTGACACCGGATCGACTGTGGCGGCCGGTGCGCGCAGCGTGCTTGGCCGCATTGCGACACTGCCGCTCGCTGACCCTGCCGCAACGCTCGCCGCCGTCGGCGACATCCTGAGCGCCAGCATGGGCGGCTCTAGCGGCGTGCTGTTGTCGATCTTCTTCACCGCCGCCGCGCAGGCGCTGGAGTCTGGCGAAACGCTTCCCAAGGCGCTTCTCGCCGGCCTCGATCGGATGTCCTTCTATGGTGGAGCGAGGGTCGGCGATCGCACGATGATCGATGCCCTGGAACCCGCCTTGAGGGCGCTGGATAGGGGGAGTCTGGAAGATGCGGCGGTCGCGGCGCAACGCGGAGCCGAGGCCACCGCTGCCATGCGCAAGGCCAAGGCCGGGCGGTCCGCCTATATTGGCAGCCAGCTCGACGGCGTGGTCGACCCCGGCGCCTTTGCCGTCGCCGAGGTCTTCACTGCCCTCGCTGCGTTGCTCGAACCCGCTTGACTGGGGAAAAGAATGCTTCAATTGCCGGATATGCAATTTTCTCGTACTGCCGGCAGCGCAGGGGCCAGGAGCATGGGTGATATGGCGGCAGCGGATATTTCCAGGCTGATCGAGGCGGCGGCAAACGCGATCGCCGCACATGCCGAAGAGCTGACCAGTCTCGACCAGGCCATCGGCGACGGCGACCATGGGCTCAACATGAAACGCGGCTTCGAGGCAGTGCGGGCCGAGGCCGGCGCGTTTGCGGCAAAGCCGTTGCCCGAGGCGCTGAAGGCGATCGGCACCAAACTGGTGATGACCGTCGGCGGAGCCTCCGGTCCCTTGTTCGGCACGCTGTTCATGGCGCTCGGCAAGGAGATTTCCGCCGCGCCGGGTCGCGCCGACCTGGCGGCGGCCTTCGGCAAGGCGATCGAAGCGGTTGCCGCCAGAGGCAAGTCGCAGGCCGGGCAAAAAACCATGCTCGACGTGCTGCAGCCGGTGCATGAGGCCCTGCTGCAGGGAAAGACGGCAGCGGACATCGTCGAGATCGCCGACAACGCGGCCGACGCGACCGTGCCGATGAAGGCACTGCGTGGGCGCGCCTCATTCCTTGGCGACCGTTCGATCGGTCATATGGATGCCGGCGCACGCTCGACTGCGCTTCTGGTGCGGGCAGTAGCCGAGGCAATCGAGAGGCGCGCATGAGCAATGTCGGCATCGTCATCGTATCGCATTCGCCGCTGGTCGCCGAAGGCACCGCCGACATGGTGCGGCAGATGGTCGGCAACGAAGTGCCGCTTGCATGGTGCGGCGGAAACGGCCATGGCGGGCTGGGAACCAATGTCGAGGCGATCATGGGCGCCATCGACAAGGCCTGGTCGGAGGCGGGGGTCGCGATCCTCGTCGATCTCGGCGGTGCCGAGACCAATAGCGAGATGGCGGTCGAGATGATCGGCGAACCACGCGCCCAGAAGATCATCGTCTGCAATGCGCCGATCGTCGAAGGCGCGGTGATGGCGGCGACCGAGGCTTCCGGCGGCGCCTCGCTCAGGGAAGTGGTGGCGACGGCGCACGAATTGTCGCCGTCGTGAACGAACGGGAATTTTGACAAGCATGTCCGCAGCAGCCGAAGCCAGCGTCCTGATCACCCATGAGGTGGGACTGCATGCGCGTCCTTCGGTGAAGTTCACCAAGCTTGCCAAGACGTTTTCGGCCGACGTCGAGATTGCGCTCGCCGCCAACGGGCCATGGTTCGACGCCAAGAGCATCGTCAAGGTGATGGCGGCGAAAGCGCCGAAAGGCACTGTCCTGCATATCAGAGCCAAAGGGGACGGCGCCGGCGAGGCGGTCGGCGCACTGGTCGAGCTGGTGCGGCGCGATTTCGACGAAGGCAAGGACCATGCCCGAACCGCTTAGGCTGCAGGGCATTTCGGCATCGGCCGGCTATGCCGAGGGGCCGCTGTTCGATCTGGACCAGGCTGCTGTGCGTTATGTCCGCAAGGCGACTGCCGCGGACGAGAAGGCGGCGCTTGAGGCCGCCATCTCCATTGCCGCAGGCCGGCTCGCGACATTGATCGAAACCAGCGACAGCGAGGCGGCCGGGATCCTCGAATTCCAGCTCGCCATGCTGGAGGACGACGCGCTGACCGGCCCGGCCTTTGCGCGAATTGCCGAGGGCATGGCTGCTGATGTGGCTTGGCGAAAAGCGCTCGACGCCGAGATAGCCGGCTATGAAACATCCGAGCAGGACTATTTCCGGGCGCGCGCGGCCGACATGCGCGACATACGCGACCAGGTGCTACGCGCGCTTGCCGGGGGCGGCGACATTGCCGCGCCGGCAGGTGCGATCTTCTACGGCGAGGATATCGCACCGACGCGCTTCCTCGAAACCGACTGGAGTGCCGGCGGCGGCATAGCACTTACGGCCGGAAGTGCCGCAAGTCATGTCGCAATGCTGGCACGCTCACGCGGCGTGCCAATGGTGGTGGGGTTGGGGCTCGTAGCGCGTGGGGTAGCCGGGCCCGGTGCTTCGCCGGCTCAGCTTGCCGGAATCGCACTGCTCGATGCCGAACATGGCGGCATCGTGTTGGCGCCTTCGAAAGCGGAGATCGACGCATTCCGGCGATCGTCAGCGTCTTTCGCGGCGCATCGCGACAAAGCGGCAGCCTATTTGACAAGGCCGGCAGCAACGAAGACCGGCATAGCGGTCCACGTGCAGGTGAATATTGCCGATCCGTCCGATGTCGACCGCATCGATGCTGCGGCGTGCGACGGTGTCGGGCTGATGCGGACCGAATTCCTGTTCGGCAAGACGCTGCCGGACGAGGAGACGCAATATCGCGCCTACCGTAGAGTGCTGGAATGGGCAGGCGACAGGCCGGTGACGATCCGTACTGTCGATGCGGGCGGCGATAAACCTGTGCCGGGCCTGACCGTCGAGGAAGGTAATCCATTCCTTGGCCTGCGCGGGATCAGGCTGTCGCTGATGCGTCCGGAGGTCTTTCGTGTGCAGATCCGCGCCTTGCTACGTGCCGCCATGCACGGCAATCTGAAGGTGATGTTCCCGATGATCGCCGTTCCGGAAGAGTATGAACACGCCACCGCGCTGTTCGCTGAGGAGCAGGCTGACCTTTTGGCGCGCGGCATCGCGCACAAAATGCCGCCGCTTGGCATCATGGTCGAGGTGCCGTCGGTGGCCATCGCACCGGAGGCATTCGCCAAGGCCGCCTTCTTCTCGATCGGTTCGAATGATTTGACCCAATACGTGATGGCCGCCGCGCGCGACAATGCGTCGGTCGCACATCTGAATTCCGTCAGGCACCCGGCCGTGCTCCGGTTGATCGCCTCGGTTGCCGCCTTCGGCCGCGAGCATAATATCCCGGTCAGCCTGTGTGGCGATGCCGGCGGCGACCCCGCCTCGATCCCGGCGCTGCTCGAAACCGGCCTGCGTGACCTCTCCGTCGCTCCCGCCCAACTCGCGATGGCCAAGGCGGCCATCGCGGACGTTTCGATCTAGGCCCCGGTATGGCAGACAAGGCGTCGCAATCCGGCCCCGAAGAGGCGATCTGCGCCTACAAGACGATCCTGTCGCAGGTGATCGACCAGCGCCCGTCCGGCATGCGCCAGCGCCTCGCCGATGCGCTGGGCAAGCATCGCAGCTTCGTCACGCAGATTTCCAGCCCGGCCTATTCGACGCCGATCCCGTCGAAGCATTTGCCGGCTATCTTCTCCGTCTGCCATTTCAGCCCGGCCGAACGCGATCATTTCCTTGAGGCCTACCATCGGGCGCATCCGGGAAAGATGTCGCTGGCCGCAGGCTTGCGCAAGACACGCCATGTCTCGCTGATCGTTCCCGATTTCGGCGACGACAAGCAGAACGCGGCGCTCGACCGGGCGGTCAACGATTTCATCCAGAAGATCACCAGCATCGCCGGCAAGGGCAGCTGACGCTGGGCTATTTCGGGAGGACGGCCATGAAGAAATTTTTGAATTCGGTCGATACGGTGCTGACCGAGAGCCTCGACGGCTTCGTTGCCGCGCATGCCGATATCCTGGCGCTTGGCGAGGAACACAAATTTGTCCGCCGCAAACTGCTCACACCGGGCAAGGTGGCGCTGATCTCCGGCGGCGGCTCGGGTCACGAGCCGCTACATGGAGGGTTCGTCGGGCACGGCATGCTGGATGCGGCCTGCCCCGGCCAGGTATTCACCTCGCCAACGCCTGACCAGATGATGGCGGCGGCCGAAGTCGTCAATACGGGCGCCGGCTGCCTGTTCATCGTCAAGAACTACGAGGGCGACGTGATGAATTTCGACATGGCCGCTGAAATGTCGGAAGGCGTGATGCAAATCGTGACCAATGACGACGTTGCGGTCGAAAACTCGTCCTACACCACCGGCCGGCGCGGCGTCGCCGGCACGCTGGTGGTCGAGAAAATCGTCGGCGCGGCGGCCGAACAAGGCATGGCGCTGGAGCCGTTGAAGGCGCTCGGCGAGCGCGTCAACGGCGCGACGCGCTCGATGGGCGTGGCGCTGACCAGTTGCACCGTGCCGGCGGCGGGCAAGCCGACCTTCGATATCGGCGACGGCGAGATGGAGTTCGGGGTCGGCATCCACGGCGAGCCTGGGAGGCGGCGCGACACATTGAAAAGCGCCGATGCTATCGCCGAGGAGATCTGTACCGCAATCCTGGGTGACCTGGGCGACGGTGCCAGAGGCCAGGCGCTACTCTTCGTCAACGGCTTTGGCGGCACACCGTTGATGGAGCTTTATCTGATGTACAACAGCGCCCGCAAAATCTTCGAGAAGCACGGCGTGACGGTGATCCGGTCGCTGGTCGGGTCCTATGTGACCTCGCTCGACATGGCCGGCTGTTCGATCACGCTGAGCATGCTCGACGACGAGGCGGCTGTTTGGTGGGATGCACCGGTACATACGGCCGCGCTGCGCTGGGGCATGTAGCGGCGGAGAATGCCCCAGAAATAGTCGGTGACAAGACCGGTATCGGCAACGCCGCGCATCGCCAGACAGTTGCCCTCCTCACCCTGCGTAAGATAAAGAATCTGCGGGTTTGGGGAGTTCGAGCATGCGTTACAATTGGGATCGGGCGCCGACGGGTTTCGAGCGCCATGGAAAGGTGCTGGCAGCCGCCTTGCTGATCGTCGGCGGGGTCGGACTTATGCTCGCTGCCCTCCCGCTTTAGGGACAACAAACTCGGGTAGCGGACTACGTCTCAGCGCGTTGCCTCAATGCACCTGGCCAGTCACGGCGATGAAACGGCGGTCGCGCCCTTCAAATCCCTGGCTGAAGCGCTGCACGAGCACCGCAAGCACGCCCGGTTTTCCATCCGGGGTGAATGCGTAAGATTCCGACAGGCTGTAGGAAGTCGGGCAATTCCTCGAACCGGGCACCGCCTTGTCCTCATGCAGCAGCTTGATCGGCTTGCCGTCCTGACCCTGCAGCGTCAGGCGAAAGCCGAGCGCCTTGCCGGTCGTTTCGCCTTGCTGCGTCGCGTCGAAACTCGCTGAACAATCCGCCGTGCTGTCGGCACGGATCTGCTCGAGCTGGATGGTGCCAAGCTCGTCATAGGCCGGCGAAAGCCATTTTTGCGAAACCTGCTCGAGGCGCGCAATGTCATTGTAGGCGACCATGTCGTCGGGAAAGGTGAACCTGTCCAAGGCAGTCCGCTCGCCGCGCGGCGCGATGGCATATTTGGCCAGCAAGGGCGCCGCCAGTTCGGCGGCCTGTGCCCTCGCCTGCGCAAGCGTCAATGTCGAATCCTCCGTCTCGTCGGCGATGACGATCGGCTTGCCGCCGACGAACTCATCGGTCCGCGTGTCGATGATGTCGATCTCCGACCAGCCCGAATCCGAAGCACCGGCATCGAGCGTGCCGTACTGTTCGAAGGCGAAGTAGTTGCCGTCTGGCGAAAAGCCGATGACGCGCCGGGCCGCCGCGTCGCCTGCCTGAGCAGCTGAAGCGAGCACCACCGCCAGCGTCGCAACCGCGGCAAACCCAAGCTCATATCGCAATTTCATCGCGCCCTGCCCCTAATGCCGAAAATTCGAACGATACCGGCCCCCAGACCACCATGACCCGCACTTGCGGCCAAGTTAGAACGACAGCAAACGAAACGCACAAATACATGGTTACACAAACCAGCATACGCTATTTCAAGGACAGCAAACATTCCTGGGGAGGAAGCTGGATGGCGTCACGCTACCACGAGGTCTATGACGGCTGGAAACGCGACCCGGAAAAATTCTGGGCCGATGCCGCCGGCGCAATCGACTGGTTCTCGCCCTTCGAGACGGTGTTCGACGCCAATGCCGGCGTCTATGGCAGGTGGTTCATTGGCGCCTCGTGCAACACCTGCTTCAATGCCGTCGATCGTCATGTGGCGGGCGGCCGTGCCGACCAGATCGCGTTGATCCATGACAGCGCGATTTCGGGCACAATCAGGAAATTCACGTATGCCGAGTTGAAGCGCGAGGTGGTCGCGCTGACCTCGGTGCTCAAGAATCGTGGCATCCAAAAAGGCGATCGCGTCATCATCTACATGCCGATGGTACCGGAAGCAGCCTTCGCCATGCTTGCCTGTGCGCGGATCGGCGCCGTGCATTCGGTGGTCTTCGGCGGCTTTGCCTCGCATGAGCTCGCCACCCGCATCGACGACGCCAAGCCGAAGCTGATCATCTCCGCTTCCTGCGGCCTGGAGCCAGGGCGCGTGGTTGCCTATAAGCCGCTGCTCGACAAGGCGATCGAGATGTCGCGGCACAAGCCGGAAAGCTGCCTTATCCTGCAGCGCGACCAACTGCGCTGCGAACTCAGGGAAAACCACGATATCGACTATGCCGACGCCGTGGCGCGCGAGCGGGCCGCTGGTGCCAATGTCGACTGTGTTCCGGTGCTTGCCACCGATCCGCTCTACATCATCTACACGTCGGGCACGACCGGCCAGCCGAAGGGCATCGTGCGCGACAATGGCGGCCATATGGTCGCGCTGAAATGGTCGATGGAAAACGAGTTCGGCGTCAAGCCGGGCGAAGTGTTCTGGGCGGCTTCCGATGTCGGCTGGGTGGTCGGCCATTCCTATATCGTCTACGGCCCGCTGCTGCATGGCTGCACAACGATCCTGTTCGAGGGCAAGCCGGTCGGCACGCCCGATGCCGGCACCTATTGGCGTGTGATCGCCGAGCATGGCGTCGTCGCGCTGTTCACCGCGCCAACCGCCTTTCGCGCCATCAAGGGACAGGACCCGAGGGGCGAATTCGTCCCGAAATACGACCTGTCCAAATTCCGGACGCTGTTCCTCGCCGGCGAGCGCGCCGATCCGGAAACCATCAAATGGGCGGAGCAGAAATTGACCGTGCCGGTGATCGACCATTGGTGGCAGACCGAGACCGGCTCGCCGATGACCATCAACCCCGCCGGACTAGGCCTGCTGCCGGTCAAATACGGCTCGCCCGGCGTGCCGATGCCCGGTCATGACATCCGCGTGCTCGACGATGCCGGGCATGAGGTCAAGCGTGGCACGCTTGGCAACGTCGTGGTCAAATTGCCGTTGCCCCCCGGCTGCCTGCCGACGCTGTGGAATGCCGACGAGCGGTTTCGCCAAGCCTATCTCGACGAGTTCCCCGGCTTCTACAAAACCGCGGATGCCGGCATGATGGACGAGGACGGCTATCTCTATGTCATGGCTCGCACCGACGACATCATCAATGTCGCCGGCCACCGGCTATCGACCGGCGCCATGGAGGAGGTTCTGGCCGCGCATCCCGACGTCGCCGAATGCGCCGTCGTCGGTATTGCCGATGCTATGAAAGGCCAGGTTCCACTCGGCTTCGTCGTGCTGAATGCCGGCGTCGACCGCGACGCCGGCATCATCGAAAATGAGGTTGTCACCCTGGTGCGCGAACGGATCGGCCCGGTCGCTGCCTTCAAGACGGTGGTGACGATCAAGCGCCTGCCGAAGACGCGCTCCGGCAAGATCCTGCGCGGCACCATGCAGAAGATCGCCGACAAGGAGGAATGGGCCATGCCGGCAACGATCGACGACCCGGCCATCCTCGACGAGATCACCGCCGCGCTGAACCGGCGCGGCATCGGCCTGTAAGGGGCGCCGAAGCCGAGTTGCGTCCGAAGCTCCGGTATGGAACGACCGGCGCCGGACGTGGTATCCACGCGCGGTGTCGTCATGTTGTTTCGGAATCGAGACGCACCCACAGCCATGCGAGATGCCATACGTGACCCTGTTCCAGCGATCGAGAAAGCCCCAGGCCGCGGCACGCCAGCGGCTGGAGATCGATATGCGGGGCGCAGTCGTCTATGCGATCGGCGACGTGCATGGCTGCTACAAGGAACTCCGCGCCCTGGAGCAGAAGATCCTGCTCGATTCGGCGCCCTTCGAAGGGCGCAAGCTCATCATCATGCTTGGCGACTACGTCGATCGTGGACCCCAGTCGGCGCGTGTGCTCGATCATCTGCTGGCGCCGCCGCTCCAAGGCTTCCAGCGCATCTGCCTCGCCGGCAACCACGAAGTCGTGATGCTGAACTATCTCGACGGGATCATTTCGAGAGAGTCGTGGCTGGCAATAGGCGGCCTGCAAACGCTGTTTTCCTACGGCGTCGACCCGGAGCGCATGGCCGATCTCTATGGGTCAAGCGAGGAGGTCGACAGGCGCATTCGGGAGATCATCCCCGCCGACCACGTCAGTTTCATGCGCGCGCTGCCGGTCATGGTCTGTTCGGCGAAATTCGTATTCGTTCATGCCGGCATCAGGCCGGGCATCGACCTCGCCGCGCAGGACGAGGACGACCTGCTGAACATCCGCTCGGACTTCTTCGACGCTGCGCATCTTCTCGACCGCTATGTCGTGCACGGACATACGCCGGTCGACACTCCGAAGCTCGAGGGACGCCGGCTTGGCATAGACACCGGCGCCTTCCAAACCGGCCAGCTGACCGCCCTCAGGATCGTCGACAACCGCGCCAGGTTGATATTTTCCTGAGCGCGATGTCGTCGCTCAGGCGGCTGCCCTGGTGCGCGCTTCCGATTTTTCCAGATAGTAGCTCGAATATTTGTCGAAGAATTTTTCCGAGCCGCCGATCGCGCCATATTTGGCCAGCTTCTTCAGTTCGACCTTGTTCAGCACCGCGCCAATGATCTTCTTGGCGATGTAGGGCTCCGAGCTGAGCATGGATTGCACCATCGCACGCGGCGTGCGTCCCCACTCGGTGACCAGCACGAAGCCGTCGACAAGCGGAGCGAAGGCCTTGGCGTCGACGACAGGCCCGAGCGGCGGCAGATCGACGATGATGTATTCGAAGGTTTCCTTGGCGTTATCGATGAAACGCCGCATGCCGGCTGAAGACAGAAGCTCGCTGGTATGCGAAAACTGGCCACGCAGGACGGCCGGGATGATAGCCAGCTTGGTCTGCCGGTCGATCTTGCCGACCGACTGCCATGTCTGCCCGCTCACCACAGCTTCCATCAGGCCCTGCTCGGCCTCCATACCGAGGCTGCGGCTGAGGCCGGGATTGCGCAGGTCGCCGTCGATCAGCAGCGTTTTCGATCCGTTGACGGCAAGCAACCCGGCAAGATTGGCCGCCACCGTCGACTTGCCTTCGCCGGGAAGCACCGAGACCACGCCGATGACCCGGCTGCCCTGGCCCTCCATGACGACGTCGAAGGCGATCTTTGCGTTGCGCAGCGTCTCGGAGAACATCGATGCCGGTGCATCGACGGTTACCCGCATCCGCGCACGTTTTTCGGCTGCCGACAATGTTTTGGAGGGCTGGGATTTAGAGGACTTGGCGGTCTTGGATTCAACGACCTTGACGTCAGGCTGACCGCCATTGCGCTGGTCATCCTTGCCAGCCTTGCCGATGACCGGCAGATAGCCGAGGAATTTGAGGCCGACCCGGTCGCGCACATCCTCGCCGGTCCTGAAGAAGCGTTCTCTGAATTCATTCAGGCCACCAACCCCTGCCCCCATCATTATGCCAAGCGCCAGCGAAAGCCCCAGCACGATGGCCGTGCGCGGGGTTGCGGCCGACTGCGGCATCGTCGCGTCCGAGATGACCCGGATCTTGCCGACCGGGAAGGATTGCTGCTGGGCGGCCTCCTCATAGCGGTTCAGGAACGTCTGGTAGAGCGTCGACAGCGCCGTCGCCTTTTGGTCCAGCTCACGCAGCTTGACCTGCGACTGGTTGTCGATGGAGCTCTTGCCAGCCGCCAAGGCGACATTTGCGCGGAGCGCGGTTTCGCGCGCCAGAGCGACCTCGTATTCGTTGCGGTAGCTTTCGGTCAGTTGCTTCAGCTCGCCGAAAATCTGCGCCGATATGTCGGCCTTCTCCTTGGCGAGCGCGACGGCCTGCGGATGTTGCGGGCCGAAATTGGCTTCGACGTCCTGCTGCCGCTTGGCGACGGTGAGATAGCGGTTCTTCAGCGTCGTGATGACGGAGCTGCTCGGCTGGTCGTTCGATATCGCGGCGTCCTTGAATGCATTGTCCGAGCCGCTTTCGACGATCGACTTGTACTGCTGATAGCGGGCGCCGGCACGTGCGGTATCGGCCTGCGCGACGATCAGCTGGGTGTTGAGATCGGACAATTGCTTGTCGCTGATCAGCTGGCCGTCATTGACGGCCAATCCGTGTTCGGCCCTGAACTTTTCGACCGCTAGTGCAGCCGCCTGGGAGCTCTCACGAAGCTCGGTCAGCCGGCCTTGCAGCCAGACCGCCGCCCGCTCGGTCGCGTCGAAGCTGGCATCGAGCTGATCGGCGAGATAGGCGTCGGCATAGGCCTTGGTGATGGCGGTCGCAAGCGCCGGATCCGTCGCCTGGAAGGAGATGCTGATGACAAAGCTTCGGCCGATCCGCTCGGCATCGAGTTGGGTCTGCAGTTTGAAGATTGCATAGTCGCGGGGCGACGACGATGCGGTGATCGCGTCACGCGTCGCAGCATCAAGCTGAGCGACATCGGTTGTGCTCGCGGCGCGCTTGGGGCGGACAGACTGGATGATACCGCGAACAAAGCCAGCAACCTTCGACAGGGCCGATGTCGGAGGGTTCATGAAAGCGTCGTTCTGATCGAGCTTCAGCTTGTCGACGACCACCCCAGCCAGCCTGGCCGACTGTAGTATTTCGATCTGGCTCAGAACGGCGGAGTCGGTCTGCATGCTGACCGACGCCGCCGAAATGTCGTCGACGACCTTGTTCAATCCTTCGTCGATCAGCACGCTGCTCGTCGCCACATAGGTAGGAGGCGTCGTCTGCAAGTAGAGCACGCCAAGAAAGAGACCGATGACGGCGCAGGCGGCAACCACTTTCGCCTGCCGCGCGGCCATGCCAAGCAGGCGCTCGATGTCGATGAAATCTTCGGCGTTTGCCGCATTTGAAGCCGGCAATGGCGTCCTCTTGTCGACAGGAAAATTGGCATAGTTCATCTTCGGTCCAATTCTAGTTTGCAGGCGCTACCGCCTCGAAGGTCGGGACATAGGGTGCAAACCTTGCGCCGGACAGTGCGCGTCGCGCGCGGCGCAACGGCCTGTCCTGCGTCATCAGCCGCACCCACAATGCCTCGAAAAAATGGACATTATGCGGCTTCTTCCCGACGCTGATGCGACCGTACGAATTCCTGCAGCATCTCGAAGATCGGGCCCTTCATGTCCTCCCGCGCCAGCGCGAAAGCGACATTGGCCTGGATGAAGCCCTCCTTCGAACCGCAGTCGAACATGCGGCCGTCGAAAGGCTGGGCGAAGAAGGCCTGGGTCTGTGCGAGACGCACCATTGCGTCGGTCAGTTGTATTTCGTTGCCGGCGCCGCGCTGCTGGCTGGCCAGCAACGAGAATATCTCGGGCTGCAGGATGTAGCGGCCGTTGATGTAGAAGTTCGACGGCGCGTTGGCAGGAGCCGGCTTTTCGACCATGGCCGTCACCTCGAAGCCCGTGCCGACATCAGCGCCGCGCCCGACAATGCCGTATTTGCTGGTCTCGGTCGGATCGCAACGCTCGACGGCGATAACGTTTGCGCCAGTCTGCGCATAAAGATCGGCGACCTCGGCGAGACACCCGCGCCCGCCGAAGGACACCATGTCCGGCAAAAGCAATGCGAAGGGCTCGTCACCGATGACTTCGCGCGCGCACCAGACGGCATGGCCGAGGCCTTGCGGCGACTGCTGGCGGATGAAGCTCGTCGCGCCGGCGACGGGAAGCAGGCTTTCAAGCGATTCGAGTTGCGCCTTCTTGCCGCTCTGCTCCAGGGTTCCGGTCAGTTCAGGATGTAGGTCGAAATAGTCCTCGATCACCGCCTTGTTGCGGCCGGTGACGAAGACGATGTGCTCGATGCCGGCCTCGAACGCCTCGTCAACCGCATATTGCACGACAGGCCTGTCGACCACCGGCAGCATTTCCTTCGGCATGGACTTGGTCGCCGGCAGGAACCGCGTTCCGAGCCCCGCCACCGGTATGACTGCCTTCCTGACTTTTTTCATTGCATGTTCCTTCTGAGGAGATCGATTTCAACCCTGTCGCAGGCGGCGAAACTGTCTTCATTCACCTGCAGCCCTTCACCTCCCCGCCACCACGGCAAACTGTGCCGCTACCCTTCGCAGCCGGACGGCGATCGGCATGCTCATATGCCGAACCGCCGCCGGATCGCTGAGCGCCGTCCATATCGCCTTGAGCGGGGACCGCGCCTTGATGTGCTGGACCAGCGACAGGAATGATGCCGCCCGGCGCAGGCTGCGAGCGCGCCTGGCGAACGCCGCCTCGGCCGCAGCATCCATGGAATGGGTCGCGGCGAAGGTGGCATCGGCCCTGCGCATCGCCTCGACGTGATGAAGTTCGAGCACCCGGGAGATGGAACCGGTGCGAATGTGGTAGATATAGCCCGTCGTCGGCTCGACCACGCAATTGCCGCCTTTAGCCAGAGCACTGGCCAGGAGGATATAGTCTTCGCCAATGATCAGGCTTTCATCGTAACGAAGCCCGTTCTCGTTCAGGAACCGGCGCTGGAAGATCGGCTTGAGGTAGCCGAGATTGAACCTCGATTCGAAGAGGACATTGCCGCCGATGAAATCCGCCAGCGAGATTGAACCGAGGCCTTCCAGATAGTCGGCCGGGAACATCGTCTCTTCGGCAACGCCATCCTCGCGAACGACCTGCAGATTATCGACCGCGATCTCGGCGCCCGCTTTCTCCGCGCGTTCGATCATGGTGCAGAGTCGCCCGGGATAGACCGCGTCGTCGGAATCGAGGACCGCGACCCACCTGCCGCGTGCAAGCTCAAGGCCGGCATTCCTGGCGCCGCCGGGGCCACGGTTTTGCTCAAGCGCGACAACGCGTACGATGTCTTCGGGGTACGATCTCGCCAGGTCGAGCGTCCGGTCGCGCGACTTGTCGTCGACGACGATGACCTCGACGCTGATATTGCGCTGGGCGACGGCGCTGGCAATCGCCCGATCGATGGTCGCCTCGGCATTGTAGGCGGCAATCACGAAGCTCACGTCAGGCTGCACGCTTGCCCCCTTGCTGCGGCGAAGACAGGCCGTATTGGCGGATTTCACGAACCCCGACGAGGCCGCTGACGACGCCGACATGCATAATGCCGCGAAGCAGGCTGCGGTTCCGACGTACGGGGTCGATGGCGACCGGAATTGCCGACAGGAAACTGTAGGCGGCCTTTGCCGCGGCAATGCCGACCTGCTTGAGCCGGGCAAGGCCGTGTGCGTTGCGCCCCAGAAGATGACCGTGCGTCTGCCCAACGCGGAACCGGCGGCGGCCGAGCCAGTCGAATGCCGCCCTGGCAGGTGGCACCGCTTCGTCGACCCAAGCCTCCGGCGAAAAGGCGATGCGGCCGCCGGACTTGACCATCTGGTCGAAAAATTCCGTATCTTCGCCGCCGGTCTGGCCACGTGCCAGGCTGAAGCGCCGGCCGCGCAGGCTCTCAGCGCCAATCCTGAGCAGGACGTTGCAGGTGTAGCCGGTGCGGATTTCGCCGCTCACCCAGACCGGCAAGGTCGAGTGGAAATCGCCTTTGCGCATCCAGGCGGGCGCATCCGGCAGGTAACGGGCTTGCACCGGCCCAAGCACCGTCGCAGCACCTGTTGCTTCCGCCGTCGCCACCAGTTCGGCAAGCCAGCCAGCGGTGGCCGTCTCGTCGTCGTCGATAAAGGCGACGAAATCCGCCGCACTGGTATCGAGGCAAGCGTTGCGCGCGATCGAGATGTTGCGGGCCGGGGCGTGCCGGTAGGTCACCGGCAGCTTCAACTCCCCCGCCAGCTTGGCGACCAGCGTTCCGGCCGTCGGCGTATCGTCGTTGTCGGCGATGACGATACCGACGTCGAACCCCGCGGGCATGTCCATGACCGCTATGGAGCGAAGCGTGTCGGCAAGCTCCGGCCGGCGGAATGTGCAGACGCAGATATCGATGCTTCGATTTTTCCTGAGGGGGTCCATCACGCCACCCCGCGCTGCGGTCGCGGTGCGAGCAGTTGCAGCCAGAAACCGACCGACCAGCCGAAATGCATGACCATTGCCGAGACCCCGGCAAGCGCAATGTCGGCTTTGCGCTGGCTGACGGCGGTCCAAAAGCCGTAGCCGAGGCAGACCGACGCCCATAGCAAAAGCGGCACGGCCGCCAGCCAGTGGACGAAGGAAAAGGCGGCGAGAAGAACCACGGGGAACACCAGAAGCGGCACCATCTGCCGGATCTTCGGGATCATGCGGTGCTTGAGAACGTTCTTCGCCCGGCCACGGCCATAGCCGAGATATTGAAAATAGAGGCCCTTCAGCGAGGAGCGCGGGTAGTAGACCATTTGCGTCTTGCCGGTCATCCAGATGCGGTAGCCGGCCTGGCGGAGCCGATAGTCGAGTTCGGCATCCTCATTGTGGCTGAAGGTTTCGTCATAGCCGCCGACCGCGGTGAAGGCCGATATCCGTATCAGTGCGTGGTGGCCATGATCGACCCATTCCCCCGCCGAAAGATGCCGGTGCTTGGAGCCGCCGGTGCCGAGCCTGGAGTTCTGCGCCGCTGCCGCTGCTTTCTGAACCATGCCGCTGCCACTGGTCAGCATCGAGACGACGACCGAATCCGCACCGGTGGCCTGCGCTTCTTCGACCAGCCGGTCGCAATAATCCGTAGGATAGCCGCCATGCGCGTCGATGCGAATGAGATAGTCGACGCCTTCCCCGAACCTGGCGACGGCGAGATTGATTGCCGCGCTCTGCAAGCGCTTTTCATTGTGCAGCAGGATCACCCGCTGATCTTTTGCGGCGATGTCCGCGACGATCGTCCTGGTGCCGTCCGTGCTGCCGCCATCGGCAACGATGATCACGGCGCCCAGCCTCTCGGCCGCAGGGCGGAGCTCTCGAAGCAACGCGCCGATATGGGCTGCTTCGTTCAGGCACGGAACCACGATCATGCAGGATGGAATTTCGGTTTGCGTCATCGGCAGTCCTTCTATGCCAATGCTTCGGCAGCATATGGACCGGGAGCCGCAGTCAGCCCGCGGAGCTTTTCGACGAGCGCCCGGCAATCGGCGCGGTCGTAGCTCCATATGCGCGGATTGCGGGCGAGAACACGCGCCCTCAATGTCTCGAACCGATGCTGCTCCATCGTGCCGACGGCGGCTTCGAGCGCCTCGGGCGTGGCTTCTGGCAAAAGAACCCCTATGCCTTGCCGGTCAAGGAACCGGCCGGTTTCGGTGGCTCCCATCGAAATCGGCACGGCTCCGAAGCGGCAGCCCTCATAGAGCCGATTGGGCAGCAGCCATTCGGAGTTCAGGCCCTGCTCAAAAAAGTCGATGGCCCAGGAAAAGTGGACCTCGCGATAGATCGCCGCCATATCCTCGGGATTGCGGTAGGGCCCGCCAAACGAGAGCCAGGGTTCCGATTCGACGAAACCGTGGAAATCGGGAAATTCGGACAGCGCCGGCCGGCCCCTGAGGACGATTTCAAAGCGGCCGTCGAGGCGGCGCGAAAATTCGGCCAGAAGCTCCAGGGAGCGACGGCAGCGAAGCGCCCCGAACCAGCCGATCCGCCAAGGCGGCGCTACGGGGTTCTCCGGCGCCGCGCGGTCATCCAGCGAGGCCGCGGCTGGCTCGAAATACTTGTTTTCGAGCAGTTCGACCGGGGCGGCAATCTGTCCGAACGGCTTGAAATAGTTGGCGATGAAGGCCGGAGAGCTGGTCACCAGAAGCTTCACATCCCTGGCCAGGAAGCGTTCTGCGCCGCGCATCGCCCAGCCCAGCGGATCGTCGCGAAGCAGCAGGCGATGGATATCCAGGCACTCGTAGACGATCGGCACCGTTGCCTGGAAAGCCGACCTGGCGCGGCGGGCAAGCGCCAGCATTTCCAGATTGCGCGCGATAATGAGGTCGGGCCGTGGCATTGAGCCCAGCTTCGAGCCGGTCGAGACGACTGCCTTCATGATCGCGGCCAGACGTTGGGCGAATCGGCCATCACGAGTCGGGCCGAGATCGATCGGCTGCAAGCCCTCGACATCAGCAACTGCGCTTGCCGTACGACGAAAGCCCGCCAGCGTAACCTGGGCGCCGCCTGCCTTGAGCATTATGATCCGCCGGCGCACTGCCGGGTCGGAGACGTCGTGTACCAAGTACAAGACATGCAGCATGAAAACTCGACCGCTGTTGGCCCGCCCGCGACAATGCTAGTACAGCTCTTGCTGCATCGCAACATTTTTGGTTGCAGCGTAGCAAAGATCCCCGTTTTTTGTTGCACTGCAAAATCGATGGGTTAATCTCGCTCTGCTTGGGCCACATGGACCGCGCGTTGGCCTGCCATCGGGCTGCGCGCCAATAATCACGACGCGAGGACCATCCTTGGCGTGCAGCATTTTCGGCCAACCCGCCTGCAATCCGCCCCTTCGCACCCGTCGATGGAAGCACGGGACTACTCACGAAATGAGGTCATTCCATGAAGATCGCGGTTGAAAACACCGTCTGCCTGAATACCGGGGATGCAGCGATTCTCCTGGCGATCCGCCATGTTTTCAAGACGATCGTGCAAGACGATATCCAGTTCTGCGTCTTCGACAGCCAGCCGGAGGTGGCGGCGAGGCTCTACACGAAGAAAGAGTATCCTGATCTCGAATTCCACAAGCTGCTGTCGGAATCGCTGTTCCGCTACAAATACGGCAGCGGGCTGAAGAACCTGTTCAAGCCGATCTACAATCGGCTCGTCCTCAATGCCCTGCGGCGGTTCGGCATCCGCGGCGTTCTCGGGCGTTTGTTCAGCTCAAGCAATCGCCGTGGTCTCGAGATCTACAAAGGCGCCGACCTCGTGGTCACGACAGGCGGAACCTATCTTGTCGAGACTTACAATCTGGAACGGCGACTCAATCAATTCCGGATCGACGCGATTCTGGGCAAGGACCCCGTCTTCTTCACGCAATCGCTCGGCCCGTTCAACAAAAGTTACAATCGCCAGGAGTTGAGCCCAATCTTCGATCGGAGCCCGCTCATCCTGCTGCGCGACGAACGTTCGCGAGGCCACATTGTGGACATGGTGAAAGACCCCGGCAAATGCCACGTCGTGGCCGACGCCGTCTTTGCCCTGGCCGACACCGACAGGATCGGAAAAATTCTGGCCTCCGGCCAGTCGGCGACCGTCACCGGCCGCGTCGCCATTTCCGTCCGTCACTGGAACTATGTCAGCGACGGCGAGGGCGGCATGCGCCGCTACATCGACTCGATCCGTGCGATCGCGACCATCCTGGTCAGGGACCACGCCAAGGAGGTCACCTTCGTCTCCACCTGCCAGGGCGTGCCGGAATACGCCCATGACGATTCCAAGACGGCGCGGGCTATCGTTGCCGAACTCGATCCGGAGATCGCCAAGCATGTCAGCGTGGACGCTTCGTTCCACACGCCGGAGCAACTGATGGCACTGGTGAAAGGCTTCGACTTCGTTGTCGCAACGCGCATGCACATGATGATCATGTCGCTCTGCGTCGGCACGCCGGTGCTGCCGATCGCCTATGAATTCAAGACCAAGGAACTTGCCAAGCGGATCGGCGTCGCCGACCTGCTGCTCGACATCGACACGGTGACGCCCGAGGAAGCGAGCGAGAAGCTCGGCAGACTTACCGCCAATCTCGACCTCTATCGCAGGACGAGCCTTCAGGCAGTGCTTGAGGAGCATGCGTCGGCGATGTCGGCAGGTGAGCTTTTGAGGCCGGTGATTGCCGGCCTAGCGGGCGTTGCGCATGGCGCTGGAAAGCGTGGTGAACAGGGCGCTGCGCGACTGGCGAAGGGCAAGCATGAGGACCAGGCCGATCGAATAATTGAGGGCAACCGCCAGGACCACCGCGAGCAGGTCTGACTGGCTGGTCAGCGATGCCGGCAACTCCCGGTACACGGACCAGGCAAGCAGCGATGACGCGATGAAAAGCCCCTGCATGACCAGGAAGTCGGCTGCGGTCACCGGGCCGACCCGGTGGACAAGAACGGCAAGCACCGGGACGCGCAGCACATAGCCGCTGATCGCATAGGCCGCCGCGACACCGACGGCGCCCCAGTGCAGGCCGATGATGAAGGCGGCGACCGTCGTCAGCGACGAGTAGATGCCCCAGTGGAACATGGTCTTGGTCTTGCCCTGGCAGATGAAGATCCAGCCGGTGGTGCTCGAGACGGACTGGATCAGGCTGGCGATGCCCAGCCAGGCGAAGATCGGCGCCACCGCCGTCCAGCGCTCGCCGAAGAGAAGCCCGACGACCTGGTCCGACGTCAGCGTCAGCGCCGCGATGCCGGGCATAGTGATGGCCGCCAGCATCCAATTGGTTCGCACATAGATGTCGCGAAACCGCGCCTTGTCCTCATGGATGCGGCTCAGCAGCGGCACCATCACGCGTGTCAGCGGCTGGTTGATGTTCTGCAGCGGAAACAGCAGGAGCTTGTAGGCGCGGTCATAATAGCCGAGCTCGATCGCGCCCGAATATTTTCCGATCAGGATGTTGTCGAGATTGCGCGAGAAGAAGTTGGCCAGATTGAAGCCGGTCAGATTGGCGCCGAAAGACAATATGTCGGTATCGACCTTCAGGTCCGGCCGCGACGGCGTCCAGCGCGCCACCTGCCATGCCGCGGCCAGCGCGACAACGGCCGATACCGCAGGGCCGATGACCAGCGACCAGTAGCCCAGCCCCGCATAGGCGGCGATTGCGGTAGTCGCAAGTCCGGCAGCAGCGGTTATCACGTCGTTCAGCGCGAGCTGGCCAAAGCGCAAGTGACGGTTCATCAGCGCCAGCGGCACCGCGGCGAGGCTGCCAAGCAGCAGCGGCAAGGCAGAGCCGATGGTGATCCCCACCATGCGTTGATCGCCATAGAAGGCAGCGATGGCGGGCGCCAGGCATGCAACCACCACGGCACTGCCTATCCCCACCAGCGCACTGATCCAGAATACCTGGTTGAGCTGCTCGGTGCTGATATCCTTGCGCTGGACCACGGCCTGTTGCAGGCCAAGATTTTGAAGCAGCCCGACAAAGGCCACGATCGGCCCGACGGAAGCCACCAGGCCGAAATCCTCGGGCACGAGCAGACGCGCAAGCACGATGACGGAGAGAAACTGGATCGCCATCTTAAAGCCTTGCGCGCCGATCGTCACCACGCCGCCGCGCAGGGCGACGCGACCGAACTGGGGGGGCGGGTTGGCGTTCATGCCGGCTGCCTGGCTTCGGCCAGTTGAGCAACGATCTGCGCAAAACGTTCGTTGAGTACGTCCGCGTTGAAATCCTGCTCGATCTTGCGGCGCGCCGCACGTGCGATGCGCTCGCATTTGTCCGGGTTCTCGGCCACCCAGACAAGCTTGCGGGCCAACGCCGCAACGTCTCGCTCCGGTGCGAGGAAGCCTGTCTCCTGATCCTCGATCAGTTCGGGGATGCCCGAGTGATAGGTGCTGACGACGATCAGCCCGGCGGCCATAGCCTCCATCAGCGCCACCGGAATACCCTCGAGATCGCCGTCTCGCGCGGCAACGCTAGGCAGCAGGAATACGTGGGCATTGCGCAGGCGCTGCTTGACCTCGGCGTGCGGACGCGGCCCGAGGAAAGTCACCCGGTCGGCAATGCCGAGATTTGCGGCGAGCTTCTTCAACTCTTCCAGCAATTCGCCGCCGCCAATCACCGAATAGACCCAGTCGCGCCGCGGCAGGCTGGCGAGCGCCCGAAAGGCGAATTCGATGCCCTTCTTTTCGGTCAGCCGGCAGACCGAGATGAAGGACAGCGTGTCCCGGTCCCAGGAACGCCAATGGTAGCCGATCTCACCGGGCCGCACGCCCATATGGTGAACCATGACTTGCGCGGGGGGTGCGCCGACGCCGATCAGGGCGTCGCGGAAAAACGCGTTCACCGGGAGCTGGAGAACGCCCTTGTCGAAGACAACCTTGTAGCGCGTGAGCGTGTTGTCATGCAGCGGTTCGCCAACATCGCGGCCGTGGAATATGGTCACCAGCGGAGCGGAAATCCGGCCTCGTTTCATGGCGCGGGCGACGCGCATGCCGTTATTGCCGAAATGCGCGACGATCACATCGGCGTCCTGCAATTTGCGCGCAAAAGCGATGTCGATAGCGGTCGAGAGCTTATCCCAGAACCTGCCCGACCATCTCCTGAGCGTCGGGCGAAAGCGCCCCAGCCCGCCCCACCAGCAGACGACCTTGCCAGGGAGAGCCTGCCAGCGGCGATCGTCGATGTTGCTGTCCTTGCCGAAGGACGTCTCGTTGCAGACGACGCCGACTTGCATGCCGCGCTCGAGGCACCCTTCTATCTGGTCGAGGACGAAGGTCTCCGACAAAGAGGGGAACTTATCAACTACGAAGCAAATCTTCATCGGATGGACGATCTTTCGAGGCCGGTCGGCGATCTGCTCGCGCGGATGAGGGCTGACGCCCGTCGCTACCGTGCGAGGCGCCTCAAGCGTCTGGTGTTGTGCGTGTCGTTGTCCCAAGGCAGCTCCCACCCCGGTCAGGCGCGAGAGCCGGCTTTTGGGCAACGTGCATGGTTTTGGACGAAATGCATCAGGCGGCACGCTCCAGCGCGCCTTGCCTGGCGTTGTCGAGAACGCGGAGGAAGGTCGCGAACTGGCTGTCGGGGTTCATTTGCGGCCGCTCCGAAAACAGCTGCGCCGCCGCCGACAGCCGATCGTACTCGGCCTTGTCGCTCCATAGTCGCCTGACCGCGGCGACCCAGTCGTCGAGCGGTGCGTCATAGTCGAGCACCACGCCGCCGGCGCCAATCGCTTCCGGCAGGCCGCCGCGACGGGACCCGACGACTGGAATGCCGCTGCAATGGGCCTCGGATGCCACCCGCCCCCAAGCTTCTTCCCATTTGCTGGGCGCCAGCAGGATCTTGGTGCGGCCATAGACGGTCTTCATGTCGCTGGTGCGGCTTTCCAGCCTGACGTTGCGCAGCGGCGCGATGATCCGTTCGATCTGCGCCCGGTGGTCGTCGTCGAGCTTCCAGCTTTCGACGAACAGGAACGGAATTTCGGGGCATTGGCCGGCGATGCGCACGGCGAGTTCGAACCCTTTTTCATTGTAAGGATTGATCAGCGTGACGAATTCACCGGTGGTCGGCGTGCTGTAGAGCCCGGGATTGATGGTCGGCGGGATCACGGTCGAATCGATGCCGAACCTTTCCTTATAGGTGCGCGCAGTGAATTCGGAGTTGGCGATATAAAGCGCCGAATGCAATTCGCGCAGGTCGCCGGCCAGTTCGTGGAATTCGACGTTCCGCAGATAGACCACCAGCGGCACGCCGAGCGCCTGCAGCGCCTTTCCGATCGGCACCGATTTGTGGCACTGCACGACGGCGACATCGGGATCGAGCCGTTCGACCGCGAAGCGCGCCGCCTCCCAGGGAAACCATGCCCGCACGACCGGATAGCCGGGATAGCTGTCGATGACCGCTCGCTGGCGAAGCAGCTTCATCTTGGCGCGCGCCTTGAAGCCGAACATGCCGTCACCGAACAGCGCCGCCAGAACCGAGGCGTCATGACCGTGCTCGCGCAGCTGCTCGACCAGATGATGCGTGCTCGACTGAACGCCACCGCTGAACTGCGGCGTGTAGCCGTTGCCGCCCGCAAACAGAACTTTCATGGACCTGGCTCCTTGCTGGACCGCCCTAGCGTCACGCCGCCATTCTGCCGATGCTGTGGTATTCGATGCCGTGGCGGGCGATGACCTTGGGGTCGTAGAGATTGCGTCCGTCGAAGATGACGGGCGTGGTCAGCGCGTTCTTCAGCGCATCGAAAGACGGCGCGCTGAAGCTTTTCCACTCGGTCACGATCAAGAGCGCATCGGCGCCTCGCAGCGCGGCCTCCTTGGTGCCGCACAGTTGCAGGTCGTCGCGCAGCCCGTAGATCGCCTGGCATTCCTGCATCGCCTCCGGATCATAGGCCTGCACATTGGCACCAGCGGCCCAGAGCGCTTCCATCAGCGTGCGGGCCGGGGCCTCGCGCATGTCGTCGGTATTGGGTTTGAAGGCCAAGCCCCACAGCGCAAATGTCTTGCCTTTGAGATTGCCCTTGAAATAGCGGTCCACCTTCTCGAACAGGACCGACTTCTGCTGGTTGTTGCGCTCCTCGACGGCACGCAGCAGCTTGGCGTCGAACTTGACGGCCTCGGCAGTCTTGATCAGGGCACGCACATCCTTCGGGAAGCACGAGCCGCCATAGCCGAGGCCCGGATAGATGAAGTGGTAGCCGATCCGCGGGTCGCTGCCGATGCCCTTGCGGACCTCCTCGATGTCGGCGCCCAGTTGCTCGGCCAGGTTGGCCATTTCATTCATGAAGCTGATCTTGGTCGCCAGCATGCAATTGGCCGCGTATTTGGTGAACTCGGCACTGCGCACATCCATCACGATCATCTTTTCGTGGTTGCGGTTGAACGGCGCGTAGAGCTCGCGCATCACCGCCTCGGTGTCCTCGTTGCTGGTGCCGACGATGATCCGGTCGGGCTTCATGCAGTCGCTCACAGCGGACCCTTCCTTGAGGAATTCCGGATTGGAGGCGACGTCGAAAGCCAGATCCTCGCGCCCGCGCGCCTTCAGCGTTGCGGCGATCCTGGCCTTTATCCTTTCGCAGGTGCCGACGGGCACGGTCGACTTGCCGACGACGATCTTGGGCTCGTCCATCTCACGGCCGATGGCCTCGGCGACGGCCAGCACATATTTGAGGTCTGCCGAACCATCCTCGCCCGGCGGCGTGCCGACGGCGATCATCTGAATCTGGCCATGCTTGATCGCCGCGGCGGCGTCGGTGGTGAACTTGATGCGGCCGGCGGCATGGTTCTCCTTGACCATATTTTCGAGCCCGGGCTCGAAGATCGGGACATGGCCCTGGTTGAGCCGTTCGACCTTTTTTGCATCGATGTCGACACAGACCACCTGATGGCCGACTTCGGCAAGCACCGCCGCCTGTACAAGACCGACATAGCCGATTCCAAAGACAGTCAAATTCATTCGGTTTCATTCCTGTTCAAGGCTTCGGGCCTGTTCGAGCTTCGGTTTTCCGACCACCTTCGGCCCGGCCGGTTCAGATGCGCTTCTAGTTTGTGTTGCATGCCAGCGATTCGGGGAATTGGCAGGGCTGGCCAAGTGCGGTGAATGCAACGCGATCCACCTGCATGGTGAGCTTGCGGCCGGGATCGGAGAACGGCCCCATCCAGCCCTTCATCGTATCGCTGCCCCACAGGCTGAAATAAATCCTTTGCGAATGGGTGGGCAGCTTCGCCGGATCGGTGATCTCGTGGACAAGCTTGCCGTTGACGTACCAGCGCAGCCGGTCCTTTTCCCAGACGAAGGCGTAGTCGTTGAAGGCCTTGTCGGTGCCGCCAGCGACGTCGACCAGTTTCTCGTTCTTGCCTTTGCCGGCTATGTAGGCGTTGACCTGAACCTTGGACGTGTCCTTGGTCAGCACCTCGAAGTCGATTTCATCATGCGGCTGCTTGTCGGCATCGCCGACGAAGCTGAAGAATGCCGCGTTGACGCCGGAGCCCGTGTCGGTCTTCATCCGCGCCTCGTAAGTGCCGTAGCCGAAGCGCTGCTTGGTCTGGATCTCGGCGCAGGCGAATTCGCGATCCTTCAGCTTGCGCTTCTCGAAACCGAGCGTCAGCATGCCGTCGGAAAGCCCGATCAGGCTTTTGGACCAGGTGCAGTTCTGATGCTTGCCGTTCGTCCAGCCGTCGGAAATGTACCAGCGCGCGCGACTGAGGCTGGTGAAATCATCGACAAAGGACGGCGCGGTTGGGAGATCCTGGGCGCGCACGGGGACCAGGCCCGCAACCATGCTGCCGAGAACGACCAGCAGAAACGCGCCGTCTGAACGGAGCCGCTGCAGCTTGCCTGGGATCGGGCGCGTGAACGGGGTGCCGCGGGTTGCCGGGGCGGACGTGCTTTTAGGATCTGTATTCATATCAAACTCACCTTGTGCTGTGCGCCCCCAAAGCGATCGTTCGAACCGTGACGAAACAACCTGATCTTGACCTCTGTCGCTCCCAAGCTCCGTGTTGTGCCTAAAACCATTGCGCCGACCCGGAGTGTTCGCTCAGCCTGTGCCGGAATCGGCGGGCTTCACAAAATCGGTCCTTATGTCGGGACCGTTCTGCCGCTTCTCCTCGAAGAGTTCATCCAGCGAATGACGGAGATCCTTCATCATCTGCATCTGGCGCGACAGCGCTGCGATGCGCCGCTCGCAATTCAGGATCGACCTGGTCAGTTCGCCGACTTCGGAAGACCTGCGAGAGGAGACCGCTCCGTTCTCCATCGCCTCGACCAGAAAGGCGGCATTGGTAGCCGTCGTCCTGTAGCGGTTCTCAAGGCCGCTCTTCTCCGCCTCGACTTCGGCCGAGATCTGGTCCAGCAGCTTTGCCAACCGATCGAGGCGCGAGGTGTCGGTCTGCGTGTCGCGCGCCGGATCTCTCGATCGGAAGCGAAAGATCGAGGCCATGCAGTCAGCGCCCCATCATCGTCGAGCTGGTGAACGGCCTTAGTGCCCGTCCACATTCAAAAGACATTTCTTGCATCGTCCAGCTCCTCCGACAGGGTATGTCTCGGGCCAGTTCGGTTGGCCGTCCAAAATTGCTGCACCGCAACATAGATTGCCATTCCCTGCGCGGATAGGCAACCACCTAGATCGTAAACTCATGAATCTCGTTGAAACGGTCCGAGCCGACCGAAGGGTAAGGGAGTAGCTACCGCCGTCGCACGTTGACGGGCCTAGCTTTCGCTGGCCGTGCTGGTTCCGGCCATGAGGAAGCGCAGCGGCGGCACATGCTGACGCTTCGCGGCGAGGCCGGCGCGGCGAAACAGCGCATCCAGCTTATCGGAGGCGACGCCGCGGACGACGGCTGTGAGGTTGGACGAGCCGGCCAAGGCGTAGGCCGCGGCTGGCGCCAGCCCGCGCTCAGCCTTCACGTCTAAAAACTTCCGCAACCGGTATTTGTCGCGGATGTGCCGCTCGTGCCTTCTCAGCGCAGCCTTCGATGCCTCCGGCAAACTGTCGATCGCAAGCAGTGCCAGGTCGGCATCGGCCAGATGCTTCAGGTCCTGGGTCTTGTGCCGTCCGCTCAGCGAATCGGCGCGCACGATCGCGCCGTAGCCACAGGATTTGATGACCTTGAAGCGCGCGCCATGGGCAACCGCGCGCGCATAGAGTTCATAGTCTTCACCCAGGCGCAGCTTCTCGTCGTAGCGCAGCCCATGCCGATCGAGAAAGGCGCGGCTGATCACTGGCTTGAGGAAGCCCAGTTCCCCGCGTTGCACACGGCGCCTGGAGATGTTGGCGTCGATGAAACCCTCGAAATCGAGGAATTCCGGCTCGGGCGAGAACGGTGGAGCAACGATTTTCGAAACGTCGGTTGCCGCGTCATCCCTGACAAGCATGATGTTGTCTGCGGCGAAATCCCAATCGGTGCTGGCGAACAGTCGGTGAAACCTGCCTTCGAAAAAGAAATCATCAGCGTCCAGAATGCTGATGAACGGCGACCTGGAACCGGCTATCGCGGCGTTGCGTGCAAAGGATGGGCCGCGATTGACGTCGAAGCGGATGACGGAAAGGCGGCCCGTGCCGTCGCCGGCCGCGTGGGCGACTTTCGCGGTATCGTCGGTAGACGCGTCGTCGACGACGACAACTTCCGCAACCTCAGGCTCGCGTAATGCCGATGCAATGGCAGCCGGGATTGTCCGCGCCGCATTGCGGGCGGCGATGATCACGCAGACCTGGAATGATGTCATGGACATGCCTCTCGATTGCAGAAGTCGTTGCGGATTTCCTCGCCCCGTCCGCTCAATGCCCCACCGCCCATTCTGAAATGCATCGGCCCAAACGCATATGCTGCAAGTGCGAAGCAAGCATCGCCAAAATCATCGGCGCCGTCCAGTTTTTCATTTTGCTGGGTGTCATGGCCCGGTTGGGCAGGCGGCGAGCCTCAACATGGCTCCAGAAATGCGCCGCTTGGCAGAGCCGTTCCTACACGCTCCATCAGAGCGCTCGACTGGCAGAAACCAGTTGCTGATCCTCGCCGACCGGACGGCGGCGGGGCGGAGCGAGCGCGTCGAGGCCCGCAGTGTCGTCGAGGCCCGCAGTGTCAAGGAATTGAAAGAACAGGAATGCCGACTGCCGGTGTTGTTGAGGCGAGCAATTCGTCAGAGGACCGGCGAGCTTAACCACAGGTCACATGGACATCGCAGACCGCGGCCAGGCCCGAAATCAGTGAAGGCCTCTCCTGGCGCTGAGTTTCTCGCCTTCGGCCGCTTCGTTCGAACTCAGCTTTCGTTCAGCGTCGCGAATTTTGTCGGCCGGGGTCGGGGCATTTCTGGCGACCATGGCAAAGACCAGCAGAAAATAACCCAGTTGGATGACTATGGCACAGCCGATGACGCGAAACAGCGTCGTACCGAGCGAGGCGCCGCCCAAATAGGACCAGACGATCACGATCGCCAGCGCAAAACACATTCCGATAATGAACTTTGGCAGTGACATACCCGATAGCCCATCAACCGGCTCGGGAAAAAATGTCGACAAGCCCACCCCGAGCACCTCCCTTAAACTCTGCGAGCTTATTTAGGTTGCCCGCTTCTGGCCGGTTGCTTCCGGCCTAGCCCAATCTGTCCATAGTCCGACAGAAACAATTTGCAACTCTATTGAGCCGCGCAATAGGCGGCAAGGGCAGCTGCGGAATAATTTTGAACGAATCCTCGGGATCGACTCTGCCATGGTGCAATGCACACATTGGCATCACCACTGATTGCCGGATATCGACCAGCTCCAGTAAGATTTACAATATTGACTAGTAATTTGTCATAACATCAGTCGTTTCTTTGAAATTCTAAATGACGGCGAAGCTCCACTGCAGGGTATAAAGAGCGATTCGCCTAAAATCAGCCCCAAAATTGGACTAGCTTTTCCAAAATTGCCCATAATCTGTCTCTTTTGTGACATAAAGGCGAAATTTTGTGCAGGACGAGTTTATTATTTAGTCAGTTCATGACGCGACTATTACAGCCGTCTGGGAAATTGTGTGTTGCGCTGCAACATTTTTTTGGTATCGTGCGGTAAACCATCCGTTCAACGTATGGAGTTTACGCATGAGGGACGTAGCCAAGCCGGCCGACGCGGATTTTTCGCAGGCCGGCGTCGATTTTCCGCCACCGATTGGCGGCCTGCTCAAACGCAGCTTCGATATTGCCGGTTCGCTGATCGGCCTGGTCGCTCTCAGCCCGCTGTTCGTGATGATAGCGCTGCTTGTCAGGTTTTCCGATGGCGGGCCGATTTTCTATGGTCACAGCCGGATCGGCCGCGGAGGACGGATTTTTCCGTGCCTCAAGTTCCGCACCATGGTTCCAGACGGCGAGCGGGTGCTTGCTGCCTATCTCGCCGCGAATCCGGAGGCCAACGCCGAATGGATAGCGACCCGCAAGTTGAAGAACGACCCGCGGATCACGCGCGTCGGAGCGGTGCTGAGGAAGCTCAGCCTCGATGAGTTGCCGCAGATCATCAACATCCTGCAGGGGGATATGAGCCTGGTCGGGCCTCGTCCCGTGGTGCGCGATGAGCTGGAGATCTATGGCAATTCGGCCGTCTATTACCTGAAATCGCGCCCCGGCCTCACCGGGCTCTGGCAGGTCAGCGGACGCAACGATGTTTCGTATGACAGCCGCGTCGCATTCGACAGGCACTATGTCGAGAACTGGTCGATGTTCGAAGACATCCGCATCATCATCAAGACCGTACCTGCGGTCTGGATGTCGCGAGGCTGCTACTGACGGCCGCTTGCTGGCCGTGCATCGAGGAGCGACTGTCCAGAATTCGGGCCCAGAACTCAGGCCCCTAACTCAGGCATCGGCAGCTCATCGGGCGGGGCAAACCAGATCGGAAACGCTCAGTTGAAAGCAGATATAATCGATATCTTTTGCACCGGCATTCTCTCCAGACGCATGCGGCGAGTACGGCTTTTGACGACTTGCCTTACAATGGCCACCGGCCTGACGCTGTCGCTAGCCCTGCCACAGTTTGCCTTCGCCGACGACTATCGCCTAGGAGCACAGGACAAGCTGACCATCCGCGTGGCGGAATGGCAGACCGTCGAAGGCACGTTCCGTGACTGGTCGGCCATCAATGGAGAATACACGGTCGGCCCCGCTGGAACCTTGTCGGTTCCCTTCGTCGGCGAGATGCCCGCATCCGGCAAGACGACTTCGGAGATCGCGGCATCGCTCGGTGAGGCGCTGCAGCGCAAGCTCGCTCTGGCCGACAAGCCGGAGGCTTCCGTCGAAATGGCGCAGTACCGGCCATTCTACATCTCTGGCGAGGTGCAATCGCCCGGCCAGTATCCTTGTGTGCCTGGGTTGTCCGTGCTGAAAGCGATGAGCATTGCCGGCGGAGCCCGGCGGAACCCGGAGAGCGGACAGCGCTACGACCGCGACCTGATCAATGCCAAGGGCAATTTCGACGTACTACAAGACCAATTGGTCAGGCTGACCGTCAAGCGCGCCCGCATCGAAGCGGAACTAGCGGACAAGCCGACATTCGTGGTGCCGAAAGAGGTGGCCGACGATCCGAAGCTGCCCAGCATCGTTGCCGATGAGACGGCGATCCTGGCGGCCGACCAGAAGAAACTCAAGCTGCGCTTGCAGGCGCTCGACGATTTGAAGGCGCTGCTGCAGAGCGAGATCGATTCGCTGCAGAAAAAGATCGTCAACCAGCAGAAGCAGGTCGATCTGGCGAAGGAGCAGCTCAACGGCATCGGCTCGCTGGCGCAAAAGGGCCTGGTCGTCAACACGCGGGTTTTGAACTCGCAGCAAACCATCGCCGACCTTGAGGGCCAGATCCTGGATTACGAAACGGCGATTCTCACGGCCAAGCAGTCGATCAGCAAGGCCACCCAGGACGCCATCGATCTGGAGAACACCCAGAACTCCAGCCTCGCGACCGACCGGCAACAGACGGAAGCCGATCTCAACGAGGTGACGCTGAAGCTGAATATGGAAAAGGCCTTGATGTCCGAAGCCTTGTCGGGCAGCCCCATGCCGCAATTCTACGGCAACAACGAACCAGCGGCCTTGTCATTTTCCCTGGTGCGGGTGGTCGACAGCAAGACCAGCGAAATCACCGCCGATGAAGACACGCCGGTGCTGCCAGGGGACGTGATCAAGGTCAAACCGGCGCCCCTGGCCATCCAGTAGCTTCTTTCCACCGGAGCAAAGCACCAACCCCGCAGGCAGCGGTCTGCGGGGTTTTTGCGTTTGGGATGTTATGGGTCAGAAAACAAGGCGGCCTTCGGGCAACGAACCGCCTGGATCCGCCCGCTCTAGCCTCGCACGGCGTCCGGTTCCTCGAGATGGTTCACGGCGCTCCACCGGGAAGGAGCGACGGCCGGCACCCTCACCAGCTTGAAGTAGCTGTAGTACAGCAGGAACGATCCCATGATGTAGGGATTGAGGGTCTCGACCTCGACGAAGGATCGGATGAACAGAAGCACCATGACGCCGGCAAGAATCACGGAGTCGGCTTGCCATGTCCTGAATATCAGCGCCGAGACGTGACCCCAGAGCGTGCGCAGGATGATCAGCGAAAGCAGTGTCGCGCCGACGAAGCCGAGTTCCACCAAGGTCTCGATGTAGGTGTTGTGGAAGTGGAAGCCGCTTCGCGCGGCGATATAGAATTCGTTCCACAGCCGCTCGGCCTCGGAGAAGCCCTGCACCCAATAAGCCGCGTAGCCGACGCCGAGGATGGGCGATTGCTGCGCGGCATTCCAGCCCTGTTGCCAGAGGTAGGTTCGTCCGGTGAGCGTCGAATCCTTGCCGAAAAGGCCAAGGACAACGTCCATCAGCCCGAGATTCAGCGCAATCACGGTGCAGGCGACCAGCCCGCCCGCACCGATTATGAAAATCACCCGGCGATGGCGGAGCGAAAGCAGCTTGCCGATGGAAAGCAGGGCGACCAGAGCGAGAACCGCCGGGGTCGACGCCATCGAAGTGGCCGAATGCGACACGACCAGCAGATAGCCCGACAGAAGGACGATCGGTACAATCAACAAAAAGCTTATGCGTCCGCGCCTGAGAAAGGCGAGGTAGACAACGCAGAAATAAATGCCGAGCGATGCGACAAAGCCGATCTGGTTCTTGGAGCTGAAAGCGCCGACGAAATTATACGTCCCGTCGAGAACGTCGTAGGAATAACTTGCGACCTTGAGCGAGTAGAGCAGGACGACGAAAATCCCGATCAGGGCGCCTATGGTCAAGGTCCGGACGCTGACGGTGCGCGCGGCAATGTAGGCGCAGGCGATATGGGAGCAATATTGGACGGCCGTTCTTGCCGTGGTGCCGGGAGCCGCCGACCAGAACACCGAGAAGCAGACATAGGTTGCAAAGGCCAGCGGAAGCCAGGCGCTGGAAGCGTGCCTTAATATCTTGCGGTAGTCGACCAGGATGAGCGGTAGCCAGACCGCATAATAAGCCAGGATCATGGCCTGGCCGAAAATGGTCGAGTAGGAGAACGCCCAGATCGAGACGGCAACGGCAAAGCTGCCATAGACCGTGTTCTTGTCCGGATCGATCAACAGAGATTTTGGAATCTTCATCTCGATAGCGGTTTTCCGTCCTTGCAGCTCAATGCCGATTTCATGGGCCGCTCGTGGGCCGATTCGTCGGATCGATGGGAGCCTCGCCTGCAGGCGCTCGCATTGTGCAGTGCAATATAACCCATCCGGCGCCGCCTGTCACCCGGATGCCAACCGGGCGCGTCGTTCCAGCCGTTCTCTCCATACCGGGCGAGACGATTTGGCCAGAAGGCAGTGCCGTACAATTGACCGGTGCTGGCCCATCATAAGCTGTTCTGAGGTTGCAAGTCCGCGCTTGAACTTGTCCTCCGTTGACTTCACATTCGCCGCCGATTGGGAGGAAGACCACATGCCGATGAGTTTCGCGGGACGATTTGCCGGACGATCTGCTGTTATCACCGGCGGCGCCTCAGGCATCGGCCTGGCCGTCGCGCAAAGGATCACTGACGAAGGCGGGCGTGTTTCGGTCTGGGATCGCGATGCCGCCCAGATCGAGCAGGCCAAGGCCATTGTTCCAGGCCTGCACAGCGTCACCTTAGACGTCGCCGACCCCATAGCGGTCGAAGCCGCCGCCGGAGAGACGATCGAAGCGCTTGGCGCGGTCGATGTCCTTGTCACCAGTGCTGCCATCACCGGGCCGAACATGACGACCTGGGAGTATTCGGTGGAGGATTGGCGCCGGGTCACCGACATCAACATCAACGGAGTCTTCTTCTGCAACAAGGCGCTGGTCCCGCATATGCTCGAACGCAATTACGGCAGGATCATCAACATCGCCTCGATTGCCGGCAAGGAAGGTAACCCGAACGCCTCGGCCTACAGCACCTCGAAGGCGGCGGTGATCGGCATGACCAAATCGCTCGGCAAGGAACTGGCCAAGACCAAAGTAACGGTGAACTGCGTCACGCCGGCGGCCGTGCGCACCGCGATCTTCCAGCAGATGAGCCAGCAACACATCGACTTCATGCTGTCCAAAATACCGATGGCGCGGTTCGGCGAGGTCGAGGAGGTGGCGGCGCTGATTTGCTGGATCGCGTCCGAGGAATGCTCGTTCACGACGGCGGCCGTCTTCGACGTCTCCGGCGGCCGGGCGACCTACTGAGGCGGGGCCGGACGCAAACCGCCCGACCGGATCGCGGCGCCTCAGTCGTGAAGCTCCCGCGAGATCGGCGGGCCGATCGAAAAGTCGCTGAATGTCACTTCGAAGCCCTCGCGCTGCGGCGAACAGCACATCATGCCGACATCGACCGTTTTCGACGGGGGGAAATAGGCAAGCCGCACCGGTTTCCAGTGCTTGCCAGATGCGTCGCGATACTGGACGCGGATCGTCTCGGCATGGCGGGTCAGGCGGATCCTGACCCCGCCGGGGTCGGCGGGAATGCTGGCCAGCGACCAGTCGGAGGCATCGTTGGTGACGACGACGGAAAAATACATCAGCCCGTCGGTGTATTCGATGCCGGCCTTGATCCAGCGCGTCTCGCTCAGGCGGACCATAAGCCCGGCCTGATCGTAAAGCACCTCATAGTGCCCCTTGACCGTGACTTCGGCGCTGAAATCGCCCTCGACCTCACGATAGAGGAAATGGCCATTGTCGCGCCAGAAGCCGTAGAACGTCTCGCGCCAGAAGTCGGTCTCCTTGCCGGTCCGTACATGCACCGTATTGTTGCCGAAGGCGTGGTGCGGCGGCGGATTGAGCCAGGTCAGGTCCGTATTCTCAGATGTCATCGATTTGCTCGCCTGCCTGGCTGGTCTGCCGCCTTTTCTTAGCCGGCAAACGTGTAAGCGGTCTTCACCATGGTGTAGAACTCTGCGGCATAGCGGCCCTGCTCGCGCGGGCCGTAGCTCGATCCCTTGCGCCCGCCGAAAGGCACGTGGAAGTCGACGCCGGCCGTCGGCAGGTTGACCATGACCATGCCGGCTTCCGAATTGCGCTTGAAGTGCGTGGCATGCTTGAGGCTCGAGGTGCAGATGCCGGACGTCAGCCCGAACGGCGTGTCGTTGGCCACCGCCAGCGCCTCGTCATAATCCTTGACGCGGATGACGTTGGCGACCGGGCCGAAAATCTCCTCGCGCGAGATGCGCATGGCGTTGGTGGTTTCGGTGAACAGCGCAGGCTGCAAATAGAAGCCGCGGGTTTCGCGATCGAGCCGCTCGCCGCCGAAGGCGAGATCGGCACCTTCCTGACGTCCGATGGCGATATAGTCCTCGTCCTGTTTGAGCTGGCTCTGGTCGACAACCGGCCCGATCTGCGTCTTGGCATCGAGAGCGTCGCCGACGACCAACTTGGCCATGCGGTCCTTGAGCGCCTCGACGAAGCGGTCGTGGATGCCGTCCGTCACCACTAGGCGGGACGACGCCGTGCAGCGCTGGCCGGTCGAGAAGTAGGCACCGTTGATTGCGCATTCGACGGCGACGGCAAGGTCGGCATCGTCGAGCACGACAAGCGGGTTCTTGCCGCCCATTTCGAGCTGGAACTTGCGCATGTGCTCGACGCTGGCGGCGGCGACGCGCTTGCCGGTGCCGACCGAGCCGGTGAAGGTGATGGCGTTGAGGTCGGGGCTATCGAGCATCGCCTGGCCGACCACCGAACCTTTGCCCATGACCAGGTTGAGCACGCCCTTGGGCAGGCCGGCGCGGTGCAGGATGTCGACAATAGTCCAGGCGCTCTCCGGAACGAGTTCCGCCGGCTTGAAGACGATGGTGTTGCCGTAGGCCAGCGCCGGAGCGATTTTCCAAGCCGGGATGGCGATCGGGAAATTCCATGGCGTGATGATGCCGACGACACCGACCGCTTCGCGGGTGATCTCGACGCCGACGCCGGGCCGCGCGCTCGGCACCAGCTCGCCCGACAGGCGCAGCGTCTCGCCGGCGAAGAAGTCGAATATCTGGGCGGCCCGCACAGTCTCGCCGATGCCCTCGACCAGCGTCTTGCCTTCCTCGCGCGCCAACGCCTGGCCGATTTCATCTTTCCGCGCGGTGATCTCGTCCGACGTCTTCCTCAGCACCGCATGGCGTGCCAGCAGGCCCGATCGGGACCATGCCGGAAATGCCGCTTTCGCCGCCGCGATGGCCTGCCGGGCGTGCTCCGCGCCCCCCGATGCATATTCGCCGACCACGTCGTCGAGATTGGACGGGTTGATGTTGCGGGAGCCGGCATCGCCTACCCACTCGCCATCGATGAGGTTCTTTCGAAACGGGATCATGTTGCTGTCTTCCTTGTCGTCCTTCGATCGCCGTCTATCTGGACCACCGACCGACGCACCGCAAGGCCGAAGAAGGCAAACTTCTCCTTCTCGACAGGCATGTGATAGGTGTCGGGGGCGGGAAAAGACGATTCTGGTGTGATGCGACGCGGATCGCACGGGAGGTAAAGTATCATGTCCGACAGCGCCTTGCCGCTGGTGATCAGCGCACCCGAACCGCGCACGCTCGACCTGATCTTCACGCCGGCTGCGCTGGCGAAATTTCGATCGAAATACCGCATCGTCGAAACATCGCCCGAAGATGTCGCAGCCTTGCCGGCTGATGTGCTTGCCGAAACCCGCTACATCGTCGGCCAGCCGCCGATCACGCCGGAGACGCTGGAGAAAATGAAGGCGCTGCGCTGCGTCTTCAATGTCGAGAGCAACCTTATCGACAACATGCCGTACGAGGCGCTGTTTTCGCGCGGCATCCATGTCGTCACCACCGGGCTGGTGTTTGCCGAGCCGGTGGCCGAGCTCGGCCTTGCCATGGCGCTCAACCTCGCCCGCGGCATCGTCGACGCCGATCTCGCTTTCCGTCACGGCAAGGAGCTGTGGGGCGGCGACGGCAACCGGACGGCGCGGCTTCTTTCCGGCGCGGATGTCGGCATTATCGGCTTCGGCGATCTTGGCCGTGCGCTCAACCGGCTGCTGTCAGGCTTTCGCACGCGGACAAAAGTCTTCGACCCGTGGCTGCCGCCGTCGATCCTTATCGAAAACGGCGTCGAGCCGGCCTCTCTCGACGACGTTCTGTCGAACAGCGATTTCATCTTCGTCGTCGCTTCGGTGACCAGCGAAAACCAGGGTTTCCTTGGTGCCGAGGCGTTTGCCAGGATGCGCAAGGGAGCCGCTTTCATCCTGCTCAGCCGAGCCGGCGTGGTCGATTTCCCGGCACTGATGGACGCCGTCCGCAGCGGCCATATCGTCGCCGCCAGCGATGTTTTTCCTGAGGAGCCTCTGGCCCAGGATCACCCGGTCCGTACATTGCCGGGGTTCCTGCGCTCCGCCCACCGGGCCGGCGCGCTTGACATCGCCTTCAAGCGGATGGGCGACATGGTGCTGGAAGACATGGACCTGATCGACCGCGGCCTGCCGCCGATGCGTTCGAAGCGGGCCGAGCGTGAGACCGTTTCGCGAATGCGTTCGAAGCCGGTCGACAAGAATTAAGCCGCCTGCCGACGGTCGCACATGCTCAGACGGTGAAGGACCAAAACAGGCAGGCCAGTGTCGCTGCGGCGAAGACGACGAAGAACAGGCTTCTCAACAAGATGTTGCGGCGCAGCTCGTTGATGAACGGATGGCACCCGACGACGGCTGCGACAAACAGGAAGCGCCAGTTCAGCAGTGCGGAGAGCACATCGCGCTGACCGAAAGCAAATCTCGCGGCGAGACATCCAACGATGAGCGCAAACAACACGATGACCGTCCAGAAGATCGCATCGGCGGCATGTGTCAGGACGATGCCAGCGAGCCTGATCGGCAGAACCATCATCAGCAGTGCGCTGAAAAAATAGATCGCCGCGAGCGGAATGAACGTCCCCGCATCGGCGACGTCGCTCAAGCGCTTGGCGCCGATCGCGCCATAGGGATAGCCATGCCTGGCCACCGCCAGGCTGAGCGCCATCAGCAAGGCCGTCAGCACGGCGGCAAGCGCGAATGAGGTCAGGGCTTTGCTCATGGGGCTCCCGTTCCGAGCGAATCGAAGTCAGAACGTTGGTAGCCCATGGTTTGTAAATTGCTAGTAAGCTCATGCAGCGGCGCGGCAGAGTTCCTCCGCGCATCACTCCGCAGCTTGCAGACGCCGCCCGTCGATAATGGTCTTGATCTCGGCGCGGCAAGAGCCGCAATTGGTGCCGGCGTGAAGGACGGCGCCGATTGCCGCGACGCTGGTACAGCCGCCGCGTACCGCTTCCGCGATCTGGTTGGCACCGACCCCGAAACAGGCGCAGACGATGGCACCGCGGTCGACGCTGTTGCCGCCCGGCCGCCCGGCGACAATCGCCAACCGCGCCTGCCGATCGGCATGGTCAGCACCAAGTTGTTCGACCGCCCAGCCGCGCGACACCGCCACCGGGGTAGGCGCCAGATAGAGCGAGCCGACCAGCCGACTGCCCGCGAAACGGGCGAAGCGATGGTGCCCGCCGGCGATGTCGTGATAGGCGAGCGTCTCGCCTTCGAGGCCGAACAGCGAGGCGGCAAACCCGGTCCAGTCGCGGCTGTCCTGCAGCGCAATTTCGAGGCGCCAGCCGGCGGGGCAGCGGGCGAGGCTCCAATAATCGGCGTCGATCGAGGCGGGCCGTTCGGCAAGCACCGCGAAACCGAAGGCTGCGGCAGCGAAGCGTTCGAGGCGGGCGGCAACGTTCTTCGAGGCCGGCTGACCTGAAATCGCATCGGTCGTCGGCGGGACCAGTGCATCGACACGCGCGCGGGCGGAGATCTGATCGGTCCAGTGCATCGGAACGAATACAGAGCCTTGGCGTTGGCGCACCGTCACCAGCGCGCGGACCAGCACCTCGCCATGGCCAGTCGAGACGCGCACGATGTCGGCATCGCCGATACCATAGTGCTGCGCATCCGCCGGGTGGATTTCGACGAACGGTTCGGCCATGTGCTGCGACAGGCGCGGGCTCTTGCCGGTCCGCGTCATGGTGTGCCAATGGTCGCGGACGCGCCCGGTGTTGAGGACGAGCGGGTAGTCCGGGTTGGTGCGGGTTTGTGCGGCTGGGCGGATGGCAATGAAGCGCGCCTTGCCGTCGGGCGTGTAGAAATTGCCGTTGGCGAAGAAGCGGGTGCTGGCTGAGCTATGTCCAGCCTGAACACCCCCCTCTGGCCTGCCGGCCATCTCCCCCTCAAGGGGGGAGATTGGCGGCTTTGCCGGCACCGCCTTTTCAGCAATGGCAACGATTGGCGAAACCGGTGGCGACATCCAATCTCTCCCCTTGAGGGGGAGATGGCCGGCAGGCCAGAGGGGGGTGCCTTGGCTCGGCGCTGGCCATTGGAATGGCGCCAACTCCTCATACGTCCGTGCATCAATCCCGGCGTACGCGCCTATATCAAAATCGCGAACGCCATCATTCTCGAAGCCCGACAGCGCCGCGTGCTCGGCGAAGATGTCGGCCGGCGACACATGCGAAAAAGCCTCGCCGAAGCCCATCCGCTTGGCGACTTCAGCGATGATCCACCAATCTGGCCTTGCCTCGCCGGGCCTGGCCAAAAAAGCCCGCTGGCGCGAGATGCGGCGCTCCGAATTGGTGACGGTGCCATCCTTTTCGCCCCATGCGGTGGCCGGCAGCCGGACATGGGCGTGGCGGACCGTGTCGGTCTCGCCCAGCACGTCCGAGACCACAACAAACGGGCAGGCCCTGATCGCCGCCTCGACGGCATCGGCGTCCGGCATCGAATCGACCGGGTTGGTGGCCATGATCCACAGCGCCTTGATGCGTCCGTCGGCCACCGCTTGGAACATCTCGACCGCTTTCAGGCCGGGTTTTTCGGCGACGGTTGGGGCATTCCAGAAGCGCTGCACGCGTTCGCGGTGCTCGGGGTTTTCGATCTCCATGTGGGCGGCCAGCATGTTGGCCATGCCGCCGACCTCACGGCCGCCCATGGCGTTGGGCTGGCCGGTCACCGAGAACGGCCCGGCGCCGGGCTTGCCTATGCGGCCGGTGGCTAGATGGCAGTTGATGATGGCGTTGACCTTGTCGGTGCCCGAAGACGACTGGTTCACGCCCTGGCTGTAGACGGTCACCGTCTTCGCCGTCGCGGCAAACAGGCTGTAGAAGCGGGCCAGTTCGTCCTCACTGAGACCCGTGGCAGCCGCGATGCCGGCAAGATCGAGCGCCGAGGCGGCGAAAAGCGCTTGCCCGAAGCCGGTCGTGTGCGCCGTGATATAGGTGCGGTCCAGCGCGTTGTGCTGGCCGAGATAGGCGAGCAGCCCGGTGAACAAAGCGACGTCGCCATCGGGCGCGATCGCCAGATGCATGTCGGCGATGTCTGAGGTCATCGTGCGGCGAGGGTCGATCAGCACCACCTTCATCTCGGGCCGCTTTTCCCGGGCAGCGGCAATGCGCTGGTAGAGTACCGGATGGCACCAGGCGAGATTGGAGCCGACCAGCACGATCAGGTCGGCAAGTTCCAGATCCTCGTAATTTCCCGGAACGGTGTCCGAGCCAAAGGCGCGGCGGTGGCCGGCGACCGACGAGGCCATGCACAGGCGCGAATTGGTGTCGATATTGGCCGAGCCGATAAAGCCTTTCATCAGCTTGTTGGCGACGTAATAGTCCTCGGTCAGCAACTGGCCGGAAACATAAAAGGCGACCGAACCGGGGCCGTGTTCGGCAATGGTTTGCGAGAAGGTCGAAGCGACAAGGTCGAGCGCTTCGTCCCAGTCGGTGCGGCGACCGCGGATCTCCGGGTATAGCAACCTGCCGTCGAGGTCGATGGTCTCAGCCAGCGCCGAGCCTTTGGAGCAGAGCCGGCCGAAATTCGCCGGGTGGTCCGGGTCGCCACGAACGGTTATTTCACCGTCCGCGGCGACCTTCGCCAGCACGCCGCAACCCACCCCGCAATAGGGGCAGGTGGTCCTCACCTCGCGCGCTTCATCAATCTGCATGGTTCACGCCGCGCGGCTGGCCAGCGCTTCAAGCGCAATGAACAGCCGCTCGCCGTCGATCCGCACCGCAATGGTGCGCACCGCGCCCTCGTCCGCGCCGAGCGCCTTGCCTGTCTCCAGCGAGATCACCCAATTGTGCAAGGGACAGGTCACCGCCGTGCCATGGACGATGCCCTGGCTGAGCGGCCCACCTTTGTGCGGGCAATGGTCGTCGATGGCGAAGACTTGATCGTCGGCCGTGCGGAAGACGGCGATCTTGCCTTCGGGCGTGGCGACGCAGCGCGCGCCGCGACGCGGAATGTCCGAGAGCGTGCCTATCGATACCCAGTTCATGTGGCTATTCCTCTTTTGCGCGTGTTCTTGTCCGAAAACGCATTCCACTTTTCGGGAACACGCGCCTACTCCGCCGCCTGGGCAAAGCCGACCGAAGCCATCGGCCGGAATTCATGCTTGTCCTTGCCGGAAGCACGTTCCGACCATGGGTCGACCTGGGCGAATTTCTGCGAAAAGACGAAGCGGTCGAAATAGGCTTTGCGCTTCTCGCCATCGTCCATGATCTGACGCTTGATCTCAGCTATGCCGACGCGCTTGGCCCATTTGTAGATACGCTCGAGATAGCGGCCCTGCTCGCGATACATCTGCGTCAACGCCACGATATGCTCCAGCGCCTCGTCCTCGGTCTTGACCAGGCCGAGCACTTCGGTGCCCTTGATGTCGAGACCGGCGGCGCCGGCGAAATGGATCTCGTAGCCGCTATCGACGCAGATCACGCCGACATCCTTGCAGGTCGCCTCGGCACAGTTTCGCGGGCAGCCCGACACCGCCATCTTGACCTTGGCCGGGGTCCACGAGCCCCACATGAATTTTTCGATACGGATGCCCAAGCCGGTCGAATCCTGCGTGCCGAAGCGGCACCAGTCCGAGCCGACGCAGGTCTTCACCGTGCGCAGTCCCTTGGCGTAGGCGTGGCCGGAGACGAAGCCAGCCTGGCCGAGATCGGCCCATACCGCCGGCAGGTCTTCCTTGCGGATGCCGAGCATGTCGATGCGCTGGCCGCCGGTGACCTTGACCATCGGGATCTCGAACTTGTCGACGACGTCGGCGATCGCGCGCAATTCGGCGGCGTTGGTGACGCCACCCCACATGCGCGGCACTACCGAATAGGTGCCGTCCTTTTGGATGTTGGCGTGGACGCGCTCGTTGATGAAGCGCGACTGGTAATCGTCGGCGTATTCGTCGGGCCAGTCGCAGACGAGATAATAGTTGAGCGCCGGCCGGCATTTGGCGCAGCCGCAGGAGGTCTTCCACTCCAGTTCCTGCATGACGGCGGGAATGGTCTTCAAGCCCTTGGCCTTGATCAGCCGGCGGACCTCGTCATGGCCAAGCGCGGTGCAGCTGCACATCGGCTGGACCGCCGCGGGGTTGTATTTGTCGCCGATGGTCAGCACCATCAGCTTTTCGACCAGCCCGGTGCAGGAGCCGCAGGACGCCGACGCCTTGGTGTGGGCGCGCACGTCGTCGAGCGAGGTCAAGCCCCTGGCCGTGATCGCGCCGGTGATCTTTCCCTTGCATACGCCGTTGCAACCGCAGATTTCCGCATCATCCGGCAAGGCTGCAACGGCCGCCATAGGGTCCAGTGGGGCGCCTCCCTGGTAGGACTGGCCGAAGATGAGCGTATCGCGCATCTCGGATATGTCGGTCTGCTTCTTCTTGAGGTCGTTGAACCAGGCGCCGTCCGCCGTCTCGCCATAGAGCACGGTGCCGATGATGCGGTCGTCCTTGAGTACCAGGCGCTTGTAGACGCCGGCCGCGGCATCGCGCAGCACGATCTCCTGGCGGTCATCGCCCTCGGCGAAGTCGCCGAGCGAGAACAGCTCGATGCCGGTGACCTTGAGCTTGGTCGGCGTGTCCATGTGGACGAAAGCCGCCGCCTCATTGCCGGCCAGATGGCTGGCGGCGACGCGCGCCATCTCGTAAAGCGGCGCGACCAGCCCGTAGACCTGGCCGTTGACCTCGGCGCATTCGCCGATTGCGTAGATATCGGGATCGTTGCTGCGCATGCCGGCGTCGACGACGATGCCGCGATTGACCGCAATGCCGGCTTCCTTCGCCAGCGCCGCATTCGGCCTGATGCCCACCGCCATGACGACGAGCGTTGCGGGAATGACTGTGCCGTCGGCAAGCTCCACCCGCTCCACCTTGCCGTTGCCGGTGATCGCCTGGGTGTTGGCCTTGGTGATGACCTTGATGCCGCGCTGCTCGACGGCGCGCTGCAGGAGATATCCGGCGGCCGGATCGAGCTGACGCTCCATCAGCGTCGGCATGACGTGCAGCACGGTGACGTCCATCCCTTGCGCGTTCAGACCCGCAGCCGCTTCCAGGCCGAGCAGGCCGCCGCCGATGACCACCGCCTTGGCCCGCGACTGGGCGGCAAGCATCATCGCCCGGACGTCATCGAGATCGCGATACGTGAGCACGCCGGGCAGATCATGGCCTGGCACCGGAATGATAAACGGCACCGAGCCGGTGGCGATGACGAGCTTGTCGTAGGGCTCGGTCACGCCATGATCGGAGGTGACGGTCTTTGCCTGCCGGTCGATGGCGACGATCTTGTGCCCCTTGTAGAGGGTGATGCCGTGCTTGATGTACCAGCCGTCGCCATGGATGATGATCTCCTCATAGGCCTTTTCGCCCGACAGAACCGGCGAGAGCATGATGCGGTCGTAGTTCACGCGCGGCTCGGCGTTGAAGATGGTGACCTGGTAGCGCCCAGGCGCCTTTTCCAGGAGGTGCTCCAGCATGCGCCCGGGGGCCATGCCGTTGCCAATGATAACGAGTTTCTCGGTCATGTCCTGATCCACTCCGGTCTCACTCAGCCGCGTAGGAAAGGCCTGAAGCTTCGTCAGACGCCGTGCGCTCCATCCGCCGGATGGAAGAATGCATCCAGGCAAAGCAGGTGGCGACGATGACGAAGAGCAGCATGAAGCAGCTCGACCAGACGCCGGTGAGGTCGTTGAGCACGCCGAAGGCGATTGGCAGGATAAAGCCGCCGAGCCCGCCAATCATGCCGACAACGCCGCCGACCGCGCCGACACTCTGCGGATAGTAAGCCGGGATGTGCTTGTAGACGGCGGCCTTGCCGAGGCTCATGAAGAAGCCGAGCACACAGGCAACGGCTATGAAGGCCAGCGGGCCGATCTCGAAATGGAAGGCGATCGGCCCGCTGATACCGCGCACGACGTAGTCTGCCGAGGGGAGAGACAGAACGAGAGTCGCGACGGCACTGACAGCGAAGGTGCAGTAGAGCACGGTCCGGGCGCCGATCCGGTCGGAAAGCACGCCGCCATAGGCGCGGAAAATACTTGCCGGAATTGAATAGGCCGCCCCGATCATGCCGGCGGTCGCAAGCCCGAAGCCGTAGACGCCGATCAGGTAGCGGGGCAGCCACAGCGAGAGCGCCACGAATGCACCGAAGGCGAAGAAATAATAGAAGGCGAAGCGCCAGACCTGCAGGTTCTTGAGCGGCGCGAATTCCTGCAAGAAGCTTCTCGCGGGCGCTGCCTTGCCGGCGCGGCGCTCGCGGATGACTGGATCGTCGCCGGTCGTGAACCAGAAGACGGCGGCCATGACGACGAGTGCTGCCGCCCAGATCAGCGCGACCGACTGCCAGCCCCAGGAGAGAAGCACGAACGGTGCCAGGAACTTGGTGACCGCGGCGCCGACATTGCCGACACCGAAAATGCCAAGCGCCGTACCCTGCTTGCCGGCCGGGAAGAAGCGCGAGACATAGGCGACACCGACGGCGAAGGAACCGCCGGCGAGCCCAACGCCTAGTGCGGCGACCAGCATCTGCCCGTAGGTGTGCGCAAAAGCGAGCAGAAAGGTCGCGACCGCCGCCGCAAGCATGGTCGCGGTGTATACCAGCCGTCCGCCAAAACGGTCGGTCCAGACACCGAGCACCATACGCACGAGCGAGCCGGTGAGGATCGGCGTGCCGACGAGCAGGCCGAACTCCGTCTCGTTCAGCCCCAGCTCCTGCTTTATGCGCACGCCGATGATTGAAAAGATCGTCCACACCGCGAAGCAGACGGTGAAGGCGATGGTGGACATGGCAAGCGCCTGCCGGGGAGCGCTGTCCTGGCTGGGCGCGGCTGGGAGATTTGCGGTCATTTTCTGGCTCCGGTTTGCGGCGTGGGAGGCACCGCCCTTGTCTGTTCGTTCGCGACTGTCAGCGGCGCAGCATCGGCGAACTGGTTGAAACCGACCTTTGCGCGGTCACTTCGAGACCCTTGCCGTCAGTCTTGGCGCCGGCGGGAAAGAGGAGGAGCGCGGCGGTGAACAGCGCCGCCGTCAGCGCGCTGACGGCCAGAAAATCGCGGCGCGTGAAGTCCGCGAGGGAAGCGCCAGTTCCAATCCGTTTCGTCATCGTCGTCTCCGGTTGGGCGCCGCTTGGGACCAGCGCCGTCGATTGCGTCAAAACAAAAAAGCCGCCGGCCAGGTCTTCGCGTCCGGGGTTCCGGGAGCGCGTGTGGACCTGAGCGGCAGCTTTGCCTGTGGCGCCCGCCATTGGACGCCGTTTCACTTGGCCCTTGCGGACCCTACATTTTGGAAAGCAGGAAGCGTGCCAATTCGACAGCGCTCTTAATTATCGAATGAAATCAATATGAACCGCAGCCGCGCGACTTTTGACCAAGCTCGGCAGCGGATCAAAGATTAGTCAAAATGCCTTGCACAGCAGCATAATATTTGTGCAATGCGGTAGATTGCCCATTGCCGATGCAGATTGCCAATGATGATGACGAGTTTTCCCGTTATGGCCTTACTCCGCGGCTTCGACGAAGCGGTGGCGTTCGTAGAGGAATTTCAGCACCGCCTCGCGGCAGCGCAGGAAGGTGCGGTCGGAGGAAAGCTCGATGCGCCGGCGCGGCCGGGCCAGCGGCACGGCAAGAACCTCGCCGATGGTGGCCGCCGGGCCGTTGGTCATCATGACGATGCGGTCGGACAACAGCACCGCCTCGTCGACATCATGGGTGATCATGATCGTCGTCGAGCCGAGCCTCGAATGGATATCCATCACCGCGTCCTGCAGATGCGCGCGCGTCAGCGCGTCGAGCGCCCCGAACGGCTCGTCGAGCAGCAGGATCTTCGGCTCCATGGCCAGCGCCCGGGCGATGCCGACGCGCTGCTTCATGCCGCCCGAAATCTCGGCCGGACGTTTGTCCTTGGCATGCGCCATCTGAACGAGATCGAGATTGCGGATGATCCATTCATGCCGCTCGGCCCGGCTCTTGCTCCGGCCAAAGACCTTCGTGACTGCCAAATTGATGTTTTCGTAGACGGTGAGCCATGGCAGCAGGCTGTGGTTCTGGAACACCACGGCGCGTTCCGGGCCGGGACTATCGACCTCCTTGTCATCCAACAGAACCGCGCCGGCCGAGACCTTGGTCAGGCCGGCGATCAGGTTGAGCAAGGTCGACTTGCCGCAGCCGGAATGGCCGATGATCGAGACGAATTCGCCTTTGTCGATGGTCAGCCGGATGTCCTTCAGCACGTCGCTGACCTGGCTGCCGCGGGCGAAGGATTTGTCGATATGGTCGAGTTTCAGATAGGCCGTCATCGTCCCTCTCCTCACTTTGCCGTTGTGCCGCGGGTGACGAAGGCGCCGACCGCCGCGACCAGGCGGTCGAGGCAGAAACCGGTGACGCCGATATAGGCGAGCGCGACAATGATGTCGGGCAGCCGCGACGAGTTCCAGGCATCCCAGATGAAGAAGCCGATGCCGACGCCGCCGGTCAGCATTTCGGCGGCGACGATGGCCAGCCACGACAGGCCGATGCCGATGCGCAGGCCGGTGAAGATGTAAGGTGCCGCGGCCGGCACCATGATCTTCACGAAGAATTCGAGCTGGTTGAGCCTGAGGATGCGGGAGACGTTGCGATAGTCCTCTGGAATGTTACGGACGCCGACGGCGGTGTTGATGATCACCGGCCAGATCGAGGTGATGAAGATGACGAAGATCGCCGACGGGCTGGAATCGCGGAACGCCGCCAGCGACAGCGGCAGCCAGGCGAGCGGCGGTACCGTGCGCAGGATCTGGAACACCGGATCGAGACCGCGCATCGCCCAGATCGACTGGCCAACCAGCGCGCCGAGCGCGACGCCGACGACAGCCGCAAGGCCAAAGCCGATGGCGACGCGCTGCAGCGAGATCAGCACCCGCCAGGCGAGTCCAATGTCCTGCGGGCCATTGTTGAAGAACGGATGGGCGATCAGGTCATAGGCCTCGTTCCAAACCTGGCTTGGCGGTGGCAGGCTGGCTGTGGGCGACGAACAGGCGACCTGCCAGACGACGAGCATAATGGTGATGACGATGACCGGCGGCACCAGCGTGCTGGCCAGCTTGCCTGCGATCGCGGCCGGGTCGAAGCGGCGCCGCGCCCTGGCGGTGAAGGCGATGATTTCGGCGGGCTTGGCAGGCGCGGGGAACGGCTTCACCTTGCGGTCCTCGATGGCTTGGATAGACATTTCTCGAACGTTCCTTTGGCATTTGGCGACAAGCGGCGCCGTTGCGCTTGTGGCGACAAACGGCGCGAGCGCCGTTTGCACCGTTCAGGCCGATGCCTTGATCTTCAGGCTGTCGAGATAGGCGGACGGGTTCTCCGGATCGAAGACCTTGCCGTCGAAGAAGGTCTCGACGCCGCGCGATGAAGACGCCGGGATATCGGCCGCGGCGACACCAAGATCCTTGGCCGCTTCTCGCCACAGATCCTCGCGATTGACCTGGGCGACCAGCGCCTTGATGTCGGTGGTCGGCGCGAACTTGCCCCAGCGGATGTTTTCGGCGAGGAACCAGCTGTCGTGGCTCTTGAAGGGATAGGACACGCCGCCCTGCCAGAACTTCATGTAGAGATCGGTGCCGTTGGCGACGCGGCCATTGCCGTAATTGATGTCGCCCTTGAGGCGGCCGATGATGTCGGCAGTCGGCACGTTCATCCATTGCCGCTTGCCGATGATGGCGGCCATCTCGTCCTTGTTTTCCTTGGCTTCGCACCATTGCTGGGCTTCCATGACGGCCATCAGGATCGCCTTGGTGGAGTTCGGGTACTTGTCGATGAAGGCGGCGCGCAGGCCGAGCGCCTTTTCCGGATGGCCCTTCCACAGTTCGCCGGTGGTGGCGGCGGTGAAGCCGACGCCCTGGTGGACGAGCTGCTCGTTCCACGGCTCGCCGACACAGAACACGTCCATGTTGCCGACCTTCATGTTGGCGACCATCTGCGGCGGCGGCACGACGATGGTCGAGACGTCCTTGTCGGGATCGATGCCGCCGGCAGCCAGCCAGTAGCGCAGCCAAAGATCGTGCGTGCCGCCCGGGAAGGTCATGGCGGCCTTCACCTCCTTGCCTGCGGCCTTTTTCGCAGCGAAGGCGTCCTTCAGCTTGGAGGCGTCGAGGCCGACACCGGTGCCGGCATATTCCTGGGCGACAGAAATGCCCTGGCAGTCGTAGTTGAGCCGGGCCACGATCGCCATCGGCAGCGGCTGCTTGTTTTGAGTCACCTTGCCGGTGTGCATCAGATAAGGCATCGGCGTCAGGATATGGGCGCCGTCAATGCCGTTGGCTTCGCCGCCGAGCACCAGATTATCGCGCGTCGCCCCCCAGGAGGCCTGCTTGAGCACCTCGACGTCGGGCATGCCGAATTTCTTGAACAGGCCTTTCTCCTTGGCAATCATCAGCGGCGCCGCATCGGTCAGCGCTATGAAGCCGAGCTTGGCGCCGGTGACTTCCGGCGCGGCGGGCGCCGCATAGGCGCCGGAGGGCAGCAGCGCACGCGCCGCGGCCAGCGTTGCCGCGGTGGCCGCGCTGATCCTCAGGAAATCGCGGCGGCTGATCGCCGTTTGGGCGGAATGGCTATTGGTGCTTTTCGTCATCGTCATCTCCGGTTGGGCGCGGCTTGGGATCGGCGCCGTCGATTGCGTGTTCGACCAAAACAAAAAAGCCGCCGGCCAGGCCGCGCGCGTCCGTCCATCCGGGATCGCGTGTTGACCTGAGCGGCAGCGTTGCCTGTAGCGCCCGCCATTGGACGCCTATTCCGTGACCCGAGAAGAGTCTGCCTATTGCAACGCAGGAACCGTGCCAGTTTCGGAATGGATGACAAACATCAACGAGATCAACGACATGCCAAAATCGTCGGCGCGCCGGCCCGCTGGGCGAGCAAGCCAAAGATTGTTCATTAGCGCAGTTGCACGCACATTTTTTGTGCAGCGCACAAGAATGCCGCCGAAATGATCAGACTTCGGCGCGCGCCAATTTCTGGCCGGCAATGTAGGCGTCGATCTCGTCGGGATCGAAGATCTGGCCATCGAAGAAACCATCGGGACCGAGCACCAGGCTTGCCCCCGCCGAACCGACCGGAGTCGCGGCCTTCAGCGCGCCCTCGACCTTGGCATTGGCACCGGGAAGCGCTACGCCAAGCGGCTTCAACGCCGAGCGGTAGAGATCGGGGCGGTAGCAGTCGCGGGCAATAGCGAGGTTTTCCGGCGTGTGCGCGACATGCCCCCAGCGCACCATCTGCGTGTAGAACCACAGCGCATGGCTCTTCCACGGGAAGTTCGCCGCCTTGTTGAAGGGCAGAAAGAAGTCGCCGACACTCAGTTCGGCGCCGCCGCCGAGCGCCAGATGCCCGCTGAGGATCGGCATCTGCAGCGCCGGCGCAAGCCCGAGGAAGGCCGGCTGCGCCATAAGGGCCGCGAGTTCGTCACGGTTTGCCGGATCCTGGCACCAGCGCGCCGCGTGATGAAGCGCACGCAGCAGGGCTGAAAGCGCGTCCGGCTCTCTTTCCGCCCATGCCTTGCGCACGCCGACGACTTTCTCGGGGCTGGTCTTCCAGATGGCCGCCTTGACCGTGGCGATATGGCCGGTGCCCGCGACGACCGAGGCGCTGTTCCAGGGTTCGCCGACGCAGTAGCCGTCGATCCTGCCGGCGGCGAGTGCGTCGGCCATGAAGGGGGGCGGCACGATGACGATCTCGATTTCACGCGACGGGTCGATGCCACAGGCGGCGAGCCAGTAGCGCAATTCGTAATTGTGCCCGGAGTGCGGATGGACGACGGCGAAGCGAAGCGGATCGCCGCCGCCATTCGCCCGCTCACGAATCAGCGCTCCCAACGCCTTGCCGGCCCGCGCCGGATCGAGATCGGGTTGGGCGCCGTGCGCGGCCATGCCGGCCCAGACCGCGTTCGAAACCGTCACGCAATTGCCGCCGAGGCCGAGCGAAAACGGCACGACGGTATCGGAGGCGAGCGGCGTCAGCCCCAGATTGCAGGCGATCGGCATCGGCCCCAGCATGTGCGCCAGATCGAAATGGCCGATGGCGATGCGGTCGCGGATGTTGGCCCAGGATGTTTCCCGGTTGAGCGTCAGGTCGATGCCTTCACGCAGGGCGAAGCCGATTTCCTTCGCCGCGACAAGGACAGCGCTGTCGAAGAGCGGCATGAAGCCAGCATTGATCCGGTGCTCGGCCGCCATTCTCAACTCTCCTCGGGATCCAGCAGGCCTGCCGCCGTTACCAGGCTCTGGGCGATCTCGGCGATCTTGCGGTTCTGGTTCATGGCGGTCTTGCGCAGCAGCGTATACGCCGCGTCCTCCGACAGGCCGCGCGACTTCATCAGGATGCCCTTTGCGCGATCGATCACCTTGCGGCTTTCCAATTCGCTGCGGGCTTCTTCCAGTTCGCGCGCCATGCGCGAAAACGCATTGAAGCGGCTGATTGCCATGTCGAGGATCGGCTTGACCCGCTCCTGACGCAGGCCGTCGACGACATAGGCCGACACTCCGGCTTCCACCGCTGCTTCGATCGAAGCCTGATCCGAGCGGTCGACGAACATGGCGATCGGCCGCTTCACCAAGCGCGACAGCTGGAACATGTTTTCGAGCATGTCGCGATTGGGATTTTCGAGATCGATGACGATCACGTCGGGTTCGATCTCGGCTATCCGCCGCGCTATGCCGGCGACGTCATGGATGACCGTGACCTGCTGATGCCCGGCCTCCCGCAATCCCGCTTCGATTATCGAAGCGCGGATGTGGTTCTCATCGATCACCAGGACAGTGAGGGATTTGCGGATCATGCCGCATTTTGCGCAGGCGAGACGATTGTGCAATGCGGCATCGCGAGATTCACGGAAACAAAGCCGGCGTCCAGGCGCCGCCTGAGGAATTGGACGCGACGGCCAGCGTCGCGGCGGTGGTGCTGGGGCGGTCGGCGACAACGAACGGGCAACGCGCCTGTCCGGCGTACGCTGCTGGCAGGTGATCACCGCGCTCTACGTTATCTCGAGCGTGCTCGTCGGCACTGCACTACATCGGCCTGATCAAGGCCGTCGCTCGCCGACCCGCTGGTGCTGCCTTGGGTGGCCGCCGCCGTCGTCGGCGGCACCTCGATCTTCGGCGGCCGCGGCGGCTGCACCGGCACAATCAACGGCGCTGATCCCTACCGCGCTGACGACGCTGCTGACGATTTTGCAGATGCCGGAAGGGGCGTGGTGGATATTGTTTGGGTTAATCGTGCTGTTTGTGACGGCGGCCTATTTGCGGATTGTGGAGGAGAGATAGGGGGAAGCTGAGGCGGGGGCTGCTTTGACCCAATCACGACGCTCACTCCGGTCAGTGGTAACGTCCGGATTTGGCGCGCGATTCCGACCTCAGCGAACGAAGTTATGACACGCCATTCCAGTGTATGCTTGCTTCGCCAAATTGGGTGTGCGCTGCAATAGCAGCCCGAGACAGTCGCGCTTGCCGAAGGGGCTGTCGGCTTTGACGGGATTGGCGTAAGCTACAGTTAAGGGGGTGCACACATGCACCGCATCATCGCCATAGCGATCTTAGTTCTCGCGGCCGTGTTCAGCTCCGCGCGGGCGGAGGTGCTGATCGGCGTCTCGGCTGCGATGACGGGACGGCTCGCCTGGATCGGCGAGCAGGGACAGCGCGGCGCGGAGATGGCAGTGGCCGACGTCAACACGGCGGGCGGCGTGCTCGGCCAGAAGGTGAGGCTCATCTCGGTCGACGACTTCTGCGATCCCGAGCAAGCTGTGGCGGCCGCCAAGAAGCTGGTGGCTGACGGGGTCGTGCTCGTCGTCGGGCATTATTGCTCCGGGGCCTCGATCCCCGCATCAAAAGTGTACGAGGAGGCAGGCGTCGTTGAGATATCCCCAGGCTCGACCAATCCGCAGCTGACCGAACAGGGCCGTGCCAATGTCTTTCGCACCATTGGCCGCGACGACGCGCAAGGTTTCATCGCCGGCAACTACCTTGCCGATCGCTGGGGCAACAAGAAGATTGCGATCCTCCACGACAATTCGACCTATGGGAAGGGTCTCGCCGACGAGACCAGGAAGCAGCTGAACAAGCGGGGCGTGACTGAGGCCGTTTACGACGCATACATTCCCGGGAAGGACGACTATTCGGCCGAGGTCGCTACGTTGCAGACCGCCGGCGTCTCCGCCTTATATGTGGGTGGGTATCATGCCGAGGTTGCGCTGATTGCTCGCGCTGCACACGACAGTGGCTACACGGTTCAGCTCATATCCGGAGATGCTTTGGCGACCGAGGAATTTGCCCTGATCGCCGGCCCCGCGGCGGAGGGGACCCTCTTCACGTTCCCGGCGGACCCGAGGCGAAGCCCCGAAGCGGCCGCGGTCGTTGAGCAGTTCCGTGCGGAGAATTTCGAACCCGCGGGCTACACGCTGTTGAGCTACTGCGCGGTCCAGGTTTGGGCCCAGGCAGTCTCGAAGGCAGGTTCGCTGGAGCAGAAGGCCATCATTGCGGCACTGCACGAACAGGAATTCGACACCGTCATCGGCCGGGTCGATTTCGACGACAAGGGCGACCTCACGAAGCAGAGTTGGGTTTGGTACGTCTGGCGCGGCGGAGAGTACGTGCCGGTTGAATAGGGTTCGCTGATCGCCGGCGTGCCGGCTGAGATGTCTAGTCTGATGCAGACCAGTGTGGCCGGACTGTTCCGACTCGCCGAGCTTGAACGCCTCGGCATACGCGGCCGGCTGTTGCTCGCCTTTTTCGGGATCAGCGCCCTTGCGGTGCTGGCAACCGCTGCGGCGCTTTATGCCTTCCTCCAGGTTGGCGACGTCGTGGACCGAATTACCACGGATCGAGTGCCGTCGGCGCTCGCCTCCCTCCAGCTGTCGCGCCAGGCCGAACGGGTCGCTGCTGCCGCGCCATCGGTGCTGGCAGCGACAAGCAAGGCTCAGCACAGCGAGGTCTCGGCTGCCGTCGCGCTCGAGATGTCCCGCCTCGAGGCCCTGCGCACGGACCTCCGGGATGCCACGTTGGGCACAGTGCCTTTGGCCGAGATCGAGGAAGCCGCGATTGTTCTGAGGCGCAACCTGAAGGAGCTCGACTCTCTTGTTGTCGCCCGGCTCGACGTGGTCGCCCGCAAGGAGGAGCTCCTGAACCGCCTCGCCGCGACGACGACCGGAAGCCAGCGCCTTGTGGCCACCGGCATCCTAGTAATGGATTCCAGGCTCCCGCAATGGCGGGCGGTCGCGGCCGACACGTCGCTGTCGCCCGATCGACGCGCAGCGGCGATGGCCGACCTGGTCCAGGCGATTGCGGCTTACATTCCCCAGCAGAAGGCGCAGCTGGAGATCTCGGCGGTCAACGACGCGCTGGTGAAGGTCGCGAACGCGCCGACGCCGGGCGACCTGGCGTTGATCCTTTTTCCGCTACGCCGTTCGCTCACTGCTCTTGAAAAGGTTTCCACGGAGATCGACGAAAAGCTGCGGACCCGCTTCCGGCAGCGTGTTGACGAGTTCAGGGGTTTGACCGACGGCGAGGACAGCATCCCCAAGGTGCGGGAGGACGAGTTTGCTGTCCTGGCACAGGGCGAAAGGCTTCTGGCCGAGAACAATCGACTGTCGCGCAATCTCACCGCTGGCGTCGATCGCCTGGTCGCCACGGCAGATCAGGAGATCGCTGCGTCCGGTCGCGAAGCCGCGCTCGTCCAGCGCTACGGCACCGCGGTTGTACTCGGCTCCGCCTTTCTCAGCCTCCTGAGTTCGGTTCTGGTTGTCTGGCTCTATGTCGACCGCAGCCTCCTCGCCCGACTGGGGGCCGTGAGCCAAGGCATGCTCGCGATTGCGGGGGGCAATCTTCGTGCGCCGCTGCCAGCCGCGGGCAGCGACGAAATCGGGCGCATGGCCGAAGCGCTGAGACTCTTCCGGGATACTGCTGTCGAGGTCGAGGAAAAGAACCTGCGCGACGTTGCGGAAGCTCGTCAGCGGCTCATCGATGCCATCGAAAGCATCTCCGAAGGATTCGCTCTGTACGACTGGGAGGACCGGCTCGTCCTCAGCAACAGCCGCTACCGCGAATTGCTCTACACCGGTCTGGAGACCGAACTGACGCCCGGCACGACATTCGAGCAAATCATTCGCCGATCCGCTGAGCGCGGCTACATCAGGGACGCCGAGGGGCGGGTCGAGGAGTGGGTCGCCGAGCGCCTCTCGCGGCACCGCAACCCTGGCGAACCTTGGGTGCAGAGGCGAGGCGACGGGCGATGGGTCATGGTCAGCGAGCGGCGGATCAGCGCCGGCGGCACGGTCGCCGTCTATTCGGACATCACTGAGCTGAAGCAAAGGGAGGAGAACCTCGCCGAGAAATCCGTGGTTCTGGAGGCGCTTTCCAGCAAGCTGGCGAAGTATCTGGCGCCCCAGGTGTATCGCTCGATATTCACCGGCCGCCAGGAGGTCAGGATCGCCAGCCAGCGGAAGAAACTGACAATATGCTTCTCCGATATCGCCGGCTTTACCGAGACCACTGACAAAATGGAATCCGAGGATCTCACCCAACTCCTCAATCACTATCTGACGGAAATGTCGAAAATTGCTTCGGATCACGGCGCGACGATCGACAAATATGTCGGCGACGCGATCCTGATGTTTTTCGGCGATCCCGAGACTCGCGGCGTCAAGGAGGACGCGCTGGCTTGCGCGCAGATGGCACTTGCAATGCAAAAGCGGATTAGCGAGCTTGCCGAAGTCTGGCGGGACATGGGGATCGAAACACCGCTGCGCTGTCGCATCGGCATCCATACCGACTACTGCACCGTCGGTAACTTCGGCAGCGAGGACCGGATGGACTACACGATAATCGGCGGCGCCGTGAATCTCGCCTCGCGCCTGGAGCAGGAGGCGCCGCCGGGGGCCATCCTCATTTCCTACGAGACGTTTGCGCAAGTGAAGGACGCAATCGACTGTGAGGAACTGGGGCAAGTCCAGGTCAAGGGGATCGCCTATCCCGTCGCCACCTACCGCGTCATCGATCTGAAGGCCAATCTGGCGGCCGCTCGTCGTGCTGTTCGAACCGAGCTGCCGCACTTCAGGTTGGAACTTGAACCGGAGCTGATGTCCCCTGACGAGCGTGGCGATGCCGCCAATGCACTTCGAGACGCGCTGGATCGGCTTCGTCACAAGCCTGGGTAGTAGGGCTTGGTCCACAACGACCCCTCCCAATGGACACAAGGAGTGGGATGTGGGACGCCGCTCATTGGCGCTATCGATGCGAAGGCCGCAGAACGGTCGCGGTCAGTCTTCGAACTCGGGCGGAACGTCCGCATCGGAGCCGAGACTTAACATTCACGGCATCACTGGCAAGGTCCGGATATGGCGCAAAACAGACTTAGCCCCTGCCTGATGAGCGGTGCTTTCTCAGTGTGAGTTCGTCCCCCCATCACACCAAACTCCCCTGCTCCGCCTCCTCCGCATTGGGATCCCCCGGTGCCGTTGCCCAGGCGAGCTCCACCAGCGTCACCGTCCGCCGGCCGGCTCCGTCGAGCTGGCATACGATCAGCCCCTGCTCCTCGATATAGGTCAGCAGGCGCCGGGCGCGGCGCAGCGAGTGCGAGCCGTAGGCGCGGGCGATTGCCGCGTCGCTCGGGCAGGGCCAGCCCTCCTTGGCGGCGCGAGCGATCATCATGAACACGCCTTGCATGTCCTCGGGCAGCAGCGAGGCGCGCGCCGAGACGTCCTGCCAGGCGTCGTCGCCCGCCATGTCGGAGCCGAGGCCGGCGCGGGCGCGGGTCAGCATGCGGCGGAACTCGGGCAGGTCCGGCACGACCGAGGCGAGGCCCTCGATGCGGCAGCGGACCACGAACTCCTGATAAAGCACGCCGATGACCCGGAAGCCGGCATCGGGTTGCGCCAGCACGGCGCGCAGCACCCGGTCGACGCGCTCGCGCCGCTCCGCCAAATCCTCGGCGCTGATTTGCGCCTCCGCTGCTTCCGGGCGGATTTCCAGCGCCGCCGACTTCGCCGCCATCAGCTGATCGAGTAGATCCGGCGACGAGCGGCGCTGCGGCCGGACGGTTTCCGGCGGCGGGGCCGCCAGGATGATCGCACGGGCATCCTCCAACGCCGATTCCGGCAGCGGCATCAGGCGCGGGGTCGCGTTGCGCGGGCTTGTATCTGTCGGGCCGATGCGCAAGCCGAGCGGACGGCGCGACAGCGCCGGGCCGAGCGCCATGAATTGCCCGCGCTCGAGGTCGCGAAAGGCCTCGGCCTGGCGCCGCTCCATGCCGAGAAGGTCGGCGGCGCGCGCCATGTCGATATCGAGAAAAGTCCGGCCCATGAGGAAATTGGAAGCCTCGGCGGCGACGTTCTTGGCAAGCTTGGCCAGCCGCTGGGTGGCGATGATCCCGGCCAGCCCGCGTTTGCGGCCACGGCACATCAGATTGGTCATGGCGCCGAGCGAGAGCTTGCGCGCCTCGTCCGAAACCTCGCCGGCGACGGCCGGCGCGAACAGCTGCGCCTCGTCCACCACCACCAGCATCGGGTACCAGTGGTCGCGGGCGACCTCGAAAAGCCCGCCGAGGAAGGCGGCGGCGCGCCGCATCTGGTTCTCGGCGTCGAGCCCCTCGAGATTGAGCACCGTGGAGACGCGGTGGATGCGCGCCCGCTCGCCGGCGCTCTGCAGGCCGCGCTCGGTATGCTCCTCGGCGTCGATCACCAGATGGCCAAAACGGTCGCCCAGCGTCACGAAGTCGCCTTCGGGGTCGATGATGGTCTGCTGCACCCAGGGCGCGCTCTGCTCCAAGAGCCGGCGCAGCAGGTGGGACTTGCCGGAGCCCGAATTGCCCTGCACCAGAAGCCGCGTCGCCAGCAGTTCCTCAAGATCCAGCGCCGCCGGGGCGCCTGCGCTCGTCTGGCCCATCTCGATCGCAACGGTCATGTCTCGACTCTCCTTGCGGAGAGGGCTTATCAACCGCATCACAGCCCGTCGAGCGCGCCATGGCCGGCGCTCCGTGTTGCGCACAGGCTGGATGTCGCGGACGATCGAGGATACGGAACGTACCGTTTCGATTCGATAAGGCTTGTCTCTTCAGGTCGAAAACCGGTACCCGCCTTTCACCGGCTGGGCCTGCCTGGCTTTCTGCGAGCCGGCGCGCGCGGCCGCCGCAAGAATGCTCTCCATCAGGTCCTTTTCGCGCAGCGGTTTGCCGAGCAGCGGCACGTCGGGGGGCCGGTCGGCGATCGCGTCGGCATCGGCATATCCCGTTATCATCACCGCCGGCCAATCGGACCGCAGATTCCGGGCGAACCGAATGACCTCCAGGCCCGAGACGAGCGGCATGGCAAAATCGGTGACGATGACATCGAAATCGTACGGCGCCCGCTCGATCATCGCCAGCGCTTCGGCACCGCCCCCGGCACAGGTAACCGCAAAGCCGTGTTGGCGAAGCGATTGCGCCGTCAGTTCCCGTAGTACATTGCTGTCGTCGATCAGCAGGACCGATGGATAGTCCTCGCCGGCATTCCCGACGCTGTCGTCGGCATCGGACTTCTCGGCGATTTCCACCGGGCGCTCGATTGAACGCGGCAGCCAGAGCTGGACGGATGTTCCACTGCCGACGGTGCTTTCAATGCGAAGCGTGCCGCCCGATTGCTTGACGAAACCATGCACCGTGCTCAGACCGAGGCCAGTGCCTTTGCCGACCGGTTTTGTGGTGAAGAACGGTTCTACGACCTTGGCGAGAATGTCAGCCGGTATGCCCGACCCCGTGTCCTTGACCGTGACCACGACATAGTCGCCCGCCGAAATATCCTCGGCTGCACTGCCTAGCGTTCGATTTTGCGCCTCCACGATTATCGTGCCGCCGGACGGCATGGCATCGCGCGCGTTGAAGACCAGGTTCATCAGCGCGAGCTCCAGCTGGCTGGCATCGACATGCGCCGGCCACACAGTGTCGTCGACAAGCCAATCGAAACGGATCAGGCCGCCCAGGACCGGGGCCACCAACCCGTTCATTGTATCGCCGAGCGCGGCGAGGCGCACGGCCTGCGGCCGCAGCGTCTGGCGGCGCGAGAAGGCAAGCATGCGGTTGACGAGCTCGGCGCCTTGTTTTGCCGACCGGCGTGTCAGTTCCAGAACCTGCCTGGTCTGTCCGTCGAACTCGGCATGGCGCTCGAGCAATCCCAATCCGCTGAGAATTGCGGCAAGCAGATTGTTGAAATCATGCGCCAGGCCGCCGGTAAGCTTGCCGATCGCGTCGAGGCGCTGCGACTGCAGCAGCTGGTCCTCAAGCTCGCGCCGCTCGGTAACGTCCAGCAATGTGCCGAGGATCTCGGGGTTCCGGCCGTCGGAGCCATTCGACAGGACGCCCTGGTCGAGAAAAATCCGGTAATTGCCGTCGGCGCATTGCCAGCGGAATTCGCAGGTGTAGGAGCCGGTGGCCTTGGCTGCGAGCAGGACCTCCCTCACTCTCGGCAGATCGTCGGGATGAACGCGGCTCAGGCCGAAGCCTGGATCGGCGGTCAGCCGTTCCGCAGGAAAGCCGGTCAGGCGTTCGACCCCTTCGGTGACAAAGCTGGCGCCGAACGGCGGCTCCGCCGCCCTTGCGTGGAAGCAGACCGGAAGAGAGCTCAAAATGGCATGCTGCCGCTCCTGTGCGCTGCGCAGCGCCCGCTCGGCCTCGAGCTTTTCCTTCTGCGCCTGCAGTGCCTGGGCCAGCAGCCGTTGCTCGGCAGCCGCCTTTTGCTGGATTTCGAGCGTCTTCTCATGAAGTTCGACGAACACGGCAACCTTGGAACGCAGCATGGCCGGGTCGAAAGGCTTGAACACGTAATCCACCGCGCCGGCGTCGTAGCCGCGCAGCATGTGCGCGTCTTCCTTGTTGATGGCGGTGAGAAAAATTATCGGCGTTCGCCTGGATTGCTCGCGCTGGCGGATCAATCCCGCGGTCTCGTAGCCATCCAGCCGGGGCATCAGCACGTCCAGCAGGATGACTGCGAAATCCTCCTTCAGCAGTGCGCGCAACGCCTCTTCGCCCGACTGCACGCAGACGACTTCACCGATAGGGGCCAGAACCTCGCCGATCGCCAGCAGATTGCGCTCGTCGTCATCCACGGCCAGGATGCGCGCCTTTGCCGGCCCCGCTGCCGGCGCCATGACCTCCAGCTTCCTTGCTCCGTTTCTCGACAGCTTCTGCATCGAGCGGCCGTCAGTTCACTGCCATGAGCGTCTTTTCCGGACCATGGACACGGGATCGCGAACGGCCGATCCAGACACGCAGCAATGCCAACAGCAGATCGAGGTCGACAGGCTTGGCGATGTAGTCGGAGGCGCCGGCGTCGAGGCACTTCTGCCGGTCGCCCTTCATTGCCTTGGCTGTGACCGAGATCAATGGGATATGGGCGATCGCCGGCATGCTGCGGATCTGCCGCATCGTCTCGTAGCCATCCATTTCCGGCATCATGATATCGATCAGTGCCGCATCGATGTCCGGGCTCTGCTCCAGAAGCGCGATACCTTCCCGGCCGCGCTCCGCATGCAGCACCTGGATGTCATAGGTCTCGAGAACGCTAGTAAGCGAATAGATGTTGCGGATGTCGTCGTCGACGATGAGGACCTTTGCGCCGGCGAGGTCGAATTTGTCCGGCTGTTCGGCTGCCGCACCATCGTTTTCGTGGCCTCGCCCGGGGAGTGTTGCCGACATCAGGAGAGCCAGCTGCGCGAAATTCTCCGCCCGCGGAACATCCGCCAATGCCGGATGCAAGGCGAGCGACTGTTGCAGCGCTTCCGGATGAGGCGCAAAGAACAGCAGTCGCGACACCGACTGCCCGAACAGGACGGCAATCTCATCCAGCATCTGGGCGTTGTCCTTGGCCGAGCGGCCAAAGCCGAGCACAACGGCATCATAGTTGGCGATGCCGATTTCGTCCGCATTCGCCGCGACGCGGCCGATCGCCGTAACCGAGGTGACGCCGTCGCGGATCGCCTCGATCAGCGAAAGGCGGCGCTCGGGATCGGGATCGGCAATCAGGACGCGGCTCTGGACGCGGAGCTTTCTGGAATGAATATCCTGGAAGACCTTCATCAGTTCGTCCGACGATACGGGCTTGGTTGAAATGCTGGATGCACCCTTGCGGGCAAGCACCTCGATGTCTTCGGCGCCCGAGATGACATGAACGGGAATGTCCTTGGTTTTCGGGTCATGGCGAAGCAGATCGAACAACACCCAGCCGTCGATATCCGATAGTCCGAGATCGAGCGTAATCGCGTCGGGAACCAGCTTGCGTGCCAAAGCCAGCGTGCCGGAGCCCGCGGTCGACAGGACGCCTTTCAGCCCGGCCGAACGTGCAAGGCCGAGCAGCAAACCGCCGAAGGTCGGGTCGTCCTCGACGGTCAGCACGACCCGATCTTCAGACGAGATCATGTCGCGGTCATCGAGCAATTCGGAGGACGGCGGGCTCGGCTGCGCTGTCGTCGCGGCCACCTCCATCGCCGGCAGCAACGCCGCTTGCGGGGCCAAGGCCATCCGGGGTCCGTCGAATGGAATGACCAGAGTGAACGTCGAACCCTTGCCCGGCGTGCTCTCGACCCGCAATTCGCCGCCGAGCAGCCGGGCAATCTCCCGGCTGATCGAGAGCCCAAGCCCGGTGCCGCCATATTTGCGGCTGGTGGTGCCGTCGGCCTGCTGGAAGGCCTCGAAAATCAGCTTCTGCTTGTCTTGCGGAATACCGATGCCGGTATCGCTGACCACGATCGCGAGCGCCTCCATCGGTTGCGCCGAGCCGTTGTGACGGCCCGTCGTTTCGGCCCGGAAATTCAAGCGGACCTCGCCTTGCGAGGTGAACTTGAACGCGTTCGACAAAAGGTTGAGCACGATTTGCTGCAACCGCTTCTCGTCGGTGCGGACGGTCTCCGGCAGCTCGGGGTCGACATTGATGGTGAAGCCAAGTCCCTTGTCGGTCGCCAGCTGCCGGAAGGTTCGCTCCATATGCTGGCGAAGATGCACCACGGGCATATCGTTGATATCGATCGAGACGGTGCCCGATTCGATCTTCGACAGGTCGAGGATGTCGTTGATGAGGCTCAAGAGGTCGGTGCCGGCCGAATTGATGGTGCGCGCGAACTCGACCTGCTTGTCGTTGAGATTGCCCTGCTGGTTGGTTGCGAGCAGGTTTGAAAGGATGAGCAGCGAGTTCAGCGGCGTGCGCAGTTCGTGGCTCATATTGGCGAGGAATTCCGACTTGTATTTCGAGGTAAGCGCCAGCTGCTCGGCCTTCTCCTCCAGCGCCCGCCGCGCCATCTCGATTTCCAGGTTCTTGTTCTCCACCTGCTTCTTTTCGTTCTCGAGCAGCTGCGCCTTTTCCTGCAGCTCCTCATTGGTGGCGTGCAGCTCCTCCTGCTTCTTGGTCAGTTCGGTCTGACGCGCCTGCAATTCCGAGGTCAGCAGCTGCGACTGCTTGAGCAGGCTTTCGGTGCGCATGGTGGCGGCGATGGTGTTGAGAACGATGCCGACGGATTCCATCAGCTGGTTGAGGAACGACTGGTGCGTGTCGCGGAATTCGCTGAACGAGGCGAGTTCGATGACGGCCTTCACCTCGTCTTCGAACAGAGCCGGAAGAATGATCACGTTCGCCGGCGCGGCATTGCCAAGGCCGGAGGTAACGCGCAGGAAATTCGGCGGCACATTGTCCAGCATGATGGCGCGCTTGTCGGCGGCACTCTGCCCGACAAGGCCTTCGCGCAGATCGAGGCGTTGCTTGATCTCCGCCTTGCTTTCGGCGCCATAGGAGGCGGCGAGCTCCAGATAGAATTCATCCTCGTCGCGGTTGGTCACGTAGAACACGCCATATTGCGCATTCACCAGCGGGGCGAGTTCGGACATGATGAGGCGCGAGATCGTGGCCAGGTCGCGCTCGCCCTGCAGCATGCGCGAGAAGCGGGCGAGATTGGTCTTCAGCCAGTCCTGCTCGGCATTCTTCAGCGTCTGGTCCTTCAAATTGCGGATCATCTCGTTGATGTTGTCTTTCAGCGCCGCCACCTCGCCGGAGGCCTGGACGCTGATCGAGCGGGTCAGATCGCCCTTGGTCACCGCCGTCGACACCTCGGCGATGGCGCGCACCTGGGTGGTCAGGTTGGCCGCCAGCTGATTGACGTTGTCGGTCAGGTCACGCCAAAGGCCGGCAGCGCCGGGCACCCGGGCCTGGCCGCCGAGCTTGCCTTCGATGCCCACCTCGCGGGCGACGTTGGTCACCTGGTCGGCGAAGGTCGCCAGCGTCTCGATCATGCCGTTGATGGTGTCGGCGAGCGAAGCGATCTCGCCCTTGGCGTCGACCGTCAGCTTGCGCTTGAGATTGCCTTGCGCGACCGCGGTCACGACATCGGCGATGCCGCGCACCTGGTTGGTCAGGTTCGTCGCCATTAGATTGACGTTGTCGGTCAGGTCCTTCCAGGTGCCGGCAACGCCCTCGACCCGCGCCTGGCCGCCGAGCTTGCCCTCGGTGCCGACCTCGCGGGCGACACGCGTCACTTCGCCGGCAAAGGAGTTCAGCTGGTCGACCATGGTGTTGATCGTCGATTTCAGCTCCAGGATCTCGCCCTTGACGTCGACGGTGATCTTCTTCGACAGGTCGCCGCGCGCCACAGCGGTGGTCACCTCGGCGATGTTGCGGACCTGGCCGGTCAGGTTCTCGGCCATCGAATTCACATTGTCGGTCAGATCCTTCCAGGTGCCGGCAACGCCGCGCACCTGCGCCTGGCCGCCGAGCTTGCCTTCGGTGCCGACCTCGCGCGCAACGCGCGTCACCTCCGAGGCAAAGGAATTCAGCTGGTCGACCATCGTATTGATGGTGTCCTTGAGCTCGAGGATCTCGCCGCGCACATCGACCGTGATCTTCTTCGACAGGTCGCCCAGCGCCACTGCCGTCGTCACCTCGGCGATGTTGCGCACCTGGCCGGTCAGGTTGGCAGCCATCGCATTGACATTGTCGGTCAAGTCTTTCCAGGTGCCGGCAACGCCGCGCACCTGCGCCTGGCCGCCGAGCTTGCCGTCCGAACCGACCTCGCGCGCCACGCGCGTCACCTCGGAGGCGAAGGAATTCAGCTGGTCGACCATCGTGTTGATGACGTCCTTGATCTGCAGGATCTCGCCCAGCGCATCGACGGTGATCTTCTGGGTCAAATCGCCGGTCGCAATTGCCGTCGCCACCTTGGAGACGTCGCGCAACTGCACGGTCAGATTGCCGGCCATGGCGTTGACGTTGTCGGTCAGATCCTTCCAGGTGCCGCCGACACCCTCGACATGCGCCTGGCCGCCGAGCTTGCCTTCCGACCCCACTTCGCGCGCCACACGCGTCACTTCCGAGGCGAAGGAATTAAGCTGGTCGACCATCGTGTTGACGGTATCCTTGAGCTCCAGGATTTCGCCCTTGACGTCGACGGTGATCTTCTTCGACAGGTCGCCGCGGGCAACGGCGGTCGTCACCTCGGCGATGTTGCGGACCTGGCCGGTCAGATTGGCGGCCATCAGGTTGACGTTATCGGTCAGGTCTTTCCAGGTGCCGCCGACCCCTTTCACCTCGGCCTGGCCGCCGAGCTTGCCTTCGGTTCCGACCTCGCGCGCCACACGCGTCACTTCCGAAGCGAAGGAATTGAGCTGGTCGACCATCGTGTTGATGGTGTCCTTGAGCTCGAGGATTTCGCCTTGCACGGCGACAGTGATCTTCTTCGACAGGTCGCCCGAAGCGACCGCAGTCGTCACCTCGGCGATGTTGCGCACCTGGCCGGTCAGGTTCTCGGCCATCGAATTGACGTTGTCGGTCAGGTCCTTCCAGGTGCCGGCAACGCCGCGCACCTGAGCCTGGCCGCCGAGCTTGCCCTCGGTGCCGACCTCGCGGGCGACGCGCGTCACCTCGCCGGCAAATGAATTCAGCTGGTCGACCATGGTGTTGATAGTCGATTTCAGCTCGAGGATCTCGCCCTTGACGTCGACGGTGATCTTCTTCGACAGGTCGCCCAGCGCCACAGCCGTCGTCACCTCGGCTATATTGCGCACCTGGCCGGTCAGGTTCTCGGCCATCAGGTTGACGTTGTCGGTCAGGTCCTTCCAGGTGCCGCCGACACCTTCGACGCGCGCCTGGCCGCCGAGCTTGCCTTCTGTACCGACTTCGCGCGCGACGCGCGTCACTTCCGAGGCGAAGGAATTGAGCTGGTCGACCATCGTGTTGATGGTGTTCTTGAGTTCGAGGATTTCGCCTTTCACGTCGACGGTAATCTTCTTCGACAGGTCGCCGGAAGCGACGGCGGTCGTCACCTCGGCGATGTTGCGCACCTGCCCGGTCAGGTTCGTCGCCATCGCGTTGACGTTGTCGGTCAGGTCCTTCCAGGTCCCGGCCACACCTTTCACGCGGGCCTGGCCGCCGAGCTTGCCTTCGGTGCCGACCTCGCGCGCCACGCGCGTCACTTCCGAGGCGAAGGAGGCCAGTTGCCCGACCATGGTGTTGACGATCTTGCCGATTCGCAGAAACTCGCCGCGCAGCTGCCGGCCGTCGATTTCGACCATCATCGTCTGCGACAGGTCACCCTTGGCCACCGCGCCGATGACGCGCGCCACTTCGGCCGTCGGCTGAACCATGTCCTCGATCAGATCGTTGACGGAACGGACGCTCGATTCCCAGCTGCCGGTGGCGTTGCGGACACGGCCGCGTTCGCCGATCCGGCCATCCTTGCCGACGACCTTGCTGAGGCGTTCGAACTCGCGCGTGACCTGATCGTTGAGTTCTACGATTTCGTTGAAGGTGTCGGCGATCTCGGAATCAAGGCCGGCGTAGACATTGTCGATACGAACGGAGAAATCACCGCTCCGAAAAGCCTTCAGCGCGTTCAGTATTTGACGGTGGTCCAATTGCCTTGTGGATGCAAGCACGCTCACAGCGCCCCTCCCAGCTCACGGATTTCTTGAATGTCCTGGTGAAACTGTCCCCTGCGGCCGACACAACTCCCCGCAAGCGCAAGAACGCGGCATGCTCGATTTGGTTCCAGACGAAATTGCCGCTATGCGGCAGGAATTTCGCAGCCGCATTCACGAAACGACGAGCAACAAAGATCCATAATGATGTATCGATCAATATTTCTGCCCAACGGAACATCTCGAAAAAACTCTCGTTGGTATAGATCGCGATAGAGCGATGCAACTCGATGGAGACACTAAGATGATGAAAATTCTCTCTGCATCCCTACTTGCTATCGGCCTGGCCACATCTGCCATGGCACAATCCATGGACTCCGGGACCGGTAGCGCCGATGGCAATACCGGCGTCAACACAGGCACTTCCGGCGGCAACACCGGGACCGGCAGCGCAGCTACCCCGAACACGATCGATCCGAACGCAACGAACTCTACCACGCCGCAGACAAACGGTATGGAGGACCGCTGCAAGGATACGGCGGGCATCGATACCGACAACAACACCCCCAGCGGCGCTATGACGTCGGATATGCAGAACTGCAACAAGTAACGGAGTTTTGCGCAGCGATCATTTCAGCCCGCTGCCTGGTCGAGTCCCGGTGCTCGCGGTTCAAACCACAGCCAGAAAAATGCACAGACCGGGCACGGGCTCACTACTTCTGAATGGATCGGCGAGCCCAAGTAGGGCGGCCGATTACACTAGTCTCAGCTAGGTTCTGCGACGGCCAGCCCGGACGGGCGGGCGGCCGTTCTGCTGATTTTCGCGGAGAGAACTGGTGGAGCCAATCGGAATCGAACCGACGACCTCTTGAATGCCATTCAAGCGCTCTCCCAACTGAGCTATGGCCCCACTCCGGCAGTTCACCGGCGCCGTTTCCGGCGAAGAGATCCGGCGCGGGTTCTAGACCGCGCCGTTAGTGATGGCGGCTTCTAACCCCGCCCTCAGTCAATATCAAGCCTTCAAGAACCGCTTTTTCTAGGCAGCGCCGCGAAAGCCGGCGAATGCGGTTCGCTCAGACTTCGTCGTCGTCTTCGCCGACGCCGATCATGTCGGCAACGTCGTCGTCTTCTTCCTCCTCGTCGGCGAGGAACGTGTCATCCTCGTCATCGCCAAGGTCAACGTCGTCTTCGTCATCGCCGAGATCGGGAAGCTCGTCGGCCTTCGCGTCCTCGTCCGCCTCTTCGAGCGAGACGACCTCGACGCCCTCTTCCTCCTCGGCGTCCACTTCCTTCTCGGCAACTTCCTCTTCCTCCTCGAGGGCGGCGATCTTGCCTTCCTCGAAATAGGAGCGCGGATAGCTCTTGCCCGTGTAAGGCGAGACGATCGGGTCCTTGTTCAAGTCATAGAATTTTCGACCTGTCTCCGGGTCGATGCGTTTGGTGCCAAGTTCGGGTTTTGCCACAGCAAGCCTCGTCGATAAAGTTTGGTCCCCTTAACCAGAGTTTACGGCGCTGTCAAAGCGAAAAGCCGGCGTCCCAAAAAGCTTGAATTCGAAGGCCTTCATACCAAGGGGATGACCATTTCGGTACGCCATGATAGGAGACCCCCGCAAACCAGCAGAAAATGGCCGGCCGCCGGCGTTTCCAGGAAAGAACCATGTCGCACACTGCCGCCCCGAAGCAGGCCACCGCCCGCAAATCATCTGGCCTTTCAGGCGCGGCACGGGTGCCGGGCGACAAGTCGATCTCGCACCGCTCGTTCATGTTCGGTGGCCTGGCCTCCGGCGAAACCCGCATCACCGGGCTGCTGGAAGGCGAGGACGTGATGCGTACGGGCGCTGCCATGAAGGCGATGGGCGCTCATATCGAGAAGCATGGCGCTGAGTGGGTGATCCGCGGTACCGGCAACGGCGCGCTGCTGCAGCCGGAAGGCGCGCTCGACTTCGGCAATGCCGGCACCGGCTCACGCCTCACCATGGGCCTGGTCGGCACCTATGACATGGAAACCACCTTCATCGGCGACGCCTCGCTGTCGGGCCGGCCGATGGGCCGCGTGCTCGAACCGCTTCGCCAGATGGGCGTGCAGGTGCTGAAGGCGACGCCCGGCGACCGCATGCCGATCACGATGCACGGGCCCAAGCACGCCGCGCCGATCACCTACCGCGTGCCGATGGCATCGGCGCAAGTCAAGTCGGCGGTGCTGCTGGCTGGGCTGAACACGCCGGGCATCACCACCGTCATCGAGCCGGTTATGACGCGCGACCACACCGAAAAGATGCTCAAGGGGTTCGGCGCCAATCTGTCGGTCGAGACCGACGAGCGCGGCGTGCGCCACATTTTCATCGAAGGCCAGGGCAAGCTCACCGGCCAGACGATCGCGGTGCCTGGCGACCCCTCCTCGGCCGGCTTTCCGCTGGTGGCGGCGCTGATCGTGCCGGGTTCGGACATTACCATCGAAAACGTGCTGATGAACCCGACCCGCACAGGCCTTCTGCTGACGCTGCAGGAAATGGGCGCCCGGATCGACATTCTCGAGCGCCGCAATGAAGGCGGCGAAGACGTCGCCGACCTGCGCGTGCGTTACTCCGAGCTGAAAGGCGTCACCGTGCCGCCCGAACGGGCGCCGACCATGATCGACGAGTATCCGGTGCTTGCCGTGGCGGCGAGCTTCGCCGAGGGCGAGACGCTGATGCTCGGGCTGGAAGAGCTGCGCGTGAAGGAATCCGACCGGCTGTCGGCAGTGGCCGAAGGGCTGAAGCTCAACGGCGTGGACTGCAGCGAAGGCGAGGCCTCGCTTGTCGTGCGCGGAAAACCCGGCGGCAAGGGCCTCGGCCAGCATCCCAACGGACAGGGCACCATCGTCCAGACCCATCTCGATCACCGCATCGCCATGAGTTTTCTGGTGATGGGGCTGGCGACGGAAAAGCCCGTGACCATCGACGACCAGGCGATGATCGCGACGAGTTTTCCGGAGTTCATGGGCCTGATGAAGGGGCTCGGTGCGGAGATTGAATGAAATATGTCTGCGTACATTGGAAGCACGAGCGGCCGGAGCAACCATCTCATCTCTGGTATGAGATTGCCGACGACAACTATCAGTCGAGAACAATAGAGTTCTATCGGGACGGTTCAGTCGGTTTTGCGTCACGTGGCGTCGCGCCAGATGGATCAGAGGACCTCGAAGTTGGCGGGACAACGAACTCAGACCAACCTTTTCCGGACCTCGACGAGATCAACGCTGATCCTGTATTTGAGGCGGTGGAAGTCACGGCGGCAGAGTTTGAAAAGCGTTGGCAGCAGGCGCTTGCCTCGCGACGGCATATGACGGCGTCCTTCACCATCGCCATCGACGGACCTGCCGGTGCCGGCAAAGGCACCCTTGCCCGGCGGCTGGCCGATCACTATCGGCTGAACCTGCTCGACACCGGCCTTACCTATCGCGCGGTGGCGCATGCGCTGCTCCGGCTCGGCCTGCCGCTCGACAATGTCTCGGCCGCTGAAACCGCGGCTCGTCAGGTCGATCTGGCAAAGCTCGACCGCGCCGTGCTTTCGGCACACGCGGTCGGCGAGGCGGCTTCGAAAGTGGCTGTCATCCCGTCGGTCCGGCGCATACTGGTCGACAAGCAGCGCGACTTTGCAAAAACCCCGCCGGGTGCGGTGCTCGACGGCCGCGACATCGGCACCGTCGTCTGTCCCGATGCCGACGTAAAACTCTATGTCACGGCCAGCGCCGAGGTGCGGGCAAAGCGGCGGCTGGACGAAATCGAGAGCATCGGCGGCACTGCCAATTTCGATGAAATCCTTGCCGATATCGTGCGCCGCGACGAGCGCGACATGGGCCGCATGGACTCGCCCTTGAAGCCGGCGGCCGATGCGCACTTGCTCGACACGTCGGAAATGGCTATAGAGGCCGCGTTTCTGGCAGCTCAGGTGATCATCGACAACGTCCTGGCCAAGAGAAACGAAGCCTGAGCCGGGTTTTCCTGCCGCCGCCGATTGCCGGCGACAACAAGAATTCCCATATCGGGTATGAACCAGCCTGCCAGCATTCTTCATGCGCCGGAATTGCCGCTCAAGGGCGGCCAAGGGCTTTTTGCCCGGAACGCCGGCAGGCCAACGCAACGCTAACCCACGGCGCCCGCCCCGCGACAGATTGCGGGGCATTCCAGGAGAAACTATGTCAGTTGCAAATCCCACTCGCGATGATTTCGCGAGCCTGCTCGAAGAATCATTTTCCGCCGGCCATTCCGGCGAAGGCCAGGTCGTCAAGGGCATCATCACTGCCATTGAAAAGGACATGGCCATCATCGACGTCGGCCTCAAGGTCGAAGGCCGCGTGCCGCTGAAGGAATTCGGCGTCAAGGGCAAGGACACGACGCTCAAGGTCGGCGACACGGTCGAGGTCTATGTCGAGCGTATCGAGAACGCGCTTGGCGAAGCCATGCTGTCGCGCGAAAAGGCCCGCCGCGAAGAGAGCTGGGTCCGTCTCGAAGAGAAGTTCACCAAGGGCGAACGCGTCGAAGGCGTCATCTTCAACCAGGTCAAGGGCGGCTTCACCGTCGACCTCGACGGCGCCGTGGCTTTCCTGCCGCGGAGCCAGGTCGATATCCGCCCGATCCGCGACGTCTCGCCGCTGATGCACAACCCGCAGCCCTTCGAGATCCTAAAGATGGATCGCCGCCGCGGCAACATCGTGGTGTCGCGCCGCACCGTGCTTGAGGAAAGCCGCGCCGAACAGCGTTCGGAAATCGTGCAGAATCTCGAAGAAGGCCAGGTGGTCGAAGGCGTCGTCAAGAACATCACCGACTATGGTGCGTTCGTCGACCTCGGCGGCATCGACGGCCTGCTGCACGTCACCGACATGGCCTGGCGCCGTGTCAACCATCCGACCGAAATCCTCAACATCGGCCAGACGGTCAAGGTGCAGATCATCCGCATCAACCAGGAAACCCACCGCATCTCGCTCGGCATGAAGCAGCTCGAGAGCGACCCGTGGTCCGAGATCGGCACCAAGTTCCCGATCGGCAAGAAGATCAAGGGTACCGTCACCAACATCACCGACTACGGCGCGTTCGTCGAGCTGGAGCCGGGCATCGAAGGCCTCATCCACGTTTCGGAAATGTCGTGGACCAAGAAGAACGTGCATCCCGGCAAGATCTTGTCGACGACGCAGGAAGTCGACGTGGTGGTGCTCGAAGTCGATCCGGCCAAGCGCCGTATCTCGCTCGGCCTCAAGCAGACGCTGGAGAACCCGTGGGAGGCCTTCGCGCGCAGCCATCCGGTCGGCAGCCAGGTCGAGGGCGAGGTCAAGAACAAGACCGAGTTCGGCCTGTTCATCGGCCTCGAAGGCGACGTCGACGGCATGGTCCACCTTTCCGACCTCGACTGGACCCGTCCGGGCGAGCAGGTGATCGAAGAGTACAATCGCGGTGACATGGTCAAGGCGCAGGTGCTCGACGTCGACATAGACAAGGAGCGCATCTCGCTCGGCATCAAGCAGCTGGCCAAGGACACGGTCGGCGAAGCAGCGACGTCAGGCGAACTGCGCAAGAACGCAGTCGTCACCTGCGAGGTTATCGGCGTGAAGGATGGCGGTCTGGAAGTGCGGCTGGTCGACAGCGGCATCGAGACCTTCATCAAGCGCTCCGATCTCAGCCGTGACCGCGACGAGCAGCGCCCCGAGCGCTTCACCGTCGGCCAGAAGGTCGACGCCCGCGTCATCGCCTTCGACAAGAAGACCCGCAAGCTGCAGGTCTCGATCAAGGCGCTGGAAATCGCCGAAGAGAAGGAAGCGGTCGCCCAATACGGTTCGACCGACTCCGGCGCTTCGCTGGGCGACATCCTTGGCGCCGCGCTGAAGAAGCAGGGCAGCTAAGCCAACACCGCGCCTCGCGCGGGTTATAAACGAAACAAAAAAAGCCCCGCCGGAACGATCCGGCGGGGCTTTTGCTTGTGACCTTTTGCTTGTGACGAGCCGCAGGCTCAGGCCCGGCCGTAGAGTGGCACCAGCGTGCCGCTGATCGCCATGTTGGCCGGCGAGGCGAGATAGGCAATGGCCTCGGCGGCCGCTTCAAGGCTGACCCATCTGCTGAAATCTGCGTTCGGCATGTCAGCCCGGTTGGCCGGCGTGTCAAGCGTCGAGGGCGCCACGGCGTTGACCAGGATGCCGTTGCCCTTCAGCTCTTCGGCCATCGCCACAGTCATCGCGGCGACTGCCGCCTTGGCGGCGGCGTAGGCCACCTTGCCGGAGCCGCGCCGCGGATCGAGCCCGGCTCGCGCGGTGACATTGACGATGCGGCCCGGCACGGAAGATCCCAGCATCGAGCGTATCGCCGCGCGGCAGCACAGAAAGGTGGTGCGGGCATTGGTGTCCATCATCTCGGCGAAGGAGGCGGGTTCGATCTTCTCGACCGGCGCCGCGGTGAAGCCGCCGGCAAGATGCACCGATGCCCATAAATCTGGAACGCTGGCATAGAAGGCGTCGACCTTGGCAGGGTCGGCAAGGTCGACATTGTGCGCCAGCCTGACGCGGTCATGCGCCGGAAAGGGAAAATGCGCAGGCGCGGCAGCGTGGGCATTGGGCACATGGCAGATCGCGCCCTGCTCCAGCAGTTTTCCTACGACCGCGCCGCCAAGGGCACCGGTGCCGCCGGTCACCACGATATGTCTGCCGTCCAGTGTTTCCGTCATATTCGACCGCTCCGTCATTGCGCGCCGCCGATGCGGAAGGTCGCGCCTTTCGCGCGATCACTCAACCGAAATCTCGATGACGTAAGGTCGTCCAGTCGCCCGCGCGCGCCCAAGCGCGTCCGCCAAGCCGCCGGTGCCGGAAATCCGCTCGGCGGCAATGCCGTAGGCTTCGGCCAATTTGCAGAAATCCGGCGGTGCCGGGGAGACGCCGACCGGCTCGACGCCGACGTCGAGCATCGAGGTCTCGATCTCGCGGTAGCCGCGATTGTTCCAGACTGTGAAGATCACCGGCGCCGCAGCGTCGAGCGCGGCGCCCAGTTCCGGCAGGGTGAACTGGAAGCCGCCGTCGCCGGTGAGGCAAACGACCGGCGCCTCAGGCCTGGCAAGGGCGGCACCGATCGCCGCTGGCGGGCCATAGCCGAGCGCGCCGAAGCCGGTGGCGGCGTTGAACCAGCCGCCCGGCCGGTCGTGATCGTAGTAGAGGTTGGCGGCGTAGACCGGCTGGGTCGAATCGCCGACGATGATCGCGCCAGGCAGCGTATCACGGATCGTCTCGACGGCGCCCAGTTGCGCCTGCATAGCCGGGCCAATCTCGGCAAAGGCCGCCTGCCGCGTCGCGGGGGGGGGAGCTGCGCCGCCGCCCGATTGCGCCTGGCCCGTGCCGAGTTCGGCATGCAGCGCCTCGAGCGCTGCGCCAGAATCGGCCTGGATCGAAATCCGCGCAGGCCGGCGGGCAAGCTGGTCGGCGCCGATGTCGATGCGGATCAGATTGGCGGGAAGGACAAAACCGCCGTCGCCATAGCCGTCATAGTCGGTCGGACCGAATTCGGTGCCGGCCGCAATGACCAGATCGGCGTCGGCCATCAGCGCACGCACCGCCTTCAGGCTGGGACTGGCCGGCACGCCAAGCGGATGACGATGGAGCAGGCCGCGCGCATTGGCGGTCTGGACGACCGGCGCTCCCAACCTCTCGGCCAGGCGCTGCAACGGCGCTTCGGCAGCTTTGGCGCCGCCACCGGCCAGGATAAGCGGCCGGCGGGCAGACGCGCATAGCCTTGCCGCCTCTGCAATCGCCGCCACATCCGGCTCGGGCGGCGCTGAATTCCGCAGCAGCGGCACGATGCCGTTGGCGGGCATGGTCATGACATCGGTCGGGATCTCGATATGCACCGGACCCGGACGCGAGGATGAGAACAGCGCAAAGGCGCCGGCGAGCACGCCGGGCAGTTCGCCGGCCTCCGTGACACGGTGCGAAAACAGCGCCACCTTCTCCATCATGCCGCGCTGGTCCGGCAATTCATGCAGATGGCCAAGGCCTTTGCCCAGCGTCGGTGTTGCGTTGACGCCGGAGATTACCAGCATCGGCACCGAATCGGCGCGCGCCTGGCCCATGGCGGTGATGGTGTTGGTCAGTCCTGGCCCGGTGATGACGAAGGCGACGCCCGGCTTGCCGCTGGCGCGCGCATAGCCGTCGGCCATGAAGCCGGCGCCCTGCTCGTGGCGCGGCGTGACGTGACGGATATTCGACCGCGCCAGTCCGCGGTAGAGCTCGACCGTGTGCACGCCGGGAATGCCGAACACGATGTCGACGCCGTGCGCTTCCAGCAAGGTGATGAGCGCTTCGCCGATGGTCGTCATTGTCTTAGCACCGGGCGCGTGAGGCAGGTAGGGCCGCCCTCGCAGGCAATGCACAGCGCATCGGCCTCGAATGTCGAGACCGTACAGCCGGCGGCTTGCATGGCAGCCGCCGTCTTCGGAAAACCGGCAACGGCGATAACCTGGCGCGGCGCGGTCGGCAGCACGTTCAGGCTGAGCCCATTCGAGGCGAAGAATTCGTCGGCGTCGCCCTCGACCAGCCGAATGCCGCGTTCGCGCAGCATCTGGTAGAAGGCGACCGGCAGGAGGGGCGCATAGACCAGCGCCAGATCGTCTGCGAGCGGGCTGATCACCGACATCAGATGCAGGCAGGCCTCCTCGCCCTGCCAGAGCGGGAGGTCGAAGCCATAGACCTGGATGCCCTTGGGTGAAAGCAGGTTGGAGAGCTGCTGGATGCCGTGCTGATTGGTGCGCACGCCGCGGCCGACGGCCAGCGTGTTTGCACCACCCACACGCAGTCGCCGCCCTCGACCTGGCCGGGAGCCTCGATACGGCCGAGGGTGGGGATGCCCATGCGCCCGTAGGCTGCCTCGTGCAGGCCGGGCTCTCGCCGGCGCAGCGCCTTGCCCATGGCAAGGATGACCGCGCCATGGTCGGTCATCAGCGACGGATCGTGGGTAAAGACCGAATCGGCAAGCCCGTCATCGGCGTCGCTCAGCCATTCGATTTCGGCACCTGAGACAGAAATCAGCCTGGCCAGTGCATCATGCTGGGTTGCCGCTTTTTGTGGATCGAAGCCGGGGCCATAGTGCCACTCCAGCGCTTCGGCCCGACGCATGGCGCTGGCGGCGGAGCGCATCAGCACGCGCTGCAGCGGCCCGGCCATCGACTGCGACCCGTATGCTTTGCCCACTAAGTTCTCCTGAAACGCGCCCCTCCTGCCAATAGCCACTCGGCAGGCCGTGATCAATGGTCCAAAAACTGCGGTTGACGGAGGCAAGCGGAACGGTCCATCTTGAGAATCGGAACGCTGTCCAGTGACGGGTAATGGGTAAAAAATTCCAGCAAGGACTGCCTCGGCTGCTCCGCGGGGCGCCGCGACGATGACAGCGCCGGCCACCGCCCTGAAGCATACGGCGCAGAACGGCGCTGCCGAAGCCATCCACGTCGAGAACCTGCACAAGAATTTCGGCAAGCTGCATGTATTGAAGGGCGTTTCGCTGTCGGCGCGCGATGGCGAGGTGATCGCCATCATCGGCGGCAGCGGCTCGGGCAAATCGACGCTGCTGCGCTGCATCAACTGCCTGGAGAACCCGACCAGCGGCATCATCCGGGTCAATGGCGAAGAGATAAAGCTGAAGGCCGACAGCTACGGCCACACCGTGCCCGCCGACCGCAAGCAGATCGAACGCATCCGCTCCAAGCTCGGCATGGTCTTCCAGAACTTCAATCTGTGGAGCCACATGACGTTGATCGAGAACGTCATCGAGGTTCCCGTGCATGTGCTCGGCGTCAAGCGCGATGTGGCGATCGGCGAGGCGGAAAAATTGCTCGCCCGCGTCGGCCTGGCCGAAAAACGCGACGTCTATCCCGCTTATCTGTCGGGCGGCCAACAGCAGCGTGCCGCGATCGCCAGGGCGCTGGCCATCAACCCGCGCGTCATGCTGTTCGATGAGCCGACTTCGGCGCTCGACCCGGAGCTGGTCGGCGAGGTGCTGAAGGTGATCGGCGACCTGGCGCGCGAAGGCCGCACTATGGTGCTGGTTACCCATGAGATGAAGTTTGCCCGCGAGGTCGCGACGCATGTCGTCTACCTCCACAACGGGCTGGTCGAGGAAGAAGGGCCGCCGGAACAGATCTTCGGCGCACCAAAATCCGAAAGGCTGAAGCAGTTCATCCGCAACATCAGTTAAACTGTGGGCGGACGAAAACCGGGAACAACAACAAAACTGGGAGTCATGACGATGAAGATTATTCTCAAGACCTTTGCCGCAGCGCTGCTGCTCGGCGTTGCCGCGATGGGCGTGGCCAAGGCCGATCCGGTCAAGATCGGCGTCGCCGCCGAACCCTATCCGCCCTTCGCCTCGCCGGACGCTTCCGGCAAATGGGTCGGCTGGGAGATCGAATTCATCGATGCCGTCTGCGCCGAGGAGAAGCTCGACTGCGTCATCACCCCCGTCGCCTGGGACGGCATCATTCCGGCGCTGACGACCAAGAAGATCGATCTTATCGCCGCCTCGATGTCGATCACCGCCGAGCGCGAGAAGACGATCGCCTTCTCGGACAAATATTACAACACCCCGACTGCGATCATCGGGCCGAAGGACCAGAAGTTCGGCTCAACACCGGAGGACCTCAAGGGCAAGATCATCGGCGTCCAAGTCTCGACCGTACACGCCGACTACGCCAAGAAGCACTTCGCCGACGCGGCGGAAATCAAGGAATACCAGACCCAGGACGAGGCCAACCAGGATCTTGCCGCCGGCCGGGTCGACGCGGTGCAGGCCGATTCCATTGCCCTCGACGCCTTCCTAAAATCGGACCAGGGCAAGCAATGCTGCGATCTGAAGGGCATGGTCGCGCCGGATCTGGCCATTCTCGGGCCCGGCGTCGGCGCCGGCGTCCGCAAGGAAGACTCCGAGTTGAAGGAAAAGATCAACGCCGGCATCAAGGCCATCCGCGCCAACGGCAAATATGACGAGATTTCGAAGAAGTACTTCGACTTCGACATTTACGGTGCCGACACGCAGTCGAACTGACGGCCTCATCCATGAGCGATTAACCACACGGCCCCGATAGAGCCGCGTGGTTAGTCGAAATCCATCGACGCGTGCTTCCGCGGGCGGAGATCGCCGGCGGTTTTAGCGCCAGCAATTCGAGGGCGACGCTGATCGACGCATTTGTTCCGGCTTGGGCCGCCTCCGCCATCGCGCTTCTCTCGCCCACGCCGCCGGGCTGGGGTGGAACGCTCATCGTCGGGCTGCTCCATACGATCGAGATCGCGGTCGGCGCCACCTGTCTCGGCCTTTTGATCGGCATCGGCGGCGCCTCCGGCAAGCTGTATGGTGGTCCGGTGGTGCGAGATCTCCTGGCAGTCTATACGACAGTCGTGCGCGCCGTGCCGGAGCTGGTGCTGATCCTTCTGCTCTATTACGCCGGCACCGATCTGATCAATCAGATGCTGACGGCAATGGGCTATCAGCGCATGGACATTAGCGGGCTGGCGGCCGGCATTGCCGTGCTCGGCTTCGTCCAGGGCGCCTATTCGACCGAGGTGATCCGCGGGGCGATCCTCGCCATTCCGCAGGGCCAGATCGAAGCCGCGCGCGCCTATGGCATGTCTCCCGGCCTGCTGCTGCGGCGCATCACGCTGCCGGCGATGCTGCCGTTCGCCATACCCGGCCTTGCCAATCTTTGGCTGATCGCCACCAAGGACACCGCCCTGCTGGCGGTCGTCGGCTTTTTCGAGCTGACATTGGCGACACGGCAGGCGGCCGGCGTCACCAAAGCCTATCTGACATTCTTTGTCGCCGCCGGCGCGATCTACCTTCTGTTGACGCTGGTCTCCAACCTGATCATCGGCCGCATCGAGAGCTGGGCCCGCCGCGGCATGCCGTCGCTCAAGGAGGCCCGTTGATGGCCGGCCCGGTGATGACTGGCGAAGCGGCCGTCGAGATAGCCGCACGCGCTTCGCTGTGGCTGAAGCCGCATCGTATCGCGCTGATCCTGATCGCGCTGGGGCTGGTTTTGGCGGCGGCCGTCTTCATGCGCTGGGACTGGCTGCCGAAATATTACGGGATGGGATTGCTCGGCATCTGGCGCGCGCTGTGGATTCTTGCCGTCACCTGCACGCTGGGCTTCCTGCTCGCCATGCCGCTCGGACTGGCACAAGCCGCAGGCTCTTTCTGGTTCGCGGCGCCCGCCAAGGCCTTCTGCACCGTCATCAGGGGAACGCCGCTGCTGCTGCAGCTCTGGTTGCTCTATTACGGGCTGGGCTCGCTGTTTCCACAATATCCATGGATTCGCGAGTCCTGGATGTGGCCCTATCTGAGGCAGGCATGGCCCTATGGCGTGCTCGGGCTGACGCTGTCCTTCGCCGGCTATGAGGGTGAGGTGATGCGAGGCGCTTTTGCCGGCGTACCGAAAGGCCAATTGGAAGCCGCCCGCGCCTTCGGCATGAGCCGCTGGAGGATTTTCCGGCGAATCTGGCTGCCGCAGGCCTTCTACCGCGCGCTTCCGACACTGACGGGCGAAATCGTGCTGCAGCTGAAATCGACGCCGCTGGTGGCGACCATCAGCGTGATCGACATATTCGCCGTCACTTCAAAGGTGCGTCAGGATACCTACCTCACCTATGAACCCTTGCTGCTCCTGGCGTTGATCTATATGGCGATCACCGGCATCCTCGTCTTCACCCTGGGCAAGATCGAGGCGCGGATTCCGAACAAGATTGGTTAGGTGAATGGTGAATGGTGAATAGTCAGTAGTGAGTAGCCCGTAGTGTTACCGGCTAAGTCCCACTCACCATTTACCATTCACCCATTCCCTCAGATATCCATGGCAATCACAATGCAACTCAGTCTCGACCAGGCGACAGGGCTGTGCCGGATGGCCGCACTTGGCGCTGGCGCCAACGAAGAGGCGGCGCAGTCGCTGGCTGCCTCGATCGTCGCGGCCGAGGCGGAAGGACTGTCGATCGTCGGGCTTTCGCACTTTATCGATTATCTTGAAGCACTGGAGGCCGGCCGTATCGACGGCAACGCCGATCCGGTGATCACCAGGCCGGCGCTCGCGGTCTATCTTTCCGATGCGCGCGGCGGCTTAGCGCATACCGGTTTCGACCGCACGATCGATGACCTCGCCAAGGCGGCGCGGCTGTTCGGCGTCGCCATCTTTTCGCAGAAGAATGCTTATACGTGCGGCGCGCTCGGCTATTTCACCGGACGGCTGGCCGCGCAGGGATTGGTGTCGTTCGCCGCCACCAACGGCCCGGCCGTGCTTGCCGGCTCGGGCTCGGTCAAGCCGGTCTACTGCACCAACCCGATGTCCTTTGCGGCACCCGCCGCGGACGGGGCGGCGCTGGTCATCGACCAGTCGTCGAGCGCCACCGCCTTCGTCAACATCCGCAAGGCGGCCGAGGACGGCAAGAAGATACCCGAAGGCTGGGCACTGGATGCCAGCGGCAATCCGACCACGGACCCGGCAGCTGCCATGAAGGGCGCCATGCTTGCCTTCGCCGGCCAGCGCGGCGCCAACATCGCGCTGATGGTCGAGGTGCTGGCTGCGGGCCTGTCGGGCGCCAACTGGTCGCTCGATGCGCCATGGTTCAGCGGCGGGCCGGACAGTCCGGGGACCGGCCTGTTCGTGCTTGCCGTCGAGCCCAAGCTGCTCGATCCGGACTTCGAAAAGCGGATGAAGGATCAGCTCGACCGGCTGCGGCGGCGCTATGGCGTGCATGTGCCGGGGCGTGCCCGGGCCGAGGCCGCGGAGAAGGCGGCGGCGCGCGGCATAAGGGCGCCGAAAGCCGTGGTGCAACGCATTTCCGAATTCGCCGGGCGCTATTCGTCCTGAAGAAATTCGTTTGTCCGATGAGCGGCTGACGGGGCCGGCCGATCCGGCAGCGCGAGCCTACTTCCCGCAATGATGATCGTTGATCGCGTTCACCGCATTCGCGTCCGGTCCTACCCTGTTGTAGGAGCAGGGTTCGGCGGCCGTCGTGAACAGGTGGTTGTCATAGTAGCGCGGGCCACCGAACAGAATGTCGATGATGTCGCCGTTGGCGGGAACGTAGCGTTCGGGTTGAGCTTGGTGGTGATGCCGGTTTGCCGCGAATGCCGAGGCACCAATGCTGCAGCCTGTTGCGAAAGCCAGAGCGAAGATCGCAACGCGTTTTGTCGTCATCGGCAATATCCTCCATTCGGAATCAAATCATACATCTAAAATCGCCGACCGAACAAAGGTTCCTGTTCCTAATGGAGTTGCCGTAAAGCCGGGCCTCGGCGGCGTTTTCTGCCATTTCGAACGGATCCGGAAAATCATGCTTCAACAGTGCCGGGCGACCGATGGTCGCCCTTTGCCTTTGGCGCGAAACCGACTATGAAACGGCTTCAATCAAGCCATCTGGATAGCCCGCCGGAGCCAGCCATGACCGAAATCCTTCAGACCCCAAAGCTCGTCGTCGTTTTCGGCGGCTCCGGCTTTGTCGGTCGTCATGTCGTGCGGGCGCTGGCCAAGCGCGGCTACCGCATCCGGGTTGCCTGCCGCCGGCCCGATCTCGCCGGTCATTTGCAACCGCTTGGCAATGTCGGGCAGATCCAGCCGGTGCAGGCCAATGTCCGGGTCCGCTGGTCGGTCGACCGCGCCGTGCAAGGCGCCGACCATGTCGTCAATCTGGTGGCGATCGCGCATGAGGCCGGCCGGCAGAAATTTACTGCCGTCCACGAGTTCGGCGCGCGCGCTATTGCCGAAGCGGCGCGCGCCGTCGGCGCCGGCCTCACCCACATCTCGGCTCTGGGAGCGGACCTCCACGCGCAATCGGACTACGCGCGTACCAAGGCGCTCGGCGAAAAGGCCGTTCTTGAGACGGTCCAAGACGCCGTGATCTTGCGGCCATCGATCAATTTCGGGCCGGAGGACGGTTTCTTCAACCGCTTTGCCAACATGGCCCGCTTTTCCCCAGTGCTGCCGCTGATCGGCGGCGGGCAGACGAAATTCCAGCCGGTCTATGTCGGCGACGTCGCCGAAGCGGTGGCGCACTCGGTCGACGGCAAGGTCCAGGGCGGCCGGATCTATGAACTCGGCGGGCCGCAGGTGCTTACCTTCAAGGAATGCATGCAAGAGCTGCTTGTCATCATCGAACGCAAGCGGTTTTTGCTGCCCGTGCCATGGTGGCTGGCGAACCTCCAGGCATCAATTCTCGGGCTGCTTCCCAATCCGTTGTTGACCAAGGACCAGGTCCTGCTGTTGCGCCAGCACAATGTGGTGTCGGAAGCCGCCGTCAAGGACAACAGGACGCTCGCCGGCCTCGGGATCCAGCCACGGTCGATCGGAACCATTCTGCCCAGCTATCTCTGGCGCTACCGCGCCGCCGGCCAGTTCCAACGCAAGTCCGCCGCATAACACGAACGGACGTGCGGTTGCCTACGAGCCGCGCCGGGTGACCTGCATCGGCAGGCCGCCTTGCGGCTGCGTCGTCAGCTTCTGCACCGGCCAGGGGTGGGTTTCCGCGGTGGCGTCGAAACGGTAGCGCGACAGCATGATCGCCAACGCGATGATCGCCTCCTGCATGGCGAAGCTGGCGCCGATGCAGACGCGGGGGCCGGCGCCGAACGGCAAATACTGGAAACGATCGATCTTTTCGCGGTTTCCCGGATGGAAGCGTTCCGGCATGAAAGCGTCCGGCCGGTCCCACAATTTCCGATGGCGGTGGACGACCCACGGCATCACCAGCACCGCGGCACGCCGCGGTACGTAGAGGCCGTTCCAGGTTTCGGGTTCGATCGGTTCGCGGTTGATCGACGGCGCCGGCGGATAGAGCCTGAGCGCCTCGTCGAAGGCGGCGCGGGTGAGCGGCATGTCGTCGAGCCATTTCGTCGGGTCGGGCTCGCGCGCCAACACCGCATCGATCTCGTGCTCGATCTTTTCGCGCTCCCACGGCGCTTCGGCAAGGCAGTAGAGCGTCCAGCCGAGCGCCCTGGCCGTAGTCTCGTGGCCGGCACCGATGAAGGTGATGATGTTGTCCTCGACCTCGGCCCGGGTCAGCCCGCCCGGTCCCTCCGCCTTCAACAGCAGCGTGAGAAAATCCTGCGGCACCGTGTCCGAAGCGCGCCTCAGCCGCGCCTCGCGCATCTGCACCGTGTCGGTTACGATCTTGCGGAAGTAGGCCATGGTCTTGCGGCCGCGGATGCGGGTCAGGCGCGGCAGCCAGTCGGGCGCACGCAAAAGGTCGAGCGGATCGACCCGGCCCATGGTCTCGAACAGGCGATCGATCTCCTTGGCGAAGCTACCGGGCTCGCCCGATATCTCGCCCGAAAACAGTGTCTCGGCCAGGATGTCGAAGGTGAGCAGCGTCATGTCGTGGGCGATGTCCGACGTGCCACCTTGCTCGTAACGGGTGACGAATTCGAGCGTGCGTTTCAGCATCGGCTCGGCGAAGCCGAAGATGTGGCGCGGCGTGAACACCGGCGCCATCGCCTTGCGCGAACGCCGCCACACTTCGCCTTCGGCGGTCAGCAGGCCGTCGCGCAGGATTGGCCGCAATATCTTCTGACGCACCGTCGCCATCTTGTAGTTCTTGGCGTTATCGACGAGCACATGGCGGATGAGGCCGGGATCGTTGGCGATGACCAGCGGCCCGCCGACGCCGGTCACCGAAATCCAGGGCTCGTTATAGGTCGGCTCGCCCCACAGTTCGAGCGGATTGCGGTAGACGATGCGGATCATCTCCAGCGTCGAGGGCGGCGCTGTGCGCGGCTTCGGCGCCGGCGGGACGAAGGGGACGGGCTGACTGTCCATGGCTTGCTCCGCTGACACCTCAATGTAGTGGCGGGCAAGGCAGGCGTCCATGTGACCGGACGACAAGGCGAAGCATCCGCTCTCTGGAATGTGACCGGGGCACCGGAAAGTGCCTGCTTGCTGTGTCCGGCTGCGTGTCTTAGGTGGCAGCACCACAGATGCCACTAACCGGCGGGAGCCTGCCTTGAAGCACCAGTTGAACGTCATCATCGGCAGCACGCGGCCGGGCCGCGCCGGGCCGGTTTTCGCAAATTGGCTGGAGAGCTTTGCGCGCGAGCACGGCAAATTCGAGCCGGTGCTCACCGACATCGCGGCCTTCAACCTGCCGGTGCTGGACGAGCCGCATCATCCGAGACTGGGCAAATACGAAAACAGCCACACGAAAGCCTGGTCGAAGGCAATCGACGCCGCCGACGCATTCGTCTTCGTGGCGCCGGAATACAATTATTTCGCCGCCCCCGCGATCGTCAACGCGGTCGACTACCTGCTCAGGGAATGGCGATACAAGCCGGCCGCCATCCTCAGCTACGGCGGTGTCTCCGGCGGCCTGCGGGCGGCGCAGGCGGTCAAACCGTTGCTGACCTCCGTCGGCGTCATGCCGATCCCGGAAGGCGTGGCGCTGCCGATGTACCAGAAGCTGCTCGACGAGACCGGCGCCTTCTTGCCCAGCGAGCAGGTGCTCGGCGGGGCCAGGACCATGCTGGACGAGTTGTTCCGCTGGAGCGAAGCGCTGAAGCCGATGCGGGTCGGCTGACAACGCGAACGGCCGGGCTTGCCGATGCCGTAACTTGCTCATGCCATAAAGAGATGGAATGCTCCGGCAAATGACCGGGCCGGGGCGGTTCGATTTGCGTTTTCTGTTTGCCTTGCTGCTGATCCTCTCGACGGCCTCCGCTGCCGTGGCGGAGCGGCGCGTTGCGCTGGTCATCGCCGAGAACGACTATCGGCTGATCCGGCCGCTCGCCAATCCCGTCAATGACGGTGAGGTTATGGAAACGGTGCTGAGGAAGCTTGGTTTCGAGGTCTTCCTCGAAACCAACCGCGACCTGCGGCGCATGCGCCGGGCGCTCGACGATTTCCGCGAGGATGCCAAAGGCGCCGACGTGGCGCTGGTGTTCTTCTCCGGCCACGGCGTCGAGATCGCCGGCGAGAATCGGCTCCTGCCGGTCGATGCAGACGCGTCGTCGCTCGCTACGCTGGAAAGGACCAGCCTGCCGCTGGAGGTGATCCGCGCGACCGTCGCCGCCACCAGCAAGGTCGGATTGATCGTGCTCGACGCCTGCCGTAGCGATCCGTTCGCGGCTACGGGCGGCGAAGGCCGCGGCGCGACGGCGCTGGCAAAAGACGTCAGCGACAAGGTCCGGCCGGGCCTTGGCCGCATCGGGCGGGCAGAAAACATCCTGTTTGCCTTTTCGGCGGCGCCCGGCGAGACCGCCGCGGATGGGACGGGCCAGAATTCGCCGTTTACCGCGGCGCTGACGAAATACCTCGGCACCGAAGGTCTCGAGATCCGCTCCGTGCTGACGCTCGTGCAGCAGGAGGTCTACGACCTCTCGCGCGGTAAGCAATTGCCCTATGTCGAGAGCGGCCTGCCGCAGCTGTTCTTTGCCGCCTCGGCCAAGGAGAAATTGCCGGAGCGCGAACGCTTGTTGCTGGCCATGGCCGAGGTGACGCCCGCGATGCGCGGCGAGGTGGAAAAGATCGCCAGCGACGCCGATATGCCGCTGGCGCCGCTCTATGGCGCGTTGATCAGTTCCGATGCCGGCCATCTCTCCGCAAACAGTCTGAACACCAGGCTGCGTGAGGCAGCCGACGCCTTCGTCAAGGTGCGGAGCGAAATGCAGACGCTTGGATCCGACGATCTGCGGGTGGCAGCGTTGCGCCGGCAGGCCGAAGAGCAGCTTTCGCTGGGAGCGTTCGATGCCGCGCGTAAAAAGCTCGCCGAGGCAGCCGAGATCGACAATGTCTCGCGCAACGCGCTGAAGGCCAATTTCGTCAGCCGCACGCTCTCCGAAGCCGCGACGCGCTATCTGTCCGGCGGGGCGGCGCGCGCCGACCTCGACTACGCTACAGCCATCAGGGACTATGAGTCCGTGCTCGCGCTTTATGACGAAGCCGGACAGGTGGTGCTGTCGCTCGACGACGCCGACCGCTTGATCCGCACGCTGGACGAGCTCGGCAAGCTCTATACCACGGTCGGCAATATCGATGCGGCTGGCCGTGCCTTCGAGGCGCTGCAAGCCGATCTCGAGCGGCGGTCGCATCATGAAACCGATCCCAACGTGAAGCGCGACTTCGCCGTCAGCCACGTCAAGCTCGGCAACGTGCGGATGGCGCAAGGCAATCTGCCGTCAGCGCTGCAGAATTATGAGACCGCCAAGACCATTCTGCAGGGCCTGACCGAGGCAGAACCGGACAATCTGGAGTGGTTCGGCGACCTCGCCATGGCCGACGACAAGATCGGCAACGTATTGGCGACCCAAGGCGATCTGGCCGGCGCCGCAGAGGTCTACCAGGAAAGCCTGTCGATCAAGAAGCAGCTCGCCGCCGGAGAGCCCGACCGTGCCGAACTGCAGCGCGACCTGACCATCACCTACGATGAGATCGGTCACCTTGCCCATATCGCAGGCCAACTGGACAACGCACAGGCGGCCTATGAAGAGAGCCTGAAGGTGCGGCTGGCGCTGGCGGCGGACAAACCGGGAGACGCCGACCGGCAGCGTGACGTCTCGGTCAGCCACGATACGATAGGCGACCTGCTGCGCGAACGCGGCGACGCCGCCGGGGCGCTGGCGGCCTACAAGGAAGGTCTGGCGATCGTCAAGCAACTGGCGAAACGCGATCCGGACGACACTGAGTTGAAGCGCGACCTGTCGGTCGGCAACGCCAAGATCGGCAATGCGCTGAGCGACCAGCAGAATTGGCCGGCGGCACTTTCGACTTATCGTGAGGCACTTTCGCAGGCCAGCGCGCTCGCCGCCGGCGACCCGAACAACACCGAATGGCAGCGCGACCTGTCCGTGTGCATCGAGAAAGTCGCCGGCGTCCTGGCGATACAGGGCGACCACAAAGGCGCGCTGAAAGCCTATCTGGACAGCTACGCGATTGCGCAGAGGCTGGCCAAGCTCGATCCCGCCAATTCCGACTGGCAGCGGGACTTGTCGATAACGCTGTCCGAAGTCGCCACGCTGCGCCTCAGGCAGCGCGACGTCAGGGGCGCCCGGCAAGCCCTTCAGGACAGCCTGGCCATTCGCGAGAAACTTGCCCGGTCCGATCCGGACAACGCCACCTGGCAGCGCGACCTGGTGGTCGCCTATATCGACTACGCCCAAGTCGCAAAGGACCCGAAGGCTGTGCTTTCCAAGGCGCTCGACATGACGCTCGAGCTCGACCGGAGCGGGCGGTTGGCACCGCGCCACAAGTTCATGATCAAGTTTTTACGTGAGCGGCTGGCCAGGATCGAAGCCAGGCGCCGGTAGCCGGCTCACGCGATGGTCATTCCGTTCCGAAATGCCTGCAAACCTTGGAAAAACCGCCTTTTGCGCCTATATCTACGACATTAGAAATGCGCGATTCGAAGCCGATTTTTCGCGCTCTGCACCCGGCATCAATCAGACAGGTTTTCATGAGCGACCAGACCGACATCGCCAACGGCGTTGAAGCCGAATACGGCGCCGATTCCATCAAGGTTTTGAAGGGCTTGGATGCCGTTCGCAAGCGGCCGGGCATGTATATCGGCGATACCGACGACGGCTCGGGCCTGCACCACATGGTCTATGAAGTCGTCGACAACGCCATCGATGAAGCACTGGCCGGCCATGCCGACCTGGTGACGGTGACGCTCAATCCGGACGGATCGGTGACGGTCATCGACAATGGCCGCGGCATTCCGACCGATATCCACACCGGCGAAGGCATTTCGGCGGCCGAAGTGATCATGACGCAGCTGCATGCCGGCGGCAAGTTCGACCAGAACTCCTACAAGGTGTCAGGCGGCCTGCACGGCGTCGGCGTGTCGGTCGTCAACGCCCTGTCGGCCTGGCTGAAACTGAAGATCCGCCGCAACGGCCAGATCTACGAGATGAGTTTCACGCATGGCAATGCCGACGCGCCGCTGCGCATCACCGGCAGTTATGAACAAGACAAGGTCCCCGGCACCTATGAGGGGCGCAGCGGCAGCGAAATCACGTTTTTGCCGTCGTCCGAGACTTTCACCATGGTCGAATTCGACTACGGTACGCTGGAGCATCGGCTGCGCGAACTCGCCTTCCTGAACTCCGGCGTGCGCATCGTTTTGACCGATGCCCGCCATGCCGACATCATGCGCCATGAATTGCACTACGATGGCGGCCTCGAAGAGTTCGTCCGATATCTCGACCGGACGAAGAAGCCGTTGCTCGACAAGCCGATCTCGATCCGCGCCGAGCGCGACGGCATCACGGTCGAAGTCGCCATGTGGTGGAACGACAGCTACCATGAAAACGTGCTGGCCTTCACCAACAACATCCCGCAACGCGACGGCGGCACGCATCTGGCAGGCTTCCGCGGTGCGCTGACGCGCCAGATAACCGGCTATGGCGACTCCTCCGGCCTGACCAAGAAGGAAAAAGTGGCGCTGATCGGCGATGATTGCCGCGAAGGGCTGACCGCGGTGCTGTCGGTCAAGGTTCCCGACCCGAAATTCTCCTCGCAGACCAAGGACAAGCTGGTGTCGTCCGAGGTCCGCCCGGTGGTCGAAGGGCTTGTCAACGAAGCGCTCGGCACCTGGCTCGAGGAGCACCCGACCGAGGGCAAGGCGGTCATCGAGAAGGTCATCCAGGCCGCTGCCGCGCGCGAAGCCGCGCGCAAGGCACGCGACATCACCCGCAAGAGTTCGCTCGGCGTCACCTCGCTGCCCGGCAAGCTGGCCGATTGCCAGGAGCGCGATCCGGCGAAATCCGAGATCTTTATCGTCGAGGGCGACAGCGCCGGCGGCTCGGCCAAGGGCGGCCGTTCGCGCCAGAACCAGGCCATTCTTCCGCTGCGCGGCAAGATCCTCAATGTCGAGCGCGCCCGCTTCGACCGCATGCTCGGCTCCGACATGATCGGCACGCTGATCACCGCGCTCGGCACCTCGATCGGCAAGGACGAGTTCAACGCCGACAAGCTGCGCTACCACAAGATCATCCTGATGACCGACGCCGATGTCGACGGCGCCCACATCCGCACCTTGCTGCTGACCTTCTTCTTCCGCCAGATGCCGGAACTGATCGAACGCGGTCATCTCTACATCGCGCAGCCGCCGCTCTACAAGGTGACGCGCGGGAAGAGCTCGCAATACATCAAGGACGAAGCCGCCTTCGAGGAATTCCTGATCGGCTCCGGGCTGGAAGAAGCGTCGCTTGCGCTCAGCACAGGCGAGGTGCGGGCCGGGCAGGACCTGCGCAGTGCCATCGACGACGCCTTGGCTGTCCGCCAGCTCATCAACGGATTGCACACGCGCTATAACAGAGGCGTGGTCGAGCAGGCAGCGATTGCCGGCGCGCTCAACCCGGAGATATTCACCGACCTCCGCCGCGCCAACGAGACGGCCGAGCGTGTTGCCCGTCGTCTCGACATTATCGCCGAGGATACCGAGCGCGGCTGGATCGGCCGCATGTCGACCTCGAACGAGGGCATTGGCGGCTATGTCTTCGAGCGAACGGTGCGCAGCGTCAAGGAGTTCGCGCATCTCGACCTGGCGCTGATCAATTCCGCCGACGCACGCCAGCTCGACCGCTATGCGCCGCGCCTGGCGGAAATCTACGGCGAGCCGCCGGTGCTGCGCCGCAAGGATGTCTCGGAAACCATTTCGGGGCCGCTGGCACTGCTCAATGCCGTGTTTGCCACCGGCCGCAAGGGCCTGACCATGCAGCGCTACAAGGGCCTTGGCGAAATGAACGCCGAGCAGCTCTGGGAAACGACGCTCGACCCGAATGTGCGCTCGCTGTTACAGGTCAAGGTCAATGACGCGACTGATGCGGACAGCTTGTTTTCACGGCTGATGGGCGACGAGGTCGAGCCAAGGCGCGAATTCATCCAGGAAAACGCGCTGTCGGTTGCCAATCTGGACATCTGAGCCAAGGCCGAGATACCCAGCCAGCAGGCATGAAGTGCATTGGTGCGCCTTGGCGCACCAATACGGCTGCTGCAACGCAACAAAGATCACCAGGACCGCCGGAACGGAAAGGCTTTCAAGGCATTGTAGTCGATCACAATCGCCGCAGGAGGCATCCATGGGACGTGGCATTTTGCTCTGGCTTCTCGGAGTCCCAATTCCGATCATTATTCTGATCATGCTGTTCGCACGGTAGGGAGGCTTCGATGCAGTCCACCGTAACAGCTGTCGACGTTTCCGCCCCGACGGAATCCGCTTCCACTGCTGTCAGCTGGGGGCCAATCGTCGCCGGCGCCTTTGCTGCGTCAACGCTTACCTTCATCTTGATGCTGCTCGGCTCCGGGCTTGGGCTGAGCATGGTGTCGCCATGGTCCGGCTCGGGTGCGTCAGTCACCACTTTCGCCGTTTCCACCGCCGTCTGGCTGATCGTCGTGCAGTGGCTGTCGTCGGCCCTGGGCGGCTACCTCGCCGGACGCCTGCGCACCAAATGGGTCGGCATCCACACCGATGAAGTCTTCTTCCGCGATACCGCTCACGGCTTCCTGGCCTGGGCGCTGGCGACGCTGCTCGTCGCCGGCGTGCTCGGCACGGCGCTTTCGGCCGCGATAGGTACCGGTGTCCAGGCTGCTTCGACTGTGGCATCGGGCGCGGCAATGGGCGCTTCGGCAGGTGCTGCTGCAAACGCGGGTAGCGCCTCGACTGACAACGCCACATCGTATTTCGTCGATACGCTGTTCCGCCCGGCCGATCCGGCAAGGCTCGCTGCCGCCAATCCGGAGAGCGACGCTGCGGCAACGGCGCAGGCATCGCGCATTCTAATCGCGAGTGCCGCAGCAGGCGAAATATCGGCCGACGACAAGACCTATCTGTCGCGGCTCGTGGCCGCCCGCACAGGCCTGTCCGAAGCGGATGCCACCGCTCGCGTCGATACGGTAATCGCCAGAGCGCAGGACGCCAAGGTCAAGGCCCAGCAGGCGGCCGACACCGCCAGAAAGGCAGGCGCCACCTTCTCGCTGATTGGCGCGCTGTCGCTGGTCGTCGGGGCCTTCATTGCCAGCGCGGCTGCAGCACTTGGCGGCAGGCAGCGCGACGACGAGGAAGCGATTTTCCTGACCAATCGTTGATCGGTGACTAAGCGAACTCGGTCCGCTTCGGGAAGATTACGCCCGAAGGGGACCTTGCTTTGAACTGCCGCCGCGGCATTGTCGTGCGCTGCTCGCCGCCTACAGCTCAGCTTCCAGTTTGCGGCCGAGATCGACCGCATCGCGCAGCACGGCAAGGTGCGAGCGCGGCTGTACGCCGGCCGGCGCGTTGACCTCGAGGCCGCTCGCCGTCAGCGACCAGTAGAGCCTGTGCGTGAAGACGCGGCCGCCCGAGCCGCGCAGCTCGACCTGGATGTTTTCCACGCCGGGACCAAAATTTTCCGTCATCCGCCCTGAAATCGGGTCGCCGGTCAGCCAGCCATTGCCCCTGTCGAAAATATTGGTCCAGCGCGTCGCGGCAAACACCGCGCCATGATGCACCGCCCGCTGCGGCTTGCCGGAATGGCTGCGCCCTTCCTGGTAGAGCATGGTCCCGCCCGCCGCCCTGTCGGCGATCGGCGGGCATGCCGAAAACAGGCGCTCGGCGATGCCGCGCCTGAGTTCGGCGAGGTTGTAGGTCACTAGAAACTCGCTGTGGGTCAGCGGACTGCCGAGCGTGACGAAATCGCTGATCTTCCACGGCAGCGGATGATCGGCGTCGCCGACGCGAAGCTGCCGGTAGAGCTCCCATTGGCTGCGCCGGAATGCGGGGAGGTCATCGAGGCTGTCGGGCCAAGCGGAGGCATCGGCGGCCAGCGTCGCCTTGTCGACGGCGTGGATCGCCTTCAGCCTCGCTTTGTCGCGAATGGCTTCCAACTTTCTAGGCCTGAAATCGGCCCACAATATCTGCAACAGATCATAGGCGATGATCGACCCGAGGCTGTGCGAGACCAGCACGATGCGGTCATAGGCATCGTCCATCATGAGACGCTTCAGCAGCTTGAGGCCACGCTCGCGGACCAGCGCCCGCTTCTCGACCGTTGCCGCTTCGGCCCGCACATAGGCGGCGACGTCGCCGAAATAAGGCAAGCCAAACTGGTCCACCGACCAGATGACGAACGACGCCAGAACCGTGACAAGCACACCGGTCGTCCAGGAGATGTAGCCTTGCCAGGTCGACGTTGCGAGCGCCAGCGCCGCGCCGAGGACGACGATGGTGGCCAAAAGCGTGACGACATAGAGTTTGAGCACATCGCGCGGAATATCGGCCGGCTTGCGCCAGAGCAGGGTCGTCACCCAGGCAGCAAGGCGGCTTCGGGTCGTGCCCTGGGTGATGTCGGCCCAGTAAAGCTCGTAGAAATCGGTGCGGCGGCCATCGACATCATAGGGCGTGGTGATCCGGCGGAGTTCGTGCGAATTGGTCCGGCTGTCGGGCGTGATCCAGCTCTGGTTGATCTTCGCACCCATCGGGTCGGCCGGATCGGGGACATGGGCATAGAACGGTGCCCGGGCCGGATCGTGGCTCCATACGGCCTGGACAAACTCCCTCAACGTGTCCATGGGCCGCTGCTCGCCCATGCCGTGCACGACCACTACCGCCTGGCTGCGCTTGCGTGGCGCCTTCTCTGCTGCGGTCAGATCGGCGGCCGGCGATGCAGCAGAACCAGGGTCGGGCACCAGCACCTCCACGATGACTCCGTTAGCAAGACGACGGGTCGGCATCGTAGCTTCAGAACCGGTAACAGCCAAGAAAAAGCCCGGCGCGGAGCCTGGCTGTATTCGACGATCGGCAGTGAGTTGGCAGCGACGCCGTTTCAGTGATCCATCGCTTTGACGATCTCCTCGGTCATCTTCTTGGCGTCGCCGAGCAGCATCATGGTGCCGTCCTTGTAGAACAGCGTGTTGTCGATGCCGGCATAGCCGGAGCCGAGCGAGCGCTTGACGAACAGGCAGGTGCGCGCCTTGTCGACGTCGAGAATTGGCATGCCGTAGATAGGTGAGGACTTGTCGTCACGAGCCGAGGGATTGGTGACGTCATTGGCCCCGATGACATAGGCGACGTCGGCCTGCGCGAACTCAGAGTTGATGTCCTCCAGCTCGAACACTTCGTCATAAGGCACGTTGGCTTCGGCCAAGAGCACGTTCATGTGCCCGGGCATGCGGCCGGCAACCGGGTGGATGGCGTATTTGACGTCGACGCCGTTGGCCTTGAGCTTGTCGGCCATCTCGCGCAGCGCGTGCTGCGCCTGGGCGACGGCCATGCCGTAGCCCGGCACGATGATGACCTTTTGCGCATTCATCATCAGATAGGCGGCATCCTCGGCCGAGCCCTGCTTGACCGTGCGCTCGATGCCGTCGTTGGCAATGGCTGATGTCTCGCCGCCGAAGCCGCCGAGGATGACCGAGATGAAGCTCCGGTTCATGCCTTTGCACATGATGTAAGACAGGATGGCGCCCGACGAGCCGACCAGCGCGCCGGTGATGATCAGCGCCAGATTGCCGAGCGTGAAGCCCAGGGCGGCCGCGGCCCAGCCCGAATAGGAATTCAGCATCGACACGACCACCGGCATATCGGCGCCACCGATCGGGATGATGAGAAGCACACCCAGCACCAGCGAGGCGGCAACGATCAGCCAGAACACCACCTTGGACTCGGCGGTGACGAGCAGCACGATCAGCACGATCAGCGCAATGCCCAGGGCCGCGTTGATGAAGTGGCGGCCACCGATCATGATCGGCTTGCCCGACATGCGGCCGTCGAGCTTCAAAAAGGCGATGACCGAGCCGGTGAAGGTGATGGCACCTATGGCAACGCCGAGGCTCATCTCGATCAGTGCCTGGGCATGAATATCGGCGACGGTGCCGATGCCGAAGCTTTCCGGTGCATAGATGGCGGCGGCCGCCACCATGACCGCGGCAAGACCGACCAGCGAGTGGAAGGCGGCGACCAGCTGCGGCATCGAGGTCATGGCAATGCGCCGTGCCGTGACCGCACCGGCCGAGCCGCCTATCAGCAGCCCGAGCACTATGAGGCCGAAGCGCCCGGCCGAAGGGGTCGCCAGCGCCAGCGTCGTGGCGATGGCGATGCCCATGCCGATCATGCCGTACATGTTGCCCTGGCGGCTGGTGGTCGGATGCGACAGGCCGCGCAATGCCAGGATGAACAGTATGCCGGAGACCAGATAGAGAAAGGAGGCGAAGTTGGCGTTCATAGCGGCCTACTTTTCCTTCTTCTTGTACATGGCCAGCATGCGCTGGGTGACGAGGAAACCGCCGAAGATGTTGACCGATACCAGCATCAGCGCAACGAAGCCGAAGCCGGTGGCAAGCCCTGAGGCCGAGATGCCGACGGCCAGCAGCGCGCCGACGACGATGACGGAGGAAATGGCGTTGGTGACCGCCATCAGCGGCGTGTGCAGTGCCGGCGTGACGGACCACACGACGTAGTAGCCGACGAAGATCGCCAGGACAAAGATGGCGAAGCGAAAGACGAAGGGATCGATGGCACCGCCGGACAGCGCGTGAGCGGCGTCACCCGCCGCCTCGGTGCCGGGCGCGGCCGCCAGGTTCTGCACCGCGAGCCGCACGGCAGCTGTCGCCTCGTCGAGCTGGTCGAGGGCTTTCTGCAGGGTCTGGTCCATCACGCGATCCCTCCGGTGGTCTTGGGCTTCCTCGAAGCGGCCGTTTTCTTCGCAGCCGGCTTCGCCGAAGCCTCGGCAACCATCGTCCTGGCCGGAATGGCCGGTGGTTCGACATATTGGCCCTTTGGCGGCTCCTGCTCAGCCTTTGCGAAAGCCGGATGCACGATCTTGCCAGCATCGGTCAGCATCGTCGCCTTGACCAGTTCGTCGTCGTGGTTGATGGCAAGCGTCTTCGCCGCCTTGTCGACCAGCGTCTCGAGGAAGGCATAGAGGTTCCTGGCATAGAGAAGCGAAGCGGAGGCGGCGACGCGACCGGGAACGTTGAGATGGCCGACGATCTTTACCCCGTTGGCCGTGGTCACCACCTTGCCGGCTTCGGCGCCCTCGACATTGCCGCCGCGCTCGACCGCGAGGTCGACGATCACAGAGCCGGGTTTCATCGAGGCGACCATCGCCGCCGAGACCAGCTTCGGCGCCGGACGGCCGGGGATCAGCGCGGTGGTGATGACGATGTCCTGCTTGGCGATGTGCTCGGCGGTCAACGCCGCCTGCTTGGCCTGATACTCCTTTGACATTTCCTTGGCGTAGCCGCCGGCCGTCTCGGCCGCCTTGAACTCCTCGTCCTCGACCGCCAGGAATTTTGCGCCGAGCGAGGCAACCTGCTCCTTGGCGGCCGGGCGCACATCGGTGGCGGTGACCACGGCGCCGAGGCGGCGCGCGGTGGCGATGGCCTGCAGACCGGCGACGCCGACGCCCATGATGAAGGCCTTCGCCGCCGGTACCGTGCCGGCGGCCGTCATCATCATCGGCAGTGCCCGGTCATATTCGGCAGCCGCGTCGACCACTGCCTGATAGCCGGCGAGGTTCGCCTGGCTGGACAGGACGTCCATCGACTGGGCACGGGTGATGCGCGGCATGAACTCCATGGAAAAGGCAGTAACACCAACCTTGGCCAGCGCGGCGACGGCAGCATCGTTGCCATATGGATCCATGATGGCAATGACGGCAGTGCCCGGCCGATAGGCTTTCAGCTCGGCATCGCTCGGCCGGCGCACCTTCAGCACGACATCAGCCCTGGAAACATCGCCGGCCTTGCCGATCGCGGCGCCGGCCTTGGCAAACTCCTCGTCGGGAATGCGCGAAGCAGTGCCTGCGCCGGCTTCGACGACCACGCCGAAACCCAGCGCCGCCAGCCGTTTCACCGTGTCGGGCGAGGCCGCGACGCGCGGCTCGTTCGCGTCGAGCTCACGAGGGATGAAAACCGTCTGTCCCACCGCATGATCCTTTCGGCCGGAACCCGTTACCCAAGACGCCGGCCGGCCACCGGCGGCGCCCTCGACAAAGGTTGGAGGAGTCTATCGGAGAATAAAGGCGCCGACGGCCAGGATCAGCACGAACAGGATAGTCCCCGAGAAGAAGCCGCCCACAAAGAAGCCGAACGCCATGGCCAGAAGCACGGCGGCGCAAAATAGCGACCCATATTTGGCCAGCATCACAAAGCCGGCATAGGTGCGGTCGTGCTCGGCATAGTCCATCTTCGCGCCCAGTTCGACAGGACCGGTCGGCGTGTGTTCAGCCATAGGAATACCCCTTCGAAGACATCTTTCAGGCACATAGCGAAAAGCCGCGTTAAGGGCAATGGCGCTATTGCCGCATCGCCGCAGCCAACTGTCTCAAGCGAAACTGGAAATCGCTGCGTCAATGATGTGGCGCAACATGCGCAGCGGTTATGACTGACCCGAGCCTGAAAACGAGGCGGAGCGGAGCGCGGCGATACCAATCACAATGGACGGCAGGTCCGCTATTGCCAATGTCGTTAGCCGGCGAGATGCGGGAACAGACCGAGCAGGCCGACAACGATCAGATAAAGGGCGACGATATAATTGAGCAGCCGCGGCATCACCAGGATCAGCACGCCTGCAATCAGCGAGATAAGCGGGGTAAGGGCGAGCGTGGAAATGGTCATATCGGTTCCTTTGATCGGATCGCTATCGAAGCGATGCTTGGCGGACGCCGGCGATGCCGACCTACCACCAGCACCCTTGCCCAGAACGCCGAAGCGACCGGAAGGCTCCATGGGCTCGTTCAGGCGGCTTCGCGAAAATACTTGGCGGTGGGCAGGATGGTCAGCGGGGCGAGTTCGCCGGCACCGGGCGTATCGAACAACATGCGCTGCTCCATTGGCGTCGAACGGAAGAACGGAAAGCGAGCGTAGGTTTCATTCTTGATCGCCAGGACATCGGCTTGATAAAGCAGCGCGAAACAGTTGATCACGCCGGCATAGGGCCGCGCATCGCCGATCGGTCGCGCCCGATAGATGCGCTTGTAGAAAGCCGCATGGTCCTCGCGGATCATGGATATGCAATAAGGCGCGCCGAAATGGAAGCAAGCCATGCCCGCAAGGCGCAGCGTCACATACGGGATCTGCGGGTAAAGCCGTGACCATTCGGCGTCCACGGCAAAACGGCTCGGGTCGATAAAGACTTCGCCGGCCGCCAGACGCGGCATCAACAAGTCCTTGTAGACGCTGAGCGCTGGTGATGTGGCGTTATCAGCAGACACGTTATGCAGGCGCATTGTGCTGACCAGCCGCCCCTCGATGTAGATTCCGAACGTATGGCAATTGGGCAGTTCGTCAAACTCGTCATGGACCTGACGGGACGCATTCTCGGGCACGAGATCGTTCATCCGATAGGAATTGTAGCGCAGCCTGTAAATGCTTTCGAAGTCCTCGCCGCTTTCACAGCGTCGGTACTCCGTCCGGTCAAGCAGCGCATAAACATGTTGCGCGAAGCTGGACATGGTCTCGGACGCATCTTTCCCACCAGCGCCCGCCGCATGGCCGAGCGAACTCAACTGGGCACACATGAACTCTATTCCCCGCGATTACCGCCACCAGCCGACACTACGGACGGGTCATGAGATGTAAAGATGAAAATAAGTAGGAGCTCGTTTACCGGTCATTAAGGTTAACAATTAATAAAATTATACTAAAATACGCGGTCTTTCAGCGCGAAGTCAGCGCCGCGGCGCCTTCCTTGCCGTCTGGATGTCCTTGGCGAAGGGCCAGACGGTGCTCGACATCGTCTCGATGCCGGACGCGCTGAGTGCCGACCCGAACAGAAAGCCCTGGACCAGGTCCGGCTTGACCTGCAATGCCAGGATCTTGAGCTGTTCGAAGGTCTCGACACCTTCGACGGTAACCGAAAGTCCCAGCGGCCGTGACAGGTTGACGATGCCCTTGAGCAATTCGAGCGACCGGCTGTTCTGAGTGACATCCATCAGGAACGAGCGGTCGATCTTGATTTTGTCGAGCGGCAGTTTGTGGAGATAGCTGAGGCTCGAATACCCGGTACCGAAATCGTCGAGCGCAATGCGCACGCCGAGCCGCTTCAACTCCTCGATATATTGGCGTGTCAGCGACTTGTCGTCGAGCAGCGCCGTCTCGGTGACCTCGATCTCCAGACGTCCGGCGGAGAGACCGGATTCAGCCAGCGCGTCGCGAACCTTCTGGATGACATCACGGTTGCGGAAATCCTTGGCCGAGAGATTGACCGACACGCTGGTCTGGGCCGGCCATTTGGCGCATTCCGTGCAGGCCGCATGCAGGACGAAGGTGCTGATGTCGGAAATAATCCCCATTTCCTCCGCCAGCGGAATAAAGATACCGGGGGAAATCGGCCCGAGATCGGGATGATCCCAGCGGCACAGCGCTTCGCAACTGGCGATACGCATCGTGCTCATCGCCACGATCGGCTGATAGACCACCCGCAATTCTTTGTTTTCCACGGCGCTGCGCAGGTCCGCCTTCATCAGCTGACGGCTGCGGAAGGCAGCATCCATGGAGGCCTCGAACAGCCGCCAACCGTTCTTGCCAAGCTCCTTGGCCTTGTAGAGTGCAAGGTCGGCTTTGACGATCATGGCGTCAACGTCGGTATCCTTGACCCGCGACAGCACCGCGCCGCCGCTGGCCTGGATGCGTAATCCGTGGCCGGCGACATCGACCTCGCCCTGTAGATTGACAAAGATCTCATCAACCTGGCCGGTCAGGTGGCTTTCATCCTCGATGCGCTCGAAGAAGATCATGAACTCGTCGCCGCCAAAGCGGCTAACGGTGATGCCTGGCCCAGCGACTGCCGCCAGCCGCTCGGCAACGGCGTAGATCAATCCGTCGCCGACCGGATGGCCGAGCGTGTCGTTGACGCTCTTGAAATCATCGAGATCGAGCACCACCAGCCCGCAGAGACGCTCGGGATCCCCTGAGGCCATGGCTTCCACCACCAACTCGTGGAAGTAGGCGCGGTTGGGCAGGCCGGTGAGACTGTCGTAGCGCGCCATGAAGCGGATCTTGTCTTCCGCCTCGACCCGGGCGGTCACATCCTCGAAAGTGACGACGCCCAGTTCCTGGCTGCCTTCGCGCGCCGAAAATTCATAGTGCTGGCCGTTGGTGAGCGAGACCAGGACCTTGCGGTCGCGGCCCTCGCGCAACGCACGCGTCAGCTGGGCTTCGATGTAACGGCAATCTTTCGGCGCCAGCATGCCGCCTGCAGCGCCGCGCATCAGCAGACCGTGGATCGAGCGGCCTAGCAGCGCATCGGCCGATTTGAGCGACATCAGGTGCGCGGCTTCGGCATTGGCCACCGCCACCCGGCCGTCGGGACCAAGCATGACAAGGCCATGCGACATGGTGTTGAGCGCGCGGTTGAAACGCTGCGCGATGCGGTTCGCCTTCTTTTCCTCCGACAGGGCGGTAAACAGGACTTCGCGGACGATGTCGGCGAACCGCTTGATCGCAAACAGAAAAGGGGCCGACATCAGACCGAGGATGATGTGGTAGATATCGCCGCGCAGGATAAAGCCAAGCGATATGGGCCATGTGGTGGTTATGATAAAAATCATAACCATGCGCGGCGACCCATAATTGCGGCCGGCAATCGACGTGACCGATGCCAGAGTGACGCAGACAGAGGCTATTTCGGCATAGTTGTCGTGGCTGTCATTTGCCAGATAGATACTGACGAAACAGAACGCGCCAAGCATGAAACCATGCATCGAACCGAAAATTATGTAATCGTTTTCGCGATCATGGGCTTCTTCCCACGTCGTCGGGGAAGGAAGTCGCCCGTATTTTCGGATGTTGCGAAGGCGCAGAGTACCGACAATGATGAGCCCAGCGGCAACTAGAAGATACGCCAAGTCCATGGTCTTCCAATAGACCAGAATGACGAGGAGCGTCTGCGCAACAAGGCCGATCGACAGCGTGAACCCGTCGCGAAACAGCGTTTCCACGAACGGAATGTAAACGTCGACCGGAATCTCGTTTTTTCGTCTCAGATTCACGCCTGGATCCCAACCCTGGGGAACCCAGCAGTGTCACATTGGCCTTAAGAAAGGTTTAGAGCAGCGGTTCTGGCTCTATTGGCATTCATTGGTGACGCAGCGGAAGCAGGGAAACTACAGTTCAGGTAAACAAGGCGTATCACAGCGCTGAATTATTCGGCGGCTTGAAGTTGCGGCCGCAGCGGCGCCGTCGAGAGGCGGTCGAGCAGACGCTGGCGTTCGCCGGCGGCTTTTTCGGCACTGGCCTGCTTGACGTGGCCAAAGCCGCGGATGAGCGCCGGCACCGAAACAAGCGCGGCAGCAACCTCGATCTTGCCCGGCGCCAGCGCGCCGGCGACAAGCTCCAGGTCGGCTTCATAGAGGGCAAGAAGCTGCCGCTCCATACGCCTCTCGGCGCTGTAGCCGAACAGGTCGAAAGCGGTGCCGCGCAGGCCCTTCATCGCCGCCAGCAGGCGGAACCCGTTCATCGTCCACGGGCCAAAGCTCGATTTCTTCGGCTTGCCGTCACTGCCGCGCCTGCCCATGATCGGCGGTGCGAGATGGAATTCAAGCTTGCCGTAGCTCTGGAACTGCTTTGCGATCTCTGCGGCAAAGGAGCCGTCCGTATAAAGCCGCGCCACCTCGTATTCGTCCTTGATCGCCATCAGCTTGAACAGGTTCTTTGCGGCAGCCTCGGTCACCACGGTCGACCCGGGCACAGCATTGGTTTCGGCCTTGCGCAGCGCCGCCAGTCTGTCGGCATAGTGCTTGCCATAGGCGGCGTTCTGATAGGCGGTCAGGAAGGCGACGCGGCGAGCAATGATATCGTCCAGCGTCTCGGCAATGGCGGCATGCTGCGTGGCCTTGCCCGGCTGGGCAAGAAGGCTGCGCACGAAATCCGGCTGGTGGGCGGCGCGGCGGCCCCAGCGAAATGCCGCGATATTCATCGCTATCGCCTCGCCGTTGAGCTCGATCGCCTTCTCGACCGCCTCCGCCGACAGCGGCAAGCCGCCGTGCTGGAAGGCGAAGCCGAGCATGAACATGTTGGCGCCAAGCGAGCTGCCGAACAGCGCGGTGGCGGTGCGGGTAGCGTCGAAGAAATGCGTCCTGTCGTCGCCCGCGGCCGTTCTTATCGCTTTCTTCAGCCGCTCGACGGGCAGCGAGAAATCGGCCGAACGGGCGAACTCGCCCGGCATGATCTCGGCAGTGTTGGCGAGGAAGATGGTATGGCCTTCGCGCACCGCGGCCAACACCTTCTTGGCACCCGAAACGACGAGATCGCAGCCGAGCACGAGATCGGCCTTGCCGGCCGATACCCGAATGGCGTGGATGTCGTCCGGCGTGCGGGCGATGCGGACATGGGTGAACACCGAGCCGCCCTTCTGGGCGAGGCCGGCCATGTCGATCATGCCGCAGCCCTTGCCTTCCAAGTGCGCGGCCATTCCGAGCACCGCGCCTATTGTGACGACGCCGGTGCCGCCGACACCGTCGATGATCGCCGCCCAGCCTTGTTCACCGAGCGTAAATTGCGCCGGCGCCGGCACCCCCGCGAGCGGGTCGGCCGCGCCGGCTATGCCTTCGGCTTTCCTGATTTTGGCGCCGTGGACGGTGACGAAGGAGGGGCAGAAACCGTTGACGCACGAGAAGTCCTTGTTGCAACTCGACTGGTCGATCTTGCGCTTGCGGCCGAATTCGGTCTCGACCGGCTGGATCGAGACGCAATTCGACTGCACGCCGCAATCGCCGCAGCCTTCGCAGACCAGCTCGTTGATGAAGATACGCTTGTCGGGATCGGGGAAGGTGCCGCGCTTGCGGCGGCGACGCTTCTCGGCGGCGCAGGTCTGGTCGTAGAGCAGCACCGAGACGCCTTTGACCGAACGCAACTCGCGCTGGACGAGATCGAGCTCGTCGCGGTGATGGATGGTGGCGCCGGCGGGAAATTCCACCTTGCCGGTATATTTGTCCGGCTCGTCGGTGACGATGGCGATGCGCTCCACGCCCTCGGCGCGCACCTGCCTTGCGATCATGTCCACCGTCAGGCCGCCCTCGTGCGGTTGCCCGCCGGTCATCGCGACGGCGTCATTGTAGAGGATCTTGTAGGTGATGTTGGCGTCGGTCGACAGCGCGAAGCGGATCGCCAGCACACCCGAGTGGTTGTAAGTGCCATCGCCCAGATTCTGGAAGATGTGCTCGCGCTTCGAGAACGGCGCCTGGCCGACCCACTGCGCGCCCTCGCCGCCCATGGCGGTGAAGCCGACGGTGTTGCGGTCCATCCACAGCGCCATGAAATGACAGCCGATTCCGGCGGCGGCGAGCGAGCCGTCCGGCACCTTGGTCGAGGAATTGTGTGGGCAGCCGGAGCAGAAGAAGGGCGTGCGCGAGGCGATGTCTGACGTGTCGGCCAGCATCGCCTGGAACTGGCGCAACTTCGCCACCCGCGCGGCGATTTCTTCCGACGGGCCGATCGTTCGCAAAATCCTCTCGCCGAGCGCGATGGCAATATCGTTGGGGTCGAGCGCGCCCTTGGCCGGGAACAGCCAGTCGCCGCGCTCGTCCTTCTTGCCGACGATGATCGGCTGCGTCGCGGTGCCGTAAAGGTTCTCGCGCAGTTGCACCTCGATCAGCGAGCGTTTCTCCTCGACGACGACGATGGTATCGAGGCCGCGAGCAAAGTCGGCGATGTGCTGCAGGTCGAGCGGCCACGGGCAGCCGACCTTGAACAGCCTGATACCGATGCGACTGGCGGCCGCTTCGTCGATGCCGATATCCTCCAGCGCCTGGCGAACATCGAGATAACTCTTGCCGATGGTGACGATGCCAAGCTTGGCGCTGCTGCCGCCCGAATAGACGATCCGGTTCAGCCCATTGGCGTGGATGAAGGCCGAAGCGGCGGCGCGCTTGTGTTCATGCAGCCGCTCCTCCTGGCCGAGCATGTCGATCTCGTTACGGATATTGAGGCCGCCGGGCGGCATGTCGAAGTCCGGCACGATGATGTTCAGCCGTTCGAGCGCGGCATCGACCGAGGCCGTCGATTCGATGTTGTCCTTGACGCATTTGATCGCCGCCCAGGTGCCGGCAAAACGCGACATGGCAAAGCCGTAGAGGCCGTAGTCGATGATCTCCTGGACGCCGGCCGGATTAAGGATCGGCACCATGGTGTCGACGAACAGGAACTCGGTGGCATGCGCGTTGGTCGAGGATTCGGCCATGTGGTCGTCACCCATCAGGGCCAGCACGCCGCCATGTTTCGACGACCCGGCGAGATTGGCGTGGCGGAACACGTCGCCGGAGCGGTCGACGCCCGGACCCTTGCCGTACCAGACCGAAAAAACGCCGTCATGGGTACCCTCGCCCAGCAATTCGGCCTGCTGCGAGCCCCAGCAGGCGGTGGCGGCGAGCTCCTCGTTGAGACCGGGCTGGAAGACGATGTCCGACTGCGCGAGCTGGTTCCTGGCCTTCCACAGCTGCATGTCGAGGCCGCCGAGCGGCGAGCCGCGATAGCCGGAGACGAAACCGGCGGTGTTCAGGCCAGCCCGGCGGTCGCGCTCGCGCTGCATCAGAAGCATGCGGATGACTGCCTGGGCACCCGACAGGAAGATGCGCTCCTTTGCCAGGTCGAACTTGTCGTCGAGCGCGACATTGTGCAGCGTCATCAGGCATTTCCTGTGCGGAGGCCGCGCCTGGTGGTGCGCGGCCAACGTCGGAGTCGAGTGCCCACAGTCTTTCTTCCCTTGCCGGGGAGGTCAAACAAAATCGAAGGTGCCAGGCGGTCCGCAACAAACGATCCGTGCGCGGCCGTGTGGCGCCACGAAACGCCTGTCGGGGAGGATGGCCGAGCATGAAAAATTCCGGCGGCGGTCAGTGCCGCTGGTGATGCATCATGCAGCCTTTGGGCAACTGGGCTTCGGTTCACCGGGCAGCTTGCCGTCGACATGGCCGGCCAAGTCCTTGTTGAGCTCGTAGACTGGCCCGACCACCAGAGGCCGGTCGGGCAGGACCGACTGGTCGAGCGAGGACGTCAGAGTGGTCGCGAAACTCTGCAGCAACTTGCCGCTGGAATCCTCGATGCGGATCGACACCGCATAGGGCTTGTCCTTGACAACGCAGGTAAGCGGCGGGCTGGTGAGCGTCACATGCGGCAGCTTCGGCCATATTTTCTGGGTGACGATGATCGGATCACCACCGGCCGGGTTCTGGAAGGAGACCACAGCGACCTGCCCCTCACCCACCGGCCGCAGCGGATTGAGGGTGATGACATAGGTGGCGATACCCAGCCGGTAGTTGAACTCGAACAGCTTCCCGGAAATGGCGAACAGCTGGTCCTTGCCGGAATCACGGCAGGCGCCGAGCGCGGCCGCCGCGAACAACGCCGCGACGACAATCATCGCGCGTGAGAATCTTCTAGACATTGGTGACCTCCCTGGCCGCGGTCCGGCGGCGATAGTGTCGGTTTGCCTTCTGGCGGTTGCCGCACACCGCCATGTCGCACCAGAGGCGGCTGGAATTGCGGCTTTTGTCGACAAACAGCCAGCTGCAGTTCGGACATATCCGCAGCCTGGCGATGGTGTCGCTACGCAGCAGCGACAGCGCCGAGACCGCAAGCGCGGCCTCGAAGGCAATCGGCGTCGCCGGATCACCGAACGGTTTTCCAGGCGTGCCGATTTCGGTGCGGCTATGAGCAAGGCCATCGGCGCAGGCTTCCAAGAATTTCGGCATATCGCCGGTCGCGATCGCACCTTTCGATACCGCGCCGCGAAACAGCCGATCGGTCGTCTCCCGGATCGACAGCACCACCGGTGCGATCTTTTCAGGCGCCGGCGCTACGAGCCGCCTGCCGCCGAGCTCGGCGGCGCGAAAGGCACTCGCGGCTTCGGCAAAGCGGGCGATCTCGGCCGGATCGTCGAAACGGTCGAAAGTTTTCTTCGGATCGTTCCGCAAAACGACGGTGTTCGCCGTATCGAGCGCCAGCATGCCACCGGTAAAGCGGTGCGGAGTCCAGGATACTGTCATATGGCGAATCTAACTGATAACTCGCGTTTGACAAGTTAGATTCCGGGTGCAACGCTCGTCACTGAGGCGATCGCCGTACTGAGAATATCGTTCGTCCCAAACCTCTGCCCCGATTGCGGGGCATGCATAGAGGGTCTTGCATGCTCTATTTCTTCCAGCAGGTTCTGAACGGGCTGCATTCGGGCGCGCTCTACGCATTGCTTGCCTTCGGCTACGTGCTGACCAACGGCATCCTGCACCGTACCAATCTTGCCTATGGCGCGCTGTTCGCCTTTTGCGGGCATACGATGATCCTCACCGCGGCGTTCGGCTATCAGGCGCTGTGGCTGACGCTGTTTGCATCGGTCGCGCTCGGCGTAGCTGCGGCATTCCTTTATGCGGCGCTGCTCAGCCATGTCCTGTCGCGAAGTATCTTCGAACCGCTGGCCGACCGCTCGCCCAACGCCATCGTGGTGACGACGCTCGGCATATTGCTGGTCTTGTCGGAAGCCAGCCGCATCGCCGCCGATACCCATGACCTATGGTTGCCGCCAATGCTGGCCCAGACCATCGTCTTCGCGCAGAATGCCAGCTTCAAGGCGACGTTGACGCTGATCCAATTGCTCGATTGCGCCGCCGTACTGGCGGCCATAGCGCTGGCTGCTTGGGGCTTCGCATATTCGAGCTTCGGCCGGAGCTGGCGCGCCGTATCCGACGATCCCAAGGCGGCTGCGATGTGCGGCGTCGATGTCCGTGCGGTGTTTCGGCGTGCGGTGCTTTTCGGCGGCCTTTGCGCGGCACTGGCTGGCGTGCTCGCCGCCTTCTACTACGGTAACATCAGCTTCGGCACAGGGTTGGTCTACGGGTTGAAAATCCTGTTCGTGACCGCAGTGGGCGGCTATCTTTCGCCTTTGCGGGCGGCACTGGGCGCCGCCGCTTTCGGCATGGCCGAATCGCTATGGGCCGGCTATTTTCCGCTCGAATGGCGGGACGGCTGGATGTACCTGTTCCTCGTCGCCATGCTTGTGCTGATCGGCGCCGGCCGCGACCAACAGAAGATCGCCTGAGCCGCACCCGACTTTGCTTGGGTGAAAGCGCCGCATGTCCTTGGACATGCAAAGGATGCGGCAGCATTTTGCCGCCCGTCATCTCACAACTGTGTTTATGCGGGCTGTCCCGTGTTGACCCGCCGGACCACGCACTGCATACCGTTGGTCCACAGCGACGCGACGGACAGGGAACCGCCGCGCTCTGACACAAGGGAGGAATGCATGGCAGGGCTTCTCGCTCTTTCCAGAACCATTGACCGTTTGAACGAATTCATCGGCAAATGGGTTTCGTGGCTGATCCTGCTGGCGATCCTGGTAAGCGCCGCCAACGCCGTTATCCGCAAGGTGTTCGACATGTCCTCGAACGCCTGGCTGGAATTGCAATGGTATCTGTTCGGCGCCGCCTTCATGCTGGCCGCCGCCTACACGCTGAAGCAGAACGACCATATCCGCATCGATATCGTCTACGGCATGTTCTCGCGCCGCGTGCAGCACTGGATCGACCTTTTCGGTCACGTCTTCTTCCTGATGCCGTTCGTGACGTTGATGGTGGTCTATTTCGTTCCCTATGTGTCGCTGTCGTATCGCAGCGGGGAGATGTCGAACAATTCCGGCGGGCTGATCATCTGGCCGGCGAAGGCGATCCTGCTGGTCGGCTTTTTTCTGCTCGCGCTGCAGGGCATTTCAGAAATCATCAAGAAAATCGCCATCATGCGCGGTCAGATGGACGATCCCACTCCGTTCATATCGGTGCATGAGCAGGCCGAGCTAGAAGCCAAGGCGCTCGTCGAAGAGGTGCGCTCGTGATCGAGTTCATCGCCCAGAACATGGCGCCGATCATGTTCGCCTCGCTGGTCGTCTTCCTGCTGATCGGCTATCCCGTCGCCTTCTCGCTCGCCGCCAACGGCCTGATGTTCTTCTTCATCGGCGTGCTTCTGTCGCCCTATTCGGGCGGCTCGATCAATCTCGCCTGGCCGTTGCTGCACGCGTTGCCGGATAATTTCTATGGCAGCCGGGTGATGTCGAACGATACGCTGCTGGCGATCCCGTTCTTCACCTTCATGGGCATCGTGCTCGAACGATCCGGCATGGCCGAAGACCTGCTCGACACGATCGGCCAGTTGTTCGGACCTGTCCGTGGTGGCCTCGCCTATGCCGTGATTTTCGTCGGCGCGCTGCTCGCCGCGACGACCGGCGTGGTGGCGGCCTCCGTCATTGCCATGGGTCTGATTTCGCTGCCGATCATGCTGCGCTACGGCTACGACCGGCGGCTGGCATCCGGCGTCATTGCCGCGTCCGGGACGCTCGCCCAGATCATCCCGCCGTCACTGGTGCTGATCGTCCTGGCCGACCAGCTCGGCCGCTCGGTCGGCGATATGTATAAGGGAGCGCTGATCCCCGGGCTCATTTTGACCGGCATCTACATGCTCTACATTCTGCTCATGTCGATCTTCCGGCCGAAGTCGATGCCGGCCCTGCCGCTGGAGGCCCGCACGCTCGGCCACGGCGTGCTGTCGCTGCTGGCGGCGCTGCTGGCGGCGGTGGTGGTTTCCTATGCGGCGTATCGCTACCTTGCGCCGAACCATGGCGGCAACGCCGATATCCTCGGCGCCACCATCGGCGTCATCTTCATCTATGTCGTGGCGATCGTCGACCAGCGCCTGAAGATCAGCCTGATGTCCAGACTGGCACAGCAGGTGATCATCGTGCTGATCCCGCCGCTGGCGCTGATCTTCCTGGTGCTGGGCACCATCTTCCTTGGCATCGCCACGCCGACGGAAGGCGGCGCCATGGGCGCCGTCGGCGCGCTGGCAATGGCGGCGATGAAGGGGCGGCTGTCGCTCGACGTGGTCAAGCAGGCGCTGGCCTCGACGACCAGGCTGTCGTCCTTCGTTCTGTTCATCCTGATCGGCGCGCGGGTGTTCTCGCTGACCTTCTACGGCGTCAATGGCCACATCTGGGTCGAGCACCTGTTGACGTCGCTGCCGGGCGGTGAAGTCGGTTTCCTGATTGGCGTCAACATCCTCGTCTTCGTGCTCGCCTTCTTCCTCGACTTTTTCGAGCTTGCCTTCATCATCGTGCCGCTTTTGGCGCCAGCGGCTGACAAACTCGGCATCGACCTGATCTGGTTTGGCGTGCTTTTGGGCGTCAACATGCAGACCTCCTTCATGCATCCGCCCTTCGGTTTCGCGCTGTTTTATCTGCGCTCGGTCGCCGCGCGCGTGCCCTATCTCGACCGACTCACCGGCAAGCAGATCGCGCCCGTCACCACAGGGCAGATCTATTGGGGCGCAGTGCCCTTCGTCTGCATCCAGGTGATCATGATCGGCCTGACCATCGCCTTCCCGCAGATGGTGATGCACTACAAAGGCACTGTCGTCGATCCTGGCACCATCAACTACCAGGTGCCGGAAACGCCTGGCATCGGCTTGTCGCCGCTTGGCACGCCGCCGGCCAACGGCGGCACTGCCCCGGCCTCACCTTCCACACCGGATTTGTCGCAGCCGCCGAGCTTCGACGAAAAGCCGCCCGCGAAACCGGCGGCGCCGGCGATCGATCTGTCGCAACCACCGAGTTTCAACTGAGGAAGGCCCGGCAGCCATGAAGGCGGTTCGGTTGGAGCGAGTGGGCAGCCTCGCCGTGTGCGAGGCCGAGAAACCGACCGCCGGGCCGAACGATCTGCTGGTGCGCATCGAGGCGTGCGGCGTCTGCGGCACCGACAGGCATCTTTTCCATGGTGAATTCCCGTGCACGCCGCCGGTGACGCTCGGGCATGAATTCTCCGGCATCGTCGAGGCGGTCGGACCTGGCGTATCCGGCTTTTCCGTCGGCGACCGCGTCACCGGCGATCCCAACATTGCCTGTGGCCGATGCGAGCATTGTCAGGCCGGCCGGGTCAATCTCTGCGGCAATCTACGCGCCATCGGCATCCATTGCGATGGCGGCTTTGCCGAATATCTTGTCCTGCCACAGAAACAGGCCTTCGTCTTGCCAGGCGATCTGAAGCCTACGCATGGTGCTTTCTGCGAGCCGCTCGGCTGCTGCCTGCATGGCGTGGACCTTGCCGCGATCAAACCAGGCTCGTCGGTCGCGGTGCTCGGCGGCGGCGTGATCGGCCTGCTCACCGTTCAGCTGGCAAAGCTCGCCGGTGCGACGACCATTATCTTGTCGACCCGTCAGGCCTCGCGGCGGGCTCTTGCCGAGCAATTTGGCGCAACGGCGACGCTCGATCCCAGCGCCTTCGATGTCATCGATGCGATCGTCGGCCGGTCGGGTTTGATGCCGGGCGGCGTCGACGTGGTGTTCGAATGCGCCGGCGTGAAAGACACTGTTGAGCAGGCGATGCGGCTGGCCAAAGCGGGCGGCACCGTCGTCGTCGTCGGCGTGATGCCGCAAGGCATGAAAGTGGCGTTCGAACCGTTCGATCTCCTATTCCGTGAGTTGAAGGTCCTGGGTTCCTTCCTCAACCCCTTTACCCATCGCCGGGCCGCCGATCTTATCGCCTCGGGGGCGATCGAAGTAGATCGGCTGATATCACGACAAGTCAGCCTCGACGAGGCGGTGGCGATCATTGCCAACCCGCCGGCGCCAGGTGAGGTCAAAGTCCTGGTAGTGCCTCAGAGCTGATCCATCGGGCCAGTTGCCACCGCCAGGCTTCGCGGTTCTGCGTCGCATCGATGGCTTCATCCTCAATCTGATAAAGCCGGGCTGATGAAGCCGGGGAAAGGCGACCCCGCCACCTATGCCGACGCCGGCCTACAACCGGGTGAGGTCCAGCAACTGATGCGTGGCCGCATCAAGTCGACAGTGTTCGATTGCCATGCTCCGGGCGGGAATACCGGTGGAAGTCAGTGCGTCCGAGGCTGACAGGAAGGAACACGGGGCGTGCTCAGGGTTCTTTGACAAGAACCACGTCTTCCTGGAGCGGAATGCATTCAAATAAAACCGGGCATCCGCTTTGTTTTAGCCCATTCTGCGACGCCGAGTGGAGCCACTCGGCGTCGCAGAATGTTCTAGAGCTTGCTGTTGCGCTGCTGGACCATCATGAAGGTGTCATAGTTGTACTCGGCCACCTGCGCCCAGAGATAATGCTCCTTGCGGAACGCCTTGATCGAATCCCAGATCTTCTTGAACGGCGCGTTCGAGGCTTCCATCTCGGCATAGACTTCGTTGGCCTTTTCGAAACAGGCGGCCATGATCTCCTGGCTGAATGGGCTCAACTTGGCACCGCCGGCAACCAGCCGCTTCACCGCCGCCGGGTTGAGGTAGTCGTATTTCTGCAGCATGTTGGCATCGGCCGCCTGGGCGGCAGTGTGCACCAGCGACTTGTAAGCCGGCGAAAGTTCGTCGTATTTCGCCTTGTTGAACATCAGATGGACGGTCGGTCCACCTTCCCACCAGCCGGGATAGTAGTAATAGGGCGCAACCTTATAGAAGCCGAGCTTCTCGTCGTCGTAAGGGCCGACCCATTCGGCGGCGTCGATCGTGCCTTTTTCCAACGCCGGATAAATGTCGCCACCGGCGATCTGCTGCGGAACCACCCCGAGCCTTTGCACCACTTTGCCGGCAAAACCACCGATACGCATCTTGAGGCCGGAAAGGTCGGCGACCGTTTTGATCTCCTTGCGGAACCAGCCACCCATCTGCACGCCGGTATTGCCGCCCGGCAGCCCGAACAGACCCTGCGTCGCCAGGAACTCGTTGAACAGATCGATGCCGCCGCCATGATAGTGCCAGGCGTTGATGCCGCGCGCGTTGAGCGAAAACGGAACCGCCGCTCCCAGCGCCCACGTCGGGTCCTTGCCCCAGTAATAGTATGCCACGGTATGGCAGGCCTCGACCGTGCCGGCTGTGGTGGCATCGGCGGCCTGCAGGCCGGGAACGAGTTCGCCGGAGGCGAAGACCTGGACCTGGAAGTTGCCGTCGGTCGCCTCCGACAGCATCTTGGAAAACACTTCGGCGCCGCCATAGATCGTATCGAGCGACTTCGGGAAGGACGACGCCAGTCGCCAGGTCACTTTCGGATTGGACTGGGCGATGGCCGGCGCGGCAAGTGTCGCGGCAGCGGCCGCAGCGCCGAAACCGGTGGTGCCGGCCTTGCGGATGAACGAACGACGATCCATGAAGTTCCTCCCTTTTGGATCCACTGACCGACATTCGGGACACTTCGGCGCCCGGATCGGCTTCGAGCCGACAATACACAGGCAAGGAGTCGAGTCCAGCACGGTAGCCCGGTTTGAGCGCCGCATTTCGGGGAAATTCACGGCGTTGGGCCAGATCTTGCAACTATAGTCTAAGGTCGATTAACTGGCCTACGCGACACGCCGAAACTTGCCATGGAAATGCGCCTTCGGATCGCCTATTTTGCAGGCAGATAATTCGTTGCACCCGATGGGATCCGGACCAAATGCACCAGCCGCTCGTCGCCGTATCGACCGATGTCCGCCAGTTCGACAATTACACCTGGCATGCCGCGCCACAGCAATATCTCGAAGCGGCGCTTTCGGGTGCAGGCGTGTTCCCGCTGCTGGTACCATCCTTCGCCGACCGGCTCGACTTCGACGAACTGCTTTCCGCCGTCGACGGCGTCATGGTCACCGGCTCCAAATCGAACGTTCATCCCTCGCTCTATGGCGGTGACGCCAGCGAAGCCAATGGTCCCTACGACCCCGCCCGCGACGCCACCACGCTGCCGCTGATCCGCCGGGCGGTGGAGCGCGGGGTGCCATTGCTCGCCATCTGCCGCGGCATCCAGGAGATGAATGTGGCGCTGGGTGGCACGCTGGCCACCGAAATCCAGGAACGCGCCGGTTCGCTCGATCATCGTGCGCCGGCAAGCGACAATCAGGACGAACGCTTCGCCATCCGCCAGAGCGTGGCGATAAAACCCGGCAGCTGCCTGGCCGGGGTCTTCGGCGCCGGCGACATCATGGTCAATTCGGTGCATCGCCAGGCCATCGACCGGCTTGGCCCAAAGCTGCAGGTCGAAGCGGTCGCCGCCGACGGCACTGTCGAGGCGGTTTCGGTGCGCGATGCACGGGCTTTCGCCGTCGGCGTCCAGTGGCATCCCGAATACTGGGTCAAATCGGACAGTATCTCGGTAAAGATATTTCGCGCATTCGGCGATGCGGTGCGCCTGCATCAGGCGGCGAAATCGGGTGCGCGCGCAGCCGCGGAATAGTCCTGCCGCGCTCGCTAGTTGCCGGCCGACGCCAGCGTCAGCAGCGGCAGCGCCGGCGCGTAGGATTCGTAACCATCGCCGTCGGCGACTGAGAACATGACGATCGGATCGGTGCCGTTGGCGCTGAAGGTGACCGTGCCGTCATCCTGCTCTCGCCAGAACTTCGCCTGCTCGACGCCGGGCAACACCCGGCGGCAATTTGCTGCGACCGTCAACAGCGACAGACCTTGCGAAATCTCGGCGCCGCGGCTGACCGCACAAGACCCCTCGTCGCCATGGGCTACCAGCCTGTAGTTGCCGGATGAAGGCGGTGACTCACTGGCTGCACGGCTTTCACCGCTACCGGCGTAAAACAGCTGGGCGCTGCCGAACAGCACAGCGACTGCCATCAATGCAGGAAGCGTCTTCATCCTGGTTCTCCGCGCATTTCAAGCGCGCCGGTTCGAAGAGATCAGGGAGGCGCGCTTCATCTTGCTGTCATGTCCTGTCAGGCGGACATACACCGCGAAGGGACCAGAATGATTCCGAAGGGTTAAGCTGAAGTTAATAGATATGGCAGCCCGCTTACGGCCTTGCCTTGACATTTGCCGTCTCCGGCACCGGCGTCAGCGCCTTTCGCTGCGAAAACCACGAGACCAGATTGTCGACGCACAGGTCCGCCATGGCGCGGCGGGTGTGCTGCGAGGCTGAGCCGACATGCGGCAAAAGCGAGGTGTTGGGCGCGGCAAGCAACGCCGCTGGCACATTCGGCTCGTCGGCAAAGACGTCTAGCCCGGCAGCGGCGATGCTGCCGCTGGCAAGTACGGCGGCAAGGGCTGGTTCGTCGACCGTGCTGCCCCGGCCGATGTTGACAAAGACGCCGTTCGGCCCAAGAGCCGAGAGAATTTCGGCATTGACGGCCTTTTCCGTCGAAGCCCCGCCGGGCGCCACCGAGATCAGTGTGTCGACCGCCTCGGCGAGACCTTTCAGCGTCGGGTGATAGTCATAGGACAGGCCTTCGACGCGGCGCCGGTTGTGATAGGCAATGGGCAGCCCAAAAGCGTCGAGCCGGCGGGCAATGGCGAGGCCGATGCGGCCCATGCCAAAGATACCGACATGGCGCCCGCGCAAGGTCAGCCGGCTCAGCGGATAGTTGCCGTTGCGCAGCCAGCTTCCGTGGCGTAGCCAGGCCTCGGCGCGCGGCAGTTCGCGGATGGTATTGATCAACAGGCCGAGCGCCGTATCGGCGACCTCTTCGGTCAGCACATCCGGTGTGTTGGTGACCATGATGCCGCGCTGTGCGGCGTGGCGGACATCGACCGAATCATAGCCGACGCCGAAATTGGCGATAATCTCGAGCTTTGGCAGCGCGTCCATTAACGCGGCGCTTATGCCGCCAAAGGCGGCTATGCCGCGCACCGTAAGGCGCATCTCGTCGGTGACCAGCGACGGATCGGCGCGTTCGATCCGGACGCGGCTGAACACCCCGTCGATGCGGCCGACCGCATGATCGTTGAACTGGCCCGGCACCAGAATGGCGACAGCTTGCTGTTTGGTTTTTGTCATGCACGTTCCACCGGTTTGCCGGTCGACTGGCGCACATGCAGTTCCGGCTTGATCAGTTCCTGCGACGGCCGCACCGTCTGTCCGTTGAGTTTGTCGAGCAGCGCGCTGGCGGCGCGGCGGCCAACCTCGCGCTGGCCGTTCCAGACGGTGGTTAGCGCAGGCGTCGCGATCGCCGCCTCCTCGAGGTCGTCATAGCCGGTAACGGAGATGTCGATGCCCGGCACCAGACCAGCGCGCGCGATGCCGTTCATCAGGCCGATGGCGACGAGGTCATTCCAGCAGCAGGCCGCGGTCGGCCTGTCCTTCAGCGCCAGGAACTGCCCGGCAGCCTCGAAGCCGGCCTGCTTGGTGCGCGGGCCGGCGATGCGCCAGGACGGCCTGACCTCAAGCCCTGCCGCCTCCATGGCGTTGACATATCCCTGATAGCGGTCGCGGCCGGTCGAGGTCTGGTCGGTACCGCCGATCATTGCGATGCGCTTGTGGCCAAGCGAGATCAGATGATTGGTAGCAAGCCCGGTGCCATAGGCATCGTCGCCGCGAAACACCGGCACGTCGGCACCTTCGACGGTGCGTGCAATCAGCACTGCCGGGAGACCGTTCTCCTCGGCCATGATTATGTCTTCGGGCGGCGTGCCGATGGCCGGCGACATGATGACGCCGTCGGCGCCGAGTTGCAGAAGCGTGTCGATGAAGGTGCGTTGTTTCTCGAGCTGGTCGTAGTGGTTCGACAGGATGAAGGTTTGCCGGCTGCGGTCGAGTTCGCTCTCGATCGAACGCAATATCTCGGCAAAGAACGGGTTCATGATGTCATGGACGACGACGCCGACAATACCCGAGCGCGAGGTGCGCAGGCTGGCGGCGCGGCGGTTGTAGATATAGCCGATGGCGCGGGCATGTTCCTTGATGCGATCGCGGGTGCCGCCGGCGACCAGCGGGCTGTCGCGCAAGGCCAGCGAGACCGTGGCCGTGGACACGCCGAGCGCATCCGCGATGGTGGAAAGCTTGATCTTCTGTGCCAGCGGCCTGCGCTCCCGAAGCAATTTAAACTGTTTAAAGGCCGGCTCTTATGCCATCGATCCCGCGCAAATCAAAGTTTTTTTGCCAGCGCTTCCGCCTCCGCGTCCAGCGTCGCGCGGTTGCGCAAGCGAAGCCGGTGCTCGCGGTGAACGATGTAGAGGCCGCTGGCGACGATGACTGTGGCACCGACCAGCGTCCAGCGATCGGGAAACTGGTTGAAGACGATCAGGCCGGAGATGATCATCCAGATCATCTGCGAATAGGGATAGGGAGCCAGGGCCGTGGTGGTGGCAAGGCGATAGGCCTGCACAAGAAGCCAATGACCGATGGCGCCGAAGACGCCAAGCATCAGCAATATGAACCAGTGCCAGCCATCCTGCGGCAGCGAAGGCGAAAACGGCAGTGTCGGCAGCAGCAGCACGGCCGGCGCCAGCGCCGAAAACAGGATGAGGCTTTCCGAGGTTTCCGTAGCCGACATGCGGCGCGTCATGATGACGTAGAAACTGTTCGATAGCATCGAGCCGAGCGCAAAGAGATGGCCGACGCCAAAAACCCCGATGCCCGGCCGGGTGATGATGAGGACGCCGACAAAGCCGCTCATGATCGCCAGCCAACGCCGCCAGCCGGCCCATTCCCCTAGCAACGGACCGGCAAGCGCGGTGATCACCATCGGGCCGAAGAAGTAGATCGAGGTGGTTTCCGCCAGCTGCAGCGTCCGCAGCGCGAGAATGTTGCATATCGTCGATCCGAACAGGAGCAGACCGCGCGTGAGATGCGCCGGCAGGTTGGCGGGACGAAAGCGCAGCGGCTCACGCCATCCGTGCAGAAAGACGCCGACGATCAGCACATGGACCGCGAAGCGGGTCCAGGCGACGATCAGCGCCGAGACGCCGGCCAGCACAAGGTACTTGCTGCTGGTGTCGAGGAAGGTGAAAAACACATAGACGGAAAGCATGCACAGGATCGCCGCCGGCGATGTCGCGCTTTCGTCTTGTCTTGGGGGAGCATTCAATTTCAGGCCGGACGGGAAGCAAGGCGGTCCCTCACCAATGCGGCAATTGTCGCCTGCGGGCAAGCCAAAACAGTCTGGCACAACGACAGCCGCCGACAGGCTCAGTTTGTTTCCCAGTGGCCGACCTAGTGGCCGACGACTCAGGCGTGCATGCGGGCGCCCTTGGTGATCTTGTCGACGAGCTTCTTTTCGGCGCGAAGCGCGATGCCGACCACCTTGGCATCCTCCGGCGCAAATTCGGCAAAGACGGCGCGGTTGGCCAGATCATACCCGGTCGAAAACATATCCTCGACATAGAGCGAAACCGTCACACCACGCTCCAGCGCCCGCCGCTGGATCGCGCCGAGCGTCTGGCCGTCCGCCGAAAGCACGATGACCGGCTGGATCGACAGCGGGTTGTAGATATTGCCGGCGCGATCACGGTAGGGGTGGCCGATAATGTCGGGAAATTGCGCGACGATGCCGCTGGTCAGAAAGGCGGTGACATTGAGCTTTTGCCAGACGGGAAGATCATCCTTGAGCACGATTGCAAATTTCGTATCGAACATGCGACAGTTTCCAATCCGAAAAGGGGGCCAATCCGAGGCTGCGAGTGAAGCGATGGCGCACGATCTAGACCGGGAAGCCTTTCAGGGTCTTGGACGTTTGTGCGTGGATGCAGCCGAGAACTGCATCGTACCGGCACCCGGTGCTGCCGGGATGGAACGCATCGAGGCCCGGTTCCACGGCAATGCCTTCGATCTCCATCGCCACGACACCTATGCGATCGGGGTGACGCTTTATGGCGTGCAGCGCTTCCGCTATCGCGGCCAAACGCATCAGAGCCTGCCTGGCCAGATCATTATCCTTCATCCCGACGAACTGCACGATGGCGGTGCCGGCACCGAAGACGGCTTGCGATACAGAATGCTCTATTTGGAGCCGTCCCTGATGCTCGATTGTCTCGGCGGCGGATCACTACCATTCGTCGGGAATGCCGTGGTGACAGACCGCGATCTCCGGGCGACGCTGCTTTCGGCGCTCGGGCCGTTGAATCAGGAACTGGACGAGCTGTTTGTCGTCGATTTCATGACGCAGCTTATGCAAAGCTTGGCCCGGCACGCCGGTCAGCCGACGAAACCGGTAGCGAAAACTGCGTGGCGCGCCGCCAGCCTGGCGCGCGACTATCTGGAGGAAAATGTCGCGCGGATCGTACGTTCGGATGAATTGGAGGCGATAACCGGATTGGACCGTTATGCCCTGTCGCGGCATTTCCGCGCCACCTTCTCCACCAGCCCGCACCGGTTCCTGTTGATGCGCCGGCTTCAACGAGCCCGTCGGATGATCGAAGCCGACGAGCCACTGGCGCAAATCGCCATCGCAGCCGGCTTCAGTGACCAAAGCCATTTCAATCGGCATTTCAAAAAGGCGTTCGGCGTCACACCGGGACGCTGGTCGGCACTGACGCGACGGCCGTCAGCGGCGAACGCGTGACCTTATTCAAGCATCTTGTCCTCGATATCCAGTTCGTCATCTGGGAGCACCATTTCGCCGTTCGACAGGTTCGCCTCGACGCGGGCAAGCAGCTTGAACAGCGCTTTCTGATCCTTCTTGTCGAGACCCTTCAATGCCTGCTTTTCGGTCTTCTTCACCGACTTCTCGATGGCGTGGATGATTTCGCGGCCGGTGTCGGTGAGGAAAATATGCGCCTGGCGGGCATCGGCGGACGAGGCCCGCTTCTCCAGAAAGCCCTGCGCCTGCAGCCGGTTGATGGTCTTGGTGATGGTCGGCGGACGCACGCCGAGGCGGCCGGCAAGGTTGCCGGGCGTCTGCCCGTCCTCGCGGTCGAGCGCCAGCATGATCTGGTCCTGGCCGGCATAGAAACCATGCGCCAGAAGCCGGGCGGCGAGCGCCGTGCGCGCCAGCCGCGCCGCCGAATGCAGCCGGCTCATTGTTGCAGTCTTGTCCGCCTTGGCCATGCTCATCCCTCCTCGGCCGAACCGGAGCGGACAGCATAGAAGCAGGCCGCCGATTGGCAATGACGATCGAAAACATTCCGGCTCGGAAAATAGCTTTGCCGGCAAGCTTCGCGGTGTTCGCCGTGGCTAATGCCAGATGTTTATTTCAGTTAGATGACAAACGACTTTCCGCAATGGCTGGATGGGGACGTGACGAGGTGTTCTCAACCGGCTTTCACCGCGACCACCATCAACGCCTGATAGGCGTCCGCCATTTCCCGCAGCGCTGCCTGCGACAGCGGCCCGGCCTGCCGCGCAATGCCGTCCCGCGCGTTCGATGTATCGCGTTTGCCGGGGCGATCTTTATAAGGCGCGACGGTGGCGAATATCTGCTCGCTGAGGCTGTCGGGGAAGAACATCTGGCCGGTCATCACCGAGCGGTCGTCGGGGAAGATCTTGAAATGGATGTGGGTGGTGCGGCCGCGATACCAGCCGGGATAGATGGTGGCGAAAGAAGCGATGCCGCTTTCATCGGTTCTCTGCCAGCCGCGGAGAAAGCTCTGGCCGGACGTGTCGATATCCTGCCCGTCGCCCTGTCCGGGATAGCCGGAATAGCTGCCTTGGGCGTCGCAATGCCAGATATCGACGCGTGCGCCGGGAAGCGGCTGGCAGGCGGCGTCGACGATTTGCAGCCGCACATTGAGGCCGATGCCCTTCTTGCCCTCGGTGATATCGGCGCGTTCGAGCTTCGGGTCGAAATAGAACGGCCCTTCGGTGACCTCGGGCGTGATGGCGCAGACGCCGGCACCGGCTTCGAACAAAGCAAGCCCGGCATAGGGCGAAACCTGCCCGGCCCTTGCACCGGCGGGCAGGAATATGCCGCCAGCGGTAACCGCAACGAGACCGAGCGCCTGCCGACGGCTTAGTGGCAACGACTTGTCGGACATCTGGCGCCTCTTCAACGCGAACAGCTCCGCAAATGACCCCGCCTATCTAGGGCCCGCTGTCAGGCGGCGCCAATGAAAGTTCGGTAATGTGAGGAAAGTTCGGCAATACCAGCCCCTCTTTGGCCCACCGGTTTGCCTCGTGCAAAAGCCGAGCACACATCCTATATGGAGCCGACAATCCCTATTCGAGGCACAATATGAGCGACGCACAGACGCAGATCCCCGTAACCGTCCTCACCGGCTATCTCGGCGCCGGCAAGACGACACTGCTCAACCGCATCCTTTCGGAAAACCATGGCAAGCGCTACGCCGTCATCGTCAATGAATTCGGCGAGATCGGCATCGACAACGAGCTGATCGTGGAATCCGACGAGGAAATCTACGAGATGAACAATGGCTGCGTCTGCTGCACCGTGCGCGGCGACCTGATCCGCGTCGTCGAAGGCCTGATGCGCAGGCCTGGCCGCTTCGACGCCATCCTCGTCGAGACCACAGGCCTCGCCGATCCCGTGCCGGTGGCGCAGACCTTCTTCATGGACGACGACGTGCGTTCCAAGACCAGGCTCGATGCGGTGGTGGCGCTGGTCGACGCCAAGCACCTGCCGCTGCGTCTGAAGGATTCCCGCGAGGCCGAGGACCAGATCGCCTTTGCCGATGTCGTCGTACTCAACAAGACCGATCTCGTCACCCCCGAAGAGCTGAGCAAGGTGGAGGCGACGATCCGCGCCATCAACCCGGCGGCACGAATCCATCGCACCACACGCGCCAGCGTGGCGCTGTCCGAGGTGCTCGATCGCGGTGCGTTCGACCTGTCCCGGGCGCTGGAGAACGATCCGCACTTCCTCGAGGCGCATGACGATCACGACCATCATGATCATGATCATGACCACCATCACCATGATCACGACGGCCATGATCACCACGATCATGACGGGCATCATCATGCGCACCCTTCCGACATCCATGACGTGACTGTGCAGTCGGTGTCGCTGCGCGGCAGCGAGATGGACCCGAAAAAGTTCTTCCCGTGGATCGAGAAGGTCACCCAGATGGAAGGCCCGAACATCCTGCGGCTGAAAGGGATCATTGCGCTGAAAGGCGATGACGAGCGCTATGTCATCCAGGGTGTGCACATGATCATCGAGGGCGACCACCAGCGCGCCTGGAAGGACGACGAGAAGCACGAGAGCCGGCTGGTGTTCATCGGCCGCGAACTCGACGCCGAGCGACTGAAGACAAGCTTCGAGGCCTGCCAGGCGGCTTGATTTCCGGACTTTATAGCGCTAGCGCTGCCCTTCTCTCCTTCTCCCTTGTGGGAGAAGGTGGCCGAGCGAAAGCTCGGTCGGATGAGGGGTGTTCCAGCTTGGCAAGGACGGCACTCCGTCCAGCACCCCTCTTCCGTCTTGGCGCTGCGCGCCAATCCACCTTCTCCCACAACAAGGGGAGAAGGCGGAGCCTCGCCGACAGCTCGGCAGGGTTAGATGACAAGCAGAAATCTCGAACGGAATGATCTCTCATGCCGACAGTCGCCCCGCTCGATCTCGAAGGCCACTGCCTCGCCGCCGTGTTTCTCGGCGACGTGCCGCATTTTGCGCTGGCCGACGGCACAATCCATCGGCTCGACCACGGCCACAAGGCGGTGCAGGCCAATGACGGAATGCTCGCCGCCTTCCATGATGCGGCAAACGACCGACTGATCACCGGTGGTGAGGACGGCAGGATCTTTGCCGTGACCCCAGGCGGCAATACAACGGAATTGGCGACCGCAGGCAAAAAATGGATAACCAGCGTCGCCGCCGGGCCGCAAGGCGCTGTTGCCTATGCTTCGGGCAAGATTGCCTATGTGCGCTTTGCCGACGGCAAGACCAGGGAATTCTCGCATCCGCGCTCGGTCGAGGGGCTTGCCTTCTCGCCCAAGGGCATGCGCTTCGGCGTTGCCCGCTACAATGGCGCGACGCTGCACTTCCCGGCTGCCGACGGCAAGCCGGTCGAGCTCGAATGGGCCGGCGCCCACACCGGCATCGCTTTCTCGCCGGACGGAGGCTTCGTCGTCACCACAATGCAGGAAAACGCGCTGCATGGCTGGAAGCTCGCCGACGGCAAGCACATGCGCATGTCCGGCTACCCCGGCAAGGTGAAAAGCCTGTCGTGGAGCGCCAAGGGCAAATGGCTGGCGAGTTCCGGCGCGCCGGCGGCGATCGTCTGGCCGTTTTCCGGCAAAGACGGGCCGATGGGCAAGGCGCCGCTGGAACTCGGCGCGCGCGGCAGCTCCATGGTGACCACGGTCGCCTGCCACCCGAGCCAGGACGTCGTTGCTATCGGCTATGATGACGGGATGGTGATGGCGGTGCGCTTCGCCGACGCCAAGGAAGTGCTGTTGCGCCGGCCGGGCAAGGGCGCCGTCACTTCGATGATGTGGGACAAGGAAGAGCGCCGCGTCGCCTTTGGCAGCGCTGCGGGCGACTGCGGCGTCATCGATATTTCGGCGTAGCCTGTTACTTACTCGGCTCCGCAAGATACTTTGCCGGTCAATTCAGCCTGCTTGCCGTCCTTTTCGGCATCGGCCGTTACATCATAGATTGAGAGCAAATAGCGACCGTCATAGACGCCTTCCTCGCTGGCCTTGGTCAGGATCGCCAGTTCGACATAGCCGTAGGCGTTTTCGACCTGCCGTTCGTGGTAGACGAGCAGCCGCAATTCCTTGTTGTCGAGCCAATATTGCGTGAGGTTCTGATCCTCGAACAATGTCTCGCGCAGACTGTCGCCAGCCGGCCTGCCCAGAATCTCGAGCTCGCCGCTAAAATTGAAGGTCGGCCCGCCCATGCCTCTGGTGATCCCGGCACCGACCTGAAATTTGACGGCTGCATCCTCGGCGGAACACCAGATGCCGCCGGACGCCAGAGCCGCACCAACCGACGACAGCAGCGTTGCTGCGCAGACGATCGCCCGCACCATCTTATGCCCTCCAGCCGAAGTACCATTGGCGCCCGAAGGCGGCTCGCGGTCAAGCGCCTGTTTTCATTCAAATGACCGCTGACCCAACACAGGGCAGCCGCCCGGCCAATTGCGGTGGCGGATGCCGATTGTCTAAAGTGCGACTGAGAGGGCCGGCATGAACGTCATGAACCATTCAAAGACTTGCATCGGCGGCATCGGCCCGGCCCGGATCGTCGAGTTGCGCGCGACCGAGGCAGAAGTCTTCCGCCGGGCGCGGCCAAAATCGATGGCGAAAATCGGCAATGGCCTGCCCGGCTTCTTCGGCGGCGTGCCGATGCATTGGATGAACGACTGGCCGACGCCATTCCCGATCCTGGTCGACAGTGCCAAGGGCGCTGCGATCACCGACATCGACGGCAATCGGCTGGACGATTTCTGCCTTGGTGACACCGGCTCGATGTTCGGCCATTCGCCGCCGCCGGTCGCCCGCGCCATCCGCCGGCAGGCCGGACGAGGACTGACCTATATGCTACCTTCCGAAGACGCGCTGGCCATCGGACCGTTGCTGCAGCAGCGCTTCGGTTTGCTGTCGTGGCAGATCGCGACGACGGCGACCGATGCCAACCGCTTCGCGCTGCGGGTTGCCCGCGCCGTTACCGGCCGGGAGAAGATACTGGTCTTCAACGGCTGCTATCATGGCTCGGTCGACGAGACGATGGTGCGGCTGGTCGCCGGGAAAGCGGTGAATCGACCGGGACTGGCCGGCGAATTCCGCGACCTGACCCGGGCGACAGATGTCGTCGAGTTCAACGATTTGCCGGCGCTCGAGGCGGCACTCCGGGGCAACGATGTCGCCTGCGTCATCGCCGAGCCGGTGCTGACCAATTCCTGCATGGTGCTGCCCGAAGCCGGCTTTCATGATGGCTTGCGGCGTCTCACCCGTGCGACCGGCACGCTGCTTCTAATCGACGAGACGCATACAATTTCGACCGGTCCCGGCGGCTATACAAGCAAATACGGGCTGGAGCCGGACCTGTTCGTGCTGGGCAAGCCGATTGCCGGCGGCGTACCGGCGAGCGTCTGGGGCATGAGCGAAGACGTTGCGGCCCGCTATGCCGCTTATATCAGTCGGAAAGAGCCCGGCTACTCCGGCATGGGGACAACGCTGTCGGCCAATCCGCTGCAATTCGCAGCGATGCGCGCCACGCTCGAATACGTCATGACCGACGAGAACTACAGCCATATGGACCATCTGGCGCAGCGGCTCGACGCCGGGCTGACCGCCGTCATCGATCGCTATCGTCTGCCCTGGCATGTTGCTCGCGTCGGTGCCCGTGTCGAGTTCATCTGCGCGCCGGGCCCGCTGAGGAACGGCGGCGAAGCGGAAGCTGCGCACGTGCCGGAGCTCGAGGCGGCAATCCATGTCGCGCTGGTCAATCGCGGCGTGCTGATCGCACCCTTCCACAACATGATGCTGATCTCTCCTACGACCAGCGCCGCCCAGGTGAACCGGCTGATCACTGCCTTCGGCGCGGTTGCGGCAAAGCTTACGGCGTGAGACAAGCTTGCGGCATGAAACAAGCGCCCAAGCAAAGTTTGAACCTGGTCACGGCATCCCCTTCGGGCTCGACGCCCGCCGAGGCGCAGGCCTTTCTCGACGCTCATCCCGAGATCGAAGCGTTCGACATCGTGCTGACCGACGCCAATGGCGTCGGGCGCGGCAAGATCGTGCGCCGGCATGAGTTGATGAGCATCTACGAGGGGGGCCGGCACATGCCGATCTCGATCCTCGGCCTCGACATCACCGGCGAGGATGTTCACGAGACCGGGCTGATCTGGACGACGGGCGACGGCGACCTGCGGGCGTGGCCGATCCCCGGCACACTGGTGCCGCTGTTCGCCACCCAGCCGCCGCGCGGCCAGGTGCTGATGGCGATGTACCATCTCGATGGCCAGCCGATGTCGTCCGACCCGCGGCTGGCACTCGCCCGCCAGGTAGACATCCTCGCGGCCAAGGGCCTGCATCCGGCCGGCGCCTTCGAGCTCGAATTCTTCCTGCTCGCCAACGAGCGCGATGCCGAAGGCAAGGTGCAGCCGGCGCACGCGGTGCTTGACGGACGCCGCTCGGCCAAGACGGAGGTCTATTCCGTCGACCATCTACACGGCATGGAGCCGCTGTTTTCCGACATCTACGCCGCAGCCAAGGTGCAAGGCATCCCGGCCGAGACGGTCATCTCGGAATATGCGCCCGGCCAGTACGAGCTGACGCTCAACTACCGCAAGGATGTGATGCGGGCGGCCGACGATCTCGTGATGCTCAAGCGACTGGTGCGGGCGCAGGCGCGCCGTCATGGTGTCACCGCTTGCTTCATGGCCAAGCCGATCGAGAAATATGCCGGCTCGGGCATGCATTTTCATGTCTCGCTGCTGGATGATGCCGGCAAGAATGTCTTTGCCGAAACCGGCGGCGAAAGCTGGTCGCTGCCGCTGCTGCGCGGCCTCGGCGGACTGATCCAGACGATGGCGGAATCGATGCTGGTCTTCGCGCCGCATGCCAATTCATGGCGGCGCTTCGTCTCGCAATCCTATGCGCCGGTGGCGCCGACCTGGGGCGTCAACAACCGTTCGGTGGCACTGCGTGTGCCGGCCGGCGATGCCAAGAACCGCCGCATCGAGCACCGGCCATCGGGCGTCGACGCGAATCCTTACCTAGTGGCAGCAACGGTGCTGGCCGGTGTCGTCAAAGGCCTCGACGAAGGCCTCGATCCCGGTCCCGAAACCACCGGCAATGGCTACGAATCGGCCGTCACGCGCACGACGATGCCGGTCGACTGGCGTGCCGCGATCGAGGCGGCAAGGGCGTCGACCTTCCTCAAGGGCGCATTGGGCGAAGACCTGCACCGGACGTTCGTGGCGATCAAGCAGTCGGAATATCTGCGCGTGGCGCGCACGGTCAGCGAACTGGATTATCACCTCTATCTGCACGAGGTGTAGGGCATCACATCGTCGGCCATCCGGCGGTGAAGGCCCATGCGGAATAATTTCAACGGAACCTTCGGCGGGCTTTGCTCATTGCGTGTCTGATTGCAGGAGCGAGCAAGGCCGCCTTAGTCATGATCGCCAGGATGCAGACAACCCCGACGCCGCACCATGCCAAAGTGCAGGCAAGACGCTTGCCTGCAAGCAAGTCTCCGGAAACGACAGAAATCGACGCCAGGACGATTCCTGAACTGCGCGAAACGGCCAAGATCTGCCGCCGCTGTCCGCTATGGCACGACGCCACGCAGACCGTGTTCGGTGAGGGCCCTGATAAAGCTAAGGTGATCTTCGTCGGCGAACAGCCGGGCGACCAGGAGGACCTGGCGGGCAAGCCCTTCGTCGGTCCGGCGGGCAAGGTGTTCGACGCGATCCTGGACGATGCCGGCGTCGATCGGCTGAAAGTCTACGTCACCAACGCGGTCAAGCATTTCAAGTTCGAGCCGCGCGGCAAGCGGCGCATCCACTCCAAGCCAAACGCCGGCGAGGTGCAGGCTTGCCGCTGGTGGCTCGACAAGGAAATCGATCTGATCAAGCCCAATCTGGCGGTGGCGCTCGGCGCAACGGCGGCGCAGGCGCTGCTTGGCAAGGTGGTGCCGATCATGAAGATGCGCGGGGCCGTCGTGGAGCGCGACGATGGCTTGCGTGTCTTCGTCACCATCCACCCGTCCTTCATCCTGCGCATTCGCGAGCCGGCGGACAAGCAGGCAGAACGCGACCGGTTCCTGCAGGATATGAGAGCGGTGAAAAAGCTGATGGCCGCCTGAGCTATTTGATCAATATCGCCCGGAGATCGTTGACGTTTGTGCCGGTCGGACCGGGTACGAAAAGGTCATCTACGGCATTGAATGCCGTCCAGGCGTTGTTGCCGGCAAGCATGGCCTTGGCATCGACGCCCGCCTTATGCATCCGCGACACTGTCGAGCCGTCGGCGAAGGCGCCGGCATTGTCTTCCGAACCGTCAATGCCGTCGGTGTCGGCGGCCAGTGCGTGGACGCCCGCCATGCCGCTGATCCCAATGGCGAAGGCGAGCAGGAATTCCGAGTTGCGGCCGCCTTTGCCTTTCGCGCGCAAGGTCACGGTCGTCTCGCCGCCCGACAGGATCAGCACCGGTTTTGCGAATGGCCGGTTGCGCGTCGCCACTTCGCGCGCGATTGCGGCGTGGACGCTGCCGACCTCACGCGCCTCGCCCTCGATGGAATCGGAGAGAATGACCGCTTCGATACCTTGGTACCTGGCTTCGGCCGCAGCCGCTTCCAGCGATACGCCGGCCGAGGCGATCAGATGTACCTCGTTGCGGATAAAACGCGGGTCGTCCGGACGTGGCGCATCGGCGGCCGGCGAATTGATGTGCGCCATCACTGAAGCCGGTAGTTTCATGTCATAGGCGGCGATCGACGCTAATGCATCTTCGCGGCTGCCTATATCCGGCACGGTCGGACCAGAAGCGACCAGAGCCGGATCGTCGCCCGGAATATCAGAAACAACCAGCGAGACCACCTTGGCAGGATAGGCGGCGGCCGCCAGCCTGCCGCCCTTGATCGAGGACAGATGTTTGCGGATGGTGTTCATCGCGGCGATCGGCGCGCCGGAGGCGAGCAGCGCCTCGTTGACGGCGATCTCGTCGGCTAGCGTCAGACCTTCGGCAGGTGACGGCAGCAGCGCCGAGCCGCCGCCCGAAATGAGCGCCACGACGAGGTCGTCCGCAGTCAGTCCCTGGACTTTTTCGAGCAGCCGCCGGGAAGCTTCGAGCCCCGCAGCATCCGGCACCGGATGCGCCGCCTCGATGATCTCGATGCGCCGGCAGGCCGCGCCATAGCCGTAGCGGGTGACGACCAAACCTTCGATCGGCCGGTCCCACACTTTCTCGAAAGCCGCCGCCATCTGCGCCGAGCCTTTTCCTGCACCGATGATGATGGTCCGGCCCTTCGGCCTTGCCGGCAAATGATCCTTGATCGACCTCTGGGGATCGGCGGCGGCAACGGCGGCGTTGAAGATCGAAATGAGGAAAGGCTTGGGATCTACCTCTGTCATTTTGCTTCCGCCGGCAATGCCAGCTCGCGCGCGTCGATGCGGAGATGCTCACACAGCGTATCCACGACCACTCCGTGGTCCTCGCGCTCCGGTAGACCGGAGACGGCGATCACGCCGATGACGCCAGCGCCCTTGACAGTGATGGGAAAGCCGCCACCGGCCAGCACATAGTCGGCAATGTCCAGCCCCTCGCCGGGCTTGAAGCTGCGGTCGGGGCGCTGCTGCTCCAGCACAATGCGGTAGGTGCTTTTCAAGAACCGCCGCACGACGTTGATCTTGCGCCGCGCCCAGTCCGGATTGGAGGCGTTCGAGCCGGGCATTGCCGCATAGAACAGCGGCCGGTCGAAAGTTCTGATATCGACGATGATCGGCAGGTTTTCCTCGAGAGCCCGGTCGCGGATCGCCGAGCCGATCTCGAAAGCGACGGCTTCATCGAAGGCCGAAAAGACAAGCGTGGCTTCCTGTTTCTTGATCAGAGCGATGTCGTCCGCAACGGCCATGTCGTTCCCCTGTCGATCTCGCCTGTTGCTTTGGCGGATGGCTGCCGCCCGGTCAAGCCGGCCGCATACGACGGCTAAACCGCTATATCCGCCTTGGCCGCCCGGCCGGCGACATAGACCTCGCGCACGGCGCGGTCGTCGCCGAGCGTCTGCAGCAGAAACAATTCCTCGGCGAGCGTGTCCGCCGTCTCCACCCGCAGCCGCATCGCCGGCGTGGCGCGGGCGTCGAGCACGATGATATCGGCGTCGCTGCCTTCCTCCAGGGTGCCGATCTTTTCCGCAAGCGACAGCGCCTCGGCATTGCCGCGGGTCAATTGCCAGAACGACTGGAACGGATTGAGCTTCTCGCCGTTCAGCGCGATCACCTTGTAGCCCTCGTCCATGGTGCGCAGCATCGAATAGTTGGTGCCACCGCCGACATCGGTGGCGGCGGCGATGCGAAGCGGCTTCTCGCGGCGGCTATAGCGCTGATAATCGAACAGGCCCGAGCCGAGAAACAGGTTGGAGGTCGGGCAGAACACCGCCACCGAGCCGCTATCCGAAAGCGCATCCGCCTCGCGTTCCGACAGGTGGATGCAATGGCCGAACAGGCTTCTGCGCCCGAGCAGCCCATAGTGTTCGTAGATATCGGTGTAGTCCCGCGTCTGCGGGTACAATTGCTGCGTGAAGGCGATCTCGGCGTGGTTTTCCGACAGATGCGTCTGCATGTGCAGATCAGGATATTCGCGGCAGAGCGCGCCCGCCATCTCCAATTGCTCGGGCGACGAGGTGATGGCGAAGCGCGGCGTGATGGCATAGTGCTGGCGTCCCTTGCCGTGCCACTCATCGATCAACGCCTTGCTGTCGTCATAGCCCGATTGCGGCGTGTCGAGCACGCCGTCCGGCGCGTTGCGGTCCATCATCACCTTGCCGGCGATGTTGAGCATGTTGCGGTCGTGCGACTCGGCGAAGAACGCTTCGGCAGATTCCTTGTGTACCGAGCAATATGCCGCGACTGTCGTGGTGCCATGCCGCAATACTTCATCCAGGAACAGCCTGGCGATACGGCGGCCATGCTGGGCGTTCTGGAATTTTGTCTCTTCCGGAAAAGTGTAGGTGTTCAGCCAGTCGAGCAGCTCGGCGCCGAAGGAAGCGATGACCTGCATCTGCGGAAAATGCGCGTGCGCATCGATGAACCCGGGCAGCAGCAGATGCGGCCTGTGGTCGATTTTTTTTGTTCCCTCGCCCGCCTTTTTCTCGACCTCGGCATAGGCGCCCGCGGCAACGATCCTGCCGTCGCGCATCAGCAGGCCGCCATCTTGCTCGTAACGCCAGGCGGAATGGTCGTCGATGGTTTCGGGCCAGCGCAAAAACGACAGCGTACGGCCGCGCAGGAGCGTGCCGGTCATTTCCTTGCGCCTTCGAACCATGCCACCAGCAGTGCCCGTTCCTCGTCGGTGATCTGGGTGACGTTGGCGGGCGGCATGGCGTGGCTGCGGCCAGCCTGCAGGTAAATCTCGCCGGCGTGCTCGGCGATGCCGGCATCGGTATCGAGCATCACGCCCTTAGGCGCGTGGTAAATGCCCGCGTAGGACGGCTCCGCCGCGTGGCACATCGAACAGCGGCCAAGCACCGTATCGCGCACGGCGGGAAAATGCGCCGAGGCGACGTAGACCTGTGCAGCCGACGAGGCCTTCACCTCGCCGGTCAGCAGCTTCGGTGCCGTCGACAGCCAGATGATGACGACGAACAGGACGGCGGCCGCCAGCCAGGTCCAGGTCGGATTGCCTTTGCGCGCATGCCTGGTGTTGAAATAGTGCCGGATCAGCACGCCGATGATGAACACCAGCGAGGCGATGACCCAGTTGAACTCTGTCCCGAACGCCAGCGGATAATGGTTCGACAGCATCAGGAACAAAACCGGCAGCGTCAGGTAATTGTTGTGCAGCGAGCGCTGCTTGGCGATCTTGCCGTATTTCGGATCGGGCTTACGGCCGGCGATCAGGTCGGCGACGACGATCTTCTGGTTGGGGATGATGACCATGAAAACGTTGGCCGACATGATCGTCGCGGTGATGGCGCCGAGATGCAGGAAGGCGGCGCGGCCGGTGAACAGGTGGGTCAGTCCCCAGGCCATGAATACCAGCACCCCATACAGCACCAGCATCAGGCCGGTGTCGCTGTTGCCGAGCGGCGAACGGCACAAGAGATCGTAGACCACCCAGCCGACGCCGATCGTCGCCAGCGACAGCAAGATGCCTGTAGGCACCGACATGGCAAGCACATTCGGATCGATCAGGAACAGGTCCGCACCGGCATAGTAGACGACGCACAGCATGGCGAAGCCCGACAGCCAGGTGGCGTAGGATTCCCACTTGAACCAGGTCAGATGCTCGGGCATCTCAGCCGGCGCCACCAGATATTTCTGCACATGGTAGAAGCCGCCGCCATGCACCTGCCATTCCTCGCCGAAGGCTCCGGCAGGCATGCCCGGACGCTGGCGCAGCCCGAGATCGAGCGCGACGAAATAAAACGACGATCCAATCCAAGCGATACCGGTGACGACGTGCAGCCAGCGCACGGCGAAACTCAGCCAATCCCAGAATATCGCGAAATCCATCATGAAAGAAATCGTCCCTGCCGATCCACTGACTTTACGGACTGGAGCGCAAACGGAAAGGGCCGAGCTGCACGATGACTTTCAAAAAAAATTGGAAAATACTAGGCTGATCATACGCAGCCACATGAGAGCCACGGAAGCCGCATGGCCTATCTCGACAACATCGCCGTTTTCGTTCGCGTCGTCGAGCTCGGCAATTTATCGGCGGCTGGGCGCGACATGCGCATTTCGCCGGCGGTCGCTTCCAATCGGATCAAGGAGCTCGAGAAGCACCTGGGCGTCAGGCTGTTCAACCGCACGACGCGGCAGTTGATGCCGACCGAGCACGGCACGGTGTTCTACTCCGGCGCCAAGCAGGTGCTGGAGGCGGTCACCGAGGCCGAAGCTGCGGTCAGCGCGTTATCCGGGCAGCCGCGCGGCACCATAAAGGTGACAGCGCCGCTCGGCCTCGGGCGGCGGCTGGTAGCATCCGGAATCCCGGATTTCCACGACAGGTACCCCGATATCGAGGTGCGGCTCCGGCTTTCCGATCACAATGTCGATATCATGAAGGAAGGCATCGACGTTGCCTTCCGGCTGGGCATCATCGAGGATTCCAGCCTCAGGATGCGCGGCATCATGGAATGCGAACGCGTTCTGGTGGCGGCTCCGCAATATCTGGAAGCGCGCGGCGAGCCTACCGAGCCGCAGGAGTTGATCGGCAAGAAGCACGATTGCCTGATGCTGCGCTATTCCGGCGCGCGCGAATATGTCTGGACGCTGCAGACGCCGAACGGACCGCAAAAATTCGAGGTGCACGGCCCCTACGATACCGATGATGGCGACGTGCTGACCGGCTGGGCGCTGTCCGGCCGCGGCATCATCAACAAGCCGCGCTTCGAGGTCGAGCCGTTTATCCGCGACCAGCGGCTGAAGGTGATCCTGAGCAACACGCCGCCGACGCCGGTGCAGTTCGCCGCCGTCTACCCTCATAAGAAGCTGCAGGATCCGAAGGTGCGGCTGCTGCTCGATTTCATGGCCGAGCGCTGCCAGCGGCTGATCAGGGATATTCTGGCCGGCAAATGATCGCCGGCTGGCCGGTTGCTTTCCGTCCAGCCGGCGAGATAATTCTCAAGGAATCTCGCTCAACAGGGAAAAGCGATGGCCAACGGCGCCACAATGTGTCTCGCCGTTTCACTGTCTCCGGAAGCCGCTCCTTCCCATCCGCCCGACGCCGGCCCGGACTTCAGTCTGCTGACGCGGTTCGTGCAAGAAGCCGAAGCGGCCGGCCTGGACATGGTGTTGCTCGGCGATTCCGCACCGGTTGCAGGCGGGCCGAACCGGCAAATGCGCTTCGAAGCAACGACCTTGGTGGCGGCGCTGGCGACGGTGACAAGCAGGATCGGCCTTGCCGCCGCGGCGTCGACGGTCGCCCACCAGCCCTATAATCTCGCGCGCCGTTTCGCCTCGCTCGATATCATCAGCCATGGCCGCGCCGGCTGGAACGCGAGCATGATGCCCGAACCGCGCGAGGCGGCCAATTTCAGCCGGCCGGAAGGGTTTTCCGGCGACGATTTCCGCCTGCGCGCCGAGGAATTCATCGGCATCGTGCAAGGCTTGTGGAAAGGCTGGGACGCAGACGCGCTGCTGTTCGACAAAGTTGGCGGCCGCTTCTTCGATCCCGAGAAGATGCACCTTCTCGACCACAAGGGCGAATATTTTTCCGTGCGCGGGCCGCTCAACGTGGCGCGGTCGCCGCAGGACACGCCGATGCTGGTCATGTCCGGCCTGTCCGAGCCCGACACGGATATCGCCGCCCGCACCGCCGATGTCGTCCTGCTGGATGAGCCATCGATCGAGCCGGCGAAGGCTGGCGATCTGAAGCGCCGTGCGCTTGCCTTCGGGCGCAGTCCGGAGGCGCTGAAAGTGCTGATGAACGTTACCGTCAGCGCCGAAATAACCGCCGCGCCGGACCTGTTTGCGGACAGGCTCGAAGAGTGCTTTCGCTCGAAAGCCTGCGACGGTTTCAACATCGCCATGCCCTTCACATCGGCGCTCGACGATTTCGTCGGTCTCGTGCTGCCGGAGCTTCGCCGCCGCGGCCTTGTCCGGTCCGGCTACAGCGCGGCGACACTGCGCGCCCATCTCGGGCTTGCAGGGGAGGATCGGCAATGAGCGCCGGTCGAGGCCAGATGAAGCTCGGCGCCTTCCTGTGGGCGACAGGCCACCACATCGCCGCCTGGCGCCATCCGCAGGCGCATGTCACGGCCGGCATCGACATCGACCATTACGTCCAGTTGGCGCGGACGGCGGAAGCAGCCAAGTTCGACATGATCTTCTGCGAGGACGCCGCCGGCGTGCGCGAGGCCAATGTCAACATCGCCAGCCAAACGTCGCGCTCGATCGGCTTCGAGCCGATAAGCCTGCTTGCCGCGCTCGCCGTCCAGACGGAGCGCATCGGCCTCGTCTCCACGGCGTCGACGAGCTATAACGAGCCTTACGGACTGGCGCGGACCTTCCTGTCGCTCGACCATCTGAGCGGTGGCCGAGCCGGCTGGAACCTCGTCACTTCGGCGAGCCAGATCGAGGCCGCCAATTTCGGCTCGACCGGACTGCGCCCACATGCGGACCGCTACGAACGCGCGCGCGAATTCGCTGCCGTGGTTACCGGCCTTTGGCGAGGCCAGGGTGGACACGAAGGCAGAAGTTTTTCGGTGCGCGACCCGCTCGATCTGCCGCGCTCGCCACAAGGTGCGCCGGTCATGGTTCAGGCAGGAGCGTCGGACGAGGGCCGCGATCTCGCCGCCCGGACCGCCGATGTGGTGTTCACTGCGGCGCAAACATTCGAGGAGGCAAAGGCCTTCTACGACGACCTCAAGGGACGGCTGGCGCCCCATGGGCGCGAGCCGGAGGACGTCAAGATCATGCCCGGCGTCGCGCCGGTCGTCGCGGCAAGCGAAGCGGAAGCCCGGGCAAAACATGATGAACTGCAGGAGCTGATACCGGACGATGTCGGCGTCGCGCTGCTTTCCAGCTATCTCAGCATATCCGATCTCGCGCGCTATCCCATCGACGGACCGCTGCCCGAGCTGCCGGCCAGCGAAGGCATGCAGAGCCGGCAGGCGCTCGTCATCGAGCAATCCCGCCGCGACAAGCTGTCCATTCGCCAGCTTGCCCGTCATTTCGCCGGCGCGCGCGGTCATTGGCGCGTCGTCGGAACTCCGGCCCAGATCGCCGACCAGCTCGAGGCACGCTTCGAGGGCGGCGCGGCAGACGGTTTCAACGTCATGCCATCCTATTTTCCCGGCGAACTCGAAGCCTTTGCCACGCTTGTCGTGCCGGAGCTGCAGCGGCGCGGGCTTTTCCGGAAGGATTATGAAGGTAGCACGCTGCGCGACCATCTGGGCTTGAAAACGCCGGCGTAAAACGACGAGCGGAACGAAAGTCGGAGATCGCCGTTTTGGGATGCTGTGCCGCGGCGATGAGGCGTCTGCGCGCATATTCGATTGACCATCCCAAACTTCGCCCTCTTTTCAAACCACGCGGACGCAACCGCCACAGGAGCCGATCATGGATGCCATCGCCACCCGCAATGACCTGCAATCCAATGCCAAGAAAGAGTGTATCGATCTTCTCAATGCCCGCCTCGCCGACGCCATCGATCTGGCCTTGATCACCAAGCAGGCGCACTGGAACGTCAAGGGACCGCAATTCATCGCCATCCACGAGATGCTCGACACGTTCCGCGAGGAGATCGACGGCCATGTCGACACCATTGCCGAGCGCGCCGTACAGCTCGGCGGCACGGCGCTCGGCACCTCGCAGGAGGTGTCGAAGGCGACTATGCTGGAGGCCTATCCGACCGACATCCACAAGACCCGAGACCATCTGGCGGCGCTGATCGACCGCTATGCCGCGACCGCCAAGCGGGCACGCGCCGCGATCGACGAAGCGGCTGGCGCGGGCGACGCCGATACCGCCGACATCTTCACCGCCTATTCGCGCTCGCTCGACAAATTGCTGTGGTTCCTTGAGGCGCACACGCAGGAGAAGGAATAGCCAAAACGTCAGCCAGCCATCGCCTTGCGGTGAGAGGCTTTGGACTGAGCGGACGGTGCCGCCGCATGGCCGGCCAACGCTGTCATAATCTCGGCTACGGCGAGTGCGGCGATCACCTGCGGGCGCTTGTCCTTAACGGCATCGCCGCCGATCGGCGAGACGAGGTGGGCAAATTCCGCCTCGCTTCCGTCCGCCGATTTCAGGAACCAGTTCCGGAACGTCGCCTTCTTGGTTCTGGAGCCGATCATGCCGACATAGGCGGCATCCCGGCGTTTCAGAGCCTCGGCGACGATCAGGAAGTCCAGCGCGTGGTCATGTGTAAGGACGACGAAGGCGGATCCAGCCGGGGCTTCGCGCACCATCGCCTCAGGCATCGGCGTCAGCTTGGTTTCGACCGCTTCCGGCATGCCTTTGAGCGCCTCGGCTCGCGTCTCGACAACGACGACATGCACCGGCAGCAAGGCCATCGCGGAGGCCAGCGCCTGGCCGACATGGCCGCCCCCGAGGATGTAGACATGCGGTCGCTGCGCTTCCTCGGTTTCCGCCGCCGCAACCAGCTTGGCTTCAAGCGCGGGGTCGACTAGCTGGATCAGCAGCTCGACCCTGCCGCCGCAGCACTGCCCGATGTCCGGGCCGAGCGCGATGTCGAGGGTGGCGCGGATATCCCTCCCCCTTGAGGGGAGGGTGGCGGCGAAGCCGCCGGGTGGGGTCGCCGCGGCAGTGCTCGACGCGCTGGCGGTACCTTCTGAGACGACCCCCTCTGGCCGCTCCGCGGCCATCTCCCCCTCAAGGGGGGAGAAAAGCATCTGTCGCGCTTTGTCGATCGCCATGTATTCGAGCTGGCCGCCGCCGATCGTACCGAAAGTGGCCGATCCTGAGACGAGCATGAAGGCACCCGTCTCGCGCGGCGTCGAACCTTTTGTCCGGGCCACCTCAACGAAGGCGACCCGGCCGGCGCCGGCAAGAAAGGCTTTCAGGCTCTGCACTTTCGCGTTCATCATTTGCGTTCCCTATCGGGAAATATAGAGTTTTTCGGCCTGAATTGCACGTTTTCCGGGATTCAAGTGCCGGTTTTGGCTTCCCGCTTCAGCCGTTCGATCGCCATCAGCACACGCTCCGGCGTGGCCGGCGGGTCGAGGCGCGGGCAGATCTTGTGGCTGGCAACGCTCGCAACTGCGTCCGACAGCGCATGCAGCACCGACATTGCGAGCGGAAAGGGCGGCTCGCCGACCGCCTTGGAGCGGTGCACCGTCGGCTCGCCTGCTTGCGCCCAGTCGGCCAAAGTCACATTAAAAATCTTCGGCCGGTCCGACGCGAGCGGGATCTTGTAGGTCGATGGCGCATGGGTGCGCAGCCGCCCCTTGTCGTCCCACCACAGTTCCTCCGTCGTCAGCCAGCCCATGCCCTGGATGAAGCCGCCCTCGATCTGGCCGAGGTCGATGGCGCGGTTCAGCGAGCGGCCGGTTTCGTGCAGGATGTCGGTGCGCTCGACGACATATTCGCCGGTCAGCGTATCGACCGAGACTTCCGAGCACGCGGCGCCATAGGCGAAATAGTAGAAGGGATGGCCCTCGCCCTTGTCGCGGTCCCAATGGATTTTCGGCGTCTTGTAGAAACCCGCCGCCGAAAGCTGGATGCGCGCCATATAGGCCTGCCTGACGAGATCGGCGAAGGCGATCTCCTGGTTGCCGATGCGCACGCGGTTGGGCAAGAACAGCACCTGGTCCCGCGGCACCTGGTATCTCTCGACGGCAAAATTGATCAACCGGTCCTTGATCTGGCGGGCGGCATTCTGCGCCGCCATGCCGTTGAGATCGGAGCCGGAAGACGCGGCGGTGGCCGAGGTGTTCGGCACCTTGCCGGTCGTCGTCGCGGTGATCTTGACCTGATCGAGGTCGATCTGGAACTCTTCCGCCACGACCTGCGCCACCTTGACATAGAGGCCCTGCCCCATCTCGGTGCCGCCGTGGTTCAGATGCACCGAACCATCGGTATAGACATGCACCAGCGCGCCGGCCTGGTTGTAGTGGGTGGCGGTGAACGAGATGCCGAACTTGACCGGCGTCAGCGCCAGTCCGCGCTTGATGAAGCGGCTGTTGGCATTGAAAGCATCGATGGTGCGGCGGCGCCTCGCATAGTCGGAACTCGCCTCCAGCTCGGCGACGATGCGGTGGATGACGTTGTCCTCGACCGTCTGGTGATAGGGCGTGATGTTTCGGTCGCTGGTGCCGTAGAAATTCTTTTTGCGGATTTCGAGCGGGTCCTTGCCGAGGGCAAACGCAACTTCGTCGATGACGCGCTCGGCGCCGACCATGCCTTGCGGGCCGCCGAAGCCGCGAAAGGCGGTGTTCGATACCGTATTGGTGTAGAGCGGCGCCGATTGCGCGTGCACCGCCGGCCAGAAATAGGTGTTGTCGCAATGGAACAGCGCGCGGTCGGTGACCGGGCCGGAGAGGTCGGCCGAGAAGCCGCAGCGCGCCGCGAACATGAAATCGACGCCCAGAATATTGCCCTCGTCGTCGAAGCCGACCTCGTAGTCGACGAGGAAATCGTGGCGTTTGCCGGTGGCGATCATGTCGTCGTCGCGGTCGGGCCGGATTTTCACGGCCCGATGATGTTTCTTCGCGGCGATAGCGGCCAATGCCGCAAACTGATTGCCTTGCGTTTCCTTACCGCCGAAAGCGCCGCCCATCCGGCGGATTTCCACCGTCACCGCGTGGCTCGGAACACCGAGCGCGTGGCTGACCATGTGCTGGATTTCGCTCGGGTGCTGGGTCGAGGAATAGATGGTGACGTCGTGGTCCTCGCCAGGGATGGCCAAGGCGATATGGCCTTCGAGATAGAAATGCTCCTGGCCGCCTATGCGCATCTTTCCCTTCAGCCGGCGCGGCGCCGCCTTGATCGCAGCCGCTGCATCACCGCGCTTCAGCGTCAGCGGCGGCGTGACCAGCTTATCCATCCGTGGATCGAGCTCACCGACATCGGCGACGAACGGCAATTCCTTGTATTCGACCTTGGCCAGCCTCGTTGCACGGCGCGCCTGCTCGCGGGTTTCGGCAATGACGCAGAAGATCGGCTGGCCAAAGAATTGCACCTTGCCGTCGGCCAGCACCGGCTCGTCGTGACGGCCGGTCGGCGAAATGTCGTTCTCGCCTGGCACGTCGCTCGCCGTCAGCACGTCGATGACGCCGGGTGCGGCGCGCACCGCCGAAAGGTCCATGCTGGTGATGGTGGCATGCGTCGCCGTCGAAAGCCCAAGGCAGCCATGCAGCGTGCCGGCCGGTTCCGGCATGTCGTCGATATAGACGGCCGTGCCACTGACATGCTTGTGCGCGGAATCATGGCGCTGGTCGGTGGCGACGCCGCCGGCGATTTTTTTTGCCTTCAGGTTTGGCGTGGCGTGCTTGTTCATCATGCCGCCTCGTGCCGTGATACCTGGATCGGCGCCCGGGTGCCGGTGGTTTCGGCAAAGAAGCGCAGCAGCAGGTTGCGCGCCGCCAGCGCCCGGTATTCGGCGCTTGCCCGCATGTCGGTCAGCGGCGTGAAATCGCCGGCGTACGCGGCCATCGCCGCCTCGACCGTCGCTTCCGTCCACGGCTTGCCAAGCAATGCCTTTTCCACGCCAAAGGCTCGCTTCGGCGTTGCCGCCATGCCGCCGTAGGCGATGCGCACATCCGCCACCGTGTCATCCGCGGCGAGCTTCAGGGTAAACGCCCCTAGCGCTGCTGTGATGTCTTCGTCGCGGCGCTTGGTGATCTTGTAGACGGCAAATTTCGTCTCGCTACCTGGCACCGGGACATGCACGGCCTCGACGAATTCGCCGGGCTGCCGGTCCTGTCGGCCATAGGCGATGAAAAACTCCTCGAGCGGGATCGTCCGCCGCTTGTCGCCGCGGCGCAGCGTCAGGCGGGCACCGAGTGCGATCAGCGGCGGCGGCGTGTCGCCGATCGGCGAACCGTTGGCGATATTGCCGCCGATGGTGCCCATGTTGCGCACCTGATCGCCGCCGATGCGATCGAACAGCGGGCCGAGCGCCGGGATGCGTTTCGCCAGCATCGAGAAGGCTTCGCTATAGGTGACACCGGCGCCGATCGAGATGACGCCCTTGTTCTCGGAAATCCCGCACAGACCATCGAGATTGCCGATGAAAATCGCCGGCGCAATATCGCGCATGTGCTTGGTCACCCAAAGGCCGACATCGGTCGAACCCGCGACGATAGTGGCTGCCGGCTCCTTGACCAGCACGCTGGCCAGATCGTCGGCATTGGCCGGCACGATCAGCCGCATGCTGCCGGAGCCGATCTCGATGCGCGAACCGTCCTTCATCGCTTCGAGCTTGGCCGTGACTGACTTGCGCTCCGCCGCCAGCGGATCCTTTGCCGCCGGGCCGTAGCTGGAGATGGCACGTGCGGCGCGCATGATCGCCTCGTAGCCGGTGCAGCGGCAGAGATTGCCTTGCAGCGCCTTTTCGATGGCGGCGTCCGACGGCTCCGGCGTCCGCATCCACAGAGCATAAAGCGACATGACGAAACCCGGTGTGCAGAAGCCGCATTGCGAGCCGTGGAAATCGACCATCGCCTGCTGCACGGGATGCAGTTTTCCTGCGTCGCCGCGCAGATGCTCGACGGTCACTACATGCGTGCCGTCTAGCGAGCCAAGGAAGCGGATGCAGGCATTGACGCTTTCATAGACCAGTGTTCCACCGGAGAGCCTGCCGACCAGCACCGTGCAGGCGCCACAGTCGCCCTCGGCGCAACCTTCCTTGGTGCCGCGCAGCGAGCGGTCGAGCCGCAGCCAGTCGAGCAGTGTCTGGTCGGGCGCGACCGTGCCGAGCGCGACGTCCTCGCCATTGAGGATGAAGCGGATTTCGTTGCGTGTCTTGATCCCGGCCATCTCAGCTTCCCCGGTAAGTCGAATAGCCGTAAGGCGACATGAGCAGCGGCACATGATAGTGCATCGGCTCGGCCATACCGAAGCGGATCGGCACATGGTCGAGGAAGGCCGGTTCCGGCAGTTTTGTCCCTTGCCGGCGCAGATAATCGCCAGCCGCAAAGACCAGCTCGTATTCGCCGGTACGGAATTCCGCGCCGGCAAGCAGCGGAGCATCGCAACGGCCGTCATCATTGGTGACGACCGTTTTCAGATGCGTCCGGGCCTGACCGTCAAGATGATAGAGCTCGATCGACAGACCGGCCGCCGGTTTACCGGCCGCAGTGTCGAGGACGTGGGTCGTCAGGCGCCCGCCTTCGGCTTTCGACGTTTCCGCCACTGGCTGCTCCATTCCCTGCACAGTCGAACACTATTCATGAATTGTGCGCCAATTAAAGGCGATGCATAAGTCCCGGTCGAGCGGACCGCGACAAAAACACTTTCAAAAATTTCGGGGGAATGCGCAGGCACTCCTTTCGACTATCCTGATCACAATTTCCGGCAGGAGCGAGAATGCGTTACGAACGAGACATGCGCGGCTACGGAGCCAATCCGCCGGATCCGAAATGGCCCGGCGGGGCGCATGTCGCGGTGCAGTTCGTCGTCAATTACGAAGAGGGCGGCGAGAATTGCGTCCTGCACGGCGACAAGGCTTCGGAGGCTTTCCTGTCGGAGATCGTCGGCGCCGCGCCCTGGCCCGGCCAGCGCCACTGGAACATGGAATCGATCTACGAATACGGCGCCCGAGCGGGCTTCTGGCGATTGCTGCGCCTATTCAGCGCGGCGCAAGTGCCGGTCACCTGCTATGGCGTCGCCACGGCCCTGGCGCGTTCGCCCGACCAGGTTGCGGCGATGCAGGAGGCCGGCTGGGAGATCGCTTCGCACGGGCTGAAATGGATCGACTACCGCGACCATGCGCCAGAAGACGAGCGCCGCGACATGGAGGCGGCGATCCGGCTGCATTATGAGGTGACAGGGGCGCGGCCGACCGGCTGGTACACCGGCCGCACCTCGATCAACACGGTGCGGCTGGCGGCGGAAGAGGGCGGCTTCGATTATGTGTCGGACACCTATGACGACGAACTGCCCTACTGGTTCGAGCATGCGGCACCGGACGGGTCGGCGAAGCCGCAGCTGGTCATCCCCTATACGCTCGACGCCAACGACATGCGCTTTGCCACGCCGCAAGGCTTCAACTCGGGCGACCAATTCTTTGCCTATCTCAAGGATAGTTTCGATACGCTCTATGCCGAGGGCAAGGCAGGACGGCCGCGCATGATGAACATCGGCCTGCACTGCCGCCTCGTCGGCCGGCCGGGCCGGGTCGCGGCACTGAAGCGCTTCATCGACTACGTCAAATCACACGACAAGGTCTGGCTGGCACGGCGCATCGACATCGCAAAACATTGGCAGGAGACGCATCCGTTCCGGTTGCCGGCGCTGCGCCCGTCGAAAATGGAATTCGAGGCCTTCGTCCATACATTTGGCGGCGTGTTCGAGCATTCGCCGTGGATTGCCGAGCGCGCTTATGAGCTGGAGCTCGGCCCGGCGCATGACAGTGCCGGCGGCCTGCACAATGCGCTCTGCCGCGTCTTTCGCGCGGCAAGCGAGGCCGAGCGGCTTTCCGTGCTCAATGCCCACCCCGACCTTGCCGGAAAACTGGCGCAGGCCAAGCGGCTGACGGCGGAATCCTCGAGGGAACAGGCTTCGGCCGGCCTCGACGCGCTGACCGACAAGGAGCGCGAGCTGTTCGCAAAACTCAATGCCGCCTACGTCACCAGTTTCGGTTTCCCCTTCATTATTGCGGTGAAAGGCAAGACCAAGGGGGAGATCCTGGCCGAGTTCGAGGCGCGTATTGGCAACAGCCACGATGTCGAATTCGAAACCGCCTGCAGACAGGTCGAGCGCATCGCGCTGCTTCGTCTCAAGGACATGCTTCCGCAATAGGCTTTGGCTGCCGCGATAGGCCCTGGCTTCCGCAACAGGCTTGAATTTATGGATATGATGAAAATGGCCGAGCGAACCTATTATGCGCCGCAGGGCGGACATCCCGGCCAGAGCGAATTGCTGACCGGCCGCGCTGTGTTCACACAGGCCTATGCCGTCATCCCCAAGGGCGTGATGCAGGACATCGTCACCAGCGCCTTGCCGTTCTGGGATGGGACACGCGTCTGGGTGCTGTCGCGGCCGCTGTCGGGTTTTGCCGAGACGTTTTCGCAATATATCGTCGAGCTCGCGCCTGGCGGCGGCAGCGACCACCCTGAGCTTGACGCCGCCGCCGAAGGTGCGCTGTTCGTGGTCGAAGGCGAGCTAAGCGTTTCGCTTGCCGGCAAGAAACATAGCTTAATGCCGGGCGGCTTTGCCTTCCTGCCGCCGGCGAGTGGGTGGACGGTGCACAATGAAAGCGGCGCCGCCGTCCGCTTCCACTGGATCCGCAAGACTTATGATGCAGTCGACGGCATCGAGCCGCCGCAAGCGTTCTTCGTCAACGAACAGGAAATCGCGCCGACGCCGATGCCGGGTACCGAAGGCCGATGGGCGACCACGCGCTTCGTCGATCCGGCCGACATGCGTCACGACATGCATGTCACCATCGTCACGCTCGAGCCGGGCGCGGTCATTCCTTTCGCCGAGACGCATGTCATGGAGCACGGGCTCTATGTGCTGGAGGGCAAGGCGGTCTATCGTCTCAACCAGGATTGGGTCGAGGTCGAGGCTGGCGACTATATGTGGCTGCGCGCCTTCTGCCCGCAGGCTTGTTATGCCGGCGGGCCAGGCAAATTCCGCTATCTCCTCTACAAGGACGTCAACCGCCACGCCAAGCTTGGCAGCGCCGGCGTCGCGAGACCTACACCATGACCCGCATCGTCGCGCGGCCGCTGACCCGCGAGAATTTCGCCGAATTCGGCGACGTCATCGATATGGGCGGCGACAACCACTATCCGATCAATGGCGGCAAGGCCGAGCGCTACCATGACCTCGCCACCGCGGAAGCACGAGGGCCGAATGCGCGCGTGCTGATCTCGATGGTGCGTGGCACGCCCTATGAGCTGCCGTTGAAGCTTACCATGGTGGAGCGCCATCCGTTTGGCAGCCAGGCCTTCATCCCGCTGTCACCACGGCCGTTCCTGGTCGTCGTCTGCCATGACGGCGAGGAGGGCCCGGGCGAGCCGCATGCCTTCATCACCGCGCCCGGGCAAGGCATCAACTATCCGCGCAATTTGTGGCACGGCGTGCTGACGCCGATCGGCGAGCCGCAGGACTTCCTGGTCGTCGACCGTGGCGGCGACGACTCCAATCTCGAAGAGTGCCATTTCTCGCACGCCTACGAGATACATCTTCCCGATGGGAGCCGGTGATGACCGACATTTCGCTGATCGACCGCCTGCTCGATGTCATAGAGCACGACATCGTGCCGAAGACGGCCGAGGGCGTCGCGCATGGCAACAAGTTGTTCGGCGCGGCGATCCTGCGCAAGGACGACCGCTCGCTGGTGCTTGCCGAAACCAATAACGAGACCGAAAACCCGCTCTGGCACGGCGAGGTGCACTGCCTGAAGCGCTTCTACGAACTGCCGAAAGCCGAGCGCGTCGACACCAGGGAGGCTATCTTCCTCGCCACCCACGAGCCCTGCTCGCTCTGTCTGTCGGCGATCACCTGGACCGGCTTCGACAATTTCTTCTATCTGTTCAGCCACGAGGACTCGCGCGACAGCTTCGACATCCCGCACGATTTGAAGATCCTGAAAGAGGTCTTCACCCTCGATCCCGGCGGCTACAATGCCGAGAATGCCTATTGGAAGAGCTTTTCGATCCGCAAATTGGTGCGCTCGCTGCCGGACCCCGAGCGCGGTCGGCTGGAAGCGCGCATCCACACAATATCAACGCGCTATGACGAATTGTCCGGCGCCTATCAGGCCGGCAAGGACGAAAACGACATTCCGCTGAATTGACGCGGATTGACCAGCCGAATTCGTTGACTGGCCCATGACGCGCTCTCACGGGCTCCATCATCTGGCGCTCCTGGAGTTCGCCCGCATGAAAATCGTCACTGAATTCCCCCGAAAGATCGTCGAATTTCCGGATATGGGGATCATCATGCCGGACGGCTGCCGGCTGTCGGCGCGGGTGTGGATGCCGGCCGATGCTGCCGACGACCCAGTGCCGGCAATCCTCGAACACCTGCCCTATCGCAAGCGCGACGGCACGATCTATCGTGATCAGCTGACGCATCCCTATTTTGCCGGCCACGGCTACGCCTCGATCCGCGTCGACATGCGCGGCAATGGCGATTCCGAAGGGCTGATGGACGACGAATATTCCGAGCAGGAATTGCAGGACGCTTGCGACGTCATCGCCTGGGCGGCGGACCAGCCCTGGTGCAACGGCAATGTCGGCATGATGGGCATTTCGTGGGGCGGCTTCAACTGCCTGCAGGTGGCGTCTAAGCAGCCGCCGGCGCTGAAGGCGGCCATCAGTCTCTGTTCGACGGTCGACCGCTATGCCGACGACATCCACTACAAGGGCGGCTGCCTGCTGATCGAGAATTTCGGCTGGGCCTCGACCATGCTGTCCTATTCGTCAAGGCCGCCGGATCCGTTGCTGGCCGGCGACAACAGATGGCGCGACCTGTGGCTGACCAGGCTGGAGAACCAGCCATTCCTGGCACCGCTGTGGCTGAAGCACCAGCATCGCGACGCCTATTGGAGGCGCGGCTCGATCTGCGAGGACTATTCCGCCATCCATGCCGCGGTGCTGTCGATCGGCGGCTGGCATGATGGCTATCGCAATACGATTTCCCATCTCGCCGTCAATATCGAGGCGCCGGTCAAGGGCATCGTCGGCCCGTGGATCCACAAATACCCGCATTACGCCGCGCCCGAACCGCGCATCGGCTTCCTGCAGGAGGCCTTGCGCTGGTGGGACCGCTGGCTGAAGGACATCGACACCGGCGTCGAGGCCGACCCCGCCTACCGCGCCTATGTCATGGACAGCGTGCGTCCGGCACGCTGGCATCCCGAGCGGCCGGGCCGCTGGGTCGCTGAATCGGAATGGCCGTCACCCAACATCAAGACGCAAGAGGTTGAGCTTATCGCTGAAGGCAACCACGCTATCGTCGCTTCGCCGCAAAGCTGCGGCCTCGCCGGCGGCGAATATTTCCCCTTCACCTTCGGCCCGGAACTGCCGGGTGACCAGCGCCCCGACGATGCGCTGTCGGTGTGCTTCGACCAGCCGGTGCTGACCGAAACGGTCGACATTGTCGGTGCTCCCGAAGTTGTGGTCAGCGTCTCGTCGGACCGGCGCCAGGCGAACATCGCGGTTCGGCTGTGCGACGTCCATCCGGACGGGGCATCGGAGCTGATCTCGTACGGCGTGCTCAACCTGACGCATCGCAACTCGCACGAATTTCCCGAAGCGCTGGTGCCCGGCGAAACCGTCAGCGCCCGGGTGGTGCTCGACCAATGCGCCTATCGCGTGCCGGCCGGCCATCGCTTGCGCGTTGCCGTTTCGAACGCCTACTGGCCGATGATCTGGCCGTCGCCGGAGCCGGTCCGGCTCGAATTGTCGGCCGCGACATTGATGCTGCCGGTACGCCCGCCGGCGACAGGCGACGAGGTCACCTTCCCCGCTCCCGAAGGTGCTGCGCCCTGGGCAACGGAGACGCTTCGGCCCGCCAATTCCGAGCGTCATGTCGATCGCGACGAAAAGACCGGAATGATTACGCTTTCCATCGTCGACGATTTCGGTGAGGTGCGCGACCTGGAGCATGGCCTCGCCAATGGCAGCATCGCCAGAGAGACATGGGCGATCCATCCCGACAATCCGCTGTCAGCCTCGGGCAAGACGCATTGGACCCAGACGCTGTCGCGAAATGGATGGTCGGTGCGCACCGAAACCTTCGCCGAAATGCGGTCCGACGCGCAAAGCTTCGTGGTTAGCGCCAGAATCGAAGCCTACGAAGGCGAAAAACTGGTCTTCGAGCGCAACTTCGAGGAGAAAATCCCGCGCGCACTGCTTTGAGCGCTTATAGCGATTGGTCCAATTGCGACGCACGATTTACGCCACGGCATGTCGCATTCGGTCTTGCTTACCGCTTTCCCTTACGGTCATTATTCTCCCGATAGAAATGAGAAAAACGACCATAAGGTCGGACCAGCAGAGTGAGGAACTCAACATGTCGAACGAACTGGAATATCTGAGCCGGCGCGTTGCGTCCGGCAAGCTGAGCCGTCGCGATTTTCTCGGCCGGGCAGCAGCGCTTGGCGTCACCGCAACCATCGCCAATTCGCTGCTATCCAGCGCTTCCCGCGCGGCGGGTCCGGTCAAGGGCGGCACGCTCAAGGCCGGCCTGGTCGGTGGCGAGTCCACCAACAGCCTCGATCCGGCGCTGTTTATGACGCAGGTGCCGTTCGCCTTCGGCAAGATGTGGGGCGAACTGATCGTCGAACTGTCTCCCGAAGGCAAGCTCGAGAACCGCATCGCCGAGGAGATCGGCTCGTCGGACGACGCCAAGACCTGGACGCTGAAGATCCGCGATGGCGTCGAGTTCCACAACGGCAAGAAGGTGACCGCAGAGGACGTGGCCGCCACCCTCGAACGCCATTCGGACGAGAAGTCAAAGTCCGGTGCGCTCGGTTATATGAAAGGCATCGAGAGCATCAAGGCCAGCGGCAAGGAAGTGGTGCTGACGCTGAAGGAGCCGAATGCCGACCTGCCCTACCTGCTTAGCGACTATCACCTGATCATTCAGCCGAATGGCGGCAAGGACAAGGCCGATGCCGGCATCTCGGCGGGTCCTTACAAGGTCACCACCAACGAGCCCGGCGTGCGCCATGGCGGCGAGCGCTTCGCCAATTATTGGCAGGGCGACAAGATGGGCCATGCCGACCAGATAGAGATCATCGTCATCAACGACGCCACGGCGCGCACGGCCGCCCTGCAGGGCGGCCAGGTCCACATGATCAACCGCGTCGAGCCGAAGATCGTCGATCTGATCAAGCGCGTGCCCGGCGTCACCATCCGCAACCATTCGGGACCCGGCCACTACGTCTTCATCATGCACTGCAACACCGCGCCGTTCGACAACAACGATTTGCGGATGGCGTTGAAGCTGGCGATCGACCGCGAGGAGATGCTGAACAAGGTGCTGCGTGGCTATGGCTCGCTCGGCAACGACTTCCCGATCAATGCATCGTACCCGCTATTCACCGAAATCGAGCAGCGCAAATACGATCCCGACAAGGCCAAGTTCCACTACAAGAAGTCGGGCCATGACGGTGCCGTCCTGCTCCGGACGTCGGACGTCGCCTTCCCCGGTGCCGTCGATGCTGCACAGCTGTTCCAGCAGAGTGCTGCCAAGGCCGGCATCACGCTGGAGATCAAGCGCGAGCCGGGCGACGGCTATTGGTCGGAAGTCTGGAACAAGCAGCCCTTCTGCGCCTCCTACTGGGGCGGCCGGTCGACGCAGGACCAGATGTACTCGACTGCCTATCTGTCGACGGCCGACTGGAACGACACACGGTTCAAGCGTCCGGATTTCGACAAGATGGTGCTGGCGGCTCGCGCCGAGCTCGACGAGGCCAAGCGCAAGGCAATGTACCACGACATGGCTGTGATGGTGCGCGACGAGGGCGGCCTGATCCTGCCGATGTTCAATCAGTTTATCGACGCGACGGGCGCCAAGGTTGCCGGGTGGGTGGATGATCCGCATCAGGAGTTGATGAACGGATATGCTCTGGCGAAGTGCTGGCTCGAAGCCTGAGCCCGGCCTTGCGGATATGTCCTCACCCATCGTGAAACTGGTGGCCCAGCGCATTGCGCTGGGCATTCTGCTGCTGTTGGCCGTTTCGGTCCTGATCTTCGCCGGCACCCAGATCCTGCCCGGCGACGTCGCGCAAGCCATCCTAGGACAGTCGGCGACACCGGAGTCGCTCGCCAATCTGCGCGAGCAGCTCGGCCTCCATGATCCCGCTTACATCCGTTATTTTCGCTGGCTCGGCGGCATTCTGACCGGTGATCTCGGCACGGCGATGTCGAGCGGTCAGGATATCGCAACCTCTATCAAGGGAAGGCTGTGGAACACGCTGTTCCTCGCCTTCTGGGCGGCGGTCGTCGCGGTGCCGCTGGCGATCATCCTCGGGCTGATCGCGGTGCGCTACCGCAATGGCTGGGTCGACAAGCTGATCTCGGGACTGGCGCTGGCCTCGACGTCCTTCCCGGAATTCTTCGTCGGCTATGTGCTCGTCTTTTTCTTCGCGGTGCAACATCAATGGTTTCCCGCCATTTCCACTGTCTATGACGGGATGCCTTTCGGCGAACGCATTCAGGCCATCGCACTGCCGGCGGCGGCGCTGACCCTGGTGGTGCTAGCCCATATGATGCGCATGACGCGCGCCGCGATCCTCAATGTCATGCAGTCGGCCTATGTCGAAACCGCCGAACTCAAGGGGCTTTCGGCCTTCGCGGTCATCCGCAGGCATGCCTTCCCCAATGCCATTGCGCCGATCATCAACGTCGTGATGCTCAATCTCGCTTACCTGATCGTCGGCGTCGTCGTGGTCGAAGTTATCTTTGTCTATCCAGGCATGGGCCAATACCTCGTCGACCACGTCACCAAGCGTGACGTGCCGGTGGTGCAGGCGGTCGGGCTGATCTTCGCCGCCGTCTACATCAGCCTGAACATCATCGCGGACATAGCGGCGATCATCGCCAATCCGCGCCTCAGACATCCGAAATGAGGGGGGCGGGTATGCTCGTCATCAAACGCATCCCCATCCCGGCATTGGTCGGCATCGTGCTGACGGCGCTGTTCGTGCTGGCAGCAATTTTTGCGCCGTGGATCGCGCCGCATGGCAATGCCGAGATCGTCAGCGACGTCCCTTGGGAACCGATGTCGGCGGCGCATTGGCTGGGCACCGACAATCTCGGCCGCGATCTGATGTCGCGCATGATCTACGGCGCCCGAATCACCCTGTTCATCGCGGTGCTGGCGACCGCGCTGTCGTTCTCGCTCGGTGCCATCCTCGGCTTCTCGGCCGCGGTGTTCGGCGGCTGGTTCGACACGCTTCTGTCGCGTCTCGTCGATCTCCTGATGTCGATCCCGACATTGATCATGGCCCTTGTCGTGCTGTCGGTGCTGCCATCCAATCTGGTGACGCTGATCCTGGTCATGGGCGTTCTGGATTCGACCCGCGTCTACCGCCTGTCGAGGGCGGTCGCCGTCGACATCAACGTCATGGATTATGTCGAGGCGGCCAAATTGCGCGGCGAAGGCAGCGGCTGGATCATCTTCCGCGAGATCCTGCCCAATGCGCTGTCGCCGCTGGTTTCGGAACTCGGCCTGCGCTTCATCTATGCCGTACTGTTCCTGTCGACGCTGTCCTTCCTCGGCCTTGGCGTGCAGCCGCCTAGCGCCGATTGGGGCGGCATGGTCAAGGAAAACAAGGACGGCATCGTCTTCGGCATAGGCGCCGCCCTCATTCCGGCGGCGGCGATCGCAGCGCTGGCGATTTCCGTCAATCTCGTCGCCGACTGGGTGCTCAACCGCACGACAAGCCTGAAGGGAGGACGCGGGTAATGGCTGACAAGCAACCGAAGCCCGGGCAACCGAAGCCCGGGCAACCGAAGTCCGGCGTGCTGCTCGACATTCGCAATCTGCGCATCGAGGCCACGGTATACCCGCCGGGTGAGGCGCCGAAGAACATCGTGCTGGTGCACGATGTCTCGCTGACGCTGGAGAAGGGCAAGGTGCTTGGCCTGATCGGCGAGTCCGGCGCCGGCAAATCGACCATCGGCCTGTCGTCGATGGGCTACGGCCGCGGCGGCGTGCGCATCACCGGCGGCGAGGTCATCCTCAATGGCCGCGACATCCTGAAGGGCGGCAACGAAGGATTTCGCAAATTGCGCGGCCGCGAGGTCTGCTATGTCGCGCAATCGGCGGCAGCCGCCTTCAATCCGGCGCACAGGCTGATGGACCAGGTGGTCGAGGCAGCACTCCTGCACGGCACGGCGACGCGGGCCGAAGCCGAAAAGCGCGCCGTGGCGCTGTTCAAGAAGCTCAGCCTGCCGAACCCCGAAAGCATCGGCGAGCGCTTCCCCCACCAGGTCTCGGGCGGTCAGCTGCAGCGCGTGATGACGGCAATGGCGCTGTGCTCGGAACCCGACCTGATCGTCTTCGACGAGCCGACCACGGCGCTCGACGTGACGACGCAGATCGACGTCTTGGCGGCGATCAAGGATGCCATCCGCGACACGCATGTCGCGGCGCTCTACATCACTCACGACCTTGCCGTCGTCGCCCAGGTCTCGGACGAGATCATGGTGCTGCGCCACGGCCGGCTGGTCGAATGGGGCGGCACCCGCCAGATCATCAAGGAGCCGCGCCAGGAATACACCAACGCGCTGGTTTCGGTGCATGAGATCGAACACCAGGAGCAGAAGCCTGGCACGAGCCCGTTCCTGTCGGTCAAGAACATCACCGCCGCCTATGGCCGCAGTCACATCAAGGTGCTGAAGAACGTCTCGATCGATATTTTCCCCGGCCAGACGCTGGCGGTGGTCGGCGAGTCCGGCTCCGGCAAATCGACACTGGCGCGCGCCATCACCGGCCTCTTGCCGCCCGAACAAGGCACCGTCACCTTCGACGGACGGCCGCTCGCCAACCGGCTTGCCGACCGGCCGAAAGAGGATCTTCGCCAACTGCAGATGATCTACCAGATGGCCGACGTGGCGATGAACCCGCGCCAGACGGTCGGCACCATCATCGGCCGGCCGCTGGAATTCTATTTCGGTCTGCGCGGAAGGCAACGTGACGCCCGTGTCGCGGAACTGCTCGACAAGATCGAAATGGGCAAAGGCTATGTCGACCGCTATCCGGCCGAGCTTTCGGGCGGCCAGAAGCAGCGCGTCTGCATCGCCCGCTCGCTCGCCGCAAAGCCGAAGCTGATCATCTGCGACGAGGTGACCTCGGCGCTCGATCCGCTGGTCGCCCACGGCATACTGGAGCTGCTCCTCGGGCTGCAGAAAGAGGAAAACGTCGCCTATCTGTTCATCACCCACGACCTGGCCACGGTCAAGTCGATCGCCGATTCAATCGCCGTGATGTATCGCGGCGAAGTGGTGCGCTACGGCGCCAAGAGCACCGTGCTGACGCCACCCTTCGATGCCTACACCGATCTTTTGCTATCGTCGGTGCCAGAAATGGAGATCGGCTGGCTAGAGAAAGCGATCAAGGGACGGCGCATGGCCAGCGCGGGGAACTAGCGGGCCGCCCTTTGCGCCCGACGATCCTGTCCGGGCGTGGATTGAACGGCAGGCCCGCCCTGACTTTTCCGATTAAGCCGCATGGAGGCGCCCTTGGCGCTCAACACAAAACTATTGCTCATCATCCTCGACGGCGTGCCTTACCGGAACTGGCGACGGCTGATGGGCAATCTCGAAGGCTGGGTGCAATCAGGCGAAGCCCGCGTGTGGAAGATGCGCTCCGTGCTGCCGTCGACCTCGGCATCCTGCTATGCCTCGATCCACACCGGCGTGCCGCCTCAAGTGCACGGCATCCTGTCGAACGAGAACCGGTTTCGCGTCGAACAGCCGGACATCTTTTCCGAAGTCAGCAGGGCCGGCGGCAAGACCGGTGCGGTCACCCACTCCTACTGGTCCGAATTCTTTCGGGCCTATCCGTTCGACCTGGTCGAGGACATGGAGTTCGACCAGCCGGGCAGGCCGATCAGCCATGGCCGGTTCCACACCATGACCGGCTACAATGCCAGGAACCAGATGACGCCGAGCGACGTCGACCTGTTCGCGACGTTGACCATGCTGACCAGGCGCTACGGCATCGACTACGGCATCCTGCACAGCTGCACGCTGGACTCGATGGGCCACCGCTTCGGCCATGACTGCCACGAGATGGATCATGCCGTCTATGCAATGGACGCCATGCTCGCCGGCTTTCTGCCGCGCTGGCGGGAAGCCGGCTACGAGGTGATCGTCACCGCCGATCATGGCCAGACCGATCGCGGCCATCATGGCGGCCACGACGAGGAGATGCAGGATTTCGCACTTTACTACTTCGGATCCGGCGAGGGTCCGGAAGCCAATACGCTGCTCGATCAGCTGCAGCTCGCGCCGACGGTGCTTGTGCGCCTCGGCGTGCCGGTGCCGGCGACGATGAAGGCCGAGCCGTTCCTGAGTTGAGCGCGCCCTCTTCTCCCTCTGGCAACGCTCCCGCTCTTCAGTTAGCCTCCGCAAATATACGGGCGGATGCGGTGAACCTTTTTGGGCCGATCAGCGACAGAGCAGGCAGGAGCCAGGCGGCTCGACCGGCGATGACGGCCGCGGAGACCGATCGCGCGCTTGTCGAGCGGGTCGCGAAAGGTGACCGTGCCGCCGTGCGGCTCCTGTTCATGCGCCACCACGCGCGGGTCTACCGCTTCGTGGCACGCCAGACGGGATCGGAACTGATGGCCGACGATATCGCGAACGAGGTGTTCCTCGAACTCTGGCGGCAGGCACCGGCCTTCGAGGGGCGCTCGGAGGTCTCGACATGGCTGCTCGGCATTGCCCGCTTCAAGGCGCTGTCCCTGCTGCGCAAGAAGAAGGAAGACTGGATCGACGACGATGACGCGGCCCAGGTCGCCGACGGCGCCGACACGCCGGAAGTCGTGACGATGAAGGAAGACAAGGCCGCCGCCTTGCGACGCTTTATCGATGCCATGCCGGAAGAGCACCGCACGGTGATCGACCTTGCCTATTATCACGGGCAATCGGTGAGCGAGATCGGCGAGGTACTCGGCATCCCGGTCGCAACGGTCAAGACCAGGATGTTCTACGCCCGCAAGAAACTCGGCGAAGCCCTCAAGGCCGCCGGTTACGACAGGGGGTGGCCATGAGCGCCGCTGAAAAAATGTCACGCCGCGACGAAATGGAAATGCTGCTGCCGTTTTATCTGAACGGCTCGCTGGAGGGCACCGAGCTCGAAGCCATCGAGGAATGGCTGGCGAGCGATCCGGCGGCCATGGCCGCACTAGGCGAGGCCGAGGCCGAATTCTCCGGCACCGCTGCCGCAAACGAGGCAATCCGCCCGCCGGCCGATGCGCTCAGCCGCTTTGCCAAGGCGCTCGACGCCGAGGCCGGCCCGTCCCGCGCGCCTGCGGCATCGTCCTGGCTGGCGCAAGCCTGGAGCCGCTTCATGGCGGTGCCGGTCGGCGTCGCCTGGGCCGCGGCCGCGGTGCTGCTGGCCCTGGTCGTCGCGCAATCCTTTGTGCAGACCGGCAACAGAGGTGGCGATTTCGAGATTGCCGGATCGGAGGACGATCTGGCCAAAATGCCGTTTGCCCTTGTGAAGTTCAAACCGGATGCGAAGCTGTCCGACATCATCGCTTTTCTCGATCAGAACCAGTTGAAGATCGCCGGCGGGCCGACCGCCGACGGCGTCTTCCGCCTCGGCGTTCCGGCCAAGACCGCCGCCGACTATCAGAAGCTGCTTGGCCTTATTGCCGCCCAGCCTTTCACCGAAGCTGCGCTGGAGGGAAGGAAACCGGCTGATGGCGGCTAAGGCGGTCATTCGATTGACGGCAGCGATGACAATCTTCGCCGCGTCCGCAATGGCGCAGACCAATGACCCGAACCTCACCCAGGCTGAGATCGACTGCCTGAACCGGGGAAATGCTGCCAACGCCGACTGCGCCAAGGATGGCGGCGCCGTGAAGGATGGCGGCAAAGCGCTGGCTCCTGGAATAACGGGCGCGGTGTTTCTTCCGGACTTGATTGTCGACCTGTTCCCCAATCCTGCCGTAGTCACCGAGGCGCCTATACCTCCTGGCAATACTGCAACCCCACCCGCCGTCGCGCCGGCAATACAGGCTGCCGCGCCGGGCGGTCCGGTCGTAGCACCCACCGATCTTGTGGCAACCGAGCCGCCGCGCGCCGTGATCGGCGATTTCGTGCCCGACGAGGTGCTGGTCACGGTCAATGGCGATGCCGGCGCGGTCCAGCAGATCGCGGCCTCGTTCGGCCTCGAGATACGCTCGCAGCGGCAGTCGCGGCTGCTCGGCAACACACTGGTGCGCTTCGGTATTCCCGATGGCCGCCCGGTCGACGTCGTGCTGGCGCAGCTTGCCGCCGACGGCCGTACTTTGCGGCGTGAGGCCAACCATGTCTACTCGCTGCAGCAGGCGGCCAGCATCGTCAATTATGCGTTCGAGCGCATCGCGCTCGATGCCGACAAAGCCAGCGGCGAGAATGTGCGCGTCGGCGTCATCGACACCGGCATCGATGACGGCAATCCGGCGCTCTCCGGCGTCATTGCCGGGCAGTTCGATGCCATGCCCGATGTGCCGATCACGGCGCGCGACCACGGCACCTCGGTCGACGGATTGATCGCCGGTAACGGCGCGTTCAAAGGTATGGCGCCGGGCGCCAGGATCTATCATGCCCGCGCCTTCGAGGGCGGCAAGTCGACCATGGACGTCATCCTTTCGGCGCTCGACTGGGCGGCGGAGCAGGATGTCCGCATCATCAATATGAGCTTCGTCGGCCCGAAGAACGACCTGCTCGGCATCGCCTGCCGCAATGCGCGCGCGCTTGGCATCGTGCTGGTTGCGGCCGCGGGCAATAATGGGCCGAAGGCGCCCTACGGTTATCCGGCCGCCTTCGTCGGCGTGATCGCGGTGACGGCCACCGATGCCAAGGACGGGCTGATGCCGCAGGCCAATCGCGGCGCCTACGTCTTCATCTCCGCTCCCGGCGTCGAGATGGTAGCGCCAAGCGGCGCCGGCTCGGACGTGGTGACGGGGACTTCGTTTGCAGCGGCGATCGTGACCGGCGCCGTCGCCAACCTGTTCCATGCCGCACCCGACCGTTCGGCCGACTGGGTCGAGAAAGCACTTGCCGCCACCGCCAGGGATCTCGGCCCCAAGGGGCGGGACAATGATTTCGGCTTTGGCCTGCTGGACACCAAGGCGGCCGAAGCGGCGAAGGAATAGCCCGCTCAGGTCGCGTTTTGCTGAGGACGTAGGAGAAAATAGAATGCGGCGATGTGCGTTATCATCAGCAGCGGTACGTAGATGATCGGGATCGCGTAGGTGGCGCCCAGTTCGCCTGCGCGTGCAGGAAGGCCGATCTGAATGGCGTGGTAATAGTCGACGATGAGGTCGGCCGTCCCCGCGACATTGAAGGCGACGACCAACGGCCAGAAGAGCGGGCGTATCCTCACCGTGAGCAGCGCCAGCATGGCCAGCACGCCAGTCGCGAAATCGCCGTAGGCGGCGAATACGGCGAAGTCGGTGGGCAGATTGGGGCTTACGACACCTGGAACCAGGAAGACGAGCCCGAAGAAGCGGAAGCTGTGCAGCGTGGCGATGGCGCGTTGCGCCGCGACCCGGTCCATCGACCTGAGCCACGGCAAACCGTACGCGCCGAAGCAAAGCAGCCACGCGACGTAGCCGAGAACAAGGTGGGTTTGGAATACCATTTCCGTGGACATTTGGCTTCCTCAACAGTTGATTCACGCGGCTTTAAGCCCGCTACCGCAATTCGACTATCCGGTGTAATCACAACAACCTATGAAGCAGAACTACACAGTCCGACATGGTGCGCTGGAGGGCGTCGAGGCGTTCCTGGCCGTCGCCAGGCGCCTCAGCTTCCGCCGTGCCGCCGCCGATCTCGGCGTGACGCCATCCGCCGTGAGCCAAGCGGTGCGCGCGCTGGAAGCCCGTCTGGGCACGGCGCTGTTCGTCCGCACGACGCGGAGCGTTGGTTTAACCGAGCCTGGCCAGCGATTCCTCGACCGTGCCGGCCCGGCATTCGAAGAGCTTGTCGCGGCCGGCGAGGCCGCCCGCGATATCGGCCAGCGGCCGACCGGTCTGCTGCGCCTGTCTGTGCCCCGCGCTATCGTGCCGCTGATGCTGGAGCCGCTGATCGCGTCGTTCTGCCAAGCCTATCCTGAGATCGAACTGGAGATCGCCGTGAGCGACCAGATGGTCGATCTCGCGACCGGCGGGTTCGATGCCGGCATCCGCCTCGGCCAGCTCATCGCCGCCGACATGGTCGCGGTGCGGCTGACAGCGCCGTTCTCGTTCGTGGTCGTCGGCAGCCCTGACTATCTTGAGCGCCACGGCCGTCCCGAGCGTGTCGACGACTTGCGCCACCACGCCTGCTTACGCTTGCGCCGCTCGAATGGCAGCATCGCGCCCTGGTCGTTCATCGACGGCAACGGCGCGATCGAAGCGGTCGTCTCAGGCCCGCTGATCGCGCACGACTATTCGACGTTGGTCGGGGCTGCGTTGCGGGGCGTCGGGCTGGCGCAGACACCGCGACCACTCGCCGAAGGTCTGATAGCCGAAGGAAAACTCAAGTCGGTACTGGACAGCATCGCCACGACGACGCCGGGTGTCTTCCTCTATCATCCCGGCAAGCGCCAAGTCCTGCCGAAGCTGCGCGCCTTCATCGATCACCTCAAATCCGCGGCCTGAGACCAGGACGCACCCGCTGGTGCTGGCCAACAGCCGCCAAGAGTCGACCTTGGTCGTTCAGAGTGATTGAGTTATGCCCCTAGGCAGGTGCGCCGGCGACCGATCCCCTGACCACGAGATCGACCGGCCAGACCTCGCCGCGAGCGCCCTCCTCCAGGCCGGAAATCCGCGCCGCCAGCCGTTCGGCGACGCGTGCGCCGGCCAGGCGGATCGACGAACGTGTCGTCGACAGCGGCACCGAAAAATTTTCCGGCTTCAGCCACGGAAAGACGTCGTCATGGGCGATCAGCGACAGGTCGCCCGGAATAGTCAGGCCGAGATCGCGTACCGCGCGCACCACGCCGAGCGCCATGATCAGGCTGGAGCAGGCGATCGCCGTCGGCGCGTCGCTTTGTTCCAGCAAGCGCCTGGCAGCGCGATAGCCGTTCTCCTCGGTCATGGTCAGCGAACAGACATGCTGATCACGAAGCACCAGGCCGCTCGCCGCAAGCGCGCGGCGCACGCCGCGCTCGCGATGAATGGCGAAGGTCTCGCGATCGTCGCCATTGATCAGCGCCAGACGCCTGTGACCGAGCTGAACGAGTAGCCGCGCCGCCTCGTGGAAGGCGCCCTCATTGTCGATGTCGGTGAAGGGATAGTCGAAATCGAAGCCTTCGCTGCGGCCATGGACGATGAAGGGAATGCCGAGCGTATTGACGAGTGCCACCCGCCGGTCGGCCGGCCTCGGCGAGGAGATATAGACCGCGTCGACCTGCCGGTTGGCGACAATGCGGCGGTACGTCGTCTCCTGGTCGTCGACATCGGCCGGTGACAGCACCAGGTCGAGCTCGTGCGAACGCGCATAGTCGCCGAGGCCGGACAGGAACTCGACGAAATGCGGGTCGATGTCGACCGTCGTCCCCGTCGGCAGCACATAGCCGATCATGCCCGTCTTGCCGGTCGCCAGCCGGCGGGCGCTCGGATTGGGGCGATAGCCGTGACGCTTGGCGGCATCGACCACCCGCCGGCGCGTTTCCTCGTTGACTTCCGGGTACCCGTTCAATGCGCGGCTCACCGTAGTCTGCGAAAGCGCCAGCATGTGGGAGAGCTGCTTGAGGTTCACCGGAGGCCTCCAAACCTCAAAGCGCTTTTAATCTGAATCGAGCTGGCCGCTATGAATCGCCTTGCCGAGCGCGATGACCATACGCACGGTTCGGACCGGTTTGAAGCCGAATTTGCTGCTGCACCGCCAGAAAACTGTGCTGCAGCGCACTTTCGCCGGCACTCGACCGCAGAAATTAAGTCGATTAATTTGGCTTTCTCTTGACTCCGGATCAATTCAGTGGCGAGATCGAAATCACCAAAGCGCTTTGGAAGACTCTACGAAAGGTTGCAGTTCCTTTCCGACTGAGTCACAGTCCTGCAGCGCCGGCGGACGGAATGGAGGTTTCGTTCGGTGTTTGTCACCACTGGGAGGGAATACCGATGAAGAAAATGCTTCTGCTGGGCGCTGCGTTTGCCACGCTTGCGCTCGCCATGCCGGCGCAAGCCGAACTGAAGTTCAAGCCGGGCGAAGATCCCCGTTTCAACTGGGCCAACTACGAGGAGCTCAAGAAGGTCGACCTCAAGGGCGAGACGCTGACGATCTTCGGGCCGTGGCGCGGCGAGGACGAAGGGCTTATCCGCACCGTCCTCGATTACTTCTCCGAAGCCACCGGCGCCGAGATCAAGTACTCCTCGTCGGAGAATTACGAACAGCAGATCGTCATCGACACGCAGGCCGGCAGCCCGCCCAACATTGCCGTGCTGCCGCAGCCGGGCCTGATCCAGGATCTGGCATCGAAGGGCCTTTTGACGCCGCTCGGCGACGACACGGCCAACTGGGTCAAGGACAATTACGGCGCCGGCCAATCCTGGGTCGACCTCGGCACGTTCAAGGACAAGGACGGCAAGCCCGGCTTCTTCGCCTTTCCGTATAAGGCCGACGTGAAGTCGCTGGTCTGGTACTCGCCGGACAATTTCGAGGAAGCGGGCTACAAGGTGCCGAAGACGCAGGAAGAGCTTGCCGAGCTCGAAAAGAAGATCATCGCCGACGGCGGCACGCCATGGTGCATCGGGCTTGGTTCGGGCGGCGCCACCGGCTGGCCGGCGACCGACTGGGTCGAAGACATCATGCTGCGCACCCAGACGCCCGAGACCTACGACAAATGGGTGAAGAACGAAATTCCGTTCAACGATCCGGCAGTGGTCAACGCCATCGACATTTTCGGCAAGATCGCGACCGACGACAAGATGGTCGAGGGCGGCGCCAAGGCGGTTGCGGCGACCGATTTCCGTGACAGCCCGAAGGGCCTCTTCTCGGTGCCGCCGAAATGCTATCTGCACCACCAGGCATCGTTCATCCCGACCTTCTTCCCGCAAGGCACCAAGATCGGCGAGGATGCCGACTTCTTCTATTACCCGCCCTACGCCTCCAAGCCCGAGCTCGGCACTCCGGTGCTCGGCGCCGGCACGCTGGCCATGATCACTAAAGATAGCAAGAGTGCCCGCGCGTTCATCGAATTCCTGAAGCTGCCGCTCGCTCATGAGATCTGGATGGCACAGGGCGGCTTCGTGACGCCGTTCAAGTCGGTCAACAAGGACGCCTATGCTAGCGACGCGCTGAAGAAGCAGGGCGAGATCCTGGCCAACGCCTCGACCTTCCGCTTCGACGGGTCCGACCTGATGCCGGGCAAGATCGGCGCCGGTGCGTTCTGGACCGGCATGATCGACCTGGTCGGCGGCAAGTCCGCCCAGGACGTCGCCACTGACATCCAGAAAAGCTGGGACGCGATCAAGTAAGCGGCCGGCTTGAGTTCCCAATGTGATGTGGTCCGGGCCTCAAACGGCCCGGACCTTATCCGGTGCTTGGCGTCGCGTCGATTGTCGTGAGTACAACGCATTCCGGCATGACGCGCGCCCAGTGACCTGCTTTCCGGCTGGTCGCGCTCCAGACAACTGAATCGGCGCATGATCCCGTCGCCAAAGCCATTCTCGACTGGCGGATCCGTGCGCAGGGGGAGGGACCCATGGCGGCTCAGATTTTTTCGGCGATATTCGTCATCATCATCGGCGTGGGCGGCTGCGTCGCCTATTTCTGGGGCGCCAACAAGGCACTCGACACGATCTTTCCGGCACGCGGCGTTTCCGGCAAGGCGGCGATTAACAATCTGCGCCGGCAGGGGGTGATCCGACCCTGGCTCTTCGTCGGCCCGGCGATGATCATCCTCACCATCTACCTGATCTACCCGGTGGTGGAGACGCTGAGGCTGTCGTTCCTCGATCGCGGCGGCGCCCATTTCGTCGGCTTGGCCAACTATCAATGGGCGTTCGGCGACCGCGAGTTCCGCAACTCGATCCTCAACAACATCATCTGGCTGGCGGTGGTGCCGGCCGCCTGCACCTTCCTCGGGCTGATCATCGCCGTGCTCACCGACAAGATCTGGTGGGGCACCATCGCCAAGAGCCTGATCTTCCTGCCGCTCGCCATCTCGTTCGTTGGCGCCAGCGTCATCTGGAAATTCATCTACGAATATCGCGGCGACGGGCAGACGCAGATCGGTCTGCTCAACGCCATCATCCAGTATTTCGGCGGCCAGCCGCAGGTCTGGATCTCGCTGCCGTTCTGGAACAACTTCTTCCTGATGGTCATCCTGATCTGGATCCAGACCGGCTTTGCCATGGTAATCCTGTCGTCGGCCTTGCGCGGCATTCCGGAAGAGACGCTGGAAGCCGCCGTCATCGACGGCGCCAACCCTTTCCAGATCTTCTGGAAGATCATGGTGCCGCAGATCTGGGGCACCATCGCCGTGGTCTGGACCACCATCACCATCCTGGTGCTGAAGGTTTTCGACATCGTGCTGACCATGACCAACGGCCAGTGGAACAGCCAGGTGTTGGCCAATCTGATGTTCGACTGGATGTTCCGCGGCGGCGGCGATTTCGGCCGCGGCGCCACCATCGCCATCATCATCATGATAGCGGTCATTCCGATCATGGTCTGGAACATCCGCCAGGCGAACAAAGAGACGGAAGGACATTGAGATGGCCGCGTCGACCGGAAAGTCCTTTGTCAGCCGTTTCGGCGTCCATATCGCCGTCTTCATCTTCGTTGCGATCTGGACGATTCCGACGCTCGGCATTCTGGTCTCGTCGCTGCGCGACAAGGATCAGATCATCGCTTCGGGCTGGTGGAACTCGTTCACCAGTTCCAGCCAGACGGAAGCCGGACGGCTGCCGCCCGCCTCGGCGCAAGTCGAGAAGGACGGCAAGTTCGTTCTGCAAGGCAATGTCTTCGGCGACGGTCCGGCCCGCAACATCAGCGCCTTCGGCGTCAAGTCGGCAGCGCCGACGCAATATCCCGCCGGCACGACAGCCGATCTCGGCGACGGCGTCACCCTGCAGCTCAATGCCGACGGCAGTTTCGTCATGACCTCGCCGAAGGCTTTCGAAAGCGAACGCGGCCAGCGCGTCTATTACGCCTCGTCGGCGCCGCCGAAATTCACCACCGACAATTACGACACGGTGCTGTTTTCGGAAGGCATCGGCCGCTCCTTCATGAACTCGCTGACCGTCACCATTCCGGCGACCGTCATCCCGATCCTGATCGCCGCGTTCGCCGCCTACGCGCTGGCCTGGATGCGCTTTCCCGGCCGGGCGCTGCTCATCGCCGTCATCATCGGCCTCCTGGTCGTGCCGCTGCAGATGTCGCTGATCCCGCTGTTGAAGCTCTATAACGGCGTCGGCAGCTTCTTCGGCGTGCCGTCGAAGACCTATCTCGGCATCTGGCTGGCGCATACCGGCTTCGGCCTGCCTTTCGCCATCTATCTTCTGAGGAGCTATATTGCCGGCCTGCCACGCGAGATCATGGAGTCGGCGCGTATCGACGGCGCCAGCGATTTCGAGATCTTCGTCAAGATCGTGCTGCCATTGTCGTTCCCGGTGCTGGCCTCGTTCGCCATCTTCCAGTTTCTCTGGGTGTGGAACGATCTGCTGGTGGCGATGGTTTTCCTTGGTACCGAGGGCGACCAGATCGTGCTGACCGCCAAGCTTAATGCGTTGCTCGGCTCGCGCGGCGGCGACTGGGAGATCCTGACGACATCGGCCTTCGTCACCATCATCGTGCCGCTGATCGTGTTCTTCTCGCTGCAGCGCTATTTCGTCCGCGGGCTGCTTGCCGGCTCGGTGAAAGGAGGTTGAGATCATGCAATCCGCTTTGAAGGCCACCCCGAAGCCAGATCTCGCTATAGATCGCGACTGGTGGCGAGGTGCCGTGATCTACCAGATCTACCCGCGCAGCTATCAGGATTCGAACGGCGACGGCATCGGCGACCTCAGGGGCATGATCGGCCGGCTGGCCTACATCGCCTCGCTCGGTGTCGACGCCATCTGGATCTCGCCATTCTTCAAATCGCCGATGAAGGATTTTGGCTACGATGTGTCGGATTATTGCGATGTCGATCCGATGTTCGGCACGCTGGCCGACTTCGACGCGCTGACCGCAGAGGCGCATCGGCTTGGCCTCAAGGTGATGATCGACGAGGTGCTCTCGCACACCGCCGACATCCATCCCTGGTTCAAGGAGAGCCGCTCGAGCCGGAGCAATCCAAAAGCCGACTGGTATGTCTGGGCGGATGCCAAGCCGGACGGCACGCCACCCAATAACTGGCTGTCGATCTTCGGCGGCTCGGCCTGGCAGTGGGACACCAGCCGCCAGCAATATTATCTGCATAATTTCCTGGCCGAGCAGCCCGACCTCAATTTCCACAGCCGCGCGGTCCAGGACGCGCTGCTCGACGTCACCCGCTTCTGGCTGGAGCGTGGCGTCGACGGCTTCCGCCTCGATACCATCAATTTCTATTTCCACAGCCAAGGCCTGGAAGACAATCCGCCGCTGCCGCCCGAGCAGCGCAACGACCAGACGGCGCCGGCCGTCAACCCCTACAACTACCAGGACCATCTCTACGACAAGAGCCGGCCTGAAAACCTCGGCTTCCTCGAACGCTTCCGCGCCTTGCTCGACGAATACCCGGCGACGGCCGCGGTTGGCGAGGTCGGCGATTCGCAGCGTGGGCTGGAAGTGGTGGCGGCCTATACGGCCGGCGGCAAGCGCGTGCATATGTGTTACTCCTTCGACTTCCTGGCGCCGGAGAAGATCAGCGCGGCAAAGGTACGCTCGGTGCTGGAAACCTTCGGCAAGGTGGCCAGCGACGGCTGGTCGTGCTGGGCCTTCTCCAACCATGACGTGATGCGTCCCGCCTCGCGCTGGGCAGCCGGCGAGCCCGACCCGACCGCCTACCTCAAGGTCATCTCGGCGCTGCTGATGTCGTTGCGCGGCTCGGTCTGTATCTATCAGGGCGAGGAGCTCGGGCTCAGCGAGGCCGAGCTCAGCTTCGAGGATCTGCAGGACCCATACGGCATCCGCTTCTGGCCTGAATTCAAGGGACGCGACGGCTGCCGTACGCCGATGGTTTGGGACGGCGCTGCCCGCAATGGCGGCTTCTCGACGGCAAAGCCCTGGCTGCCCGTGCCCAGCAAGCACCTTGCGCAAGCCGTCAATGTGCAGCAAGGCGACGACGGCTCGCTGCTCGAGCACTACCGGCGCTTCCTGGCTTTCCGCCGCGCCCATCCGGCACTGGCCAAGGGTGATATCGAGTTCATCGAAAGCGAGGGCGACACCGTCGCCTTCACCCGCCGTGAAGGCAACGAGCAGATCGTCTGCGCCTTCAATCTCGGAGCAAAGCCGGCCGAAGTCGATCTTGGCGGCCGCTCATTGCAGCCCTTGCCGGGAAACGGGTTTTCGGGACAGACTGGCGCCGGCACTATCCGCTTCGGCGGCTACGGCGCCTGGTTCGGGCGTATCGACTGAATTCAAGGAAGAACTGGAGGGTACCATGGCCGATGTCACGCTACGGCAAGTGAAGAAATCATACGGCAATCTCAACATTCTGCACGGCGTCGACCTCGATATAAAGTCGGGCGAATTCATCGTCTTCGTCGGTCCCTCTGGTTGCGGCAAGTCGACCTTGCTGCGCTGCATCGCCGGGCTGGAGGAGATCACCTCGGGCGAGCTCAAGATCGATGGCGAGATCGTCAACGACGTGCCGCCGTCGAAGCGCGGCATCGCCATGGTGTTCCAGTCCTATGCGCTCTATCCGCACATGACCGTCTACGACAACATGGCCTTCTCGATGAAGATCGGTAAGGAAAGCAAGGCCGAGATCGACAAGCGGGTGCGCCAGGCGGCCGAGATCCTGCAGCTGACCAAATATCTCGACCGCCTGCCCAAGGCGATGTCGGGCGGCCAGCGCCAGCGCGTCGCCATCGGTCGCGCCATCGTGCGCAATCCCAAGGTTTTTCTGTTCGACGAACCGCTATCCAACCTCGACGCGGCGCTGCGCGTCGCCACCCGCATCGAGATCGCCAAGCTCAAGGAGTCGATGCCGGCCACAACGATGATCTACGTCACCCACGACCAGGTCGAGGCGATGACGCTGGCCGACCGCATCGTGGTGCTGAAGGAAGGCCATATCGAACAGGTCGGCACGCCGATGGAGCTCTACAAGCGGCCCGGCAATCTGTTCGTCGCCCAGTTCATCGGCTCGCCGGCGATGAACATCCTGCCGGCGACGATCGACAAGACCGGCAACCCGACGGTCGTCAGCCATGTCGGCGGCCGCAAGGCGACGGTGCCGATCGCAACGCCTGCCTCGGCGAAAGGCGCTGCGGTGAGCTTCGGGGTGCGGCCGGAGGATCTGATGATTGCCACCGGCGCCGACTATTTGTTCGAAGGGACGGTCGATTACGTCGAGCAGCTCGGCGAGGTCCAGCTCGTCTATGTCGACATCGGCCGCGCCGACCTGCCGCTGGTGACCAAGCTGCCGGGCAATGTCGAGGTCAAGCGCGGAGCGACGCTGCGGCTGACGGCGGACGCCGGCGACCTGCATATTTTCGACGCGGACGGGCGCTCTTTCGCGCTCCATGAAGCAGAAGCAAAGGCGGCTTGAAGCAGGCGTTCTTCCGCCATGCAAAAAACAAGAGCGGCGGGCATGGCCCGCCGCTCTTGTCTGGAATTCCAGTTCGGCCGTTAGAGCGGTTCATCGTTTCACGGAACGCCGAACCGCTCTATCTCTTTGTTTTGACGCAATTCCCAAGGGAAAGCGCTACGCGCTTTTCCCGGGAAAACCGTTTCACACTTTTCCTGGAATTGCTCTAGTTGTTGCCGAAGAGGTTGCGGTCGGCGCCCTGAGGCGCGGACTTGGGCACATCGCCAGACGAATTCAGCAGCTTGTAGATCGGCGAATTGCTGTCACGTACCGAATACGTCTGCGTCTTGTCGACGTTGACGGTCGACTGCTTGTTGATGTCGGTCCCGCCAACATTGTCGTTGCGGGCATAAGCGCTGCCGGCGGCAATCAAGAGAGCGGCGGCAGTAAGAACAATCTTTTTCATTTTGGGTACTCCTGGATTTTCGAAATCAAGCGGCGGGCATGCCGCAGCCTTGATGGTGGGATCGGCTGTTAGTTGTTGCCGAAGAGGTTACGGTCGGTGCCTTGGACAACCGGCTGCTTTTCAGCCTGGTCCGACGTCTTGACGGAAGCCGTGTAGGAGCTGTCGACCGAGACAGCGGGCTGGTTGGCTCCGTTGGAACCAAAGTTGTCGCTGCCCGCGAAGGCGCTGCCGGTGATGGCCAAAACGGCGGCGGCAGCAAGAACGATCTTTTTCATCTTAATACTCCTGAATTTTTCAGATCCCCGGACGGCGGATATGCCCGCCGCCCTGATGCTGGGATCGGCTGTTAGTTGTTGCCGAAGAGGTTTCGGTCGGCGCCCTGGACAGGCTGCTGGTCAGCATGAGCCGGCTTCTGAATGGAAGCCGTATACGAGCTGTCGACCGAAGCGGCAGGCTGGTTCGCACCCTTGGAACCAAAGTTGTCGCTGCCAGAGAAGGCGCTGCCGGTGATGGCCAAAACGGCGACGGCGGCAAGAGCGATCTTTTTCATTTTAGTACTCCAGTATCTCAGTTTTTCCGTCCGTCCAGCGGCGTGTCTTGGGAGGAATTCGCGTCGTTCGGACAGCCCCGATGTGGGAAAGGCGATGGCCAGTTTCCAATCACGAAGTTGTTTGGTGTGGACCAAGAATCTACACCTTGAAATTGTGCCAGAGATTCCCTTCGCCACAATTTTATTGCTAAATATCAAGTAGATAGCCCATAGTATCGGTCTGGCTGCAAGGTGACTTGGGGAGGCAGCGTTCACAGCGTCCTGCACGCATTGTCAACAGAAACGAACCGTTCGGTTCGATTTTTTAAACCGATAAAAGTCGCAGCCGAGGCTCTTTGTCGAATCGTTAACCATTTCGGCCAAACGCGGCGTCGGCGTTGCGGCTGCTTTTGGCCTGCTTTATGCCGCCCAACAAAGGCAGCAACCGGGCAAGCAGAACCGGTCAGACCCCGTAGCGTTCGGTGCGGATGAGTGCCGCAGGCACCCCGGCATCGATCAGTGCCTCGGCGGCGGCCGTCACGAATGCGTTCGAGCCGCAGACAAAGGCGAGCTTCGGCGGCGCGGGCAGCCTCGTCATGGCTTGCACCATCATCGCGGCGTCGACCCGCCGCGCATGATCTGCCGGACGGCGGGCCGGCTCGCGCGTCAGCGTCAGCACCAGGTCGAAGCCATCCCGGCGCTCGGCGAGGTCGATCAACTCGTCGCGAAAGATCACCTCGTCCCAGACCCGCGCCGAAAACACCAAGGTGGCGGCGACCAGCGATCCCCGCATCGCCCGGTGACGGACCATCGACATCAGCGGCACCACGCCCGACCCGCCGCCGACGAGCAGGAGCGGTCCGCCATCGCCGTCGGACCAGACGAAATGGCCGCCGAGCGGCCCGCGCAATTCGACCTCGTCGCCCACCGCCGCGATCTCGTGAAAGAACGGCGAGACCTCGCCGTCCTCGAGTTTTTCAATCGCCAGTTCGATGGTCTCGCCGGTCTCCGGCGCCGAGGCGATGGAGTAGGAGCGGCGCGCCTGATAGCCGTCCGGCGCTGTCAACCTGACATCGACATGCTGTCCGGCATGGTAGACGAAGGGCCGCGACGGCTGCAGGAAAAAGCTGGTGACGCGCGGCGTGCGCTTTTGGATGCGGGTGATGGTGACCGTCTGCCAGGGCGACTGCGCCGCCGGTGCGTCGCTCATGGATCGTTCGTGTAGCGCTGCTCGCGCCACGGATCGCCGTAGATATGATAACCTCGCAATTCCCAGAAACCCGGCTCGTCACGCTCGGTGAACTGCAACCCGTTCAGCCATTTGGCCGATTTCCAGAAATAGAGGTGCGGAACGAGCAGCCGGGCCGGGCCGCCATGATCGGGGGTGATCGGCTTGCCCTCGTAAAGCAGTGCCACCATCGCCTTGCCGCCGGTGAGATCCTTCGTTGGCACATTGGTGGAATAGCCGTCGAAACCCAGCGCCAGCGTGAAGGCGGTGGGCGGCTCGATGCCGGCGTCGGCAAGGATGTCGTCGACCAGCACGCCCTGCCACGCGGTGTCGAACTTGGTCCATGCGGTGACGCAATGGATGTCGCGCGTCATCTTGGTCAAGGGCAGCGCGTTGAACTCGGCCCAGTTCCACTTCTTGATCGGCCGCGGCCCGTGCTTAAGCGTAAACGACCAATCCTCGGTGCGGACATGCGGCGTCGGGCCGGCCGACAGGACCGGGAAACCTTGCTCGAGATATTGCCCCGGCGGGATACGTGCATCCGTATCCGTCGGCGGCTTTCGTCCGGAAGAGAAGCCTCGGGTAACCATCGAGAATATCCGTTTGCGCAAGGTCCAATCGACCTTTGTCAGTTTTCTCGAAGACGCGTGCGCGGGCAACCGAAATCTTGGCTCCGGCCTGGCGGCAATGCTCTACATCGATCTTGGCAGCGCGGCGCCCGCTTCAGCCACTGGCGAAGGGGACGGCGACGAACATCTGGGCGTCGCCACGCTCGACAAGCAGCAGCACCGATTTCTTGCCAGATTTGGCAGCCTGCACAATCGCCTGGTTAGCCTGCCTGGCGTTCCTCACCGGATGCTGGTCGACGGCGACGATGATGTCGCCGGGCTGGATGCCGGAAGCCGATGCCGCCTTGTTCGGGTCGACGCGCTCGACCAGCGCGCCGTGCTGGTTGCCTGCCAGGTTCATTGCCTGGCGCACATCCGGGGTGACGTCCATCAGGCCGAGACCGAGCGCCGGTGCGCGAAGGCCCTGCTCCGTCGACGGCTGACGCCGATCGCCGGTCACCGATCCCGTTGCCATGTCGTCTTCGTTGCGCCCGACCTCGACGGAGATCTGCAGGCTTTGCCCCTGGCGCCAGACATTGAGGGTTTCCCTCGTGCCGGGCGCAACGTCGGCGACGGTGCGCGACAGATCCCTTGGATCCTTTATGTCGCGGCCGGCGAAACTGGTAATGACGTCGCCGGTCTCGATGCCGGCCTTGGCGGCCGGCGATCCGTCGCTGACCTGCGCGACCAGCACGCCGGCTGCGTGATCGAGGCCGATGGCGCTCGCCATGTTAGGCGTCACCGGCTGGATCTGGACGCCGAGATAACCGTACTGGATGGAGCCGCCCTTCATCAGCTTGGCGACGACCTTTTGCGCCTGGTCCGAGGGGATGGCGAAGCCGACGCCGACGCTGCCGCCATTCGGCGAAAAGATCGCCGTGTTGATGCCGACGACATTGCCGTTCACATCCGTTAGCGGGCCGCCGGAATTGCCCCGGTTGATCGGTGCGTCGATCTGGATGAAGTCGTCAAACGGCCCGCTATGCAGGTCGCGGCCGCGCGCCGAGACGATGCCGGCCGTGACCGTAGTGCCAAGGCCGAAAGGATTGCCGAACGCGAGCACCTGGTCGCCCGGCATGAGCTTGTCGGAATCGCCCCATTTGATGATCGGCAAGGGCTTGCCGGCTTTGACCATGAGCACGGCAAGATCGTTCTTGGCGTCATGACCGATCAATTTGGCGGGAAGCTCGGTGCCGTCGTCGAGCGTCACCTTGATCGACTGGGCGCCGTCGACGACGTGATTGTTGGTGACGATGGTGCCGTCGGCGCCGACGATGAAGCCTGAGCCGAGGGCCTCGGTGCGCGGCGCCTGTTCCGGCGGTGTCTTGGGGGCGGGCTGTCCCTGGTCATCGAAGAAATGGCGGAAATAGTCGTCGAAAGGCGAGGTTCCGCCAAAGGGAGAGGCGTCGCTCATGGTGTCCGGCTGTTGTACTTTCATGACCGTCGCGATGGTCACCACTGCCGGTTTGTCGGCCGCCACGACCGGAGCGAACGAACCGCTGGGCGCCGTCATTCCGGTGACAGGTGGGGTCACTGTTGCCGCCAGGACATCATTCAGCCTGGGAGCGAGGGGCAGGGCGAAGGGGCTGACGATCAGCGCGGCGCCCAGCAGAGCGGCGACGCGATGTCTGCGAAGGGTCTGGATTGGTGACATGGCCGTTGTCCGGGCGAGAGATTGATCGGGCGCCGCAGCGTTCCGTCACCGGAATGCTCTATCGGCGTGTCGGCCTTGCCTGTCTCGCCTGGCACGGCGGCCGACCGGATCGACAGCCCCGCATCTAGGGCGCCGATCGTGGTTTCCAGATAATATTACGAAGATTTAATTTCCGGCTGGCAGCCGCCTTGCCGGGCTGGCGCCGAAACCCGAAACAAAAACCCGCCTTGCGGCGGGTCATTGGGGCGAATCAGCACCATACCTAGATTACTAGCATAGCTGCCGGCACAAAGCAAGAACAAAATAGCTGCGCAAGACAAATCGCTTCAGATTTGCGCCGCCTCAGCCGAGGCCTCCTATTCGCCTTTCCAGTCGGTCCGGCTGAGATAGGTGGTGGCGATCTCGCGCATCCGCCTGCCGTCGAAGCTCGGTCCATGGCCGCCATGGCCGATGCGGATCGGCAGCTCGAGCAGGCGCTGCATCGTGCGGCGATAGGCGGCACGATCCGAATCCGGCAGGTCGTCGATCAGCATGGCGTCGTAGATGGCGTCGCCGGCGAAGAACAGGCCGTCAGCCTCGTCGAACAGCGCGATCGAATCCGGAGAGTGGCCAGGCAGATGCAGGACGCGGAATTGGCGGTCGCCGAGGTCGATCCTATCGCCCTCGTCCAGGGTCCGGGCCAGAGGCGCGGGCTGAATCCTGTAATCGGCCGCCTTCCAGCCCTTTGCCGGCAGCCTGGAGACGGCGCCTTCCAGATCATGGAACATGTAGGCGTAGGTCACCGCTTCATCCATGCTGTCGAACTGTGCGGCGCTGTGGCGCGGCCCTGCCCGCAACGGAAACTCGTGCAGCGAGCCGACATGATCGAGATGGATATGCGTGGCGACGACGAGCAGCGGCTTGCCGGACGGCGTGTCGATCTGCGGCGCCAGCGGGCAGATCCCCATGCCGGTGTCGACCAGCAGGTCGACATCGCGGCCGCGCAGATGCCAGATGTTGGCGCGCACGAATTCGTGCACGAAGGGCTCGGTCAGCATCGTCGTCTTGGCGTCGACGATGGTTTTGCTGAACCAGCTGTCCATCAGATCAAGGCCGGCATCAGACGAACGGCTTGCCGACCTTGTACTTTTGCGGGACCAGCCGCTTCAGATAGGCCATCCCCGCATCGGACAGCCGGTTGACATCCGGCAGCATGAAATCATCCGGCATATGGCGCGTCTTGCCGGCGACGTTCTTCAGCGGCACCTTCTTCAGCACGGTTTTCTTGCCGTCATATTGCAGCGCCACCGAACCGCCCCCCTCGTCGGCCACCGTGACCGCGAAGGCACCGGCATCGAAGGCCTCCTGCGCGTCCACCGCGCTGATGGCGCCGACATAGCCGCGCGGCATATAGCCGAGCGCATCGACGCGCGCCCGCTTGCCCGGCAATCCTTCGGCGAGCGCGCGCTCCAAGGCTGCCGGCAGGTCGCTGCCCGACAGCTTGACGTTGCCGTGCTGGTCGCGCTCCAGCCTTTCCGGCGGCACCAGGCTTTCGACCAGCGCTTTGCCGTCGGCGGTGCTGACGCCTTCGGAGACGGCAACGATGCAGCGCTTGTGGCGGTCGAGCGTTGCACGAACGTCGTCGATGAAGCCCACCGCGGAGAATGGCCGCTCCGGCACGTAGACGAGATGCGGGCCGCTGTCCTGATCGAGCTGCCAGGCCGCGGACGCGGCCGTCAGGAAACCGGCATGCCGCCCCATGACGATGCCGACATAGATGCCCGGCAGAGCGCGGAAATCGAGATCGACCGAAAGGAATGCTCCAGCGACGAACTCGGCCGCCGACATGAAGCCGGGCGTGTGATCGTTCTCCTCGAGATCGTTGTCGATGGTTTTCGGCGCGTGGACGAAGGCGATCTTGCCGCCGGCGGCGTCGGTGAGGATCTGCTGCGTGCCCGAGGTGTCGTTGCCGCCGATATAGATGAAGGCATCGGCGCCGGCGTTCTTCAAGCCGTTGAGGATGAGGTCGCAATAGGCGGCATCCGGCTTGTCGCGCGTCGAACCAAGCGCGGCGCTCGGTGTCGCCGCGATCAGCCGCAGGCGGTCCTCGGGGATGGCGGAAAGATCGACGTAATTGCCGTCACGAATTCCGCGCACGCCGTGGATGGAACCAAGCACCTTGGCGCCGGGATGCCGCTTGCGGATTTCGAGCGTGGCGCCCACCACGGTCTGGTTGATGACGGCGGTCGGGCCGCCGCCTTGCGCGATGACAAAAGTTCCGGCCATTGTTCACGTCTCCCGGGCGGTGAAAATCGCAGGCACATTCGCCTGTCTTGCGGCATCGCGCAACGGCAGAGGCAGTGGGTCAGTTTGAAATCGGGCCACTCTTCGCCTGCAGCGCGATAGGATCCGTTTCGATGAGCCGAAGTGACCTGACCATACTCGCCGTCCGCGCCTTGTATTTGAGAAAGTGCGGCGTGGTCAGGTGGGCCTCATAGGCCGCCTGATCGGCGTAGCATTCGATCACGCGCACCTTTTCAGGCGTGCCTTTTACTGCCACCGCATGAAGGAAAAGCACGCCCGGCTCGACGCGTACAGAAGCCTCAATCTCTTCAGCAAGCAGGGCCTTGTAGCTGCCGATCTGCTTAGGATCGATTTCCAGTTCGGCTATCCTGACAAGCGGCATCAATTGCTTTCTTGCTTCTTGCAAGGGACCACGCATGGTCGGCTTCTCCGCTTCGCTCGCCTCGATCAGCGCAACGATGTCGCGATCTCCCAAAACTTGTCAGTCACGCGAGCGGACGTGGCTGGGCAAGGCGAAGCGTCGCATGAATTCGCACAAAATTGTAGTACATGGGTGTGCAGCGCTAGCCGGCAGAGTAATCGCTCGAGCCTTGGCCGCCGGTCAGACGACGACGACCGGATTCTTCTTGGAGACGCGGCTGTAGAGATCGATGATGTCCTGGTTGATCAGGCGCACGCAGCCCGACGACATCGCCTGGCCGATGCTCCACCATTCGGGCGAGCCGTGGATGCGATAGCCGGTGTCGCTGCCGTTCTGATAGATGTAGAGGGCACGCGCGCCGAGCGGATTGTCGAGGCCGCCCGGCTGTCCGCTTTGCCATTTCACCAGTTCCGGCCTGCGGGCGATCATCTCGGGCGGTGGGGTCCAGACCGGCCATTCCTTGCCGTACTGGATGTTGGCGCGGCCGGACCAGCGGAACCCGTCCTTGCCGATGCCGACGCCGTAACGGATCGCATCGCCGCCGGACTGCACCAGATAGAGCAGCCGTTCCTGCGAGTGAACGACGATGGTGCCGGGTTGCTCGCCGGTCGGATCGACGACGATCTGGCGGCGGAACTCCGGCTTGACCTTGAGATAGGGCACTTCCGGCACATTGAAGCCACCGTCGGTGAGCGAAGCGTACATCACGTCGGGGCTGGTGATGTTCTTGTCGACGCTGATACTCGGACGCATCGGCCGGATCGAGCCGGTGGTGACGTCGTCGAGCTGCAGCGACGGCAGATCCAGCGTCTGGCTGCAGCCGGCGACGCCGAGCAGCGCCAGCGCACCGGCGCCGGACAGCACCGTGCGGCGGGAAAGCTGTATTTCGGTTTCGATTGCGTCGCCGTTGTGCGGCAGCGACAGACCTTGCGGCAACTCACGCATTTACCCAAACCCTACGCTGTCGGCGGGAAACACGATCCGGCCGGATAGCAGGCATTTTCACCAATCATGGTTGAAAAAGCGTGAAGGCCGGCCGCCTGGCGTTAACGAGGGGCTTTTTCGATTTTTGCCTCTTTACATCTGCGCGGGACCAAGGATTTATCCTCTTCTTTGAGCTCAAGGAGAAGAAAATGTCCTTCGAAAACTGGGCCGCCTTTGCCGCCGCCTCGGCAGTCCTTCTGGTCATTCCAGGTCCGACCATCCTGCTGGTGGTGTCCTATGCGCTCGGCCAGGGCTGGCGCACCGCGCTGCCGATGGCAGTCGGCGTGGCGCTCGGCGACTTCACCGCGATGACATTGTCGATGCTGGGCATCGGCGCGCTGCTGGCGGCGTCCGCCACCGTATTCACCGTGCTGAAGGTGATCGGCGCCGGCTATCTGATCTATCTCGGCATCAAGCTGTTTCGCGCCGGCGGCGCGCTCCGGGCCGAACCGCGCACCGATGCGGTGTCGTCGGCGAAAATGATGGCGCATGCCTGGCTGGTTACCGCGCTCAATCCGAAAAGCATCACCTTTTTTGTCGCCTTCCTGCCGCAGTTCCTCGACCGGCATGCGGATTTCTGGACACAGATGCTGATCTTCGAGACGACCTTCCTGGCGCTCGCCTTCGCCAATGCCTTCGGTTATGCGCTGATCGCCGCAAGGGCGCGCAACGTGGTGCGCAACCCAAAGGCGATCCGCATCTTCAACCGCACCGGCGGCACGCTGCTGGTCGGCGCCGGCATCGCGACAGTGGCGATGCGCTCGGGCAACTGAGGACAGACCATGGCGGTGAGCGATGCATTCGGCCTGACACTGTCTGGCGCGACGGAGGCCGGGCTCTCGTCCTACAGCCGGGCTGTTCGCGAATTGCAGTGCTTCATCGGCGATCCGGTCGGTTCCATTGACCGGGCAATCGCCGAAGATCCCGGCTTCGTCATGGCGCATGTGTTCAAGGGTTATCTCTTTGGCCTTGCCACCGAGCGCGAAGCGACGGCGGTGGCCAAGGCATGTCACGAGGCGGCGCTGCCGCTTGCCGCGACGACGCGCGAGCAGGCGCATGTCGCCGCCCTTGGCTACCTTGCGGATGGACGCTGGCACGAGGCCGCCCGCGTGCTGGAGGATATCGCCATCGAGTTTCCGCTCGATGCGCTGGCGCTGCAGACCGGCCACCAGATCGACTTCTTCACCGGCAATGCGCGCATGCTGCGCGACCGCATCGGCCGCGCGCTGCCGTCCTGGCAGAGCGGCATGCCGGGCTATCACGCCATACTCGGGATGCAGGCCTTCGGGCTGGAAGAAATGGGCGACTACGCGCGCGCCGAAAAACTTGGCCGCACGGCGGTGGATCTCGAGCCGCGCGACGGCTGGGCCCAGCATGCGGTGGCCCATGTCATGGAGATGCAGAGCCGGCAGAAGGACGGCATTCTGTGGATGCGCGCCAATCCCGAAGCGTGGACGCGGGAAAGCTTCCTGCAGGTGCATAATTGGTGGCATCTGGCGCTGTTCCATTATGATCTCGGCGAGACCGACGAGGTGCTGGCGCTCTACGACGGGCCGATCTATGGCGAGCGCTCGAAGCTGGCGCTCAACATGGTCGATGCCTCGGCGATCCTGTGGCGGCTGCATCTCGGCGGCGTCGATGTCGGCGAGCGCTGGACGGCACTCGCCGCCAACTGGTTGCCCAAGGCGAGCGCCGGCCATTATGCCTTCAACGACGCCCACGCGATGATGGCGTTTGTCGGCGCCGGCCTCGAAGCGCCGGCCCGCGGCTTGCTCGAGGCGCAGCGCGAGGCGATCCGCGGCAAGGACGACAACGCTGCTTTCACCAGGGATGTCGGCCAGCCCCTGACGCTCGCCATCAAGGCATTCGGCGAGGGCAATTATGCCGGGACGATACGCCTGATCCGGCCGATCCGGGCAATCGCCCATCGCTTCGGCGGCAGCCACGCCCAACGCGACGTCATCGACCTGACGCTGATCGAGGCGGCATTGCGTTCCGGTGATGGCGCGCTGGCGAGGGCGCTTGCGGCGGAACGCGCGCTGGCACGGCCGGACAGCCCGTTGTCGGCACTGTTTTCACGGCGTGCAACCGCTCTCGCGGCGAATTGACCAAGGCCACATCTTGCCTTAAAAACTGCCCCGGCCAGATTTTTTCGAGCGTCGAAAAAATCTTCGCGTGTTGACCGGGGTGCGTTTCCGGCGGCACGATTGCCGGGATATCTTCGCCGCCCGTGTCACAGGACTGGGCAGGGAAGCAAGAAAGACCGTCGCCGCCAGGCATGACGGACATGGGAGGAAACATGTATCTCGGCCTCGATCTCGGCACGTCGGGCGTCAAGGCGCTGCTGATCGATGCAAGGCAGAGCATCGTCGGTTCCGGCCATGCACCGCTCGACGTGTCGCGCCCGCATCCCGGCTGGTCCGAGCAGAACCCGGCCGACTGGATCCGCGCCTGCGAAGCGGCGGTCGGCGAGCTGCGGTCAATGCATGCGAAGGAACTCGCGGCGGTCAAAGGCATCGGCCTTTCCGGCCATATGCATGGCGCCACTCTGCTCGATGCCGCCGATCAGGTGCTGCGCCCCTGCATCCTATGGAACGATACACGCAGCCACGCCGAGGCGGCCGCGCTCGACGCCGACCCGCGCTTTCGCAAGCTAACCGGCAACATCGTCTTTCCCGGTTTCACCGCGCCAAAGCTGGCCTGGGTCAAGAACAACGAACCGGCTGTTTTCGCCAAGGTGGCAAAGGTCCTGCTGCCGAAGGACTTTTTGCGGCTCTGGCTCGCCGGCGAGCATATTTCGGAAATGTCGGATTCGGCTGGCACGTCGTGGCTCGATGTCGGCAAACGAGCCTGGTCCGCCGAACTGCTCGCCGCCACATCGCTCGACGAAAGCCAGATGCCGTCGCTGGTCGAAGGCACGGCCAAGGCCGGTGCCTTGCGCGCCGAACTGGCCGCGAAATGGGGCATGCAGGCGGGCATCCCGATCGCCGGCGGTGCCGGCGACAATGCGGCTTCGGCCTGCGGCATGGGCACGGTCGGCGCCGGGCAGGCGTTCGTCTCGCTCGGCACGTCCGGCGTGCTTTTCGCCGCCAACGCGTCGTATCTGCCCAACCCGGAAAGCGCCGTGCACACATTCTGCCACGCACTGCCCGGCACCTGGCACCAGATGGGCGTCATCCTGTCGGCAACCGATTCGCTCAACTGGCTGTCGGGGATCGCTGGAAAAAGCGCCGGCGAGTTGACCGCCGAACTCGGCGATGCGCTGCAGGCGCCGGCCGGTGTCTCCTTCCTGCCGTACCTGTCAGGCGAGCGGACGCCTCACAATGATTCCGTCATTCGGGGCGCGTTTACCGGGCTTGCCCACGAATCCGGCCGCGCGGCGCTGACCCAGGCCGTGCTCGAAGGCGTCGCTTTCGCTTTCCGCGACAGCCTCGAAGCTCTGGCCAAAGCCGGCACGACGCTGACCCGGGTGACGGCGATCGGCGGCGGCTCGCGCTCGCGCTATTGGCTGAAGGCCATCGCCACAGCGCTTGGCCTGCCAGTCGATATTCCAGCCGACGGCGATTTCGGCGCTGCCTTTGGCGCGGCCCGACTTGGCCTGATCGCGGCGACCGGTGCCGATCCGCGCGCCGTCTGCGCGGCGCCGGCGACCGACGCCACGGTCGAGCCGGTCGCCGCCCTCGGTGACGCCTATGCGCAAGCCTATCAGCGCTATCGCCAGCTTTATCCGGCGATCAGAGGCGCCACGGCGTGAACGGTTTCCCGCCCACGCCGCGGCCTGCCGAGAAGGCCTCATTGTGCCGGCACTTTGTCGAGAAAGCCGGTGACGCTTTTCAGCCGGCCATTTTCGATGACGCCGATATCCGTGCCTTCGATGACGGATTCGATGCCGTCCGGCCCAAGATTCCACGAAAAGCGGATGGTATCGGCGAAGCCGTCCGGCTTGCCTTTCAGCGAGAACCTAAAGCCGGCAAAGCGCTGCTGCACGCCGTCGATCAGCGCCGCGATGCCGTCATGGCCGTCGCCCCGCATGATCGGATCGCGATAGCCGACGTCCTCGGTGAAGGTTGCCTCGAGCAAGGCTTTTCTGCGCGCGTCGTCGCTCTCGTTCCAGGCGGCGATGTAGTTTTCGGCAATGGTGTTGAGGTCGGTCATGGTCTGTCTCCTTCGTTGGGTGGCTTTGACATGAGCCTTTTCGACCAGCTTCAGCGCGAAACCAATTACGCCTGAGGTAATCAGGCCGAACCATGCGAGAGGAAAAGAACATGAGCAGCGGTTTTTTCGGCGACATCCAACAGATCAAATACGAGGGACCGGATTCGACCAATCCGCTGGCCTACCGGTTCTACAATCCCGACGAGATCGTCGCCGGCAAGCGGCTGGAAGACCATCTGCGCTTTGCCGTCGCTTATTGGCATTCCTTCGCCTGGCCGGGCGGCGATCCGTTCGGCGGCCAGACGTTCGACCGGCCATGGTTCCCCAAGGCCGGCGGCACCGACACCATGGAGCTGGCCAAACTCAAGGCCGACGTCGCCTTCGAGATGTTTTCGCTGCTGGGCGCGCCTTATTTCTGCTTCCACGATGCCGACGTGCGGCCGGAGGGCCGGGACTTTTCCGAAAGTGCGGCGCGGCTCGACGAGATCGCCGATTACTTCTCGGGAAAGATGAAGCAGACCGGCGTCAAGCTGCTGTGGGGCACGGCCAACCTGTTCTCCAACCGCCGCTTCATGTCAGGCGCCGCCACCAATCCCGATCCGGACGTCTTTGCCTATTCGGCGGCGACGGTGAAACACTGCATCGACGTCACCAAGCGGCTGAACGGCGAGAACTACGTGCTGTGGGGCGGCCGCGAGGGCTATGAGACGCTGCTCAACACCGACCTTGCCCGCGAACAGGAACAGGCCGGCCGTTTCCTCAACCTGGTGGTCGATTACAAGCACAGGATCGGCTTCGAAGGCACCATCCTGATCGAGCCGAAGCCGCAGGAGCCGACCAAGCACCAGTATGATTACGACGTCGCCACCGTCTATGGCTTCCTCAAGCGTTTCGGACTGGAGAACGAGGTCAAGCTCAACATCGAGCAGGGCCACGCCATCCTGGCCGGCCATTCGTTCGAGCATGAACTGGCGCTGGCCAACGCGCTCGGCATTTTCGGTTCGATCGACATGAACCGCAACGACTACCAGTCGGGCTGGGACACCGACCAGTTCCCCAATAATGTGCCGGAGATGGCTCTGGCCTACTACCAGGTGCTGCAGGCCGGCGGCTTCAAGACCGGCGGCACCAATTTCGACGCCAAGCTCAGGCGCCAGTCGCTCGATCCGCAGGATCTGCTGATCGGCCATATCGGCGGCATGGATTGTTGCGCCCGCGGCCTCAAGGCGGCAGCGCGCATGGTCGAGGACAAGGCGCTGTCCGCCCCGCTCGCCGAGCGCTATGCCGGCTGGGATTCGGCCGAGGCCAAGGCGATGCTTGCCGGCAAGCGTACGCTGGAGGAGGTCGCTGAGCGCGTCGTCAAGGAGAAGATCGAGCCGCAGCCCAGATCCGGCCGCCAGGAGCTACTCGAGAACATCGTCAACCGGTACGTCTGAGGCGTACCCGGTTCGCGGCCGCATTGTTCGAACGGCCGCGGATAAAGGCGGCTTTCCGCGGGGCTGAAACCAACAAGGTTTGCCCCGTGTGAAACTCGCGTGGCCTGTTCGCTGACTGGGTCTGGCGCGTCTTAGCCGTGATCGAGGCCTCTCAGGTAGGCGCAAAACATGTCGGCCATGGCGTTGGCGTAGACTTCAATCTCCTTGGGCGTTCGAGGCGTCTCCGAGAACTGCTTCCCCACCGTGCTAAGCGTCGTCATGACCAGGTCGCCGGCCAATTCGCGAGTCACTTGCGCGGCGTTTGGCAACGCCTCCTGCATGAAGAGCTGGATGGTGCGGTCTCCGGACGCCCTTGCCGTGTGCGCCTCGGGCGCGTCGCGGTAAAGCGGTGCGGCGTCGTCGAGCGCCACACGCACCGCGGCCTCGTCACACTCCGAGCGGAGGAAGGCGTGGACCAGGTCGCGCAGCCGTTCAAGTGGCGGTTTCCTGACGTCCTCGAGGATGTCGCGCAGCAAATCGGTCGTCTGCCGCCATTCGTCGCTCTGGAGCCGGAACAGGATCGCCGCCTTGTTCGGAAAATACTGATACAGCGATCCGACGCTGACGCCGGCCTTCTCGGCCACCCGTGCCGTGGTGAAGCGCTGCGCGCCTTCCCTCGCCAAAACCTGAACAGCAGCCTGCAAAATCGCAGCGACGAGCTCCGCCGAGCGGGCTTGCTTGGGCTGTTTTCGCGAGGAAATCCGGGAGCTTCGGTGATCGCTCATTGAGGGGCGCGCCAATGCGATTAGTGAACGCGAATGATTGGTCGTATTTTGAATGCCGCACAAGAACGCATTCCATTCCGACTGGAGACCGATATGACCACACTGACGACAACGCCGCTCGCGCCCCTGCTGGACCGCCTGTTCGAGGAAGCCGCTGCCGCAACGAGCCCTGCAGTGGCGGAACTCTCCGCCGAGGAGCGGATGCGCCTCGTTCGAAGCAAGACCGAATACCTCGATTTCTATGGGCGGCTAAGGGATCTCTGGCTTCCCGTTTCGCGAGAGACCGGCACGCTGCTCTACATGCTGGCACGAGGCAGCGGCGCACAGACGATCGTTGAATTTGGAACCTCGTTCGGCATCTCGACCCTGCACCTTGCCGCAGCCTTGCGGGACAATGGCGGCGGCCGCCTGATCACCAGCGAGTTCGAGCCATCCAAGGTCGCGCGCGAGAGGCGTAATCTGACAGCAGGCGGTCTCATCGACATGGTGGAAATCCGACAGGGAGACGCGCTGCAAACATTAAGCGTCGATCTTCCCGAAAGCGTCGACCTGCTTCTGCTCGACGGCGCCAAAGCGCTCTATCCCGAGATCTTGAGTCTGGTTGAAAGCCGCCTCAGGCCGGGCGCCTTCGTCATTGCCGACAACGCCGATCTTTGCCCCGAATACCTCGAGCGGGTGCGCTCGACCGGGAGTGGCTACATGTCCACGCCGTTCGGCGAGGATGTTGAACTGATGCGGCTTGGCTGAAGCACTGCCTGACCTGCCGGAACGATCGTGCCCAAGATGGGCGGCGGCGGACAAAACTTTGCCCGGCATCGCCCATCAATCGCCTCGCTCTTGCCTTCAAACAGCCGTCACGAACCTCCTATAGTGTGGTTCGTGGCGGGATTCAGAAAGAAGGAGGCGAAACGATATGCAGCACGAACGCGAAATCGACGCCCTGCTCTCATCTGGCGAGGCTGGATCGATCATCGACCGGCTGATGGCGCTGCCGCACCCGAAACAAGGTGCGCTGAGTGCAAACGAATGGGATCGCGCGGTCGCCAGCCGCTTCGAGACCCATCTTGCGAGACAGATGCGCTCGCAGATCGACGGCAGCAGCGACCGCCAGGACGCTGCCTGATCTACCTTTGTCTATGCATGTCGTTATCCCAAAACCGCTCCGCACCCTCGGGTCAAGCCCGTGGCCAAGCTTTTGGGCGACATGCATTATCCCCGACGCAGCCTGACCGGCGCTTCGCCGAACGCTCTTGAAAACGCTCTGGAAAATGCCGCGGCGGACGAAAACCCCGTTCGCCCGGCAATGTCCGCCATGGCGATGCGCGTGTCGACCACCAGCCGGCGCGCGGCGCCGAGGCGCAGCCTGAGGTAATAAGCGCCCGGCGTTTCGCCGATCGACTTGCGAAAGATGCTTTCCAGCGTCCGTGCCGTCACCCCGGCGCGCTTTGCCACGGCGGCGATAGTCAGCGGCTGGTCGACATGCGCTTCCATCAGCCGAATGGCTTGCGCCAGCCTGGGATCGTAGCCGTCGAGACGGCCGAGCGAGACCAGCGGTTGCGCGTCCGTCGCGGCGCGCGCCTGGTCGTAGATGAAGACGCTCGCGACATCTAGCGCCACGGCCATGCCGAGCCGCGTGCGGATCAGATGCAGCATCAGGTCGAAGGTCGGCGAGGCGCCGCCGGTGGTGAACACCGGGCCATCGATGACGTAGCGGTCGGGGCGCACGTCGACGCCGGGAAAGGCCGACGAGAAATCCTCCATGTCCTCCCAGTGGGTGGTGGCGCTGCGCCCCTCCAGCAGACCCGCGCGGGCAACCAGCCAGGTGCCGGCCTCGACGCCGCCGCAGGCGCGTGCCGCGCGCGCCGCCCGGCGCAGTCCGGACAGCAGGGCCGATGTGGCGTAGTTCTGCGTGCCGAAGCCGGCGACGACGACCAGCATATCGGTTGTGTCAGCCGCATCGAAGCGGCCGCTGACCACCACCGGCAGGCCGCATGTGGTGACCGGCGCCTCGCCTGTCACCGAGACCAGCCTGAAATCGAACAGCGTCTCACCGGCAATGCGGTTGGCGGCGCGCAACGGATCGACGGCCGACGCGACGCACATGATCGACGAGCCGGAGAATACCAGCAGCGTTACCTTGAGCGGCAAACGCTCGGCCCGAAAGATCGTCGGTTTTTCGTTTTTGGTCACACGATCTTCGTAAAACGCAAAACAGTTTCCGGCAAGTCAGGCATTCTTGCCCTACGTTCTATTGGGAGAGAGTCCGATGCCGTTAGCGATGAACCGTGAGGTTTTCATTACCTGTGCCGTGACCGGGTCCGGCGGTTCGCAGGACCGCAGCCCGCATGTGCCGCGCTCGCCCAGAGAGATCGCCGATTCGGCCATCGAGGCGGCAAAGGCAGGTGCTGCAATCGTGCACTGCCATGTGCGCGATCCCGAGACCGGCAAGCCTAGGCGCGACGTGCATCTCTATCGCGAAGTAACCGAGCGCATCCGCGCGGCAGACGTCGACGTGGTGCTGAACCTGACCGCCGGCATGGGGGGTGACATGGTATTCGGCCCGCCGGAGAAGCCGCTGCCGCTGAACGAAAAAGGCACGGACATGGGCGGCGCGAGCAACCGCATGGAACATGTGCGCCAGTGCCTGCCGGAAATCTGCACGCTCGATTGCGGCACGATGAATTTCGCCGAGGCCGATTATGTCATGACCAATACGCCCGGCATGCTGCGTGCCATGGGCGGCATGATGACGGCGCTCGGCGTCAAGCCGGAGATCGAGGCCTTCGACACCGGGCATCTGTGGTTCGCCAAGCAATTGGTCGAGGAAGAAGTGCTGAAGCCGGACGCGCTGGTGCAATTGTGCATGGGCGTGCCGTGGGGCGCGCCGGACGACCTCAACACCTTCATGGCCATGGTCAACAATGTACCGTCGACCTGGAACTGGTCGGCCTTTGCCATTGGCCGCAACCAGATGGCCTATGTCGCGGCCGCGGTGCTGGCCGGCGGCAATGTCCGCGTCGGACTGGAGGATAATCTCTGGCTCGACAAGGGCGTGCTGGCGACCAATGCGCAGCTGGTCGAGCGGGCGGTCAGCATCGTGTCGAATATGGGCGCCAGGGTCATCGGCCCGGACGAAGTCCGCAAGAAGCTGAACCTGACGAAGCGCGCACCGCTTTGAAAAGCCGGTAGCCGGTTGGGAGGAGCCGCCGATGAAGACCGTGAAATTCACCGCCATGAAGGACGGCGACCGCGAGGACTATGCGTTCCTCACCGAGCACGAGATCGACTATGCGGTAAAGACCGGCGAGCGGCTGCTCGACGCGCTCGTCCAGCTTGATGCGGGCCTCTCGGGCTACAAGATCACCCGGCTCGGCCATTCACTGCAAGCGGCAACACGGGCCTGGCGCGACGGCGCCGACACCGACTGGATTGCCTGCGCCTTGCTGCACGATATCGGCGACATCTACGCGCCCTATAACCACGACGAGTATGCGGCGTCGATCCTGAAGCCTTTTGTGCGCGAGCAATGCACCTGGGTGGTGGAGAAGCACGGCGATTTCCAGCGCCTCTATTACGCCCACCACCTCGGCGGTAATCCACACGCCCGCGACCGTTTCGCCGGGCACATCTACTTCGACGATTGCGATGAGTTTTGCGAACGCTGGGATCAGTCGAGCTTCGATCCCGACTACGAGACATTGCCGATCGATTTCTTCCGGCCCTTCGTGCTCGAAGTGTTCGCGCGCAAGGCCTATGACGCATCCGTGATCCGTGCCGGCGAGCGTGTCGCCCTCACCGACCCCGCAACAGCCCGCACAAGAACCGGAGCTTCCGCATGAGCATCATCAACAAGGCGGCCGCCATCGGCGGCGGCGTCATTGGCGCCGGCTGGGTGGCGCGGCTGCTGCTCAACGGCATCGACGTGTCGATCTTCGATCCCGACCCCGAGGCGTCACGCAAGGTCGGCGAGGTGATGAAGGGAGCGCGACGCGCCTACAAGCAGATGCTGCCCGGCGGCCTGCCGAAGGAGGGCAAGCTTACCTTCGCCAAGACGATCGCCGAGGCGGTGGCCGACGCCGACTTCATCCAGGAAAGCGTGCCGGAGCGGCTCGACCTGAAGCACCGCGTGCTGGCCGAGATCGACCTTTATGCGCCGGCCAACGCCATTGTCGGATCCTCCACCTCCGGCATCAAACCGACCGACATGCAGGTGGCGATGAAGAAGCACCCGGAGCGGCTGGTCGTCGGCCATCCGTTCAACCCCGTCTATCTGCTGCCGCTGGTCGAAATCGTCGGCGGCGAACAGACCTTTCCCGAGGCGATCGAAGTCGCCAAGGAGATGTATGCCTCGATCGGCATGAAGCCGGTGGTGATCCGCAAGGAGATCGAAGCGTTCGTCGGCGACCGGCTGCTCGAAGCGGCCTGGCGCGAGGCGCTGTGGCTGGTCAAGGACGGCATCTGCACGGTCGAGGAGCTCGACGACATCATGCGCTACGGCTTCGGCCTGCGCTGGGCGCAGATGGGCATGTTCCAGGTCTATCGCGTCGCCGGCGGCGAGGCCGGCATGCGCCACTTCATGGCGCAGTTCGGCCCGTGCCTGAAATGGCCGTGGACCAAGCTGATGGACGTGCCGGAGTTCAACGATGAGCTGGTCGAGCTGATCGCCACGCAGTCGGACGACCAGGCGCACGGTCTGTCGATCCGCGAGCTCGAAAAGATCCGCGACGACAATCTGGTCGCCATCATGGAGGCACTGTCGAAGCAGAACAAAGGCAAAGGCTGGGGTGCCGGCGCCCTGCATAAGGACTACACCAGGCAGCTGGCCAAGCTCGCGGCCAAGAAGCCCACCGCCTCCAAGGCGGCCGAAAAGGCAAAGGCTGAAAAGCCGAAGAAAAGGAAGAAAGGCTGAGACCATGGATTTTGGTCTTTCGGAGGAGCAGAAGCTCATCGTCGAGACGACGCGGGCCTTCGTCGAGAACGAGCTTTACCCACATGAGCGCGAAGTGGAGCGTACCGGCGTGCTGCGCCGCGACCTGATCGAGGAGATCAAGGCCAAGGCGATCGAAGCCGGCCTCTATGCCGCCAACATGCCGGCCGATGTCGGCGGCGCCGGGCTCGATACGGTGACCTGGCTGCTCTATGAAAAGGAACTCGGCCGCGCCAATTACGCGCTGCATTGGACCTGCGTGGCGCGGCCTTCGAACATCCTTCTCGCCGGCACGCCGGAGCAGCGCGAAAAATATCTGTTTCCCTGCATTCGCGGCGAGAAATGGGATTGCCTGGCAATGACCGAGCCGGGCGCCGGCTCCGATCTGCGCGGCATGAAGGCAACCGCCGTGCAAGACGGCGACGACTGGGTGCTGAACGGCACCAAGCATTTCATCAGCCATGCGGACCTCGCCGATTTCGCCATCGTCTTCATGGCCTCGGGTGAGGAAGGGTCTTCGCGTGGAAAACGCAAGAAGATCACCGCCTTCTTTGTCGATAAGGGCACCAAGGGTTTTACGGTGCGCGACGGCTACCGCAACGTCTCGCATCGCGGCTACACCAATGCCATCCTCGAATTCGACGATTGCCGGTTGCCGGCGAGTCAGGTTCTGGGCGAGGTCCACAAAGGCTTCGACGTCGCCAATTCGTGGCTTGGCGCAACGCGCCTGCAGGTCGGCGCCACCTGCCTCGGCCGCGCCGAGCGGGCGCTTGGCCACGCCGTCGAATACGCCGCGCAGCGCCAGCAGTTCGGCCAGCCGATCGGCAAGTTCCAGGGCGTGTCGTTCAAGCTCGCCGACATGGCGACCGAGCTGAAGGCCGCCGACCTGATGGTGTTCGAAGCCGGCTGGAAGTACGATCAGGGTACCGTCACCGACCAGGACATGGCCATGGCCAAACTGAAGGCCACCGAGATGCTCGCCTTTGTCGCCGACGAGGCGATCCAGATCCATGGCGGCATGGGGCTGATGGACGATTTGCCGCTCGAGCGCATCTGGCGCGACGCCCGCGTCGAGCGCATCTGGGAAGGCACCTCGGAAATCCAGCGCCACATCATCTCGCGGGCGCTGCTGCGCCCGTTCGGGGGCTGAACAGCGCAATGTTTGCATTCCTTCGCGCCCCCCTCTGTCCTATCGGACATCTCCCCCTCAAGGGGGGAGATCGGCCGCCATTCCTGATTTCGCCAGTTATTGCCGTTGCATGCCTGGGGCCGGCGGCCCAACTGCCAATCTCCCCCCTTGAGGGGGAGATGCCAAGTTTTGGCAAAGAGGGCAGGGCAGAGGAGGGTGTTCATGCACAAACTTGAGCGCCTTTTGCGCCCGCGGACAATCGCGGTCTTCGGTGGCGCGCAGGCTGCCGCCGTCGTCGCGCAATCGATCAAGATGGGCTTTGCCGGCGAGATCTGGCCGGTGCATCCGAGCAAGGCCGAGGTCGCCGGCCGCAAGGCCTATCGCTCGGTGGCCGAATTGCCCGGTGCGCCGGATGCCGCTTTCGTCGGCGTCAACCGGCACTTGACCATCGAAGTGGTCAAGGCACTGGCCGAGCGCGGCGCCGGCGGTGCGGTCTGCTTCGCCGCCGGCTTCCTCGAAACCGAGGCCTATGACGAGGACGGCGAGCGGCTGCAGGCCGAGCTGGTCGCGGCGGCGGGCCAAATGCCAATCATCGGGCCGAACTGCTACGGGCTCATCAACTATGCCGACGGCGCGCTTTTGTGGCCCGACCAGCATGGCGGCATCAGGCTGCCAGAAGGCGGTCGCGGCGTTGCCATCATCACCCAGTCGTCGAACATCGCCATCAATATGACGATGCAGAAGCGCGGCCTGCCGATCGCCTTTCTGATGACCGCCGGCAACCAGGCGCAGACCGGGCTTTCCGAAATGGCGCTCGGCCTGATCGAGGACGACCGTGTCACCGCGCTCGGCTTGCATATCGAGGCTTTCGATTCGGTAGCCGGCTTCGAAAGGCTGGCGGCACGGGCGCGCGAGCTGAAAAAGCCTGTCATCGCCATGAAGGTCGGCCGCTCCGAGCAGGCGCGGCAGGCGACCGTTTCCCATACCGCGTCGCTGGCCGGCTCGGACGCAGCGTCCGGCGCCTTCCTGAAGCGGCTCGGCATCGCCCGCATCGATTCGATCCCGGCCTTCATCGAGGCGCTCAAGCTGCTGCACGTCACCGGCCCCCTGCCCGGCTACCGGCTGTCGTCGATGAGCTGTTCGGGCGGCGAGGCGTCGGTGATGGCCGACAGCGCCGAAGGCCGCTGGGTGACGTTTCCGCCACTCACCCCCGAGCACCGCGCGCATGTCAAATCGACGCTCGGGCCGCTGGTCGCGGTGGCCAACCCGCTCGACTACCACACCTTCATCTGGAACAACGAGCCGGCGATGACCGCCACCTTCACCGCGATGGTGTCGGGCGGCTTCGACCTCAACATGCTGGCGCTCGATTTCCCGCGCCCCGACCGCTGCTCGGACACCGACTGGTGGGCGACGCTGCGCGCCTTCGAAGTGGCGCTGAAGACCAACAGCGCGCAAGGCGCGATCGTCTCCTCGCTGCCGGAGAACCTGCCCGAGGAATACACTGCCGGCCTGATGGCGCGGGGCATGGTGCCGCTGTTCGGCATCTCCGAAGCCATGGACGCCGCCCAGGCGGCGGCCTTCATCGGCTGGGCCTGGCGCGAGCCGCAGGCGCAGCCGATCGACACTTCGGCGTCCGGCGCGCCGGTCGGCGACCATGTCACGCCGGACGAGGCCGAGGCGAAGGCGCGGCTCATCGAGGCCGGGCTCCCCGTGCCGAAGGGCGAGCGCGCCGGCAACGCGGTCGAAGCTGTCATCTCCTCGATGGCGCTCGGCTTCCCGGTGGCGCTGAAGGCCCTTGGTGTCATCCACAAGTCCGAGCTCGACGCGGTCCGGCTCAATTTGAGGGATGCCGAATCCGTCAGCACCGCCGCCCACGATCTCGGCCCGCTCGGCACGGGCCTTTATGTCGAGCGCATGGTGCGCGACGGCGTCGCCGAGCTGCTCGTCGGCTTCACCCGCGACCCGATGTTCGGCGCCGTGATGACGCTCGGCACCGGCGGCGTGCTGGTCGAGCTGTTGCGCGACAGCGTCACGCTGATGCTGCCGGCGACCCGCGACGATATCGAGGCCGCTTTGCGCGGGCTGAAACTGTTCCCGCTGCTCGACGGCTATCGCGGTCGGCCGAAGGCCGATGTCGCAGCGGCAATCGATGCGATATCGGGCATTGCCGCTTTCGTGCAGCAAAACGCCGGCGAGATCGAGGAACTCGACATCAATCCGCTGATCGTCTGCACCGAAGGCAAGGGCGCCTGGATCGCCGATGCGCTGCTGGTGCTTGGAGACAAGAAGAATGTCTGAAATCATTTCGACCCGCCGCGAAGGCGCTGTCCTCGAAGTCACGCTCGACCGGCCCAAGGCCAATGCCATCGACCTGAAGACGTCGCGGCTGATGGGCGAGATTTTCAAGGCGTTTCGCGACGATCCCGACTTGCGCGTCGCCATCGTCAAGACCGCCGGTGACAAGTTCTTCTGCGCCGGCTGGGACCTGAAGGCCGCAGCCAGCGGCGACGCGGTCGACGGCGACTATGGCGTCGGCGGCTTCGGCGGGCTGCAGGAACTGCGCGACCTCAACAAGCCGGTGATCGCCTGCGTCAATGGCATGGCGGTCGGCGGCGGCTTCGAACTGGCGCTATCCTGCGACCTCATCTATGCATCGGATCACTCCTCCTTCGCCCTGCCCGAAATCCGTGCCGGCACGCTGGCCGATGCGGCGACGATCAAGCTGCCTAAGCGCATCCCCTACCATGTCGCCATGGACCTTCTGCTCACCGGCCGCTGGATGGATGTCGCCGAGGCGCATCGATGGGGCCTGGTCAACGAGGTGCTGCCCAAGGAAAGACTGGAGGACCGCGTCTGGGAAATCGCACGGCTGCTTGCCAGCGGCCCGCCGCTGGTCTTCGCCGCGATCAAGGAAACGGCCAGGGTCGCAGAATCGCTGACGTTCCAGGACGCCATGAACCGGGTGACGCGCCGGCAACTGTCGACGGTTGACGCACTCTACGGCTCGGAGGACAATCTCGAGGGCTTTCGCGCCTTTGCCGAAAAGCGCGATCCGGTGTGGAAGGGGAAGTAGTGGTATTGCAGGAATGATGGCGCTCACCCCCCTCTGTCCTGCCGGACATCTCCCCCTCAAGGGGGGAGATTGGATGTCATCATCGCTTTCGCCAATTGTCGACGCCGGAGAAAAGGCGGTTTCGCCGAAGCTGCCGATCTCCCCACTTGAGGGGGAGATGGCCGGCAGGCCAGAGGGGGGTGTTCACGCGGATTCATTGCGATCCATTCAGCGCCCATGACCGACTACAAAACCCTCATCGACGCCGAGACCTGGGCCTTCATCGAGCGGACTAACTCCTATTATCCGCCCGATACGATCGACTACACCGTCGCCGAGCAGCGCCAGATCTATAACCGGATGTGCCGCGAGTTCTTTGCCGGCTATCCCCAAGGCGTCACGGCGGAAACCACCGCCATTGCCACACCTTGGCACATTCCGATCCGCGTCTACCGCGCCCCGGCGCCGGAAGCGGCGGCGATGGTGCTTTATTTCCATGGCGGCGGTTTTATCCTCGGCGGGCTCGACAGCCATGACGACCTCTGCGCCGAGCTTTGCAGCCGCACTGGCTACGAAGTGGTTTCGGTCGACTACCGGCTGGCACCTGAACACCTTCATCCGGCCGCCTTCGACGATGCCATCAGCGCCTTCGAATGGGCGGCGGCGACTTACGAGCGTCCTGTCCTGCTCTGCGGCGACAGTGCCGGCGGCAATCTCGCCGCCGCTGTCAGTCACGCAACGCGCGGCCATGCGCGCAAGCCGATCGGCCAGATTCTGGTCTATCCCGGCCTTGGCGGCGACAGCTCCGCCGGTTCCTACGTCACCCACGCGGAAGCGCCGATGCTTACCGCGCGCGACCTCGTTTTCTACAGGGACATCAGGACCGGTGGCGAGGATCGCACCGGCGATCTCACTCTGTGGCCGCTCGCCGACGCCGAGTTCGCCAATCTGCCGCCCACCGTCGTGATCACCGCCGAATGCGACCCGCTGTCGTCGGACGGCGAAGCCTATCGCGACCGCATCGTTGCCGCGGGCGGGCGCGCCTGGTGGCTCGAGGAGCCGGGGTTGGTGCATGGCTATTTGCGCGCCAGGCACACGGCCGGCCGCGCCCGCTCGAGCTTTACCCGGATTGTCGATGCGGTAGCGGTTTTGGGAAGGGGCGAGTGGATATGGTGAGGGATGTCTTCCCGACCAGAACGGGCCTTTGTCGGCCGGTACAGCTCTATTTGCGGCGGCGTCGCCGGCCGGAAACCTGCTTCAGCCAAGGTCCTAAATGAAAGCCGCTCATCAGCAGGTACATCGGGACCATGCCGCCCAGCGGTGACGCCTCTTGCCCGGTCGAGCACATCATGTCCGGCGCGCCGCCGAGAAGCGTCAGCAGCGCCATGGTTGCGAAGGTCGGCGCGGCCGCAAAGGACAGCCAATCGGCTGCACTATGGCCGGCCGGGGTCGCATCGCCGGTGGATCCGCCTGCATGAATCTCGCTCATGTCCGTAGTCCTACATAGCGAGCGGGATGCGGTCGAACCGTGCATCCCGCTCCATCCATTTGCCCTAGCCGCATTTCCGCGACGCCAAAGACGTTCTATTCGGTGCGGTTCCGGAACGCGGCCTCTCCGGCGTCCGACACCTCGACCCACTTTTTGTCGGGAACGGCTTCGGCGCCGTAATTGTCGTGCCAGTTCCACCACTTGTACGTCGGCGTCTGCGGATAGCCCTCGGGCGAATCCTCCCAAACCTCCTGGCGGCCGAGCGGCGACAGGTCGAGATAGCTCCATACGGTCCCCATCGCCTCGTCGCCGCGGTTGTTGATGAAGTAGGTACGGAACACGCGATCGCCATCGCGGATGAACACGTTATGGCCGTGCCATTCGTCAACGCCGAAGTCGGCATCGAAGCTGTCGGTGATGGTGTACCAGGGCATCTTCCAGTCCATCCGCGCCTTCAGCCGCGCAATGTCGGCCTGCGGTGCGCGCGAGGCGTAGGCAAGCGTGGTGTCGCGGGCGTTCAGATGGGCAAGATTGCCGACCTGGTCCGCCCCCAGCGAGCAGCCGCGGCAAGCGTGGTCGGGCCAGCCGAATACGCCGGGCTCGAAGAAAGCGCGGTAGACGATCAGTTGACGGCGGCCCTCGAACAGGTCGAGCAGGCTCACCTTTCCGTCAGGCCCTTCGAACGTATAGGTCTTCTCCACCGCCATCCACGGCATCCGCCGGCGCTCGGCGGCCAGTGCGTCGCGAGCCCGGGTCACGGTCTTCTCCTTCACGAGCAACTGCTGGCGCGCGGCCTCCCACGCGTCAGGCGAAACGACCGGTGGTGTCTTCATCGCGAGCCGCGTCGTCTGCTCGCCTGTGCCATTCTGATGTGCCGTCATTGTGCATCTCCCTTGCTGGTTTGTCGCCGCAGGCGCGACGGGTTGGGTCGTGAGCCAGGATAGGGGCGATAGCGGATTGGCGAGAGTGACAAGTGTGACGCGATTCCGACGGGTCCGCTGATCACGGCCAATTTCGCCGCCGGCGACGCCCCTGCGCTCATTCGTGCCCGGACTGCTGAATGGGCCGAGCGCCGGCCAGATAGCGGTCATTGTCAAACGGCTCGGCCTGGTTGCTATCCGGACTCCACAGCTGCCGGTGGGTTCGGGTAAGATCGCCGAGGTAGACATGCAGCGCACCCGATCGCGCACCGCTCGTATTCGCAACCGCATGAACGGTATTTGACGCCATGTGCACCACGGCAGGCGCTGCGATGTCCTGCCTTTCGGGAACATCGAGTTCGCTGCCGGCAACGGGATAGATGAAGTTCGTCTCGCTGCCCTTGTAGATGCCGATCAAGGCATCCATCAGGTGGTTGTGAGGCGGGTACTGCAGGCCGGGCGACAGAGTGATGTGATAGATCGTCAGGTTCGGACTCGCATGCAGAAGCACCTCGTCGTCGTCTTCTTCGTGAGCGAGTGTTCCCGATGCGTGAAAGCGGTTGGTGTAGTCGCCCAGGACCGTCCTTACCGCTTCGAGGGGATCTGGCCCTTTCGCTGCATTGACGATATCATCGGCAACGGCGTAGAGGGGCGAGTTGGCGGGTAAAGGCATATCAGTTATCCTCCCTGAGATGCTCAGATTATCAATCTGAGATGCTCACGCTAGCGAATGCTGATGCCAGCGTCAACGGGACAGCCAGACGGACAGAATATGAAAACGACGAAGTTGACCGCCGAACCGGCGAGGCCGGCCACGGTCGAGGCGACAGCACTGTCAGCCGCCGACGTCCTTCGCAGGGAACAGGCATATGAGCAGCTGAGGAACGACATCATTGCCTGCGTGTTGCGCCCCGGCGAAGCGCTGACGGAGAAACAGATCGGTGATCGATACCAGATCAAAAAGGCGACCATCCGCGCGGCCTTGGCCCGCCTGATGCAGGAAGGACTGGTCAGGAGCGAGCCGCGCCGCGGCTACGTCGTTGCAACGCTCAGCCTGCGGGATGTCAACGAGATCTTCGATGTCCGCAGCTTGATCGAGCCGGAAGTGTTCAGGGTGGCGGCATCGAACATGACCGAGCGCGGGCTCGAGGATGTCAGGCTGGCAGCGCAAAAAGTGCTGAAGCCGGAGACGTTGCGCAGTCACGTCGCATTCCTTGCGGCCGACCGTGCCTTTCGTCTGGCCCTTGCGGAGCTCTCGGGAAATTTACGACTGGCGCATCTCCTGGACCAGATACTCGACCAGTCGGCGCGGGTTCTCCACCTCGGCTTCAAGTCCCGCGACTTCACCCAGTTGATCATCGGCCAGCAAAAGGAGCTGGTCCTTGCCTGCGAGGCAGGCGAGGTTTCCGCCATCGTCAAACTTGCCCGTTCGCAGTGCCTGTCTCTCAAGAAGCAGGTGCTCGAGGCTTTGCTTGCCGGTTCCAAGCTTCAAGACGTCAATTTGCAGCCCTTCGCCTAGAGCGGTTCCGGTTCTCCTGGAACCGGCAACCCGCTCTAACCATCTGTCTTGCCGCATTTATGCGGACGCCAAATGATTCCATTTGGCTGCAAAATGCTCTAAGGGAAGTTGGCCATTCGGTGCAATCGCCACCTTGGCGCAACGGCTGTCCCCGGCCTTGTTTTATGCCACAATCCGCGCGGCCGCCCGTCCGGCACTGCGGCCGGAAAAGATGCAGCCGCCAAGAAACGTGCCTTCGAGCGCTGCATAGCCGTGCATGCCGCCGCCGCCGAAACCGGCGGCCTCGCCCGCTGCGTACAGCCCCTCGACTGGTTGGCCGCCGGCGCCCAGCACGCGGCTGTCGAGGTCAGTCTCCAGCCCACCGAGCGTCTTGCGGGTCAGGATGCTGAGCCTGACGGCAATCAGCGGGCCATTGGCGGGATCGAGCAGCTTGTGCGGTCTTGCGGTGCGGATCAGCCGGTCGCCGAGATAGGCTCGCGCGCCGCGCAACGCAGTAATCTGCATGTCCTTGGAGAACGGATTGTCGAGCTGCCGGTCGCGGGCGCGGATTTCGCGCTCAACCTGCGCCAGTTCGAGCAGCGGCTCGCCGCCGGCCACTGCGTTCATGCGGGCGACCAGCGCCGGCAAATCAGGCTCGACGATGAAATCCTCGCCCTTCTCCATGAACGCCTTGACCGGCGCGGGCACGCCGCTGGTGGCGCGGCCGAGCACCTGGCGCCAGCTCTTCCCCGTCAGATCGGGGTTCTGCTCGGAGCCCGACAGCGCGAACTCCTTCTGGATGATCTTTTTGGTCAGGATGAACCAGGAATGATCGAAGCCGGTGCTCATGATGTGGCTGAGCGTGGCCAACGTGTCGAAGCCGGGATAGAGCGGGACCGGCAGGCGCTTGCCGCGCGCATCGAGCCACAGCGATGACGGGCCGGGCAGGATGCGGATCGCATGATCGGTCCAGATCGGTGCCCAGTTCCTGACGCCCTCGACATAGTGCCACATGCGGTCGCGGTTGATCAGCCGGCCGCCGGCGGCTTCGGCGATCGCCAGCATGCGGCCGTCGACATGATCGGGAACGCCAGTGATCATGCGTTTCGGCGGCGCGCCCATCCGCTTCGGCCAATTCTCCCGGACCAGCTGGTGATTGGCACCGATGCCGCCGGAGGCGACGATGACGGCCTGCGCCTTCAGCTCGAAATCGCCGGTGATCTCGCGCGAGCTCTTGCGGCCGCGCTCGGCATCGCTCGCCGCCAATAGGTCGCCGCGCACGCCGTCGACGACGCCGCCCGTCCGCGTCAATTCGTTGACCCGGTGACGGAATTTGAAGCGGATCAGCCCGCGTTTCTCGGCCTCGCGCACGCGCTGCACGAACGGCTCGAGCACGCCAGGGCCGGTGCCCCAGGTGATGTGGAAGCGCGGCACCGAATTGCCGTGGCCGACGGCATTGCCGCCGCCGCGCTCGGCCCAGCCGACCACCGGAAAGAATTTCAAGCCGCGCTGCATGAGCCAGGAGCGCTTCTCGCCGGCGGCGAAGCCGAGATAGGCCTCGGCCCAGCGGCGCGGCCAGAGATCTTCCGTGCGGTCGAAGGCTGCGGTGCCCAGCCAGTCCTCGAGCGCCAGCTCATACGAATCGCGGATGCGCATGCGCCGTTGTTCGGGCGAATCGACGAGGAAGATGCCGCCGAGCGACCAGAATGCCTGGCCGCCAAGCGACTGCTCCGGCTCCTGCTCGACAATGATGGCCTTCTTGCCGGCCGCAGACAGTTCGGCCGCCGCGACAAGGCCGGCAAGGCCGGCGCCGACAATGATCACATCCGCATCGTCGGACATCTATTTGGCCATGATCTCGTCCAAAAACCGGTCCCGTTGTGGGATCATGGCCGGCCTAGACTGTTTCCCAGCCTTCCTTCTCGCCGGCGCGGAAGATGGCATCGATGACCTTCTGGTTGAGCACCGATTCTTCCAGAGTGAAGACGCGGTCCTTGCCGCCCTGCGCAGCCCGCGCGAAGGCCTCGACTTCCAGCCGGTATTGCTGCGTGCCGGGAAAGCGGAACACCTGCGCCTCGCTGTGGTTCTGGTTGTGCAGCTCGACGCGGTGATGGTCGTAGAGCCCGGCGTTGAACGGTGAGAACACCTCGATGAAGCCCTTCTCGCCGTGGAAGACCATCACCTGGCGTGCCGCCATCTGCGTCGACAGGTAAAACGACAGCTCGAAGTCGCCGAAATCGGCGCGGATCGAGGAATAGATGTCGGTGCCGAACGTCTTGTCGCGCTCGATCGTCGCCTGGACGCGCAGCGGCTCCTTGCCGGTCGAAAAGCGTGTCGACACTGTCGGGTAGACACCGATGTCGGGCAGCGCGCCGCCGCCGAGATCGAGCTTGTTGCGCATGTTGTTGGGGTCGACATTGTAATAGGAGAACGCGCCCTGGACATGGCGCAGCCGGCCGATGGCGCCGTTGGCGATCAGCTCGCGCACCTTGATCCATTGCGGATGGTAGACGACCATGAAGGCTTCGCAGACCAGCACCTTCCTGGCATCGCGCAGCTTGATCAGCGGCGGAATGTCCTTGGCATCGAGCGCCAGCGGTTTTTCGACCAGAACATGCTTGCCGGCCTCGATCGCCTTGGCCGTCCATTCGACATGCTGCGAGGTCGGCAGCGGAATGTAGACGCCGTCGATGTCGCTGGAGGCGAGCAGCTCCTCATAGGAGCCGAACGCGTGGCGCGCACCGAAGCGTTCGCCCAGCGCCCGCGCTTTCGACAGATCGCGGCTGGCAATCGCGGACAGCACGCCGTTCTCCGCCTCGACGATTGCCGGCAAAAGCTGCTCGCGGCCGATCTTGGCCGTCGACAAAACACCCCATCGGAACATCAGATTTCTCCTCTCGATTGCAGGCCTGGAGGTTTGCCTGAAATCGGCGGAAAAGCCAATGCGGGAGCATGGCGGCGAACAGGGCGATCATCTGCGGCTTGTCCGGATGCCGGCGCTGCCCTTGCGGAACCCCGGTCCTGCAAAGACTATCCCCGCTTGCCGGTCAGCGTCATGTCGAAGTCGACGACGTTGGAATAAATCGGCGTGCCGACATCCATGCCGTAGCGCGACCGCAGCACCTTGCCGGTGACGTGGAATTTTATCGTGCCCGCCTTGAGGCCGCCGAGATCGGCGGTGAATTTTTCCTGAAAGGTCTTGCCGCGCGCCGTCAGCCTGCCGGTAACCAGGGCTGACGTGTCGCCGGTCCGTTTGACGCTGGTCGAACGGAACTGGATCTCCGGATTGTCGGCCGCGTCGAACACCGCGTCCGAGCGAAGAAAGGCATCGATGCGGCTTTGGCCGGTACCGACGCTTTCGGGGAAGATGGTGAAATTGACCTGGGACCGGCCGACATCGCTGTTGTCGATCAGGATACTGCCCTTGAAGCGGGCGAAGGCGCCGTCGAGCCCGCCGCCGCCGAGCTTGCCGATGGAGAAGTGGATGCTGGAACTCCCCGGGCGGATGATGTAGCTGCCGGCCGCGTCGCCGAGGGCAACGGCGGCGAAAACAGGCATGGCAAAACAAGCGGCGGCGGCCGCAAATCCGAAGATGCGCGCGTACATGGAAATGGTCCTCTTGGCAGGCAACGCTTTCTTGCGTCCTCGCCCCATCAACGAATGAGCCGTCCGCTCTATTCCCTGTCGTGATGTGACGAAGCCGTGATCATGCGCGTCAGCACGGTATCCCTCAGCCAGAAATGATGGCGCAGCGCTGCGGCGAGATGCAAAGCGACAAGTCCGATGCCGGCATAGGCGAGATACCAGTGCGTCGCTGCCCAGAAGCTTTCTGCCGTGTCCGATTCACCGAGCGGCAGATTGGGCATGACGAACAGATTGAACGGCACGCTCGGGATCTCCAGCACCGAGACCGAGACCAGCGCCCAGCCGGACAACGGCAGAGCGAGCTGAAACGCATAAAGCGCGAGATGGACCAGCGGCGCCGCACGGCGCTCGAAAGGCCCGACCGAGCGCGGCAGCGGCGGGGCCGGTCTGCCTAGGCGCCAGGCGATGCGCAGGATGACCAGTCCAAGCAGCAGGAAGCCGAAGGATTTATGCAGCTGGATCAGCTCGAAGGCGGTGCGCTGGCTGGACAGCCGCACCATGACGAAGCCGAGCACGAACTGGCCGATAAAGAGCGCCGCGATCAGCCAGTGAAGGATGATCGCCGTCCAGCCGTAGCCGGCCGTCTGGTTTTTGGGCAGTGCTGACATGGTCGGGGAACGAATGCCAGGTCGGCTTTCTTCCACCTCTCCCTTGTGGGGAGGGTTGGCTTACTCGCCGACCTTGAAAAAATCGACAAAGGCCCTGAGCGCCGGCCGCATCTGGCGGCGGCTGGGGTAATAGACGAAGAAGCCGTCGAAGCGCGGGCACCAGTCCTCCAGCACGCGAACGAGCTTGCCGGCGGCGAGCGCGTCGCGGACATAGTCCTCGAACACGAAGGCGAGCCCGGCGCCGTCGACTGCGGCGTTGGCAATCAGATGGTCCTCGTCGAGGATCAGCGGCCCTTGCACCGGTATCTCGATCTCCTCGCCGTTTTGCTCGAATTCCCAGCGGTAGAGAATGCCGCTGGAGAAGCGGAAGCGGATGCAGCGGTGAGCGGCGAGATCGCGCGGATGCTGCGGCTTGGGCATGGTCTCGAAATAGGCTGGCGCGCCGACCACCGCGCCGCGAAGGTCTGGTCCGATACGCACCGCGATCATGTCGCGCTGCAGGCTCTCGCCCAGTCGCACACCGGCATCGAAGCCGCCCTCGACCACATCGGTGAAGCGGTCCTCGATGACGATCTCCAGCACGATGTCGGGATAGGCAGCAGCAAAGGCGCTGAGCCTTGGCGTCAGCGCCAGATGGGCGGCGGTTCGCGGCACCGTCAGCCTGAGATTGCCCGCCGGCCGGTCGCGCGCCTCAATCGCCGATTCCAGCGCCAGGTCGATTTCCGACAGCGCCGGCCTGAGGCGCTCGAGCAGTTGCGCGCCCTCCTCGGTCGGAGCGACGCTGCGCGTGCTGCGCGCCAGAAGGCGCACGCCGAGGCGCGCTTCGAGGCTGGACACCGCGTGGCTGACCGCCGATGGCGCGATTGCCAGTTCCTTGGCGGCGCCGCGAAAACTGCCGCATTGGGCGACCATTGCCAGTACCGCGAGCTGTGAAAGATGGGTTCGCTTCATTGATCTATTTCTTGGAACAGCCCGTGCAAATGAGAGCCGATTATCGAACTCGGCGCAAGACGCTATCTCTGCGGCATCACAACCATCACAACAAGGAGACACGTGATGCAAACCCGCAAGCTTGGCAATAAACTTGACGTCTACCCGGTCGGCCTCGGCTGCATGGGGATGAGCTTTGCCTATGGTGGCCAGCCGGAGGCGGAGGCGATTGCCACGCTGCGCCATGCCGTCGAGATCGGGGTCAATTTCTTCGACACGGCCGAGGTCTATGGCCCTTACGAGAACGAGATCCTGGTCGGCAAGGCGCTGAAGCCGGTGCGCGACAAGGTGACGATCGCAACCAAATTCGGCTTCAAGATCCTCGAAGAAGGGAGCGGCATGGAGCGCATGGCCGGTGTCGATAGCCGCCCGGAGCATGTCAAGGCCGTGGCCGAAGCGTCATTGAAGCGGTTGGATACGGAGGTGATCGATCTCTATTACCAGCACCGCGTCGACCCCAACGTGCCGATCGAGGATACGGTCGGCGCCATGGCCGAGCTGGTGCGCGAGGGCAAGGTGCGGGCGCTCGGCCTGTCGGAGGCGAGTGCGGCGACCATCCGCCGGGCGCATGCCGTGCACCCGATCGCCGCCGTGCAGAGCGAGTATTCACTGTGGAGCCGCGATCCGGAGGGGGAAGTGTTTGCCGTCTGCCGCGAGCTCGGCATCGGCTTTGTCCCGTATAGCCCGCTCGGCCGCGGCCTGCTCACCGGCACGATCGCCAAGCCCGATGTTCTCGGCGCCGACGACTGGCGCCGCGGGTTGCCGCGCTTCCAGGCCGACGCCATGGCGGCCAATGCGGCGGTCGTCGCCGTGCTGGAAAAGATGGCCGCCGGGAAGGGCGTGACGCCGGCGCAGCTGGCGCTCGCCTGGGTGCTGCATCAGGGCGACTTCATTGTCCCGATCCCCGGTGCGCGAAAAATGCGCCATCTGGAGCAGAATACGGCGGCAGCCGATATCGTGCTGAGCCAGGCCGAGGTGGCATCAATCGGCGACGCCCTGTCGCCGGAAAAGGTGGTCGGCAAGCGCTATACCGAGGAGCTGCTGGCGCTGGTTAACGGGTGAACGGCAATCGACGGCGTAATCGAAACGGGGCGTTTCGGCACCCCTTTTTGACTAATACGGTGCGATGCAAAGCGTTGTGAGACCTCGGCGCGAGGCACCCCCCTCTGTCCTGCCGGACATCTCCCCCTCAAGGGGGGAGATTGGCAGTTCCCGCGCCCTGCCCGCCCTTCCGGCGCCGGTGATTGGCGAAAGCCGAGGCGACATCCGATCTCCCCCCTTGAGGGGGAGATGCCCGGCAGGGCAGAGGGGGGTGCCTCGCGCCGACATTTCCTACCAAGGCACGACACTGATCTCCGGCCAGTTCTCCCTGGCACGCGCGCCCTTCATCTCGTGCGTCTGCCGATTATCCAGTGCACGGTTCGTGGTAACGCGAAACGAGAAGATGTCGTCGAGCCCGAACGGCGCCACGAGCGCGAGTTGCCCATCGGTGCCGAATCTAACGCCGACCGCATGGGTTTTCGAAGCGAAATAGGACAGCGCCTCGGCGGACGACGACAGTCTGGGATAGGAACCGCCAAAGCGCGCCTCAAACCACAGATGCACCCGCGCCTGGTTGCGCACTTCGACCGGCAGCGTCAGTCCTTCGAACTGCTTCGCCGCCCGGCGGATGACCGTGTCCTCGGCTTCATAGGACAGATCGCTCTCATCGAAATAGAACAGGTCGACATCCCGGATGCCGTACCCCGAGGGCTTTCCGGTCAGGTGATTCCAGACGCTGTTGTAAAGCGCGCCGGACACGACCAGCCAGTCCCGCAGGTCAAGCGCCCGCACTCGCGACAGCGTCTCGCCAATCAGCGGATCGGCCGAGACGATATCGAGAAAGGCTGCACGCTGTTCCTCAAAGGGCAGCCCTGAATAGCGCAAATGGTCCATCGCCCTTTGGACGGCGATTCGTCACCTGCCGGCAACCCCTCTAGGTCCTCAGCGCGCCATGCGTTGTGCAATTATCGGAAAGGGCGTCGTGACGCCCATTTCTGCAGGCTAGTTTCCCTCCCGCCCAAGGCTCATTGTTCGGTCGGTCTCGGACCAGAAGACTGGCTCCTCGATTGACGGCCATTCTTCGCCATACACAAAGCCTTCGATCGCATCTAGCTTTCCTTCAATCTCATCGAAGAACAGCACCATGCCGCAAAGAAGCTGGTCAGGTCCAACGCACGCTACCCGAAGCGAACTGAACACTCGACTCTCAAAGCGCAATTCCGGGGGAACCGATGAGGGAGTGACTCTGGTCATGAATCCTACAGGATCGCGGCTGCGTACTTTGACTTTCAGCGCACGCATCATGTCAGGAGAAACGCCGGCGGAACGGCAGAACTCCTTGACGAAAAACACTTCCAGCGGGGTCAGGTGCATTTAGCTCAGCGGCAGAACGGACAGCGTTTCATTGGCGCTTGTACATCACGTCCGTCCGGATGACGTACTTGCGCCCCGACAGCACCTCGTCGCCGCGATGCTCGATCGGATGGTAGAACGCCAGTGCCATTCCTTTCTTCGGCTTCACCAGAAGACTGCTACCGGCATAGCCCGGCATCTCGCCGCGAAACGAGGTTCCTCCCCTTCAAATCCATCTGATAGATAAATCATGAACGTGAACTGACTGCGCTCCAAGGCGTGGCGCTCGAAATAGCCGTCATGGTGCCAATCGAACTTCTGGCCCGGCCCATAGCGATAGAAACGGAAACGCTCATTCAGCCCGGTCAAGCGCCAGTCGCCGAGACCACGATAGAGCAGAGGCCGCGCCCGTGCGAAGAGCAAATCCGCAAGGTCCTCGTCATCGAAGACAACCCGGTCGTTATTGCGAAGCTCCTTCAGGACGGTGGCGCCGCCGGAGCTGTTCACCTTGGCCGCCTCGAAACCGCGCCGTTCACTGTCAGCGATCAGATCGGCGCATTCCTGGTCATCCAAGAAGCCGTCGATCGTCCCGATGTGAGTTGCCAGCCAGGTGATGGAGAGTTTGCTGGTGTGAACCATCATCGCATCCGTTCTAGGTTCTGAGCACGCCGCCGGTCTGCTTGCCGACATTCTCGACGATGCGCTTGGCCAGCGCCTCGAAATCGTCGTCGGTCAGCGTCTTTTCGACCGGCTGGATCGACACTTCAATGGCGATCGATTTTTTCGCCGCGCCGAGCGCTGCACCCTCGAAAACATCGAACACCGAGACGCCGGAAATCAGCTTTCGGTCGGCGGCAAGGGCGGCGCGAACGAGTGTGCCGGCTTCGACCGCCTTGTCGACAACGAAGGCGAAATCGCGCTTGACCGCCTGGAAGGCGGACAGATCAAGCCTCGGCTTCGTCCGCGTCGGCTTGGCCTTCGGCTCGGGCACCGCATCGATGAACACTTCGAAGCCGCAGAGCGGGCCGGAGACGTCCAGCCCCTCCAGTGTCTTCGGGTGGAACTCGCCAAACGTGCCAAGGATTACCTTCGGCCCAAGCTTGATCGTGCCGGAGCGGCCGGGATGATACCAGGCCGGGCCGCCAGCCTCGATCTGCAGCCGCTCGACCGGCGCGCCGCAGGCTTCGAGTGCTGCGATCGCATCGGCCTTGGCATCGAAGACGCCGACGGCGCCGGCGTTGCCGGCCCAATGGCGGCCGGAGCCCTCGAGCTTGGCGGTGCCGCGCCGCACGCCGGCGGCAACGCGCCGCTGCTGGTCGGCGCCGTCGCCCTCGTAAGTGCCCGACACTTCGAAAAGCGCGATATCGCCGATGCCCCTGTCGGCATTGCGCTGTGCTGCCGCAATCAGCCCCGGCAGCAGCGACGGCCGCATGTCCGACATATCGGCGGCGATCGGGTTGGCAAGCTTCAGCGCCTGCTGGCCGCCGCCGAACAATTCGGCGTGTTTTGCCGGAATGAACGACCAGGTGACGGCCTCCATCATGCCGCGCACGGCAAGTGCCCGCTTGGCGGCGCGGGTGCGGATCTGCAGCACAGTCAGGATCCTGGCGTTGACCGCATCGTGCGAACCGAGCGGCTGCGGCGCGATGTTGTCGACGCCGTGGATGCGCATGACCTCCTCGACCAGGTCGGCCTTGCCGTCGACATCCGGCCGCCAGGACGGGACCGCCACATTGACGACATCGCCCGTGCCCTCCGGCCTGAAGCCGAGGCGGGCAAGAATGTCGAGGCTTGTCGAGCGCGGCACTTCGATGCCGGTCAGCCGCTTCACTTCCGACAATGGGAACGAGACGATCTTCGGCTGATGGCCGGCATAGCCGACGACTCGGGTTTGGGCCGGCGTACCACCGCAGAAATCGAGCACCAGCTTCGTTGCCAGCTCCAAGCCGGGAACCATCATTTCCGGGTCGACGCCACGCTCAAACCGATAGCGCGCGTCGGTGATGATGCCGAGTGTGCGGCCGGTGCGGGCGGTGGTGATCGGGTCCCAAAGCGCCGACTCGATCAGCACGTCTGACGTGTTCTCGTCGCAGCCGGAATGCTCGCCGCCCATGATGCCGGCAATCGATTCGATGCCGTCCTGGTCGGCGATGACGCACATCTCCGGCGTCAGCGTGTATTCGCGGCCGTCGAGCGCCAGCACCTTTTCGCCGTCATGCGCCCGGCGCACGGTGAGATTGCCGGTGACCTTCGCAGCGTCAAAAACATGCAGCGGCCGACCGCGGTCGAAGGTGACGTAATTGGTGATATCGACGAGCGCGCTGATCGGCCTCAAGCCGATGGCGAGAAGCCTTTGCTGCAGCCATTTCGGCGACGGTCCGTTCTTGACGCCGCGTACCAGGCGCAGCGCAAAGCCGGGACAGAGCTCCGGCGCTTCGATCGTCACCTTGACCGGCGTCTCGCCCTTGCCGGGGATCGGCTCTATCGGCGCGATCTTCAGCGTGCCGAGCCCGCTCGCCGCCAGATCGCGGGCGATGCCATGGACACTGGTCGCATCCGGCCGGTTCGGCGTCAGATTGATCTCGATCAGCGGGTCGTCGAGATGGGCATAGGCGGCGAAGCTGGTACCGACCGGCGCATCGGCCGGAAGGTCGATGATGCCGTCATGCTCCTCGGACAATTCGAGCTCGCGCTCGGAGCACATCATGCCGTGGCTTTCAACGCCGCGGATCTTGCCGACGGTCAGCGTCACGTCGATGCCGGGAATATAGGTGCCCGGTGCTGCAAAGGCGCCGATCAGGCCCGCGCGGGCGTTCGGCGCTCCACACACGACCTGCACCGGCGGCTTGCCGTCGCCGGTGTCGACGGTCAGCACGCGAAGCCGGTCGGCGTCGGGATGCTGGACCGCCGTCAGCACCTTGGCGATGACGAAGGGGGCCAGGCTCGCCCGGTCGTCGACATGCTCGACCTCGAGGCCGATCGAGGTGAGACGCTCGACGATTTCCGCCAGCGAGGCGTCGGTGTCGAGATGATCCTTGAGCCAGGAGAGGGTGAGTTTCATGACTGTGTTCCGTCTGGTCTGGGCACGCTGCACTTGAAGCTATGCGTCCGCGCGTCGCACATGTGCAGGAAGGCGAGCTGCCCGCGGATTTGCTGCGGCCCGGTCGTCACGCGCTCAAGCCCCCGAACAGCGTCGGCATGTCAAGCGGCCTAAAACCGTAATGCGACAGCCAGCGCACATCGGCGTCGAAGAAGGCGCGCAGATCCGGCATGCCGTATTTCAGCATGGCGATGCGGTCGATGCCCATGCCCCAGGCGAAGCCCTGGTATTCGTCGGGATCGAGCCCGCCGTAACGGAGCACATTGGGGTGGACCATGCCGCAGCCGAGGATCTCCATCCAGTCCGAGCCCTCGCCGAAGCGCACCTCGCCGGGCCGCGAACGGTCGCACTGGATGTCGACCTCGAGGCTGGGCTCGGTGAACGGGAAGAAGGACGGCCGGAAGCGCATCTTGACGCTCGGCACTTCGAAGAAGGCCTTGCAGAACTCCTCCAGCACCCATTTCATGTTGGCGACGTTGGCCGATTTGTCGATCACCAGCCCCTCGACCTGATGGAACATCGGCGAGTGGGTGGCATCGGAATCCTGCCGGTAGGTCTTGCCGGGAATGACGATGCGGATCGGCGGCTTCTGCATCTCCATGGTGCGGATCTGCACCGGCGAGGTGTGGGTGCGCAAAAGCTTGCGCTCCCCCTGCTCGTCCGGCTGGAAGAAGAACGTGTCGTGCATCTCGCGCGCCGGGTGGCCTTCCGGGAAGTTCAGCGAGGTGAAATTGTAATAGTCGGTCTCGATGTCCGGACCTTCGGCGATGGCAAAGCCGAGATCGCCGAAAATCGCCGCGATCTCGTCGATAACCTGGCTGATCGGATGGATGCGGCCGCGCTCGGCCGGCGATTGCCTGACCGGCAAGCTGACGTCGACCTTCTCGGCGGCAAGCCGTGCCGTGATCGCCACATCTTTCAGCTCGGCGCGGCGCGCCGAAAGTGCCTCGGTGACGCGGTTCTTGAGGCCGTTGATTGCCGGGCCTTTGACCTGTCGCTCCTCGGCGCTCATCGAGCCGAGCGTCTTCAGCATCTCGGAAACCGAGCCCTTCTTGCCAAGGGCAGAGACACGCACCGCCTCGATCGCCTGCTCGTCGGCGGCCGAGGCGATCTCGGCCATCAGGGAATTTTCGAGAGTTTCCATGTCACTCATGTTCCAGATCCGATTGGAAGCAAAGAAAAACCCGCGCCAGCCCTGCCAGCGCGGGTTTCCCAAATCAAGTGTCGAATAGCTTGGGAAGCGCTGGTCTTAAGCGACAGCGCTTTCAAAAGCATTCGGCGTGGTGTTCTTCAGGTATTCGAGCGCGACCTTGGCCTTGGCCACGAGTGCGGCGAAGGCCTGCGGCTCGTGGATGGCCATGTCCGACAGGATCTTGCGATCGATCTCGATCCCGGCCTTGTTGAGACCGTCGATGAAACGGCCATAGGTCAGGCCATGCTCATGCGTCGCCGCATTGATGCGCTGGATCCACAGCGCGCGGAACGAGCGCTTGCGGTTCTTGCGGTCGCGATAGGCGTACTGCAGCGACTTTTCCACCGCCTGCTTGGCGATGCGGATGGTGTTCTTGCGACGGCCGTAAAAACCCTTGGCGGCTTTCAGGACCTTCTTGTGCTTGGCGTGCGAGGTGACGCCTCTCTTTACGCGTGCCATGTCATGATCTCCTTAAAAGCAATTCCAGGAAAGTGCCTGGCGGTTTTCCGTTCGGAATTGCGTAAAACAAATGCGTGCCCAGACCGAATGCTCTTATTTTGGCGCATGATGTTTCCAAAAAGTCTGCAACTTTTTGGCATCATGCCCTAGAGGCCGTTCGGCAGAAAATTCTTGATGACCTTCTTGCCATCCGGTTCAGCCAGAACCATCGTGCCGCGGGCATTTCGAATGAACTTGTTGGAACGCTTGATCATGCCGTGACGCTTGCCGGCCGCAGCCGACAGAACTTTACCCGTACCTGTGATCTTGAACCGCTTCTTGGCGGCCGATTTGGTCTTCATCTTGGGCATTTTGCTACTCCGTTTATATGCGCACCAATGCGCTTTTTGTTCGCTTCAGGCCGACCAAAGCCCGAAAAGCAAATGAAACCGCCACGGCATGCCCTGCCGGGCGGTTTTTTGGGAACGGCGGTCCTATACGTCAAAGCGGGCTGGCGCGCAACACCCCGTGCTCAGCAACACTGTATTCAGCAACACTGTACTCAGGGGAAACGGAACAGCACCGGCAATATGCCGGACTGCTGGGCGCCGTCGATCAGTTCGAAAGCCGGCAAGGCAACGAGGAAGACCAGCCCGTCCAGCAGCGTGGTTCGCAGCAGGCGCGGCTTGAAGCTGCCGGTGTCGCCTTCCTGATACAGCGACAGTTTCGGGAAGAAGCGCGGCACTTTCGCCAGGTAGGCCTGGTATTGCGCGCCGAGAGCCTGCTTGAGGAATTTCTCCTCGCGCAGGATAACGATGTAAAAGGCACCCGCGCAGAGCGCTCCAAAGCCGATCGTGGCGGTGATGGAGCCGATCTGTGCGCCGACACCGGCGGCAGCTAAAGTAGAGAAGACATAGAGCGGGTTGCGGGTGATCGAATAGGGTCCGCCGGTCACCACTTCGGAGGATTTGCGACCGCCGATATAGAGCGTCGACCACAAGCGTCCGACGATGCCGAGAAAGATCAGCACGACGCCAACCATTTCGATCGTTTCATGCACAGGCGTATCGGGCGGAAAAACCGACTGCCCGAACAAAAGCATCGCGAACAGGACGACGACGACGACGGCAAGCACCATCCTGCGCGTGTGCTGGTAGCTGCCCAGCCCATATCTGGCTTCCGAATGCTTGACGTCATTGACCATGTCGGGAATCCGATCGTCGAGGGAACCAGAGCGTCTTTGCTCTCGCCGGCGATCGCAGCGTCTGGCCAAGAAAACAGGCGCCCCGCCGATCGCCGGGACGCCTTGCAACATGATTCAGGCGGATTTTATGCACGTCGCCCAAAAGTGCGCAGCGGTTTTGCGACAACGACATGCACAAAACAGAACTAAAGCGCAACGCGCTTTAGCGGGGCGCCAGCACCATCATCATCTGACGGCCTTCGAGCTTCGGTTCGGCTTCGACCTTGGCGATGGGCGCCACTTCCTCGCGAACCTTGTTCAGAAGCTGCATGCCGAGTTCCATATGCGCCATCTCGCGACCGCGGAAGCGCAATGTCAGCTTGACCTTGTCGCCTTCCTCGAAAAAGCGCCGGACGGCCTTCATCTTGGTCTCATAGTCGTGGCTGTCGATGTTCGGGCGCATCTTGATCTCCTTGATCTCGATGACCTTCTGGTTCTTGCGCGCCTCGGCCGCCTTCTTCTGGTTGGCGTATTTCAGCTTGCCGAGATCGAGGATCTTTACGACGGGCGGCACTGCATTGGGCGATATCTCGACCAGATCGAGCCCCGCCTCTTCGGCGAGCAGCAATGCATCGTTGATGGAGACATCGCCGCGGTTCTGGCCTTCGGCGTCGATTAGCTGGACCCGGGGAACCCGGATGTCACGGTTGGAGCGCGGGCCTTCCTTGGTGGGCGCCGCTGCTTTGAAAGGTCTGCGAATGGTCGTGGTCTCCTTGAGCCGTTTCGTTAAGGGGTTCTTCAGTTCAGAATTGCGAACGCGCAATGTGGTGAGCGCGCGGTCGGAGTCAATAGCACAGCATTCTCAGGAAATCACCTGCTCGATGGAATGCTCCTCTGCACCAAGCGAAGAAAGTGGCGGAGCACTTTTCGTTGAATGCCTTGCTGTGTCAAAAGACCGGCGTGAGGGAATACACCATGACCACCACCCCGATCTTTCTGGACGTCGACGGGACGAGCATCGCCGTCAGGCATGCTACAGGTGCGGAGCCCGGCATCGTCTGGCTCGGCGGCTACAAATCGGACATGCTGGGCACCAAGGCCGAAACGTTGTCGGAATGGGCGCGCAAAGAAGGTCGCGCCTTTCTGCGCCACGATTATTCCGGCCACGGCGAATCGGGTGGCGCCTTTGCCGACGGCACCATCTCGAAATGGCTGGGCGAGAGCCTGGCGGTTTTCCGCCGCTTCACCCAGGGCAGGCAGATCCTGGTCGGCTCCTCGATGGGCGCCTGGATCGCGCTGCGCATGGTGCAGGAATTGCGCAAGGCGGGCGAAAACAGCATCGCAGGTCTTGTGCTGCTGGCCCCGGCGCCCGATTTCACATTCGAACTGGTGGAGCCGGTGCTGACCGGGGCGCAGAAGCGCAACCTCAGGAAAAAGGGCTTTTTCGAGGAGCCGTCGGACTATTCCGCCGAACCGTACATCTACACGCGCGCACTGATCGAGGACGGCCGCAACAACCGGGTGATGACCGGGCCGATCGACACGCACTGTCCGGTCCACATCCTGCAAGGCCTTGCCGATCCCGACGTGCCGTCGAGCCATGCGTTGAAGCTGGTCAGCCTGCTGCCGGCCGACGACGTCACGCTGTCGCTCATTCCCGACGGCGACCACCGCCTGTCGCGGCCGCAGGATCTCGACATGCTGGTGCGGGCGGTGGACGCCATGGTGCGGCAGGCGGGATAGATTCAGCCGTTGCGGAACGCATAAGCATATCCGTTGATGGCCGGAGCGCCGCCAAGGTGGGCGTAGAGCACTTTCGATCCCTTGGGAAAATAACCCTTGCTCACGAGATCGATCATGCCCTGCATGGATTTTCCCTCATAGACCGGATCCGTGATCATGCCTTCAAGACGCGCGCAGAGACGGATTGCTTCCTTCGTCTCCTGCGAGGGGACGCCGTAGACCGGATAGGCATAATCTTCGATCAGGACGACATCGTTCTCATCGAGCTCCTTGCCGAGTTCGACCAGCGTCGCGGTGCTCTGCGCGATCTTGAGCACTTGCGCCTTGGTCTGCGCCGGGGTGCAGGATGCGTCGATGCCGATCACCTTGCGCTCGCGGCCGTCCTTGGCGAAGCCGACCAGCATGCCGGCGTGAGTCGAACCGGTGACGGTACAAACGACGATGTAGTCGAAGGCAAAGCCGAGCTCCTTCTCCTGCGCGCGGACCTCCTCGGCAAAGCCGACATAGCCCAGGCCGCCATATTTGTGTACCGAAGCCCCGGCCGGAATCGGATAGGGTTTGCCACCCTTGGCCTTCACATCCGCGATTGCCTGTTCCCAGCTTTCCCTAATCCCGATGTCGAAACCCTCATCGACCATCTGGACATCAGCGCCCATGATCCGGCTCAAAAGGATATTGCCGACGCGATCGTAGACGGCGTCCTCGTGGGGCACCCAGCTTTCCTGCACGAGGCGGCACTTCATGCCGATCTTCGCCGCGACGGCCGCCACCATGCGCGTATGGTTGGATTGGACGCCACCGATCGACACCAGCGTATCGGCGTTTGAGGCGATCGCGTCCGGGACGATGTATTCGAGCTTGCGCAGTTTATTGCCACCGAAGGCAAGGCCGGAATTGCAATCCTCCCGCTTGGCATAGAGATCGACCTTCCCGCCGAGATGACCACCAAGCCGCTCCAGTTTCTCGATATGGGTCGGCCCGAATGTGAGCGGATAACGTTCGAATTTCTCGAGCATGAGAGTGCCCTCGCTTGTTCCATTCATTGCGGTGTGGTGCGATGAACACTATCAGCTCTGCCTTGAAATGTGCTCTCAAAGATCGAGCCCAGAATATCCAAAATATCGCTTCATGGCATTGAAATGTCATATATATTCGAGTCTTAATCCGAATAACGGAAGAATCTTTCATGCGCGCATCGCTCGACCGGATCGACCTGAAAATGTTGCGCCTGCTCCAGGGCAATGGGCGACTGACCAACGCGGAGCTGGCGCAGTCGGTCGCTGTTAGCCCGGCGACGTGCCACCGCCGGACGCAACGCCTGATCGATGAAGGCTACATCAGCCATGTCAGGGCGATGGTGACCCCGCAGAAGGTCGACAGAGGCGCGTTGGTGATGGTTGGCGTCGTACTCGACCGTTCGACCCCGGAGAGTTTCGCGGAATTCGAAAAGGCCGTCGCCAAACTGAAATTCATCCTCGACTGCCATCTGGTGGCAGGCGACTTCGATTATTTTCTGAAGATCAGGGTTGGTGACATGGCGGATTTCAACCGAATCCACGGGGATCAATTGATCGCACTGCCTGGCGTTCGCCAGACGAGAACCTTCTTCGTGATGAAAGAGGTCGTCGACAATGCGCCTCTGGATTTTTGAACGGACGGCTTCGAAGCGTCAAACCATTGCACTAAGCCAGCAGACGCGATCGGCGCTGGATTTTCACTACGAACCGTCGGCGGCATTGCCCCCTTACGGGGCTTGGCTGCTCTTTTCCTCGAAATGCTCAAAAAGCGATAATCATTTCAGCCGCTTGTCCGGTTTTGGCGGTTGCTGTCTTGAATCGCCGTTTTCTTCATCCCATTTCGATTCCACGCAGCCGGAATTGGCTGTCTCCAACTGAAGGATTGGGAGAAATGAACACATCTGCATTGATCCGTCCGGCCTGGACGCCGGCGACCATCGCGTTGATGGTGATCGGGTTCATGGTGTTCTGGCCGCTCGGCTTCGCCATGCTCGCCTACATCATCTGGGGCGACCGGCTCGAGGGCTTCAAGCGCGACGTCAACCGCGCGACCGACGGCATCTTCGCCGGCTGCCGCCGCGGCTCCGACAAGGCCGCGCGCTGGGGCCATGGCTCCGCCCGCACCGGCAACGTCGCTTTCGACGACTGGCGCGAAAAGGAACTCGAGCGGCTTGCCGAGGAACGCCGCAAGCTCGACGAGATGCTGAGCGAGTTCGATGAATATGCCCGCGAATTGCGCCGCGCCAAGGACCAGGAAGAGTTCGACCGCTTCATGGCCAACCGCAACAAGTCGACATCGCCCACGACCGGCGGGTCAACCGGCTCGACGACGAACAACAAACGCGGCGGCAACTCCACGCCAGGCCTGCTCGACGAGTAAGGTCCCGTGCCCAGATAGATAATCCAACGGCGTCGCGTCAGCGGCGCCGTTTCTTTTTTGTTCTAGTCGTTTCCCTCGAATCACGTATCGTCCCGGAATGTCCTTCGGCTTCTTCCGCACCCCGACGAAACCCAAGCCCACGCCCGTCGTGGAGCGCGAGCATTGCGTTGCCGGCCGCACGCTGCCGCTCAAGATCGTCGAGAACGACCGGGCGCGGCGCCTGACGCTGCGCATCGATTCCGGCGGCCGCGGTTTGCGCATCACCGTGCCGCCGGGGCTGCGCCGCGGCGAGGTGGAAAAATTCCTCGACCGCCATCAGGACTGGCTGGAGCAAAGGCTGGCCAAGGTACCCAACCGGCCGCAGGTGCGGCCCGGCATCAAGGTGCCGGTGCGCGGCGTGCCGCATCGCATCGTCCATGAACCGTCGAAACGCGGCACCGTCACGCTGTCGCGCGACGAGCGCGGGCCGCTGATGATCGTGCATGGCGAACGCGTGCATCTGCCGCGCCGCATCGCCGATTTCCTCAAGCGCGAAGCCAAGCGCGAGATCGAAGCGCTGGTGACCAAGCACAGTGCTGCGGTCGGCAAGCGCGCCAAGGCGATCCGCTTCAAGGATACGTCGAGCCGCTGGGGATCGTGCACGTCGGACGGCAATCTGTCGTTTTCCTGGCGCATCATGATGGCGCCGCGGCCGGTGATAAACTACCTCGTCGCGCATGAGGTGGCGCATCTCAAGGAGATGAACCACGGCCCGAAATTCTGGAAACTATGCGAGCAGCTTTGCCCGGATACCGAGCGCTGCAAGGATTGGCTCAAGCGCAATGGCGGCGCGCTGCAGGCGATCGCGTTCGAGTGATTGATGCCTGCGCGGATCGAATACCGGCTGATTGGAGCGGGCTGGGCGATGTGCGATGTCACGGTTGGGGACCTTCAGGCGACCGTGGCGGCGTCTTATCTGGGCGATGCCCTCAACGAGCTGCTTGGCGCTACGCTGAACGCGCTGAAAGGCACCAGGTATTCGGTCGCACGCTTCTGTGATGAACCCGGTGAGTATCGCTTCGTACTGGTGCCGGAAGGCGCTTTTGTCAGAGTGCAGATACTGGAATTTTCAGAAATCTGGTCTGACGAGCCAGACGACTTCGGCGAGGTGAAACTTGAAGCCACATGCGGGTTGCGAGAGTTCGCAGAAGCAGTTCTCAGTGCCGCGCGTGAGGTTTTGAACACACATGGCCTCGAAGGTTACAAGGAAAACTGGCGCAAACATGACTTTCCGTTGGAGGCCATGAACAACCTAAGTCGCGCGTTGAGAGGAGGAACACTCCATTGACAGAGTGCGCTTTTGATCAGGGCTTAATTGCTCAATCGTCATTCGCCGCGTTCAACTCCTCCGGCCGCAGCCCCTCGTCGGCGTGGCGCGGCCAGGGCAGGAAATCCTTCTCGAAGCCATCGTTGCTGAAATAAGCCAGCGCCCGGTGCGCCTCGGCGCCATTGAAGGCTGCCTTGTCCATCAAATGAGCGATGACCTCATGGGCCTGCGCCAGCTTTTGCCTGAGTTCCGCGACGGTCTTTTCCGGCATGATCTTTGTTCTCCCGCCTTTGTGCCTGAGCAAGTAAGCGTTGCGCTCTTATATTAGCAAGGTAGCGCGTTCCGCTCTTACATTAGCAAGGTAGCGCGTTCCGCGCTGGCGGCAAACAGGATGCTTCTTCTCGACTCTTTGGCCGTTTCGTGCCAATCCCGCGCCATGGCGCTCGACATCAAGATATGCGGGTTGAAGACCGACAAGGCACTGGCTGCGGCATTGGCCGGCGGCGCCAGCCATGTCGGCTTCATTTTCTTTGCCAAAAGCCCGCGCTATGTCGAGCCGGCGGAAGCTGGCCGCCTGCGCGAAGCGGCGCGCGGCAGGGCCAAGGCGGTTGCGGTGACGGTCGACGCCGGCGACGCGTTTCTGGATGAGATCGTCGAAAAAATGCAGCCCGACATGCTGCAGCTTCACGGCGCCGAAACCCCCGAGCGGGTGGCCGAGGTGAAGTCGCGCTACGGCTTGCCGGTGATGAAGGCGCTGCCGGTCAGCGAGGCCGCCGATCTCGGGCGGGTCAAAGCCTTCATCGGCATTGCCGACCGCTTCCTGTTCGATGCCAAGCCGCCTAAGGGTTCGGAATTGCCGGGCGGCAACGGCCTTGCCTTCGACTGGCGCATTCTTGCCGGCCTTGACGCCGGCGTCGATTACATGCTTTCCGGTGGGCTCAATGCCGGCAATATCGGCGACGCCCTTCGGCTGGCGAACCCGCCCGGAATAGATGTTTCCTCGGGCGTGGAGAGCGCGCCGGGCATCAAGGAACCGGCGCTGATCGAACAGTTTTTCCGGGCCGTCGGGGCAGCACGCGACAACCGCGCCGCCTGACCGCGCTTCAAACCACAGACCAGGAGATCGGCGATGGACAAGCCGGCGATACCGAATTCCTTCCGCACCGGCCCCGACGAGCAGGGCATGTTCGGCATTTTTGGCGGTCGTTTCGTTGCCGAAACGCTGATGCCGCTGATCCTTGAGCTGGAGCGGCACTGGAACGAGGTCAAGAACGACCCGGATTTCAAGGCCGAGCTGACCGATCTCTCGACGCACTATGCCGGGCGACCGTCGAAGCTCTATTTCGCCGAAGGCCTGACCAGGCATCTTCGCGAGGTTTCCTCGGCGAAGGGCCTCCGGGGCGGCGCAAAAGTCTATTTCAAGCGCGAGGACCTGAACCACACCGGCTCGCACAAGATCAACAACTGCCTCGGCCAGATCCTGCTCGCCAAGCGCATGGGCAAGACGCGGATCATCGCCGAGACCGGCGCCGGCCAGCATGGCGTCGCGTCCGCTACAGTGGCGGCGCGCTTCGGGCTTCCTTGTATCGTCTATATGGGTGCAACCGATGTCGCCCGGCAAAGCCCCAACGTCTTTCGCATGAAGCTTCTGGGCGCCGAGGTGCGGCCGGTGACCGCCGGCCACGGCACGCTGAAGGACGCCATGAACGAGGCGCTGCGCGATTGGGTGACCAATGTCGAGGATACCTATTACCTGATCGGCACCGCCGCCGGCCCGCACCCCTATCCGGAGCTGGTGCGCGACTTCCAGTCGGTGATCGGCACCGAGGCGCGTGCCCAGATCCTCGAGCAGGAAGGCCGGCTGCCGGACACCATCATCGCTTGTGTCGGCGGCGGCTCGAACGCCATCGGCCTGTTCCATCCCTTCCTGGATGACAGGCAGGTGCGCATCATCGGCGTCGAAGCCGGCGGCCGCGGGCTCGACGGCATCGAGCATTGCGCCTCGATGAGTGCCGGCGCGCCCGGCGTGCTGCATGGCAACCGCACCTACCTCCTGCAGAACGCCGACGGCCAGATCATGGACGGCCACTCGATCTCGGCCGGCCTCGACTATCCCGGCGTCGGGCCGGAGCACTCATGGCTGCGCGATTCCGGCCGCGTCGACTATGTGCCGATCCTCGACGACGAGGCGCTGGAGGCGTTCCAGCTGACGACACGCGTCGAGGGCATCATTCCGGCGCTGGAATCGGCCCATGCCATCGCGCAGGCGGTGAAGATCGTGCCTGATATGGACAAGGACCAGATCGTCATCGTCAACCTGTCCGGCCGTGGCGACAAGGACGTGCACACAGTGGCCAATATGCTGGGCATGGAGATCTGATCATGGCCACTCGCATCGACCGCCGCATGGCAAAGCTGAAGGCCGAAGGTCGACCGGCACTCGTCACCTATTTCATGGGCGGCGACCCGGACTACGACACCTCCCTGTCGATCATGAAGGCGCTGCCCGGCGCCGGCAGCGACATCATCGAGCTCGGCATGCCGTTTTCCGATCCAATGGCCGACGGCCCGGCGATCCAGGCGGCCGGCCTGCGGGCGCTGAAGGGCGGCCAGACACTGGTCAAAACGCTGAAGATGGCCTCGGAATTCCGCGCCGGCGACAGTGAAACCCCGATCGTCTTGATGGGCTATTACAATCCGATCTACATCTACGGCGTCGAGCGCTTCCTGAGCGATGCGCTGGCCAGCGGTATAGACGGGCTGATCGTCGTCGACCTGCCGCCTGAGATGGACGAGGAGCTTTGCATCCCGGCACTCAAGGCCGGCATCAATTTCATCCGGCTGGCGACGCCGACCACCGACGACAAGCGCCTGCCCAAGGTGCTGCAGAACACGTCGGGTTTCGTCTACTACGTCTCGATGACCGGCATTACCGGTTCGGCGCTGGCCGACACCGGCAAGGTGGCGGCAGCGGTCAAGCGCATCAAGAGCCATACCGACCTGCCGGTCTGCGTCGGCTTCGGCGTCAAGACCGCCGAGCAGGCGCGCACCATCGGCGCGTCGGCCGACGGCGTCGTTGTCGGCACCGCGATTGTCAATGCCGTCGCCAACGTGCTCGGGCCGAAGGGCGAAAAGACCGCCGATCCGGCCGAGGCCGTCGCCACGCTGGTCAGCGGGCTTTCGCAAGGGGTTCGCGCGGCTCGCCTTGCTGCCGCCGAATAATCTTCCTACGTCTTCTTAAGGGACAGGAGCCGAAGCGATGAACTGGATCACCAATTACGTCCGTCCGAAGATCAATTCGATGCTCGGCCGCCGCACCGACATGCCGGAAAACCTGTGGATCAAGGATCCCGAGACCGGTGAAATGGTGTTCCATAAGGATCTGGAGCAGAACCAGTTCGTCATTCCGTCCTCCGGCCATCATATGAAGATATCGGCAAAGGAACGGCTGAAATTCTTCCTCGACGACGGCAAATACGAGACGCTGGAAAACCCCAAGGTCGTTCAGGATCCACTCAAGTTCCGCGACGAAAAGCGCTACATTGACCGGCTGAAGGATGCCAAGGCCAAGACCGGCATGGAAGATGCCATCATCAATGCGCTGGGCACGGTCGAGGGCCTGCCGGTGGTGGTGACGGTGCAGGATTTTGCCTTCATGGGCGGCTCGCTCGGCATGGCGGCCGGCGACGCCATCGTGCATGGTTTCGAGGTCGCCTTGCAGCGCAAGCGGCCGCTGATCCTGTTTGCGGCCTCCGGCGGCGCCCGCATGCAGGAAGGCATCCTGTCGCTGATGCAGCTGCCACGGACCACGATCGGCGTTGACAGGCTGAAGGAGGCCGGCCTTCCCTACATCGTCGTCCTGACCAACCCGACGACCGGCGGCGTCACCGCCTCCTACGCCATGCTGGGCGACGTGCACATTGCCGAGCCCGGGGCGCTGATCGGCTTTGCCGGACCGCGCGTCATCGAGCAGACCATCCGCGAAAAGCTGCCCGACGGCTTCCAGCGCGCCGAATATCTGATGGAACACGGCATGGTCGACATGGTGGTGTCGCGGCTGGAGATGCGCCAGACGGTTGCGCGGCTGCTGAGAATGCTGCTCAAGCTGCCGGAAGAGCAAAACCCGCGGGAGCCGGAAATTCTGCCGCCGGTGGCGATACCGGCCGAAGCCCGGCCGCAAGCCTGACGCGACATCACGCGGCGCGAGCGGCTGTTGTGTGCCGTTGTGCGCGCGCGTAGGATTCCTTCATGACCACGCTTGCCGCCGACCGCGAAATCGAAAGCCTGATGGCGCTTCACCCGAAGGGCTTCGACCTTTCGCTCGACCGCGTTTCGCGGCTGCTCGAGCGCCTCGGCAATCCGCAAGACCAGTTGCCGCCGGTCATCCACATCGCCGGCACCAACGGCAAGGGCTCCTGTGCTGCTTTTTCACGGGCGCTGCTCGAAGCCGCCGGCTACCGCGTCCACGTCCACACCTCGCCACATCTGGTGAACTGGCACGAGCGCTACCGGCTGGCCGCAGATGGCGGCGGCAGGCTGGTGGACGACAAGGTCTTCGCCGAAGCCATCGCCCGCGTCGCCAAAGCCAATCAAGGCCAGAAGATCACTGTCTTCGAAATCCTCACCGCCGTCACCTTCCTGCTGTTTTCCGAACATCCGGCCGATGCCGTCATCCTCGAGGTTGGCCTTGGCGGCCGCTTCGACGCCACCAATGTCATCGCCGAGCCGGCCGTGTCGGTGATCATGCCGGTGTCGCTCGACCACGAAGCCTATCTCGGCGACCGCGTCGAGCTGATCGCCGCCGAAAAGGCCGGCATCATCAAGCGCGGATGCCCGGTCGTCATCGGCGCGCAGGAAAGCGAGACGGCCCAGCAGGTGCTCATCGAAACCGCCGAGCGGCTCGACTGCCCCGCCTTCGTCTATGGCCAGGATTTCCTTGCCTATGAGGAAAACGGCCGCATGGTCTATCAGGACGAAGACGGATTGATGGACCTGCCGCCGCCGCGCCTGCCGGGGCGCCATCAATTCGCCAATGCGGCGGCGGCGATCGCGGCGGTCAAGGCGGCCGGCTTCGAGATCAGCCACCGCGCTGCCGAGAAGGCGATGGCGAATGTTGCCTGGCCGGGCCGCATGCAAAAGCTGCCACAAGGCCGGCTGAGTGAACTGGCGCCGAAGGGCGCCGACATCTGGCTCGACGGCGGCCACAATCCCGGCGCTGGCGTGGTCGTCGCCGAGGCGCTGGCCGAGCAGGAGGAAAAGAACCCGCGTCCGCTGTTCCTGATCTCGGGCATGATCAACACCAAGGACCAGAGCGGCTATTTCCGCGCCTTCAAAGGGCTGGTCCGGCATGTCTACACCGTGCCGGTGAGCCTGAGCGACGCGGGCGTGCCGAACGACGAGCTGGCGACCCGCGCCATCGAGGCCGGCCTGTCGGCCGAACCGGTCAGTTCCGTCGCCAATGCGCTGATGCTGCTGCGCGACACATGGGACGGACCGCCGCCGCGCATCCTGATTGGCGGGTCACTTTACCTGGCCGGCGCGGTGTTGGCCGAAAATGGTACGCCGCCGGTTTGAGGCGTGCTTCAGCCGGGCCACGGTGACGCCACACTTGTCAGACCACCGCGAGGAGCCAATCATGATCAAGGTAAAGCAGCTCGCACACGTTTGCATTTTCGCGAATGACCTGGAGATGACGCGAAGCTTCTATCGGGACGTCCTCGGCATGGACACCCAGTTCAATTTCCTGCGCGACGGGAAGATTTTCGGCTTCTACCTCAATTGCGGCAGCCGTAGCCATGTCGAGGTGTTCCAGAAAGACGGCGCCAGCTATGGCGACTTGAACCAGATCAACCACTTCTGCCTCGAAGTGGAAAACATCGACGCCGCGATCATCCATCTGAGGTCAAAGGGCGTTGATGTCACTTCCAAGAAACGCGCGTGCGATGACACCTACCAGGCTTGGATCCGCGACCCCAACGGCGTGAAGATAGAACTGTTCGAATATACTGAGAAAAGCGCACAATTCGTCGGCGGCGATCGTATCGCGGATTGGTGATCGCGCCTCGCCGGACAATTGTAGCGGCGCAGCCGATGGTTGGTGGACTACTTCAGCTCGACCTCGATGAAGGCGAATTCGCCATCGTTTGCGCTGATGACGTCATGTTCGACGCCCTCGTTGCGGAAATACGGCGAGCCCTTCTTCATCTCGGCAAAGGATTCGCCATCCTTGGTCAGGAGCTTCACCTTGCCGTCGGTCAACGGCACGATCACATAGTCGTGGCCATGGCGATGCCAGCCGGTGTTGTCTCCCGGGGCGAAGCGGTATTCGGTGACGATGACGCGCTCATTGTCGATGAAGACGGTGGCCTTGGCGGATCCGGTCATATCGCTTCTCCTTTGAATTCAGAAGAGAAGAATACCGGGCGGCAAGCCGCGAGTGCCAGAGCGGCCCACCAATGACGCCAGCAAAAGAAGGCCCGGCGCGAGGCCGGGCTTTTCTGCAAAATTTTGATCGGATCAGGCGAGGCTGCCGTTGATCCAGTGCGACAATGCCGTTTTCGGCGCAGCACCGACCTTCATGTCGGCGACTTCACCGCCCTTGAAAATCATCAGCGTCGGGATCGAGCGTACGCCGAACTGCGCGGCCAGCTCAGGATTCTCGTCGATGTTGAGCTTGGCGATCTTTATCTTACTGCCGAGTTCGATGGCGATGTCCTCGAGCGCCGGGGCGATCATCTTGCACGGGCCGCACCATTCCGCCCAGAAATCGACCACGACCGGCTCCTTGGCGTTGAGCACGTCGGCCTGGAAATTGCTCTTGTCGACCTTGACGGTGGCCATGCTGAGATCCTTTCGATTTGTTCGTCGCACCAAATGTGGTGGTGATCGCGTCCGTCTTCAAGCAAGTGTTGTGTCACGCTCCCGTGAGTCTAGCAAGCGCATCGTCCAAGGCCGCCGCCGGCAGCTCGATCAGCCGCGGCGCCTCGGTGAACAGCAGCGCCGCCGAGACCTCGCGTCCCGGATAGAGCGGCTGAAGCAGCGCGCGATAAAGTGCTAGCTGCAGAACATAGGCTTGCGGCACTTCGGCGAGCGTAGCTGGCGCTGGCCGATTGGTCTTGTAGTCGACGATCGAAACCTTGTCCGGCGTTACTGCCAGCCGGTCGATCTTGCCGGAAATCGAGCGCAGTTTGCCCCTTACCTCCAGGCTGCCCATGATGGCGACTTCGGCGCGCGAGTTTGGCGCAAACAGCGGCGCGAAGCGGCTGTCGGCAAGAATTCTGAAAACGCCAGCCAAGGCCTTGTCGTGCTCGTCGTCGAGCCATTCCGCGCCGGCTCTTGCCAGATAGCGTTCGGCGGCATCCCGGCGTTTTCCCTCGGCGATGCCGGGCAGCATCTGCAGCAATTTGTGCAGCGCCAGCCCGCGCATGACGGCAAAGCCGGGCTCGGCGTCGGCATCCAGTACCGGCGAATGCGTGTCGGCCACCGCTTGCCGCGCCTCGTCGATCAGCACCGAGGCGCCGGACGGCGAGAGCGGCCGCGGCAATTCCTCGAAGGGCGGCAGAGGCCGGAACAGGGTTTCAAGCAGTGGTGCAAAGCGTTCCGCCTGTCGTGCCTCATTCACTGCCGCCAGTGGCATGGGCGGCAGTTTCGTCACCTGGAAACGATGCACGGTCTCGCCAGTGGCGGGATGCCGGCGTTCTTTGCTCTCCGCGGCACCGACCAGTGCGCGGCTGACGATCGAATGCCAGGTGCCGGTATTCGGCGCCCGCTTGCCATGGTAGCCGCAGACGATCAGCCGATCCTCGGCGCGGGTCATGCCGACATAGAGCAGCCGGCGGTATTCGTCGTCGGCGAGCTCGCGGGCGCGGGCCGATGCGGCGCGTGAAAACCCATTGGCGACATCGCTGGCCGAACGCCAGAGATAGCCCTTGCCCTCCCAGCAGTCGCCCGAGCCTTCGAACGGCATCAATCTCGGCAGATGCTGGTCGCTGAACGGCGCGGAACCGCCATCGACAAGGAATACCACCGGCGCTTCCAGGCCTTTGGCGGCATGCACGGTCATGACGCGAACCTCGTCGCGGGTCTGGTCCATTTCGCGCTTGATCTCGGGGCCGGCGTTTTCCAGCGTCGACAGGAAGGATTCCAGCCCTGGCAGGCCGGTTCGCTCCTCGGCCAGGCAGAAATTCAGGAATTCGTCGAGGATATCGCCGGCCTCCGGACCGAGCCGCGCGATCATCTTCTTGCGCAGGCCGTCGCGGGCGAGAGCTGCGGCATAGAATTCGAACACCGGCTTGAATGCGGCCTCGTTCGACCATGTGTCGAGCCGACTGACGACGGCGGCCAACGCCTCGCTTTCGCCGACATGCCGGCGCAGCGAGGCGATCAGCGAGACGCCCGACGGCCTCTGGGCAGCAAGCGCGAAAAGCTGCTCTTCCGAAACATCGAAGATCGGGCTGCGCAGCACGGCGGCCAGCGACAGATCGTCCTCGGGCTGGATGAGAAAATGGCCAAGTGCGATCAGGTCTTTCACCGCGACGTGGCCGGGCAGGCTGAGCCGGTCGGCGCCGGCCACCGGAATGTCGCGGCGCTTCAGCGCCCGCGTCAGCGCATGGACGAAGCGATCGCGCTTGCGCACCAGCACCAGCACGTCGCCGGGGCGGAGTTTCTTGCCGCGGCCTTCGATGACCTCACCGTTGCCGATCCAGCCGGCAATCGTTGCGGCGACGTTTTCAGCGACGCGGACTGCCGGCGCGTGGGCATGGTCGACCGCTTGCGTCCAATCGTCTGGTTCCTCGACGACGTTGGCGCCGATCGACGGCCAGACCTCGACATGACCCGGCGCATCGGTGCGGATCGCCTTGTGGTCGAGCGGATCAGGATCGTGGCTGATGCCGCGCCGCACGTTCGGGTCGGCAAAGACCCGGTCGACGGCGGCAAGAACATCTTCGGTCGAGCGGAACGACCAGGTCAGCTTGAGATCGGCGAAGGCGGCGGCGGCGGATCTAACTTTGCCGGCAAACAAAAGCCGGCTGTCGGCAAAGGAATCCGGGGCGGCTCCCTGGAAGGAATAGATCGACTGCTTTTCGTCGCCGACAGCAAAGATGGTGCGGTGGACCGCGTCGCGTGCGCCGAGCCCGGCAAAGAACTCCTCTGCCAGCCGCTTGACCACCTCCCACTGGTCGGGACTGGTGTCCTGCGCCTCATCGAGCAGGATGTGGTCGATGCCCTGGTCGAGCTTGTACTGCACCCAAGGGCCGGCATCGGGCCGTGCCAAAAGGTTGACCGTACGGGTGATCAGGTCGTTAAAGTCGAGGAAGCCGCGGGCGCGCTTCAATTGCTCGTAACGGGCGATCAGCCAGTCGGCGATGGTCAGCGCCGCACGCGTGCCTTCCAGCATCCTGAACAAGGCCAGCCGGTCGGAGATTTCGAGAATGGCGTCGACCGCCGCCAGATAACGTTCGGCAAGATCGGGTAGCCGGTCAAGCAATGCCCTTTTAAATGTCTTTGCCGGATCGTAAGGCTCGCCGTCGGCCCTCAGGAAAGCCTTGGAGAGCAAATTCAGGCGACGTACCGGATCCTCCTCGGCAAAGGCAAGGCGGGCGTATGGCAGCAGATTGTTCAGCACGATGCGCGCATCGGCGGCCTCGGCCGCCCGTGAAAAGATGACGAGATAATCCGGCAGGAAGCCGGGCAGCGGCCAGACCGAGGCGGCTATACCTTCGGCCGTCTGGCCGGCGCGGAAATGGAACTCGTCGAACAGCGCCTGAAAACCATCGCCGCCGGCCGCGGTGATGAACGCACGCAAACCATCGCGCTTGCGCACGATCTCGGCCAGCAATGCGTCGAGCCCATGCTCGCCGCCGCGCTCCAGCACGGTGGCGAAGGCGTCGGACAATGCCGCATCGCCTGCAACGCCGCCCGAAATCATGTCGCGGCGGGCGGCGGCAAACAGCGATGCCTCCATTTGCGGATCGAGCATTTCGAAATGCGCAGGGATATTGGCTTCCAGCGGGAACTGATGCAGCACCGATTCGCAGAAGGCGTGGATGGTCTGGATCTTCAGCCCGCCCGGTGTTTCCAGAGCCTCGGCAAACAACCGCCGCGCCCGGCGCATGGTTTCGCGGTCGGGCTGGCGGCCGTCCAGCGCCTCTATCCGTGTCGAGAGCTCGGCATCGCCCAGGGCCGTCCATTGCGACAGGGTCGAAAACACCCGGTTCGACATGTTGGCGGCGGCGGCACGCGTATAGGTCAGGCACAGGATCTTGGACGGATCGGTGCCGCGCAGCAACAGCCGGATAACGCGCTGGGCGAGTACATGGGTCTTGCCGGATCCGGCATTGGCCGACACCCATGCGGAATTGCGCGGATCGGAGGCGCTTGCCTGACTGGCGACAGTGTCGCTTGGAATGGGATAGGCCTTTTTCATGCCTCCCCTCCCTCGTCGTCGGCATCGCCGCCGGCCGACCATTCGAGCACGCGGGCGAGATGGTCGTAATCGCCGTCGGTCTCACCCTCGCGGAACGGCAACGCCCGCGACAAATACCCGGTCGTCGGGTCGGCATAGTGGATCAGCAGCTTTTCCAACCTCGCCCAGGCCTCTTCGGCGAGATCGGCGGCGGTTCGCGGCTTGCGGTTGTATTCGAGGATCGATTCTTCGAACACCTCGCCATTCGGCCTCAGCCGCACGAAAGCCAGTTGCGACGGCTCACAGGCGCCAAGCTCCTTGAAGGCGCCGCGACGCAGCAGCGCGCCCTCCAGCGCCAGTTGCGGCGCGAGCAGCGTGTGCGCCTGCGCTTTGGATGGCGAGGAGCCGGTCTTGTAGTCGAGGATGTCGGCCATGCCGCCAGCCAGCAGATCGATTCGATCAGCGTAGCCGGACAGGGTCACGCCGGATCGGCCGACACCGGTCTTTTCGGCGCGTTCCTCGGCGTGCCGCCGTGCCACGGCGGCGGCCCGGCCGCGCTCCCATTCGATGATGCCGGCGGCAAGCTTTTCAAAACGCGGCCACCACACCGCCTCGACATCGGCCGGCAGGGCCGCCTCGGCAAAGCAGGAGCGGCCTGCGGCGATGAGCCCGTCCAGCGCCTCCGGCGCGCGCGGGTCGGCCACCCTCGCCGAGAAGAGGTGCAGAATGGCGTGAAACAGCGTGCCACGCTCGGCGGCGCCCGGATCGCGAATGACCGGATCGAGCGGCATCAGGCCGAGTATCCTTCTGGCATAGACCGCATAGGGATCGCGGCGTAGCGTTTCGATCTCGGTGACCGAGAAGTGGTGCGGCCGCGCGGCGAGCGGCGGTTTCGGCTGCGGCCTCGGCGCAAAGTCCTGCTTTTCGCCGGCATCGAGCGCACGCGCCCAGGCAAGCAGTTCGTCGCCGCGCCGGCGAAGTGCAGCAGCGTGGTCCTCGCCGACGAATGTAAGGATGCGCTGCAGCCAGCGCGAAGGTACCGACGGTCCGTCGCCGGAGCGGCCGGAGCGAGCCAGCACCACTTTTTTGGCGCCCATGGCCATCTGGAAATCATGGGCGGCAAGGCCGATGCGCCGCTCGGGCGGTTCAAGATCGATGCCGGTCTTCATCAGCCGCGACATGAAGCGGTCGCTCTCCGGCTTGCGCGGCCACACGCCTTCGTTGAGCCCGCCGACGACCAGCGTGTCGACATCCTGAAGCCGCGCTTCCAGCACACCCCAGATGGCGATGTTCCTGTCGGTGCCCTGCGCCGGCTTGACCGTCTCGGGCGCGATCAGCGCCTCCATGACGTCAGGCCATTCGTCAGCGGCGAAGGAGAACGACACCGAGGCCGCGACCAGCCCGCGCAAGAGCTCGGCGAGCTTTTCGCCGGCATCGCCCGCATAGAGTTCGCTCAGGCTGCCGTCAGCGGCGCGGCCGAGACTTTCGAGCGCAACGACGCTGGCGCGCACAAGGGTGGCAAGATCGGCATTCTCGTCGCCGCGAAAAGCAACCAGCGGCGCCAGCGCGGCCGTTAGCCGGATCAGCAGGTCGCGCGCCTGTTCGATGCGCCTGACCGAAAGCCGCGGCCACCAGAAGGGTGGGCGGCGATTGCCGCCGCCGTCGAATTCGAGGAGCCGGGTGTCGAAGAGCTGCGGCAGCGACGCCACGTCCGGACGCCCTGTGCCGCCGCGCAGCCCCACGAGTTCGACGATTTCGGCCGCATAGCGCACGCTTGCCCGCTCCAGGCCGAGGCCAAGCAGGGGATGCTTGAGCAGCGACAGCAGGGCGACGGGGTCGCCCGGGCGGAAGGCTGCCTGAAGCGCCAGCCTGAGCAGGCTGGCGGCTGGTGTGTTGATCAGCGGCGTGCCGCCGGAATCGTCGGCGGCAACGCCGAAGCGCAGCAGCTCGACTGAGACGCGCCGCGCCAGAGCGCGGTCGCCGGTGACGAGTGCGGCGCGCTGGCCGGGCCATTCGACGGCCTGTTTGAGCGCGACGGCGATCGCCACGGCTTCGTCGCGTTCGCTGGCGGCTTCGAGAAGCGTCACATCGGCGAAGGCCTCGGCAATATCGCCGGCCCTAAAGCGAGCGCGCGTCTCGGCCCAGAGCTCGGTGGTCTCCGCCGGGCGCAGCGCTTCGCCGACAAGTGCGGCGCGCAGCGCAAGCGGTCGCGGCGCAACAGCAATCTCCTCGACATCGGCGCGCGGCACGCCGATCTTGCCGATCAACTTTGCCAGGCCGTATTGCGGGTGGCCAAGCACGGCTGGGCGCGCGCCCGGTGTGGTGATCGCGACAAAGGACGGCTCGTCCAACGCCCGGTCGAGCCCGGGCAGCACGACGGCGCCATTGGGCAGACCGGCGATCACGGCAAGCAGCTCGGCCGTGGCGGGAATGGAGCCGGTGGAACCGGCGGCGATCACCGGTCCGGCTGGCGGATTACGCTTCAGCCGCGCCGCCTCCAGCCTTATCAGGGCATTACGATGCGCGGCCGGATTGGAACGATGGCGTTCCTCGAGCAGGTTCGGCCAGTTCTCCGTCACGATGGTCAGGAAGTCGAGTGTCACCTGCCACCAGCCTGCAAGATTGCCGGTTACAAGGTCGGCGAGCCTTGCCCAATCCGTGCCTTCGGTGTCGATCTCATCCATCAGGCGTGCAAGGTCGCGCGCCAGCCAGATGGCGTCGGCGGCGGAGGCCGGTATGACAATCTCCTCGTCGAACAATGCCGCGACATATGCCGGCAGGCGGCGTTTCCACGCCCGCACCAGCGGCGCAAGCAGCAGAAGACGCTCGACCGCGGCGATCGGCGGCGCAAGGTCGATGGCGACCGAAGCTCCTGCCTCGAAGGCGGCTTCATCTTCATCGAACTCACCAAGCGGGCGGATGACCGGCAGGATCGCCGAGCGGCTTCCCGAGCGCGAGAGAGCATCGACGAAGACGCCGCGAAGCGCCCGCGCCGCACGGCGCGTCGGCACATAGATGGTGAGATCGGCCAGCGCCAGCGGATCGCCGTCATAGGCGAAGCCGGGAACCAAGCGCCCCGCAAGCAGCGCCTCGGCCAGCGTCGGCAGGAACGGCGCTCCGGGCGGGATCGAGAAAACGCGGCGGGAGCCGCTCATTTCGACTCGGTAAGAGCGCCGGGTGCCTCAGCAACAGCATTGGGCGTGCCGGCAAGCGCGGCGGCGACCGCTGCTTCCGCCCGCGAGATCGCGTCAGGTGTGCCGACAGTAATCCAGTGGCCCTGCATTTTCATGCCGAACAGGCGGCCGGCGGCGATTGCCGCATCGAAATAGGCGTTGAGAGAGTGTGGACCGGCCGGCGCATCCTTGAAGATGCGCGGATGGACGATTGCGGCGCCGGCATAGATCAGGCCGGCGGGATCGTTGTTCGCACGCCGCAAGGCGCCGTCCGGCGCCACCAGGAAATCGGTGCCGCCGCTATGTCCGGTTGCCGACTGGAGATCCGCAAGCATCAGCAGAATGTCCATTGTCGCGCCCTCCCATGCAAGCGCAAGACGCCTGAGATTGGAGACGCCGCTGTCGATCCAGAAGGTGTCGGCGTTGAGCACGTAGAAGGGCACCCCTAAACTGGGCAATGCCTTGACGATACCACCGGCGGAGTCAAGCAAGCCCCTACTCTCATCCGAGATGACGATTCTCGGCGCACTGCGGCGGGCTACATGGTCCACGATCTGTTGCGGGAGGTAATGGACGTTGACGACGGCCTTGGCGACGCCGGCTTCGGCTAGGCAGTCCAGCCCCCAGTCGAGCAATGTCTTGCCGGCGACCTTGACCAGCGGCTTCGGCATGGTGTCGGTGATCGGCCGCATGCGCTTGCCGAGCCCGGCGGCGAGCACCATGGCGGTCGTCGGCATCGGCTGCTCATCCGACGCCTTCGGGCCCAAATCCTTAGCCGTCAAATCGAGCGTTCCTCCAGCAAGCCGTGGGCGATGTAGAAATCCTGCAGCCCGGCCAGCGCCGGATGCGCCAGTGCCCGGCGAAGATAGTCGCGGATGCGCGGCAGATGCTTCAGATAATAAGGCTTGCCGTCGCGTTTTTCGAGCCGCACGAAGATGCCGAGGATCTTGGAATTGCGCTGTGCGGCCATGATTGCATAGGTTTCGCGGAATTCGTTCTCATCGAAGGCACCGGCAGCGCGTCGCGCGGCGATGTAGGCGGCGAGCGTGTGCTTTTCGATTTCGGGTGAGATAGTGACGCGCGCGTCCATGGCGAGCGAGGCGACGTCGTAGGCGGACGGCCCGATCAGCGCGTCCTGGACATCGACGACGCCGAGGCGATCGTGACCGGAACGGTCAGCGCGCCAGATCAGGTTGGGTGAATGGAAATCGCGCAGCATCAGCGTGTATTCGCGCCCCTCCAGCCGATCGAGCACCGCACTCCATTCGCTGCGGTAACCGGCGCGCAGCGCCTCTCTAGGCGGAGCGCCTGATATCGCCGGGACATACCAGTCGACCAACAATTCGGCCTCGATCATCATGGCGTCGCGGTCGAAAGGCGGCACCTCATGGAAGACGCCGGGGCCGGCCTGCATGCGGGCCGGCCATGTTTTGCCGTGCATCATGGCAAGCAGTTCGGCCGCCGCAGCGTAGCGCTCGGCCACCGGCTGGCCGCGCTTGTCGAGAAACCCTTGGGAACCGAGATGCTCCAGCAGGAGAAAACCCTGGTCGAGATCCTGGGCATAGATTTCCGGGACGCTGACGCCGCCGGCCCGCAAGGCCCGGTCGATGGCGACGAACGCCGAAACGGATTGCGCGGTGTGAGCGATCTCGGCATAGGGTTTGCCGTCGCGGACTGGCGGTCCGAGCACCAGCCTTGGCGAGTTCATCAGCACCCGCGGCGGAAATCTGGCGAGCGTGACGATCTCGTAGGAGCGAGCCGAGGCATCACCGATGAAATGTCGTCGCTGCGCTTCGCCCCAACCGGCCTGCCCGAGAAAATCGCGCATTGCCAGCGATCGCGCCGCGCGCTCGAAGGCGGCGCCCTCTCCCGATAGTCTCGCCAGTCGGCCGTCGCCCTGCTGGAGAAGTTCGACCAGCACCGAGGTTTTCGGCAGATATGCCTCTGCCCGCTCCGGCCATTCGACCAGCGCGGCGCCTTGCGTCAGCGCCTCGTCGAAGCCCAGCTCGTCCAGCTCGGATGCCGTGCCCAAGCGGTAGAGATCGAAATGATGAACCGGCACACGCGTGTCGTAGCTCTGGACCAGCGTGAAGGTCGGGCTCGGCACGTCGAGTCCGGCATCGTCGGCCAGTGCCTTGATCAGCGCCCGTGCCAAGGTCGATTTGCCGGCGCCGAGATCGCCCTTGAGGGCGAGCACGTCGCCAATGCGCAGCGACATGGCGAGATCCTCGCCGAACCTTGCCGTCGCAGCCTCGTCGGCGAGAAAACGCTCCAGCACCAATACCGCCATCGAACGCGCTACTCGGCCGCCGCGCGGATGCCGGACGGCGTGTCGGGAAAGGCGCAAACAACCGTGGTGCCCTTATCCCTGCCGGTCTCGATGCGGACGCTGCCGCCATGCAGTTCGACAAAGCTCTTGACGATCGACAGGCCGAGCCCGGCGCCACGGCGGCGGCCGCCATTGGTGCGCGGCTCGAAGCGCCGGAACACTGAGTCAAGCAGGTCCGGCGGCATGCCGGGGCCGTCATCGTGAACGGAAAATTCCACGCCGTCGGCAAGTTGGCGGCAGGCGAGCGTTATGGTGCTCGCCTCCGGCGCGTAATTGGCGGCATTGCTGAGCAGATTGTAGAGGATCTGGCGGACGCGGATCTCGTCGCCGTGGAAGGTTTTCGGCGCGGCCGCCGCGTCGATCCTAAGCTTGATCGCATGTTCCTCCAGCCGGTCGGCGACCAGTTCGGCGGCAGCCGTAATGGTTCGATCGATGTGAACTTCGGAAATGTCGAGTTCCATGATGCCGGCATCCACCGTCGCCAGGTCGAGGATGTCGTTGACGATGGTGAGCAGGACCGAGGAAGACGAGCCGACATGCCCGATATATTCGCGTTGCTTCTGGTTCAGCGGACCAGTCGACGGCAGTGAAAGAAGCTCGGTAAAGCCGATGATGTTGGTGAGTGGCGAGCGCAGCTCATAGGAGACGTGCTGCACGAATTCGTTCTTGATCTGGTCGGACTTTTGCAGCGCCTCATTCTTGTCCTTCAGCGCCCGCTCGACATTGACGCTGTCGGTAACGTCGACGAAGGTCATCATCACCTGGCCGTTGGGCAAAGGGATGACGGCGTAGCGCAAAACGGTGCCGTTGTTCAATTCGGTTTGGCCGTGGCGGTCGCGGCGCTCGTCGTCGAAGCCGGTGATGGCGGCAACGAACCCGCCCCACGGACTGTCGACGGCACGGCGGTCGCAAAGGTTGCGGATCGTCGAGACATGGACGTTGGGTTTTGAGGCATCGGCATCCAGCCCCCACAATGCCGCGAACGCCGGGTTCGACAATCTCAGCTTGCCGTCGGGGCCGAACACAGCGACGCCTTCGGCGAGGTTGTCGAGCGTCTCGCCCTGGACCCGGACGGCGGTCTGGTAGCGGCTTTCAAGGTCCATCTTCTCGGTCAGGTTCTCGAACACCCAGGTGACGCCGCCCTTGGGCTGCGGATTGGCGACGACGCGAATGGTCTTGCCGTCCGGCAGATGCCACCAATGCTCCTGCGATTCAACCGCGCGGTAAGCGCCGAGCAGGCTCTCTTTCCAGCGCCGCCATTCGGGCTGCTCGGCGATCCTGCCTTCGCTGCGCAGGCGGTCAAGCAGCAAGGCGTTGTCCGGCGCGCTGTGCAGGAAGCCGCTGTCGAGGCCCCATAGCTTCTGGAACGCCTGATTGAAAAACCGCAATTTCTCGTCGGTGTCGAAAATCGCCACGGCGGTGTTGAGCTGATCGAGCGTGTCGGCGTGGCTCTGCATGGTCCGCTCATATTCGGCGCGAATGGCCTCGATAGCGCTGATGTCGCAGGCAAGACCAGCCGAACCATCCGCCCCGGCAAAATCGGTCACGGCAAACATACGGCGGTCGCCTTCGATGACCGTGGAGAGCGTCTGTTCAAAGACCGCGCGCGACTTGTGCTGCGCAGCGATCGTGTCGCGCGCCTGGCCGCCGAGGAATTCCTTGCCATCGCGGACCGCCGCTTCGGCATTCTCGGCCTCGACCGCTTCGGCATAGGCGCGGTTGACCCATTTCAGCCGCCCGTCGACAGTACGCAGCCATGACGGCATCTTGAGCGCATCCAGAAGACCGATCAGCGTCTCATGGTCGGCGGCTAAGCGTTGGTTCTCGATCTTCAGCCTGGCCTGGCTTCGCTGTGTCTCCGAAAGCGAGACGAAGCGAACCAGCACATGCGCCGCACTCTTGCGGCCGTGAACCTCGAGCGGCTGGCCGGCCTGCGATTCGATGACCAGATCGAACGGCTTTGCCTTGTCCCGCAGTGCCGCTACGGCATGTTCGAGTGCGGCCGCCGAACGCGGCATCAGCCAGCGGCCGAAAGCCAGGAAGGCCGCCCGGTCCTCCGGCGCGCCGCTCTCGATCGGCAATGTCCCGACAAGTTCGGGCTTCTTGTTCTCGGCCGCCCATACCACCACGCGCTGATCGCGAGAATGGAGCAGCGCCTCCGAGCGCTGCAGCGCGGCATTGACGTCGGCGATGCGGGTCCTGAGCTCGGCATTTTCCGCCGCGGTGCGCGCCCGTTCGCGGATCAGAAAGATGGCCGACAGCAATGCCGCCCCCATGACGCCGACGAACATGGCGAGTTGCATGACCTCGACCGTGCTGACCGACAGCCCGGCCTTTTGCGCCACGCGGGTTTGGGCATGTGCAGTAAAGCCAAGCAGCGGACCAACCAGCGCGGAAGAAGCAAGCAGCACACCGACACGGCTGCCGGCGCGCCATAGAAGGCTGCCGCCTCTGGCAGCGGAGCCCGTGATCGAATCGTTATGGCCGCCGGAAACGGCCTGTCCCGCGCAAGGCGGGTTATCCCCCGGCATGTCTTGGTCCTCTTCGCCGCCTGAATGCAAGACCGCCCTGATGCGTGCGCCCGGGCCTCGTCCCCGGACCGCGAATCAGCACCATAGCGCTTGCGCGAATCGGCGTGAAGAATCAATCAGCGCAAAAATAAAGCCGGGCGAAAAGTCAATTGCCCGGCTTCAATATCTAGTGGCAAGTTTCGCCGTGGTTAATAGCGGTAGTGTTCCGGCTTGAACGGTCCCTGCGGAGTGACGCCGATATAGGCGGCCTGTTCGCCGGACAGTTCGGTCAGGCGGGCACCGAGCTTGTCGAGATGCAGGCGCGCGACCTTTTCGTCGAGATGCTTCGGCAGGACATAGACCTGGTTCTCGTACTGACCGGGCTTGGTGTACAACTCGATCTGGGCCAACACCTGGTTGGTGAAGGACGCCGACATGACGAAGCTCGGATGGCCGGTGGCGTTGCCGAGGTTGAGCAGACGGCCCTCCGACAAAAGGATCATCCGCTTGCCGTCCGGGAAGGTGATCATGTCCACCTGAGGCTTGATGTTGGTCCACTTCAGATTGCGCAGCGAGGCCACCTGGATCTCGTTGTCGAAGTGACCGATGTTGCCGACGATCACCATGTCCTTCATCAGGCGCATGTGGTCGAGGGTAACGACGTCCTTGTTGCCGGTGGTGGTGATGACGATGTCGGCCGTCGGCGCCGCGTCCTCGAGCGTGACCACCTCGAAACCGTCCATCGCCGCCTGCAGCGCGCAGATCGGATCGACCTCGGTGACCTTGACGCGGGCGCCGGCGCCCTTGAGCGAAGCCGACGAGCCTTTGCCGACGTCGCCATAGCCGCAGACAACCGCGACCTTGCCGGCCATCATCGTGTCGGTGCCGCGGCGAATGCCGTCGACAAGCGATTCCTTGCAGCCATATTTGTTGTCGAATTTCGACTTGGTGACGGAATCATTGACGTTGATCGCCGGGAACGGCAGCAAGCCTTTTTTCTGCAGCTGATAGAGCCGGTTGACGCCGGTCGTCGTCTCTTCAGTGACGCCGCGGATCGCTTCCTTCTGCTTGGTGAAGAAGCCGGGCGATGCCTGCATGCGCTTTTTGATCTGGGCAAACAGGATCTCTTCCTCTTCGCTGCCCGGATTGGACAGCACATCCTCGCCGGCCTCCGCGCGGGCGCCGATCAGGATGTACATGGTGGCATCGCCACCGTCGTCGAGGATCATGTTGGAGGTGCCGCCATCGGCCCACTGGAAGATCTTGTCGGTGTAGACCCAATAGTCCTCCAGCGTCTCGCCCTTGACGGCAAACACCGGAATTCCGGCCTCGGCAATGGCCGCGGCGGCGTGGTCCTGGGTCGAGAAGATGTTGCAGGAAGCCCAGCGGATATCGGCGCCGAGCGCCTTAAGCGTTTCGATCAGCACCGCCGTCTGGATGGTCATGTGCAGCGAGCCGGTGATGCGCGCGCCCTTGAGCGGCTTCTTGTCGCCGAATTCCTCGCGGCAGGCCATCAGGCCCGGCATTTCGGTTTCGGCGATCTCGATCTCCTTGCGGCCCCAGCCGGCAAGCGCGATGTCTGCGACCACATAGTCCTTGCTACCCGTCATGGCAGTGCTCCGATGCGAATTGATTGCGGGACGCGCCCGCCCCGAAGGCGTGTCGGAGGGCGCGAGTTGCCGGCCTGACTAGCAGATCGGGAGTCGGACGACAATGGGATATAAAGAAATCTTTATCCGTGCATGTCTTCAGCTACGGCGGCCATGAGAGCGCGCAGAAGGGGTGCTGTCCAAGGTGGCCGTCCCTCAGACCTCAGATCGGCAACACTTTCAAAGCCGGAAACAAAAAACCCGCCTCGGCGGGCGGGTCTTCGGGGCCAATTGGCACCATAGCGAGATTAGTAGCATAGCTGCCGGCACAAAGCAAGAACAAAATACGCGACGGTCGCGCAAAAATGCGATTTCCTTCACCGCCGCAAGGTTGCGCCCGAACATGCCGCAGCAGGTGCCGTCGGCGAAGCCGTCAGCACTCCTCGCCGAAACGGGAAGCAACCAGTTGCTCCAGCGCATCGATGACCTCTTCGGCCTCCGGGCCGGTGGCGGTGACGCGGATCGAATAACCGGGGCTCGCCGCCAGCATCATCAGGCCCATGATCGAGGTGCCGCCGACCTTGACGCCGTCCTTCTCGACCTGGACCGTGGCGTTGAAGCCGCTGGCGATTTGAACGAACTTGGCCGAGGCGCGCGCATGCAGGCCGCGCTGGTTGACGATCGGAAAGTCGCGAACGATCTTGTCCTTTTCCGGCAACAGGGCACTCATTTGCTGCTCAGGAGCTGACTGGCGACATTGATGTATTTACGGCCGGCAGCCTGCGCCTCATCCAGCGCGGCCGTCATGTTGTCGCCTTTGCGAACGCTGGACAGCTTGATCAGCATCGGCAGGTTCATGCCGGCAATGACCTCGATGCGCCCGGATTCCATCACGGAAATGGCGAGGTTGGAGGGCGTGCCGCCGAACATATCGGTCAAAACGATGACGCCTGATCCCGTATCGACGCGGCCGACCGCGTCGATAATGTCGCGGCGGCGCTGTTCCATATCGTCGTCGGCACCGATCGCCACGGTCTCGAAATTGTCTTGTGGCCCAACGACATGTTCCACGGCATTGCGGAACTCGGCGGCCAGTTGACCGTGCGTTACAAGCACGAGTCCGATCATTCTTTGGTGGCTCCCGTCATCGCCGCTTCACAGGCGCATTTTATGCTCGCCGACCGTTCCAGGTGGCGGGAGCGCTATCTTGTCGACGCAAGGCCTGTTGACAAGCCCAAAATTGCGCCGGCCCAAGCCAATTTGACGCATTGCAGCAAAAAATCGAAATCGGATCACAGGAAAGGCGCAATCGACAGGCGCGACATCACTGCCGGCAAGGCCGCCGCTACATTGCGCCCGGCAAGATCAATGCGCGGCACTGGTACGCCGACAACGAGTTCGCTGCAGTCTTCCTGGAAGCGGGCCATTTTGCCGGCTGGCACCAGCCGGATAATGAGGTCGATCACGCAGCTTGGCTCGAACCGTATCGGTTTGGGGCCGAATCCCGGCACCTCGACGAGGCCGGCTATGCTGGCTGGTGCGCGGCAGACCAGCCGCCCGTCGCAATCTGCAGCATAGAGCTGGTCATCGCCGATCAGCCGGGAAAACAGCCCACGCTGGCTGCAATGATCGATCAAGGCGAGCGCCAGCGTCGTCTTGCCCAAGCCGGACGGTCCGGTGATGAGAATGCCGCGATCACCTATCAGGATCGCGGTGCCGTGAATATTTTCAGGCTGCACAATAGGACCAGGCGTGATTGGAATTCATCCGTCAGCCTTCCGCCGGCAGCGTCACCACGAAGCGCGCGCCCTTGATCTCGCCAGGCTTGGTGCCCGGGATGTTCTCGGCGCTCAGCGTGCCGCCATGGGCTTCAACGATCTGCCTGGATATCGACAGGCCAAGGCCCGAGTTCTGACCGAACGCCTCGCCGGCCGGCCGATCGGTATAGAACCGCTCGAAAATGCGGTCGATGTTATCGGCACGGATACCGGGTCCATTGTCGTCGATGGTGACGATGTTGAACTTGCCGGCGCGCGCCAGCGATATGGTGATGTGGCCACGTTCCTCGGGAACGAACGAGCGGGCATTCTCGATCAGGTTGGTGATCACCTGGCCGATCCTCAGGTCATGACCGACGACGAAGTAGCCTTTCACGCCCTGTGGCAGTTTGGCGACCTTGAATTCGATCTCGACCGCCTTCTTGTTGCGCGTGGCCTCGCGCGAGACGGCGACCAGATCGGTGATGAACTTCTTGAGGTCGACGGTTCCCGCATCTTCCCGCGCCAGCTCGGCATCGAGACGGGAGGCATCGGAAATATCGGTGATGAGACGGTCAAGCCGCCTCACATCGTGCTGGATGATATCCATCAGCCGGCTGCGCGAATTGTCGTTCCTGGCCAGCGGCAATGTCTCCACCGCGCTGCGCAGCGAGGTAAGCGGGTTCTTCAACTCGTGCGAGACATCCGCGGCAAAACTTTCGATCGCCTCGATGCGGGCGTAGAGCGCATTGGTCATGTCGCGCACGGCGATCGACAGATTGCCGATCTCGTCCTGGCGGTCGGAGAAGTCGGGGATTTCCTCGCGGTTCTTGACGCCGCGGCGAACCCTGACCGCCGCCGCGGAAAGCCGGCGCAGCGGGTTGGCGATGGTGGAGGCCAGCAGCATCGACAGGATGGCGGTAACCAGGGCGGCAATGCCGAACACGCGCAGGATCGCCTTGCGCTCGGCCGCGACGATCTTGTCGATGTCGCCGCCTTCGGTCGACAGCATCAGCACGCCGAGAACGGCACGGAAGCGCTGGATCGGCACCGCCACAGAAACGATCTGCTCGCCCTGCTCCGAGATCCGCACGATCGTCGACGGGCTGCCGGTAAGCGCCTTGACCACTTCCGGAAACGCGGCGCCGTTGCCACCCGGCTGCTCGCGATAGACGGGCAGCTGCTTGTTGCGGAAGAAATCGAAGACGAATTTCTGGATGCGCTCCAGAAGGTCTGGCTGTTCCTCTTCGACCGGCGGCAGGTCGTAGCGAAGGATCTGGCCGCGCGAATAGAGATGGCGGGAATCGAGCAGCAGGTTGGCGTCGCGGTCGTAAATGCGGGCGCGGGTGCGCGTCGGCGAGATCAACCGCCTGAGCACCGGCGCCACGCGCTCCGGATTGATCGGGAAATCGAGGTTATCGAGCTGATCGGAGCCCGGGCCGAGGCTTTCGCCGGCCTGTAACTCGAGCAGCTTCTCCGGATCGATGCTGATCGAATCGGTCTCGACCGTCGCCGAGGCGGCGATCGCGCCGGCGATGATCTCGCCTTGAGTCATCAGGCTCTCGACACGGGCGTCGATCAGCCCGTCGCGAAAGGTATTGAGATAGAGAATGCCGGTGACCAGGACGGCAAGGCCGGCAAGGTTGAGAAAGAGGATACGCCGCGTCAGGCTGGAAAAGATGTGATGGCCGAGAAACCGGCGCATCGGCACCGTAATTTTCGACACGAAGGCGGGCAGAATCCGCGGCGGGCGCCTGGCGGCGCCCGACCGTCTCACTCGCTCTACTTGCACTGCCATCGAATAGCAGCTCCCGCTCGACTCAAGCTTCGCGGAACCGATATCCGACTCCGTAAAGGGTTTCGATCATTTCGAAGTCATCATCAACGGCCTTGAACTTTTTGCGTAGCCGCTTGATGTGACTGTCGATGGTGCGGTCATCGACATAGACCTGCTCATCATAAGCCGAATCCATCAGCGCATCACGGCTTTTTACAACGCCCGGACGCTGGGCCAGCGAATGCAGGATGAGGAACTCGGTGACGGTCAGCGTCACCGGCTCGCCCTTCCAGGTGCAGGTGTGGCGCTCCTGGTCCATGACAAGCTGGCCGCGCTCAAGCGACCGGGCCTGCTGGTTGGGCGCCTTGGCAGCCGCCTCGCGGGTGCTGGCGCGTCGCAGCACGGCGCGGACGCGTTCGACAAGAAGACGCTGCGAGAAGGGTTTGCGGATGAAGTCGTCGGCGCCCATCTTGAGGCCGAACAGTTCATCGATCTCATCGTCCTTGGAGGTCAGGAAGATCACCGGCAGGTCGGATTTCTGACGCATCCGGCGCAGCAACTCCATGCCGTCCATGCGCGGCATCTTGATGTCGAGGATGGCGAGGTTCGGCGGGCGCGCCGCCAGTCCCTCCAGCGCCGATGCCCCATCCGTGTAGGTTTCGACCCGATAACCCTCGGATTCGAGGGCGATCGAAACCGAAGTCAGAATGTTGCGATCGTCGTCGACAAGCGCGATTGTTGCCATTTCAAGCGGCTCCCTCATGAGCTGTCCCTTCTTTCGTCGAGAAGGGGCTTTTGCAGGACAAATTAGGTACAAAATGTGGCATAGGCTGTATCCGCTGTCACGCGCGGCATGTCGACGGCCACAATTGTACCTCGATATGGATTGGACGAATGAACATCGCCAATCCTTTGGGCAACCATCAGTGTTTTTGCACATATAAACGATTTAAACAACTTTCAAAATATTTAAATCGATTAATGATTTGATATCATTCGCCTTTTCTGGTTTTGACGTTTTTAGCTCCTGCAATGGGAGTTCCGGAATTCGCCGGTAAAGACGCGGTAAATCGAAGAAGGGACACCCATGTCGGAAGCCGGCAAACGCAATCCTGCATGTGCAATCGATCGGATCGGCCTAAGAACCACGGGCGTGGTGCGCTATAATTTCGGCGCGGCCGCGCTCTACGAGGAGGCAATCCGCCGTGGCGAGGCCCGACTCACCGCGCATGGCGCGCTTGCCGCCGAGACCGGGCAGCACACCGGCCGCTCGCCCAGGGACAAATTCGTGGTGCGCGACGAAAGCACCGCGCCGCATGTATGGTGGGACAACAACAAAGCGATTTCGCCGATCCAGTTCGATACGCTGCTTGGCGATTTTCGCGCCCACGCGGCTGGAAAGGACCTTTATGTGCAGGACCTGGTCGGCGGCGCCGACGAGGAGCTGAAGCTGCCGACCAGGGTGATCACGGAGCTTGCCTGGCACTCCTTGTTCATCCGCAATCTGCTCATCCGACCGGCCGCCGCCGAACTCGAGCATTTCATGCCCGATTTGACGATCATCGACCTGCCGTCGTTCCGCGCCGATCCCGCCCGCCACGGCACGCGCGGCGAAACGGTGATTGCCGTCGATCTTTCGCACATGATCGTGTTGATCGGCGGTACCTCGTATGCCGGCGAGATGAAGAAGTCGGTGTTCACCGTGCTCAACTATCTGCTGCCGGCAAAAGGTGTGATGCCGATGCACTGCTCGGCCAATGAAGGGCCCGTCGGCGACGCGGCCGTTTTCTTCGGCCTTTCCGGGACCGGCAAGACGACGTTGTCGGCCGACCCGTCGCGCACGCTGGTCGGCGACGACGAGCATGGCTGGGGACCGCACGGCATCTTCAATTTCGAGGGCGGCTGCTATGCCAAGACGATCAAGCTTTCGGCCGAAGCCGAGCCGGAGATCTTCGCCACCACCCAGCGCTTCGGCACGGTGCTGGAGAATGTGGCGCTCGACGCAGGCCGCGTGCCGGATTTCGACGACGGCGGGCTGACCGAAAACACACGCTGCGCCTACCCGCTCCACTTCATCCCCAACGCCAGCAAGACGGGGCGCGCCAGCCACCCGAAGAACATCATCATGCTGACCGCCGACGCATTCGGTGTGATGCCGCCGATCGCGCGGCTGACCCCGGCGCAGGCCATGTACCATTTCCTCTCCGGCTATACCGCCAAGGTGGCGGGGACCGAGAAGGGCGTTACGGAACCCGAAGCGACATTTTCGACATGCTTCGGCGCACCGTTCATGCCGCGGCATCCGTCGGAATACGGCAATCTGTTGCGCGAGCTCATCGCCCGCCAAGGCGTCGATTGCTGGCTGGTCAACACCGGCTGGACCGGCGGCGCCTACGGCACCGGCAAGCGAATGCCGATCAAAGCAACGCGGGCGCTGCTTGCGGCGGCGCTCGACGGCTCGCTGAAAGCGGCCGACTTCCGCACCGACGCCAATTTCGGTTTCGACGTACCGGTGACGGTTGCCGGCGTCGACCGCGCCATTCTCGACCCTAGATCGACCTGGATCGACAAGCCCGCCTACGACCGGCAGGCGGCAAGGCTGGTCGGCATGTTCGTCGACAATTTCGAAAAGTTCGAAGCCCATGTCGACGCCACCGTGCTCGGCGCCGCACCACGCATGCAGGTAGCGGCTGAATAGCCGTCGCCCCGGGTGATGCTTCAAGGCCCGGCTTCGATCGGGCCTTTTCTTTTTTCGCCTGCCGCGCCATGAGTGCGGCATGAACGCCGACGACAAGATCATCATTACCGACGATGCGGTGATTAATCCGGGCGACCTGCACGAGGACTTCATTCGTTCGTCCGGCCCGGGCGGCCAGAACGTCAACAAGGTGGCGACGGCAGTGCAATTGCGCTTCGATGCCGCCAATGCGGCTGGCCTGTCGGAGCGGGTGCGCGAACGGACCATCAAGCTTGCCGGCCAGCGCGCCACCAAGGACGGCGTCATCGTCATCGAAGCTGGACGCTTCCGCACCCAGGAGCAGAACCGGGCGGACGCCCGGGCGCGGCTGACGGCACTGGTCGCCAAGGCCGCCGAACCACCACCACCGCCGCGCAAGAAGACCAGGCCGTCCAAAGGCGCGGTCGAAAGACGACTCAAGAGCAAGGCCGGGCGCGGCTCGATCAAGAAACTGCGCGGCCGGGTCGGGGATGAGTGACAGCCGAAGCGGCTTCGGATCTCAGATCGCCGGTTAAAGCGCGCAGCCACCGTCGGAGGCGGCTTTCGGGTCGCCGTTTTCATTTGACGGTGGCATTCTGATTTCTCCAGACCAACGGATTAAGCGACGCGATGCTCGTACTGCCCAAAGGCGTCCGCCATATGCCCGGCTACCTGTCGCGCGCCATGCAGGAAGTGCTGGTGGAAGATATCAGGCAGGTCGTGCAGAAGGCGCCGCTGTTCGTGCCGGCGATGCCGCGTACCGGCAAGGAGATGAGCGTGCGCATGACCAATTGCGGTCCGCTGGGCTGGGTCACCGACAAGGAGCACGGCTATCGCTACCAGCCGACCCACCCGGTGACCGGAAGGCTTTGGCCGCCGATCCCGGAGATGCTGCTCGAACTGTGGCGGGATGTATCTGCCTATGCGCACCCGCCGGAAGCCTGCCTGGTCAATTCCTATTCGCAGGATGCCAAGATGGGTCTTCACCAGGACCGCGACGAGAGCGATTTCTCCGCGCCTGTCGTCTCGGTGTCGCTCGGCGACGATTGCCTGTTCCGGGTCGGCCAGACGACGCGCGACGGCGCCACCAAATCGTTCAGGCTGAGGAGCGGCGACGTCGTCGTGCTTGGCGGCGAAGGGCGGCTCTGCTTTCACGGCGTCGACCGTATCTACCCGTCGACCTCGGCATTGCTCAGGAGTGGCGGCCGCATCAATCTGACGCTGCGACGGGTGACGATGCCGAAATAGGCTGTTCGGGTGGCCGGTGGCCCGGGCGGACATAATCGTCGCGCAAATAGATGCGCTCGGTCTCGTCCTCGATAAGAATGCGGTAGTGCGCCAGGATGGCGTCAAAGCCAAAACGCCCCATCAGTTGGCTTGTCCACATTGTGTTGTTTTTCTTGAAGACGACGATATCCGGGCGCAGACGCGCGAACTCTTCGCGTTTGCTTTCGACGTAGCGCGCCATGATGGCCTGGTAACGCGTGGCTTCGGCGGTGTCACCCGAGAGGGCTGCGTGCCGGGACAGGGAAAGTGCGAACGCTCCAAGCCAATCGCTGACGTGGGTCGAAACGAACTGCCCATCGATCATACGGTTCAACGGATGTCCCGAGGAAATATCCGAACTGACCAACGCTACGGTCGGCCGATCGGTGGCGGCGCGAATTGCGGCAACCAGCGCCGGCCCTGGTTTCTGGGTGCTCCAGTACGGCAAGAAAGCGATTGCCACCGCCGCCAATGCCCAAGCTCGCGAAGGAGCCGTCACGAACGTCAACAGCTTCGACGGCTGCTGCACGATCCTGGGCAGTGCCAGCAGGCAGAAAATGGCTGCCACAGCGCAAAAGATCGCGGGATAGGCATGATAAGACCAGCCTTTGGCTTGGTAGAACAGGGGAAACATGCCAGCGATCGATGCCGCCAACGCTACCGCCGCCAGCTCTGGAAACCGCCTGGCAGGCCACAGCCACCAGATCAGGAAGACAAGGAAACACCACGAGAAACCGTAGCCGATCACAATCGGCCAAAAGATGCCGATCTTTGCATAAACGTCCGCCAAGAGGGGATAGATGTCGCGCATGAATTCCGGATGGATCAGCGTGACCGTGCTGAGATAGACAACGCAGATGCCGCCAATGACCCAGTGTTCCAGGGCGAAGATCGATTTCAGACTGCGCCGGCGCACTGCAACGACCAGTGCCGGCGCCAACACCATGATCGCATAGTAGGGCTTGACCAGCAGCAGAATGCTGCCCGACAGGCCGGCGAGTACGGCGAGCCCGGGGTCTGGTTGGGCAGCTGCATCTCTGCGCGCGCGCCAGGCATGAAGCGCAAGCAGCGGCATGAAAAGTGCCATGCCGATATGCTCCCGCTCGCTGAAGGCATTTCCGGGGAAGACCACCAACATTGCGCAAAACGCTGGCCCCAGTGCAAACAATGATGCAGTTTCGGTGAAACCCGCACGCTTGACGATCACGCCCGAGAGCGAAAGTCCGATAAGCACGGCAAGGTATGTCCAGGCCTCAACCAGGATTTCCGGGGCGGTGCCCAGCAATCTGGCCGCAGCCACTGGCGGCAGATAGAGCCAGACGCTGAATGGGGGATTGGTCTCATAGATTTGCGAGTAAAGCCGCTCACCGGACAGCATACGCTCGCAGACCGTGATCAGCCAGCTAGTGTCGGGAACAGTCCCCCAACGTCGCTGCCAGAAGATCGAGAAGACGGTGACTGCGGCAATGGCCAGGACATTGCGGCTAGGAAGCAGCGACGCCGCAATATCCCGGTCGCGCCAGCGGCTCAAGCCGCCAATGTCGTTCGAGACGCTCATGCTGTTGCACCGAGGCTCTCGAGATCGAGCCATATGTCGTCCAGCGGAGCGATTGGATCCAGCCGTGTCATGGGTTTCCGGGGGCTCCTGCTCAATCGGTTTGGAGCGGCGCAGGCGCCGTGTAACGCAGATAGACAGTGATTTCCGGCTCGGCGTGCAGCAGACGATAGTCGGCCAAGGCAACCTGGATCCGCTTGTCCTGCAGCATCAGGGCAGTCCACGCGGGCGAGCCTGACAGCACGATATCGGGCTTCTTCGCTGATATCTCGGCGGCGTTTTCGCCGATCACCCGATCGCGGATGCTTTCAAGTTCCGGTCTCCGTTCGAGATCGCCGGTGACGCGGGCGAGCGTGTCCGCGTTGGAGACCGCCCAGGCGCTCGGATGGCGTGATATGAACCTGCCGCCGACCAGCCTGGCGAGGGGATGGGCAACCTGCATCTGGTCGGCAATAGACATGATGGTCGGGGTTTCGACCGTTGCGCGGATCGCGGCGACAGACCGGGCGATCGGGCCGTTATCCGTCGTCAGCGCCGCGTACTGTGCCCTGACCGCTATTTGCAGCACCAGCACGCAGCCGAAGATCAGGGCGGCCTTGCGAACGAAGCCTGCACTGCCGAATGTGCCGAACCGCACAAGCTGGATGCCAAATGCAAGTGTCGCAACAACGACCATCGGCAGCGCGTGATTGGGCCAACCCTTGCCCATGACGATGAAGGCCGGAATGAACCCCAGGGCGGTCAGGAGCGGAATCCTGACGTCCCAGTTCGTCTTTCTCAGGCCGCCGGCCGCAAGCACGGTGGCGGCGGCCAGAAGCAGCACCACTTTCGGCCAGTTTGCCAGCATATCGGCGGCAGAGGCCCTCAACGGAAGATAGACCTCCCTGACCAAGGGCAGGACGTCGCTGACGTAAGCGCGGTCGAAGAGCGCGATGGACGCGATATAGGCGGCCACGATCGCAGCGCCCACCAGGTTCTCTGCGACGAAGAGCGGTTTCAGCGACCGCCTTTCAAGCGCAAGACAGAGCGACGGCAACATGAAGGCCAGCACAAAATAGGGCGGCTTGACCATGACCACGACCGCCGCGCCGAAGCCCGCGACCATGTGCTCCAGGCGCGAGCCCGCGCTGAAATCCAGGTTCCGCTGACGTGTGCATTGCAACGCCACCCAAGGCAGAATGGCAATCAATGCGAAGTGCTCGCGTTGGCCGAATTGATCCGGCATGAAACACAGGATCAAAAACAGGGCCGCCGCTGCCGCCCACAGCGCATGGGGCTGCCGGTAGACCGGTTGATCGCGCGCGAGAATGCGGACGGAAACGAAAAGACTGGCCAGGCTCAGGCAAACGACGCCAAGCGTCAGCCAGAATTCCGCACGCATGCCAGTGAGCTTTTCCAGGAGCATGAACGGCATGTAGAGCCAGATCGAGAAAGGGGGGTTGGTCTCCACGATGTCGGTGTTGAGCCGCTCTCCGCCAAGCAGGCGGTCGCAGACGACCAGAAGCCACGACACGTCAACATTGGTCGGAATTGCAACGGTCGATAGCCAGACGGCGTATGTGACGACCAGACTGGCCAGCAGCAACGGAGCACCCGCTACGCCCACAAAGGGCGAGAAGCGGTTGGCGCCGGGCAGCAGTTCACTGAGGGATCGCGCGCTAGAGACCACGAAACACCCACCGCCCGAGGACGACATAGTTGATGACCGGCACGGCAATGCAGGTGAGCAGGATCGGGATTGCGGCAGGGACGCCGAGCATCTGGGTCAAAAGCCCCGGCAGGGCGATCGCGACGGCGAGGCCGGAAGCGGTGAGCAGGAGGAAGCGGGGCAATTCCATAGCGTGGCTGCCGCCCGAGGTGAACGTGAAATATTTATGCCCGGTGTAGGAGAACAGCGCGGCGACGGCGTAGGCCGCAAACGATGTGAGCGCCGCCGGCAGGGCCGCCGTTGCCTGTCCACGCGACAGCAGAAAAGCGCAAACTGCGTAGATCAGCGTCGACGCGATGCCAATCAGCGCAAAGCGCGATAGTCGACGATACGAGCCGGTGCCCATGACGCGGTCAAGCTGCCAATTTCTCGTCGAGGCGAGCGGTTTCGACGGCGCTGTCCTTGCGGAATACCGCCAGCAGCGAAACCCCGAAGGGCAAGCTTGCATTTGGTATGATGCTGCCTTCCGCCGAAAACACTGCCTTCATCGCCGCATTCAGTGGTTTTGGCGGCGTGGCATGGCCGGCTGGCAAGGCCGACTTGCGCAACCAGTCCACCAGTCTTGCCAGCGCCGCTACCGGGAAGAGCGCGGCATTTGTGTAGCTCAGCCGGTCGATCGCGAAACCAGCCCTTTCGATTCGTTCACGCAGCAGATTGCGTGAATAGCGCCGCATATGATGCAGCCCCACATCATGCGTGCTCCACAACCATTGGTGTGCGGGCACAGTGAGGACCACGCTGCCGCCCGGTTTCAGCACTTGGCGGATCGCGGCAAGCGACGCCTCGTCTTCGGCGACATGCTCCAGCACGTCGAACAGGCAGACGAGGTCGCAGCTTTGCGGCGCGACAGGAATGTTGTCCGGCAGATGTCCGGCGAGGAAGTCGCGGCCGGTCTTTTCCCAGGCAATCCTGCGCGCGAGATCGCTCATCTCGACTGCCGTCACTGCGCCGAACTGCTCCAGCATCCGGATGTTGCCGCCGGTGCCGGCGCCGATCTCGACGATGCGCGCGTTTTCAGGCAGGCCGATGCTGCGAATGACCGCCTCGGCGATGGCGCGACGCCCGCAGAACCACCAATGCTCGTCTTCGGTGGCGGCCATCTGTCGGTAGGCGTCGATCTCCATCAGCTCATTCCCTCATATTTGCGGCGCACGATGTAGATCGGACGCTGCTTGATCTCGGCGTAGACCCTGCCGAGGTATTGTCCGATGATGCCGATGCCGAGTAACTGGATGCCGCCAAGGAAAAGAACACTGACCAGCAGGGAGGCGTAGCCGGGCACATCAACGCCAAAGATCATTGTCTTGGCGACGATCAGCAGGCCGTAGAGGAACGACAGCGCGGAAATCGTCGCGCCGACATAGGTCCAGATTTCAAGCGGAGCGGTGGAGAAGCTGGTGATGCCTTCGAGCGCGAAGTTCCACAGCTTCCAGCCGGAGAATTTCGACTGGCCGGCGATGCGCTGATCGCGGACATATTCGACGCTTGCGGTGCGGAACCCGACCCAGGCGAACAGGCCCTTCATGAAACGACGGCGTTCGGGCAAAGACCGCAGCGCCTGGATGACCTGGCGGTCGATCAAACGGAAGTCGCCGACATCGTGCGGGATCTTCTGCTGCGCGATCCAGTTGTGAACGCGGTAGAACATCGAGGCGGAGCGCTGCTTGAGAAAGCTGTCGCTCGACCGATTGGCTCGCTTGGCCAGAACAACCTCAAAACCCTCGCGCCACTTTTCCACAAGCAGCGGAATGACATGCGGCGGATCCTGCATATCGACATCCATCGGAATCGCTGCATCGGCATCGCAGCTGTCGAGCCCCGCGGTCATCGCGGCTTCCTTGCCGAAATTGCGTGAAAGGTCGATTACGTGGATGCGTGGATCGGTTTGTTGGGCTTCGATCAGCTTTTCGAGCGTCGTATCGCTGCTGCCGTCGTTGACGAAGATGAACTCGAGGGCAACGCCTTTGTCCTTCAGCGGCGCGGTGCTTTCGCATACCGCCTTCAGGAATGGAGCAATTGCGCCTTCCTCATTGTGGACAGGCACGATCAGGGCAATCGTTGCGCCGCCGCTGCCCGGACGTGCGATGCGGTCAGCTGCCGGCCGATCGATGTTTAGGAATGGCGCATTCATTTGTTTGCCGAGCCCGCAGATCAGGCCCGACAATAGAAAGACTGGGTTAAGATGACTTTAAGGAATGTCCCGGGATTTCACAGTTTCCTGAGCGCCACTTCCTCGACCAGATGGTTGGCGCCCTTGCGCAGGATGAGATCGGCACGGGCGCGGGTCGGCAATATATTCTCGCGCAGATTCTTCAGGTTGATGTTGGTCCACAGGCCCTCGGCGATGGCGCGGGCCGCATCCTCGGAAAGTTGCGAATAGCGGTGGAAGAAGGAGGCCGGGTCGCGGAAGGCGGTTTCGCGCAGCCGCATGAAGCGGGCGATATACCAGTGATGGATCAGCGCCTCCTCGGCATCGATATAGATGGCGAAGTCGAAGAAATCCGACAGGAAAGGCACGATCTTGCCGTCCTTGGGCAGCTTGCCCGGCTGCAGGACATTGATGCCTTCGAAGATCAGGATGTCGGGCCGGTCGATGGTCTGGAACTCGCCCGGGATAACGTCATAGGTCAGGTGCGAATAGACCGGCGCGCGGACGTTGCGCTGCGCCGATTTGATGCCGGACAGGAAGCGCAGAAGGGCGCCGACGTCGTAGCTGTCGGGAAAGCCCTTGCGCTCCATCAGGTTGTTGCGGCGCAGGACTTCGTTCGGCAGCAGGAAACCATCGGTGGTGACCAGGTCGACCTTGGGACTCGACGGCCAGCGCGCCAGCAGCTCCTTTAGCACGCGCGCCGTGGTCGATTTGCCGACCGCGACGGAACCGGCAATGCCGATGATGAACGGTGTCTTGGCCGCGTCCAGCGCGTTGAAGAAGGCCTGGCGCTGCCTGAACAGGAGTTGACTGGCTTCGACATGAGCCGACAACAGCCGCGACATCGAAAGATAGATGCGCTCGACCTCGTGGAGATCGACCGGATCGTTCAGCGACCGCAGACGACGGACCTCGTCCTCGGTGAGCGTCATCGGCGTATCGGCGCGGAACCGCGACCATTGCTCGGCCGAGAAGAAACGATAGGGTGAATACTTCTCGGTAGGAGCGAGCTGGTCCATCGAGTTCCTCCGCAGCGATCAGCCCCGGTCCAGCCGAGACGCCTTTTCGGCGATGCCCGAACGACCGGTGCGGCGTTCAAGCTCGTTGAGCACATCGCTCAGCGGAATGTCCGCTATGCCGAGAACGACAAGCCAATGATAAATGAGATCGGCGCTTTCCGAAACAAGCGCGGCCCTATCGGCGCTGACGGCTGCGATCACCGTTTCGACCGCCTCTTCGCCGAATTTCTGCGCTGCCTTGCTCATGCCGCGCTGAAAGAGCTTGGCCGTCCACGAATCCGGATCGCCGGAACGTGCGCGTTCGCCAATAATCTTCTCCAGATCGGAGAGCGAGAACTCGGTCATGACGGCGTTTACAGCCTCTTCTTAGCCGGAAAGGCTCTAGGACCGATTACCCGGCGAGTCCAGCCGCATCGGCAGTCCGGCCTGAGCCATGTGCAGCTTGGCTTCGGCGATGCTGTAGGTGCCGAAATGGAAGATCGACGCCGCCAGCACCGCGCCGGCATGGCCGTCGCGAATGCCTTCGACAAGGTGGTCGAGCGTGCCGACGCCACCGGAAGCGATGACCGGCACGCGTACGGCATCGGCGACCGCGCGGGTAAGGGCTATGTCGTAGCCGGCTTTGGTGCCGTCGCGGTCCATCGATGTTAGCAGGATCTCGCCGGCGCCGAGATCGACCACTCGCCGAGCGAACTCGACGGCGTCGATGCCGGTCTTCTCGCGGCCGCCATGGGTGAATATCTCCCAGCGATCAGCCTCGCTCGCAGCGGACACTTTCTTGGCATCGATGGCGACGACGATGCACTGGTTGCCGAATTTGTCGGCAGCCTCGGCGACAAAATTTGGGGTCTTCACCGCCGCTGTGTTGATCGATACCTTGTCGGCGCCGGCCAGTAGCAGCTTCCTGATGTCGGCGACCTGACGGACGCCACCGCCAACGGTCAGCGGCATAAAACATTGTTCGGCGGTGCGGGCGATGACATCGAAAATGGTCTCGCGGTTTTCCGACGAGGCGGTGATGTCGAGAAAGCAGAGCTCGTCGGCGCCGGCCGCGTCATAGGCTTTTGCCGCTTCGACGGGATCGCCGGCATCGACCAGGTCGACGAAATTGACGCCCTTGACGACACGGCCGTTCTTGACGTCGAGACAGGGGATGACGCGGGCTTTCAGCATCAGATCCTCTCGATCGCCGCAAGAAAGTCGACAAGCAGCTGGCCGACGACGGGCGGAACTTCGGACTGGGAATCAAAGGCCGGGTCGTAGGCCGAGAGCGTCACGCCGACGATTGGGATTGACCTGGCCAGTCCGCAGGCAAGCTGCCGCAGCTGTTCCGGACTCGGGCCGCCCGGGTGCGCGTAGCGGTTCACCTGCAACACATCCGGATCGAGGACATCCAGGTCGAGATGCAGATGCGCCCGCACAGTCCCTGTCGCCGTGAGCTTTCCGATCATATCGAGTGCACCGGCACATTCGGTGCGCACGATCGGCAAAGTTTCCAGCAGTCGCTTTTCGTCGGGATCGAGGTCGCGGGCATCGACCAGCATGCAGCGCGCCGGGTCTATCGGCCGGAACCCCGGAATTGCTGCCGCCATCGGATGCCAGCAGAGCCCGAGCGTCGCCGCCAGCGCCATGCCGTCGAGAAAGCCGTAGGAGGACGTCTCCGGCGTGTTGAGATCGCCATGCTGGTCGATCCAGATGATCGAATCCGCAACTTCACCGGCGACCGCACCGGCGGCGGTCAGGCAATTTCCAGCAAGGATAATGGGGAAGCGTCCTCCATCGCGGGCGAGGTTAACCTTGGTCGCGATGGCGTTGCAGACGGCGAAGCCGGTTGCAATTTCGCGCCCCTGCTCGTCTCCGACCTTGCCGATATCTTCGACGGCGACGTCATGGCCAGCCACGGTCAGGGCTTCGACCAGCCCACCGCCGATGATGGCGTCCGGCCCCTGGCCGCACCCTTCGTGATAGTGCCCGCTGTCGTAGGGAGCAACGATAATCGAGACCTTCACGTTTCACACCCCTGCCATCGGTTTGCCACGCAGGATCGCCAATGCCTCGGCCGGGTCGATGCGGCCGTCGTAGAGGGCGCGTCCGGAGATCGCGCCTTCGAGCTTGCGGGCATCGGGCATGGTCATGCGCACGATGTCGGCGATCGAGGCGAGCCCGCCCGAGGCGATAACCGGGATCGACACCGCGTCGGCGAGATCGATGGTGGCGTCCCAGTTGATACCGGTCAGCACACCGTCGCGGTCGATATCGGTGTAGATGATGGCGGCGACGCCGGCACCCTCGAATTTCCTCGCCAGTTCAATGACGCCGAGGCTCGAGGCTTCAGCCCAGCCTTCGACCGCGACCTTGCCGCCCTTGGCGTCGATGCCGACGGCGATCTTGCCCGGGAATGCCTTGCAGGCCTGCCTGACCAGATCCGGATCGCGCACCGCCACGGTGCCAAGAATGACGCGGGCCAGCCCACGGTCGAGCCAGTCCTCGATCTGCGCCAGGGTGCGGATGCCGCCGCCGAGCTGCACCGGATTGCTCGTCGCCTTCAGGATGGCGCCGACCGCGGCGCTGTTGACGCTCTGGCCCTTGAAGGCGCCGTTGAGGTCGACGACGTGCAACCATTCGAAGCCCTGCTCTTCGAAGGCGCGCGCCTGAGCGGCGGGATCGTCATTGTAGATGGTTGCGGTCGCCATGTCGCCATGCCTGAGGCGCACGCATTTGCCGTCCTTGAGGTCTATCGCCGGAAACAGAAACACGTTCAGGCGCCTTCGACGATGACAAAGTGGCCGGTCGAGCCGGCGAACCTGTACTTCAAGGCCTCCTGGTATTCAGGCGAGCCGTAGCATTCCAGCGCCTTTTCATAGGATTCGAATTCCACCACCACGTGGCGATCGCCTGCCGGTCCTTCCGGGCTGGTGTACCGCCCGGCGCGCACCGGGAACTTCGCGCCGTATTTCGCGAAAGCCGCAGCATTGGCTTCGATGTACTGCTTGTAGATCTCGGGATCGTGGACATCGACCATTGCCATCCAATAGCCCTTCTTGCTCATGGTTCAGGGCCTCCAGCCTAGGAAATTGGTGATCAGCGCCAGGCCCAGCGCCTGGCTCTTCTCGGGGTGGAATTGCGTTCCGGCTAGGTTGTCGCGGGCGACAGCGGCCGTTACCGGGCCGCCATAGTCGGCAACCGCCAGCACCTCATCCTCCTTCCGTGCATCGAGATGGTAGGAGTGGACGAAATAGGCGTGCAGTCCCTTGCCACCCGTCGCAATGCCGGAAAACAGCGGATGCTTGCGCTTCAGGTCAATCGTGTTCCAGCCGATCTGCGGGATCTTCAGTGTCGGATCGGCCGGCGTGATCTCCTTGACGTCGCCGGCGACCCAGCCAAAGCCCTTTGTGACGGTCTTTTCCAGGCCTCGCTCCGACATCAGCTGCATGCCGACGCAGATGCCGAGGAACGGCCGTGCCTTGGCGATCGCCACCTCCTCGACCGCCTCCCACATGCCGGCGACCGCACGCAGTCCAGCGGCGCAATCGGCATAGGCGCCGACGCCGGGCAGGACGATGCGGTCGGCGGTCCTGACCCGCTCGGCATCGGCGGTGAGTTCGATCGCGGCGGCAATGCCGGCTTCATGCGCGGCACGCTCGAAGGCCTTGGTGGCCGAGCGCAGATTGCCCGACCCGTAATCGATGATCGCCACCCTCATCTCAGGGCTTTCCCGGAATATGGTTCAGCCCCAGCGCCAGGCCCATCTGCGCCGACCGCGCATGTGCTGCGTCTGGGACGATGCGTTGCACCGTCGGTTGTTCAGCCGACTGAGCATCGGCTTCCAATGCATAGCGGACGTCTGCGTCGTCGAGCCTATCGGCCTCGACCACGCCCCATTCATGCCAGCCGCGACGGCGCAGGGCTGCGATCCGCAAGGCCTGCCCTTCCAGTCCGACAAAGAGCATGACAAGCAGGGATAAAAGCGAGCCGGCTGTTTCCAGGTCCAGCCTTTCGCCCAGCATCGAGAGCAGGCCCATGGCGACAAACGCCAATGCCGCCTCGACCCAGAGCCGGTGCCAGGCCAGCCACAGCGGCGGCACCAAGAAGCCGAGCCAGGCAAAGCCGTCACGGATAAAGGTAGTGTCCACGCTTTCGCTGCGGCCTGGCGGCTCCATCACGACATAGATGGCCATGACGCTATCCTTTCAGGGATCCCTTGGTGGAGGGAACCGCGTCCGGCTGGCGCGGGTCGCGCTCAAGCGCCGAACGCAGCGCACGCGCCACGGCCTTGAAGCAGGTCTCGGCGACGTGGTGGTTGTTGGCGCCATAATGATTGGTGACATGCAGCGTGATGCCGGCATTCTGCGCCAGCGCGTGGAAGAATTCGCGCACCAGCTCGGTGTCGAACGTACCGATCTTCGGCGACGAGAATGAAACATTCCAGACCAGAAAAGGCCGGCCGGAGACATCGATTGCCGCCCGCGTCAGTGTCTCGTCCATGGCGAGATCGATCGAGGCGTAGCGCATGATGCCGCGCCGCTCGCCCAATGCCTTGGCCAGCGCCTGGCCGAGCGCAATGCCCGTATCCTCGACCGTGTGGTGGTCGTCTATGTGCAGGTCGCCCTTGGCCTTCACGGTCATGTCGATCAGCGAATGGCGCGACAACTGGTCCAGCATATGGTCGAAGAAGCCGACGCCCGTCGAAATGTCGGATTTGCCCGAGCCGTCGACCTGAACCGACACGGCGATGTCGGTTTCCCTGGTCTTGCGGCTTATCTCGGCGGAACGGGGCGCCATGACCTCATCCTTGTCTCAGATTTTGCACGATTCAGGCGTTCACATGCCTGAAAACGAAAGCCTTCTAGCAGCATGATCCGGCGATTGCCAGTTACCGCTGCGGAGCACAGTCCGGCCCGGCGGATGGCCGGTTTGCAATCGTCCGGCCTATGCATACATATGGCCGATCAAGTCACTCGTAACGCGCCGATCGCCTCGATGGGATCGGTGCTTATCGGAGCAGAAAATGTCGAATGAACTGACCATGCATGCCACGACCATCCTGACCGTGCGCAAGGGCGGCAAGGTGGTGATCGCCGGCGACGGCCAGGTCAGCCTCGGCCAGACGATCATGAAAGGCAACGCCAAGAAGGTGCGCCGCATCGGCAAGGGCGGCAACGTCATCGCCGGTTTCGCCGGCGCCACCGCCGATGCCTTCACGCTGCTCGAGCGGCTCGAAGCCAAGCTCGAACAATATCCCGACCAGCTGACACGCGCCTGCGTCGAGCTTGCCAAGGACTGGCGCACCGACCGCTATTTGCGGCGGCTGGAAGCGATGATGCTGGTGGCCGACAAGTCGGTGTCGCTGGCACTGACCGGCACCGGCGACGTGCTGGAGCCCGAATTTGGCGTCATGGCCATCGGCTCGGGCGGCAATTACGCGCTGGCAGCGGCACGCGCGCTGGTGGACAGCGACAAGGGCGCAGAGGAGATCGCCCGCAAGGCGATGCAGATCGCGTCAGACATTTGCGTCTACACCAACAACAACTTCGTCGTCGAAACCCTCGATGCCGCCTGAGCGGAGCCTCCGCTATGGTTTTCGGCCGGTGACCCAGAGGGACCTGCCGATGATCGCCGGCTGGCTTGCCGAGCCGCATGTCGCCGAATGGTGGAACGACCCAGAGACCGAGATTGCGGAGATCCGCGAGCATATCGACAGCATTTCGGTCGAGCCGCTGATTATCGAGCTCGACGGAAAGCCCATCGGCTATTTGCAGAGCTACGATCCGCATCTGGAGGACGGCCATCCCTATAGCGACCAGCCGTTCGGCACGCTCGGCATCGATCTGTCGATCGGCGTGCCGGAGCTTGTCGGGGTCGGCCACGGCTCGGCGATCGTCCGGCAGTTCGTCGAGCAGCTTTTCGAGGAAGGTACGCCGCGCGTCATCATCGACCCGGACCCCGCCAATGCACGGGCTATCCGTGCCTATGAAAAGGCCGGTTTCACGGCTATCGATCGCAGGAAGTCGGAATATGGCGATGCCGTGCTGATGGCGATTGATGCCCCAGAGGGGTGATGCCGGACAGGGTGACGCAGAAGAGGGGCAATAGCAGCATGAGCGTATCCAGCGACAAAACCGTCTCGGCCTACTACGACAGTTGGCGAATGGGGCTTCTGCTGGTTCTCGGCCTGGTCATCTTCCAGGCCGGGGTCCTTTACGGCATGGGGCGGACGCCGATCTGTACCTGCGGCTATGTCAAGCTGTGGCACGGCATCGTGCAAAGCTCGGAGAATTCCCAGCATATTTCCGACTGGTACAGCTTCTCGCACATCATTCACGGTTTCCTGTTCTATGCGCTGGCGTGGTTCCTTTTCCCGCGCTCGCCGATCGGGCTCAGGCTGGCCTTTGCGGTGGTTATAGAGGGCGGCTGGGAGCTGCTCGAGAACAGCCCTTTCATCATCGATCGCTATCGCGCTGGCACGATCTCGCTCGACTATTATGGCGACAGCATCATCAATTCGGTGTCGGACACACTGGCCATGGTGCTGGGGTTTGTCATGGCGCGAAGGCTTCCTATATGGGTGGTCGTAACCCTCGCCCTCATCTTCGAATTCGGTGTCGGCTATCTCATCCGGGACAATCTGACACTCAACGTGATCATGCTGCTGCATCCGTTCGAGTCCATTCGGCAGTGGCAAAGTGGAATTTAGTGACATGAGCACCTTCTCTCCTCGCGAAATCGTTTCGGAACTCGACCGCTTCATCATCGGCCAGAAAGACGCCAAGCGTGCCGTGGCGATTGCCTTGCGCAACCGCTGGCGCCGCCAGCAGCTCGAGGGCCAGATGCGCGAAGAGGTGATGCCGAAGAATATCCTGATGATCGGCCCGACCGGCGTCGGCAAGACCGAGATTTCGCGCCGCCTGGCACGCCTTGCCGGTGCGCCTTTCGTCAAGGTCGAAGCCACCAAGTTCACCGAGGTCGGTTATGTCGGCCGCGATGTCGAGCAGATCATCCGCGACCTGGTCGAGATCGCCATCGGGCTGGTTCGCGAGAAGATGCGCGAGGACGTCAAGGCGCGTGCCCACATCAACGCCGAGGAACGGGTGCTCGAAGCGCTCGTCGGCAAGACGGCGAGCCCGGCCACCCGTGACAGTTTCCGCAAGAAGCTGCGCGACGGCGAGCTCGACGACAAGGAGATTGAGATCGAAGTGGCCGATACCGGCAATGGCGGCATGCCCGGCTTCGAGATCCCCGGCATGCCGGGCGCCAATATCGGCGTGCTCAACATCAACGATATGCTGTCGAAAGCGATGGGCGGCAAGAAGACCAAGTTGCGCAAGACGACCGTCAAGGAGTCCTACGGGCTGTTGATCAGCGACGAGTCCGACAAGCTGCTCGATCAGGACGAAGTGGTGCGCAGGGCACTCGAATCGACCGAGAATGACGGCATTGTCTTCCTTGACGAGATCGACAAGATCGCCTCGCGCGAAGGCGGCATCGGTGCCGGTGTTTCGCGTGAAGGTGTGCAGCGCGACCTGCTGCCGCTGGTCGAAGGCACCACGGTTGCGACCAAATACGGACCGGTGAAGACCGACCACATCCTGTTCATCGCCTCGGGTGCGTTCCACGTCGCTAAGCCCTCCGATCTGCTGCCGGAATTGCAGGGCCGCCTGCCGATCCGCGTCGAGCTGCGGGCGCTGGAGAAGGGCGATTTCGTCCGCATCCTCACCGAGACCGAAGCCAGCCTGATCAAGCAGTATATCGCGCTGATGAAGACCGAAGGCGTCGATCTGGTCTTCACCGACGACGCCATCGATTCGTTGGCCGGCATCGCCGTGGACCTCAACGCCAGCGTCGAGAATATTGGCGCCAGGCGGCTGCAGACGGTGATGGAACGGGTGCTGGACGATATCTCCTATGACGCGCCGGACCGCAACGGCACCTCGGTGACCATCGATGCCGCCTATGTCGAGAAGCATGTCGGCGACCTCTCCAGAAACACGGACTTGTCGCGTTTCATCCTGTAGGAGACGCTTCATTCTCGAAGAGGGTCGGGGAATTGCTCCCGGCCTCCCCAATTTGGCCCAGCATTCCCGATGTGTGGCCAAATGGAAGCATCCGGCAAGCTTTCGTCCCGTCGGGTGCAGGCGTCTCTCGACTCCCGGTGGAGCATTACCTAGTTTGCCGGCGACTATTTGGGCGGCGGCGCATGAAAAAACTGATCCTCGTCATTTTGGGGCTGACGCTGGCGGCAGCCATGTTCGCCGCGCAAGCGGCAACGATGGTGCCGCCGGGCAACCGCAACACCGAGCAGCCCGACATACCGGGCGCTTCGAGCCGGCGCACCCAGGCGACCAACACCACCTTCCAGGCGAAATACCGCAAAGTCTTTGCGCTGCTCCAGAACGATGCCGAGCTGCGCGGTAAGATCAAGCAGGCAGCCGCGGCCTATGACATCGACCCAATGCATATCGTTGGAGCCATCGTCGGCGAGCATACCTATAATGTCGATGCCTATGACCGGCTGCAGACCTATTACGTCAAGGCGATCTCGTATCTGTCGAGCAAGCTCTCCTTTGCCTATGATGGCGAGGACATCACCGATTTCGTGCAACGGCCGCAATTTGCGAAATGCGCAGGGAAGTCCGACAGCTACGATCTGTGGGAGTGCCGCGAACAGGTGTGGAACCGGTCGTTCCGCGGCAAAACCGTCAACGGCGAGAGCTTTCCCAACGACCGCTTCGGCGCCACTTTCTTCCAGCCTTATTATGCCGGCCAGACTTTTGGCCTTGGCCAGCTCAATCCGCTGACGGCACTGCAGATGAGCGATCTCGTGCACAAGGTTTCCGGCCTGCCGGAACTCGACGTCGGTGACCCCAATGCGGTCTACAAGACGATCATGGACCCTGACCTGACACTGCCTTATGTCGCGGCGACGATAAGGAAGTCGATCGACGCCTATAGAAGCATTGCCGGCTTCGACATCTCAGGCAATCCCGGCATCACGTCGACGCTCTACAATGTCGGCAACCCCGAACAGCGCGCCTATGCGCTGAAGGCCGAGAACGACAAGCGCCGCGCTGCGGGCGAGCCGGAAAAACTGCCCGAGGAAAATTACTATGGCTGGCTGGTCAACGACAAGCTGCCGGAGCTGAAGGCGCTGTTCTAGCCGAACGCGCTCGGCCAATTATCCACGCGGCGGATCAAGCCGCCAGCAGCGACTTTAACTTGATGGTCTGCGAGCCTAGCGCTTCCGGCGCCGGCCTTGCCTGCTTCGCAATCAGCATCTCGGCCAGCCTTATGTCGCGGGCGACCGCGTTGCCGGGGCCGATGCCGCTTGCCGCAACCAGCCTGCCGTCCTCGGCGAGGTGGAACAGGATGAAGGCGCCGTCGCCGAGGTCGCGGCGCACGATGCTGCGGCCTTCGTCCGACAGGCCGGCGATCTGCAAGGTCAGGCCGTACTGATCCGACCAGAACCACGGCACCGCCGCATGGGACTCGCCGGCGCCAAGCATATTCCTGGCGGCAAGCGCGCCCTGCTCCTGTGCATTGCGCCAGGCTTCCAGCCGCACGCGCCGGCCGCCATAGACGGCGAGCGGAAACGAACAGCAATCGCCGGCGGCAAAGATATCCCGGTCGCTGGTGCGAAGCTCGGCGTCGACGGCGATACCATTGTCGACGGTCAGCCCCGCCTCCGCGGCAAGTCCGGTCACCGGCACGGCGCCGATGCCGATCACGGCAAGATCGGCGACAATGTCGTGTCCACCGGCGAGCGCGATGCGCACTTCGGCGCCATCATCGGCAATGGCGGCGATGCCCTCGCCGCACAGGATTTTCACGCCTTCGGCTTCATTCGCCTGATGGATGACCTCAGCGATCTCGGCCGGCACGCCGCGCATCAAGATGCGCGGCTGCGCCTCGATAACTGTGACCGCCGCACCCAGTCTGCGTGCCGCCGCGGCAAGCTCAAGCCCGATGAAGCCGCCGCCAATGATGGCGATGCGATTTCCGGCGCTGAGATGGGCGCGAATGGCCAGCGCGTCGTTGAAGGTCCGGAGGTAGACGCAGCGCCCGCCAAGGCCCGGCATCGGCAGCTTGCGCGGCACCGAACCGGTCGCCAGCAGGAGCTTGTCGTAGGCCAGGACGGAACCGTCCGAGAGGCGCACGACATGCGCCTCTCGGACGATCGCCACCGCCTGGACCGAATGGATATGCCTGATCGATCTTTCGGCCAGGACCGCCTCACTGGCGATCGCCTTGAGCAGGGGCGCGTCGGCGACCATCGCGTCTTTCGACAGCGGCGGCCGCTCATAGGGAAGATGCGGCTCGTCGCCGACCAGCGTCACCGGGCCATCATAGCCGAGCTCGCGCAGCGCAAGGGCGGCGCGCCCGCCGCATTCGCCGGCGCCAATGATGACCATTCCCTTCGTCATCATCAACCAATCCGGACAAGGACTTTGCCGGCGTCGACTTTGACCGGATAAGTTCTTAGATCGACGCAGACCGGCGCGCCCCTGGCAGCCCCTGTCTTGTAGTTGAAGCGGCCATTGTGCTTCGGGCACTCGATGATGTCGTCCATGACCAGCCCGTCGGCCAGATGCACCTTCTCATGCGTGCAAAGCCCGTCGGTGGCGAAATACTCGTCGTCGGGGCTGCGATAGATGGCAAAGGTGCGGCCGCCATGGTCGAAGCGCATCACGTCCTCTTCGTCGATGTCCTCGGCGTCACAGGCCTCGACCCAGTCGCTCATCTACGGCTCCCCCAATACTTGGCACCCTCGGCATGGGCTTGTCATTCGGCAGCCACCGCAGCGGTAGCGTTGTCGTTGTGGAAGTCCTCGCGATAGGGCCTCGCCGTCGGCGGCAGTTCGCGCTTGATGAAATAATCCTCATTGCGCAGCTGGCGCAGGAAAGCCGGTATCATCTCGCGGTAGCCGGCCAGGATGGACGATGTCGGCGTCGGCAGATCGTGCTTGATCAGTTCGTGCAGCCTGGGCAGCGCGTGATAGGGCACCATGGGAAACATGTGATGCTCGACATGGTAGTTCATGTTCCAGTAGATGAAGCGGCTTATCGGGTTCATGTAGACGGTGCGGCTGTTGAGCCGGTGATCGGTGACGTTTTCAGCCAGGCCGCCATGCTGCAGCAGGCCGACCATGACATGGTGCCAGGCACCGTAAAGCCTGGGCAGACCGACCAGCATCAGCGGCAGGAACGAGCCGGTATAGAGCGCCAGCGCAATGGTCGCGGCATAGATTGTCGTCCAGATGCGGGCAATGCGAATTGCCTTCGGCTGCTCCTGGTCGGGAATGAACGTTCTTTCGGCCGGACTGACGATACCGGCTGCATTGCGCAGCATGTCGCTCATCGCATGCCAGGCGTCGAGAATGCCGACGAAGTTGAGCACCACGCGCAGCAGATCGGGCGGACGCATCACCGAGATCTCCGGATCGCGGCCGACGATGATGGTATCGGTATGATGGCGCGTGTGGCTCCAGCGCCAGGTCACCGGGTTGCGCATGATCATGAAGCAGGCGACCTGATAGACCACGTCGTTCATCCACTGCGTCCTGAAAGCGGTGCCGTGGCCGCATTCGTGCCAGCGTGAATCGGTGGAGGAACCGTAGAGGACGCCGTAGACGAAGAAGAACGGCACGCACCACCAGCTGCCCCAGAACCAGGCGGCGCCGGCGCCGCTGAGGATCATGGCGCCGAGCCAGACGATGGTATCGCGGATCGCCGGACCGTCGGAGCGCTGCATCAGCTCCTTCATCTGCTTGCGCGGCACGTCGGTGTGATACCACTCGGCCGCCGCCAGCCCGCTCTCGACGGCAAGCTTCGCGTCGCGGCCGATCAGGCTATAGTCGCGTCGGGACGCCGCTGCGGAGCTCGTATTCCCGGTTCGGAGTCCAATATCCACCATAGCGGAGGCCTCGATCATATTCGGTCAGCGTTCAAAATAACGCCGAGCCCTGATAGGCTCAATATCACAAAGATAGTTTCTATCATTTTCCATCAGAATGGTGTAAAAGGGCCAAACAGTGGAATGAGGCAGCGATGGCGAAACGGCCGACGATCACCGACCTGGCGCGCATTTCGGGGGTCAGCGTTGCCACCGTCGACCGGGTGCTGAACAACCGCTTGCCGGTGCGCGAGGAAACCGCGCGCCGCGTCTATGAGGCCGCGACCAGCATCGGCTATCACGCAGCCGGATTGATCAAGCAGCGGATGCGCCATGAATTGCCCGAATACCGGCTCGGGTTCCTGCTGTTGAGACGGGAGGACGTCTTCTACAGTGAATTTGCCCGCGAGCTTGAACTGGCGGTATCGCAGTCGCCGCGCTTTCGCGGCGTGGCCACCATCGACTTCGCCGCTTCGCTGGCGCCGGACGAGATCGTCGAGCGGATGCGCAAGCTGGCCGCCAAATCCAGGGCCGTCGCCCTGGTCGGGCCTGATCACCCGACGCTGACGGTCGCCGTCGAGGCTCTCAAAGCCAATGGCGTACCGGTGTTCTCCCTGCTTTCCGACTTTGCGTCCGGTATTCGCGAGGGCTATGTTGGCCTGGACAATCGCAAGGTCGGCCGCACCGCTGCCTGGATGATCTCGAAGGCCGCGAAGAGACCTGGCAAGGTTGCCCTCTTCGTCGGCAGCCATCGCTTCCATGGCCATGAGCTTCGCGAGATCGGTTTTCGCTCCTTCTTTCGCGAGCAGGCGCCGGAATTCACTCTCCTCGAGACGTTGGTCAATCTGGAAGCGAACCAGATCACGCATGATGCAATGATCGAGCTTCTGGCCCGCCACCCTGATCTCGCCGGTTGCTATGTCGCCGGTGGCGGCATGGAAGGCGCGATCTCGGCGCTGAGGGAGGCAAAGCCGGCTGAGATGCCGGCGGTCGTCTGCAACGAGATCACGCCCGACTCCCGCGCGGCGCTGGCAGATAATTTCCTGACCATGGTGATCTCGACGCCACTGGCGGCGCTTTGCCGCGAGCTTGTCGGGCTGATGGCGCATGCCATCGAGACCGGCGCTGCGAATGCGCCGGGCCAGACCTTTCTGCCCTTCGACATTTATCTGCCGGAAAACATCTGACGTCGCGGTCATCGGCGGCAGACATGATGTAATCTATCAGAACGCTTTCAGGCCTGGCTTGCGTTAGCGTCCGTCTAAAAGCGCTCGAAATGCCGAAAATCCATTCCTCATGGCGAAATCTCGCTTGACGCCCAAGCGAAATGGAATAAATATTTCACCAACTGAGAATTTTGGTTCTTTCGTTCCGGAAGATCTGTTTCAGGCAAATGCCTCCGGAACTAAAAATGGCAATCGGGAGAGAATTCCCTGCGAGATCGGGGATTCCGGGTAGATCGGTGCAGCCGGACACCAATGTGGAGGAGAAATAAAATGAAAAAACTGCTTTTGGGCGTCGCGTTCGCGGCGCTGATGAGTTCGTCCGCCTTTGCTGCCAAGATCGGCGTGTCGATGGCGTTGTTCGACGACAATTTTCTCACAGTGCTGCGCAACGGCATGATTGAACAGGCCAAGGGCATGGACGGCGTCGAGCTGCAGGTGGAGGATGCGCAGAACGACGTCGCCAAGCAACTCGACCAGATCAAGAACTTCGCCGCCTCAGGCGTCGACGCCATCATCGTCAACCCGGTCGACACCTCGGCGACTCAGGCGATGTCGGACGCAGCCGCCGCTGCCAAGATTCCACTGGTCTATGTCAATCGCGAGCCGGTCAACGTCGACACGCTGCCCGAAAACCAGGCCTTCGTCGCCTCGAACGAAGCCGATTCCGGCACGCTCGAGACCAAGGAGGTCTGCCGCCTGTTCAAGGAGGCCGGCAAGACTGAAGCCAACGTCTATGTGATCATGGGCGAGCTGTCGAATCAGGCAGCGGTGCAGCGCACCAAGGACATTGACGACGTGATCGCCACGCCGGAGTGCAGCTTCATCAAGATCATCGACAAGCAGACGTCGAACTGGAAGCGCGAAGAAGCGCAGAACCTGATGACCAACTGGCTGTCGACCGGCAAGCCGTTCGACGGCGTCATCGCCAATAATGACGAAAGCGCCATCGGCGCCATCCAGGCGATGAAGGCCGCCAACATCGACATGAAGTCGGTTGTCGTCGGCGGGGTCGACGCTACCCAGGATGCGCTTGCCGCGATGCAGGCGGGCGACCTCGATGCGACGGTGTTCCAGGACGCGGCCGGCCAGGGTGCCGGCGCGCTTGACGCAGCGCTCAAGCTGGCGAAGGGCGAGAAGGTCGAGCACAAGGTCTACATCCCGTTCCAGCTGGTCACGCCGGCAAATATCGACAAGTTCCTGAAGAAGAACTGAGGCGGACCTGTCCGATACGGAGCGGCGCGCCAAGGTAAGACAGCGCCGCTCCGCTTTTTCCCTCTCGGCCTGAACAGCGCCGAGTGGAGACCGTGGCTGACGGAGGAAGCACGATTGGCACAGACATCTCACGGCGTCGGCGGGCTCAGCTATGATGCGAAGCGGCGCGCATGGCCGGCCGAATTCAACGTCTTCCTGGCGCTCGTCATCCTGGTCGGCGCTTTCGAGCTGATCGGCCGGGTTTTCCTGGGCGACAGCTTCCTGTTCAACACCCGCGACAATATCGATGCGATCTTCAACGAAGCGCGCCTGCAGATCATCATCCTGCAGGTGTCGATAGTCGGCATCATTGCCATCGGCGTGACGCAGGTGATCATTACCGGCGGCATCGACCTGTCCTCAGGTTCGATCGTCGGCGCCACGGCGATGATAGCCATGAGCTTCGCCCAGGTGGCGACCGTCAATGGCAACCCGAACCCGAAGGCGATGTTCATCGCGCAGGGCTGGACCGACCTGCCGGTGATCGTGCCCGTGCTGGTCGCGATCGGCTGCGGCCTGCTGGCCGGCCTGGTCAACGGCGCTTTGATCGCCTACACGCGCATCCCGCCGTTCATCGCCACGCTCGGCATGATGGTCACCGCGCGCGGCATCGCCAAATGGTGGTCAAAGGGGCAGCCGATCTCGTTTCCGACCGAGAGTTTCGCCGCCATTGGCAAGGGGCTGATGCCGGTCATCATTTTCATATCGCTCGCAGTGCTGTTCCAGCTGATCCTGAGTTACACCAAATATGGCAAGCACTGCTATGCAATCGGCTCCAATGAGGACGCCGCGCGCATGTCCGGCATCAACATCGCCAACCACAAGATCCTCGTCTACGTCATTGCCGGCGTCCTCGCCGCGCTCGCCGCCGTGGTGCTGAGCTCCAAGAATCTCACCGCCCAGGCCGGCATGGGTGTAATGTACGAGCTCGACGCGATCGCCATGGCGGTTATCGGCGGCGTCTCGCTGTCGGGCGGCCGCGGTTCGATTATCGGGACAGTGATCGGCTCGCTGATCTTCGGCGTCATCATCTCCGGCTTCACCTTTCTGCGCCTCGACGCCTATTATCAGGAGATGGTCAAAGGCGTGATCATCGTCGGCGCAGTCGTACTCGACCAGTGGCGCCAACGCCTGCGGGCGATGAGGGCTTGATCATGTCAGACATCGTCCTGAAGACCGAAAACCTGACCAAGTATTATGGCGGCGTCCATGCGCTGGAGGGTGCCAACTTCGAGCTGCGCAAGGGCGAGCATGTCGCCATCATGGGCGACAACGGCGCTGGCAAATCGACCTTCGTACGCCAGATCACCGGCGTCGAGCAGCGCACCAGCGGCAGGATGTGGTTCGACGGCAAGGAAGTGAATTTTGCCGGCCCCATCGAAGCCCGCGAGGCGGGCATCGAGACGGTGTTCCAGAACCTGGCGCTCGCCGACGACCTCGACGTGCCGTCGAACCTGTTCCTCGGCCGCGAGCGGGTGCTTTTCAATCTCGGGCCCTTCTCGATCCTCGATCGCAAGTTCATGCGCAAGGCGACCGAGGCAGCCTTGGTCCGGACAGCGGTCAAGATCCCCAATCTTTCCAATACTATCCGCCACATGTCGGGCGGCCAGCGCCAGTGCGTAGCAATTGCCAGAACCGCGACCTTTGCTTCCAAGCTCATCATCATGGATGAGCCGACGGCGGCACTCGGCGTGCAGGAGACGATGCAGGTCGAAAACATCATCCGCACGCTGAAGGAGAATGGCGAACCGCTGATCCTGATCTCTCACAACATGCGCCAGGTGTTCGACCTGGTCGACCGCATCGTCGTTTTCCGGCGCGGCCGCATCGTCGCCAATTTGCGCAAGCAGGACACCGACGGCAACGATATCGTCTCCTACATCACCGGCGCCAAGACCGGGCAGGCGGAACTTGCGGCGTAACGGCCAACGCCGAGCACAGGCGCTGACACGCCCTCCCTTCCGAACCATCCTCAAAGGAAAACTCTTCATGCCTCTTCGCTTTGCTCTTCTCGGTGCCGGCCGTATCGGCAAGGTCCATGCTCGCGCCGTCGGTTCCAATCCTGAGGCCAGGCTGGTCGCAGTTGCCGACGCCTTCGAGAAGGCGGCGACCGATCTGGCCTCTGCCTATGGCGCCGAAGTGCGCAGCATCGATGCCATCGAGAAGGCCGGCGATATCGATGCGGTCGTCATCTGCACGCCGACCGATACCCATGCCGATCTGATCGAACGCTTCGCCAAAGCGGGTAAAGCGATTTTCTGCGAAAAGCCGATCGACCTCGACGCCGCCAGGGTGGAACGTTGCCTGGCCGTCGTCGACAAGGCCGGCGCCACCCTGATGGTCGGCTTCAACCGCCGCTTCGATCCGCATTTTGCCGCCGTGCGCAAGGCGATCGACGACGGCGCCATCGGCACTGTCGAAATGGTGACAATCACCTCGCGCGATCCCGGCCCGCCGCCGCTCGACTATATCGGCCGCTCGGGCGGCATCTTCCGCGACATGACCATTCATGATTTCGACATGGCGCGCTTCCTGCTCGGCGAGGAGCCGGTGGCGGTCAGCGCGCATGCTTCGGTGCTGGTCGACAAGAAGATCGGCGAGGCCGGCGACTTCGACAGCGTCAGCGTCATCCTCGAAACTGCCTCCGGCAAGCAATGCGTTATCTCCAACTCACGCCGCGCCACCTACGGCTACGACCAGCGCATCGAGGTGCATGGCTCGAAAGGCATGATTGCGGCCGAGAACCAGCGGCCGGTGTCGATCGAACTGGCCAATGAGAAAGGCTATACGCGGCCGCCGCTGCACGATTTCTTCATGACCCGTTATCTCGACGCCTATGCCAACGAGATCGCTGCCTTCATCGCGGCAGCGACGTCAGGCAAGAAGGCGGCGCCGAGCGGCAAGGACGGGCTGGTGGCGCTCAGGCTGGCGGATGCGGCGCTGAAATCGGCCAAGAAAGGCAAGACCGTCCGCCTCGACAAAACAATCTGACTATCAAGCACAGGAGCAAGGCGATGAACGGTTCAGCCGGTCGCAATTCCGAAACACGCGCCATCGTCACCGGCGGCGCACAAGGCATCGGCTTTGCCGTCGCCGAAGCGCTGGCCGATGAGGGCTGCCGGGCGCTGGCGCTGATCGGCCGCTCGCAGGAGAAGGGCGACAAGGCTGTCGCCATCCTCAAGGGGGCAGGCGTCGATGCCATCTTCATCAGCGCCGACGTCTCAAAAGTGGCCGACTGCAAGCGTGCGGTCGAAACGGCGATTGGCCATTTTGGTACCGTCAACGCGCTGGTCAACGCCGCTGCCACCTCGGCTCGCGGCTCGCTGGTCGAGACCTCCGAGGATCTGTTCGACCAGATATTCCAGACCAATGTGCGCGGCCCGTTTTTCCTGATGCAGGGCGTGGTGGCGCATTTGCTGGCGCGCCAGGTACCGGGCTCGATCGTCAACGTGCTGTCGATGTCGGCGCATTGCGGCCAGTCGTTCCTGGCGCCCTATTCGTCGAGCAAGGGAGCGCTGGCGACACTCACCAAGAATGTCGCCAATGCCTATCGCGGCAATCGCATCCGCTGCAATGCGGTGCTGCCCGGCTGGATGGACACCGAGGGCGAGGCGATCGTGCAGAAGAAATGGCACGACGCGCCGGAGGACTGGTTGGAGAAGGCCGAAGCCGCGCAGCCGATGGGCCAATTGGTGAAACCGGCGCAGCTTGCCCGGTTGATCAGCTATATGATCAGCCCGCAGTCCGGCGTCATGACCGGGTCGCTGGTCGACTACGATCAGAGCATCGCCGGGGCGTCACCGGAATAACGCCGGCAAGTCTAGCGGAACGCCGCCCATCACTTCGTCATCCACGGGCAGAGCAAGGAGCGCAGCGACGCGGCGCAGACCCGAGGATCCATGCCGTGACATCTAGGCGTCGCTACAATGCAGAATTTAGTTCCGCAGCACTCCTTGGCCAAGGCAACGGCATGGATCCCAGGGTCTCCGCGACGGAGCTCCGCTCCTGCTTCGCCCTGGGATGACGAAGTTCGGGGGGCTTCAGCCAATCGCGAATGGGCTGGAGTAAACCTCCTCCTCACCAGGCACGTGACAAGCGCATCCGCATCGACTATATCAGCCCTCATGATCAACCTGACCGCCACATATTGGTACTTTATGAGCTCGCTGGCGGCGGGAGGATTGCGCTCGATCTGAAGATTGCAGCAATAACATCCGAACAGCCGCCAGACCTGGCGGCTTTTTTGTTTCAGCCGGCAGGTCTCCCAATCAGGAGCAGAAGCCGTGTTGACGACCACAGACGATCTTCGGGTCAAGGAAATCAGAGAACTGAGCACACCCGACGAGGTGATGCGGGAAATACCGCGCACGCTGACGGCGACGCGCACCGTTGCCGCATCACGCAATGCCATCCACGCCGTGCTGACCGGCGCCGACGATCGGCTGGTGGTCGTCGTCGGCCCCTGTTCGATCCACGACCCGGCCGCCGCCGTAGACTATGCCAGCCGTTTGGCATCGCTGCGTGAAAGCCTGTCGGACCGGCTGGAGATCGTGATGCGGGTTTATTTCGAGAAACCGCGCACGACGGTCGGCTGGAAGGGCCTGATCAACGATCCCGACCTCGACGGCAGCTTCAACATCGACAAGGGGTTGCGGATGGCCCGCAACGTGCTCTCCGCCGTCAACAATCTCGGCCTTCCGGCGGCCACCGAATTCCTCGACATGGCCACCCCGCAATATATTGCCGACCTCGTCGCCTGGGGCGCGATCGGCGCACGCACGACAGAGAGCCAGATCCATCGCGAGCTGGCGTCAGGCCTGTCCTGCCCGGTCGGCTTCAAGAACGGCACCGACGGCAATTTGCGGATTGCCGCCGAAGCGGTGAAGTCCGCCGCCCAGCCGCATCATTTCATGGCGGTGACAAAGGGCGGGCGCAGCGCCATCGCGACGACCACCGGCAACGAGGACTGCCACGTCATCCTGCGCGGCGGTATTGTGCCGAATTATGACGCGGCAAGCATTGCTGCTGCCTGCGCTGAGCTCGGCCGGATCGGCGTGGCGCCGCGGCTGATGATCGATGTCAGCCACGCCAACAGCAGCAAGAAGCCGGAAAACCAGCCGCTGGTGGCGGCTGACATGGCGGGCCAGATCGCGGCGGGCGACGAGCGCATCGTCGGCATCATGATCGAGAGCAACCTCGTCGCCGGCCGGCAGGACGTCGTGCCCGGCAAGCCGCTCGTCTATGGCCAGAGCATCACCGACGGCTGTATCGACTGGGAAACCACCGAAACGGTGCTGCACGGCCTTGCCGACGCCGTCGAGCAGCGCCGGTCGGCGAGACGTGCCATGATCGCCGATCGCCCGGGAGCCGCGTGAGCACTTCTCCTTCTCCCCTTGTGGGAGAAGGTGGATCGGCGCGCAGCGCCGAGCCGGATGAGGGGTGCTGGAAGAAACTCGGCGCAAAAATATTGAGGGATTTTAAGCGGTTATTTCTTCGCTGTAGCGATCCGTCCAACACCCCTCATCCGACCGAGCTTCGCTCGGCCACCTTCTCCCACAAGGGGAGAAGGGGAGACCAGCGCGGGCTTACTACCGCACCGCAATCCAGCGCTGTTCCGCGAACGAGCGCGCCATCGCGTGCACCGTGCGCTCGATCTCCAGGCCTTCGTCGAAATCGATGATCCGCGCCGGCTTGCCGGCAAGTCGCGTCAACAGTTCCCGGCATTCGATAATCTTGAGGTCATTAAAGCCAAGGCCGTGGCCGGGCGCCGGCAGGAAGGCGTCATAAGGGTTATGATGCGGCGCCACCAGGATGGTGCGGTAGCCTTGCTCGGTCGGCCGGTCGGCCGTCAGATAGAGTTGGAACTCATTCATCCGCTCCTGGTCGTACAGGATCGAGCCCTTCGAGCCAAAAATCTGGATGGCGATCCGGCCTTTGCGGCCCCACGCCGAACGGTTGACCAGCAGCGTGCCGGCGATGCCGTTTTCGAGATGCATCAGGATGCTGGCGATGTCGTAGGTCTCGACCGCGCGGCGCCCGCCCGAGGCGACGTGGCGGTCGGCATAGGGCCTGGCCATGTCGCACATGACGCGGGCAACGCGGCCGAACAGTACGGCGATGAGCGACAGCGGGTGCACGGCGAAATCGTCGAGCGCGCCGTAGCCGGACGCCGCCTCGTGCTTCCAGAAGAACAGCGCCTCCGGATCGGCCATGAAGTCCTCGTCCATCTCGATGCGCAGATGGTTGACCTCGCCGATGATCTTCTCGTCGAGCAGTGCGCCGATATGGCGGATTGCGGGGTTCTGGATGTAATTATAGCCGAGCGCGGCCACCTTGCCGGACTTTTGGGCCGCCGCAGCCATTGCTTGCGCCTCGGCGAAGCTCGGCGCCATCGGTTTTTCACACCACAGATGCTTGCCGGCTTCGAGGATGGCGATGGCCATTTCCGGGTGGAACTGGTTCGGCGTGGTCAGCGAAACGACATCGACTTCCGAGTCGTCGACGACGGCGCGCCAATCGCCGGAGGCCTTGGCGAAGCCGAATTCGCTGGCACGGCGTTTGGCAAGGTCCTCGTTGACCTCGCCGAGATGGACCAGCCTTGGCTTGTCCACATCGGGAAAGACGGTGCCGACCGCGTTCCAGGCGATGGCGTGGCACTTGCCCATGAAACCCGTGCCGATAAGACCTACCCCGACCATCTGCCTTGCCTCCGTGTGCGCAAATTGTGTGGATGAATTAGTCCATTTTGTCTGGAGATGGAACGCTTGTCTCATTTTTTATGGTGTTCTTGCACAGGCCCGCTATGATGGGGCACAGAGGGAACCAGACGATGAGCCTGGGCGGAGCGACGATGGACGAACGGGTGCCGCGCGATTTCGAGACGCTGCGGGCGACGATCCTGGAGCGGCGCCACAGCCTGCCGAAACGTATCGCCCAGATCGCCGCCTATGCGCTCGACAACCCAGACGATATCGCCTTCGGCACCGCTGCCAGCATCGCCGCTTCCGCCGGTGTCCAGCCTTCGACCCTGATCCGCTTTGCCCAGCAGCTTGGTTTTGATGGTTTCACCAGCCTGCAGTTGGTGTTTCGCGAGCGCCTGCGCGAGCGCAACTCATCCTATGATGAAAGGCTGGCGGCATTGCGCGCCAAGGCCGAGGAAGGCGCCGGCCACCGCGCGATTTTCGACGGTTTTGTTGCCGCAGCCAGTACCTCGCTCAACGACATTTCGCGCACGCTGAATGAAGACCATTTCGAAGATGCAATCACCGTGTTGGCCAAGGCCGAAACCATTTACGTGCTGGCCAAGCGGCGCTCCTACCCGGTCGCCTCCTATATCGCCTATGCATTGGGCAAGCTCAAGATCCGCAACCAGCTGATCGAATCGGCCGCCGGCCTCAATGCAGAGATGATCGGCTTTGCCTCTCCAAGGGACGCCGTGATCGCCATCAGCTTTTCGCCCTATGCCCCGGCCACCATCGAGGAGGCGCGCGTCATTTCGGAGCAAGGCGTGCCGATCGTGGCGATTACCGACAGCTCCTTTTCGCCACTCGCCCAATTCGCCAGGGTCTGGTTCGAGGTCGCCGAGGCCGATTTCGCCGGCTTCCGCTCGCTGTCGGCGACGATGGCTTTGGCTATGGCGCTGACCGTCGCGGTCGGCGAGAAGCGGCGCGATACTGGCAAGAAGCGCAAGCCTTAGATCACCTCTATTGCGGTTTCGCCTTCTGCCGAAAGCCGCGCTGCGTCGCGGGCAGGCGGCGACCCGAACTGGCGGGCATACTCCCGGCTGAACTGGGAAGCACTCTCATAGCCGACGGCGAAGGCGACACGTGCGACGTTGCCCGGCTGGGCAATCAGCAGATGGCGGGCTTCCAGCAAGCGGATTTGCTTTTGATACTGGATTGGGCTCATGGCCGTCGCCGCCTTGAAGTGACGATAAAACGCAGCACTGCTCATACGGGCAATCTCGGCCAGATCGCCGACCCGGACCGGCTGATGGGGATGCGAACGGATCCAGGCGATCGCCCGGCCAATCCGGGACAGATGGCCATCGGCGCGCGCAAGTTCACGAAGCTTTCCGCCTTGGGGGCCTTGCAGGAGCCGAAACAGCATCTCTCGCTCGATCATGGTCGCGAGCACGGAAATCTCCGCTGGCCGGTCAAGCAGCCGCATCATTCGACGCAACGCGTCGAGCAGATCGTCATCAGCGGGAGAGGTGGAGAAACTGTCGCCACTGAGGGCCGGCGCGTGCTCGACGAGGAGCGCGGCGACGGCCTGCAGGTCAAGGGTCAAGCCAATGGCCAGGTAAGGACGCGCCGCGCTCGCTTCGATTATCTGGCTGATGGTGGGCGTCTCGACAGTATAGATGAAATAGCTGGCCGGATTGTAACGAAGAGCTCGGTCGCCGATCAGAACCGTCTTCGCGCCCTGCAGTACGAATAAGATCCCCGACCCCCACACCCCTGACAATGGCGGCGTGGCGACTTCGCTGCGGCCGATCGAAACGCGGGGAACCGCCGTTCTTGTTCGTCGCCCGCGCGCATGGCGGCCGGCGATCTCGATCAACTCCTGCAGCGCCTTGCTCATTGCGCCAGCATCGCGCATTCGCACCGGCGGCGCAACAGCGTGAGAGGATTAGGCAAGAGCCGGAGAATTTCCGGCGCGCAACGCCCGCTGCCTCGCACCATTTGTGGGTCTTCCACAAGAAAAATGGAGACACCGATTATGAGAACATCGAAAAGCGCGCTGGTGACCGGCGCCAACAAGGGTATAGGCCATGAAATCGCCCGGCGACTGGCGACCATGGGCTTCAAGGTCTGGCTCGGCGCCAGGAGCGCCGAACGCGGCATGGCGGCGGCGCAGGCATTGCGCGCCGAAGGCCTCGACGTGGAGTGGCTTGAGCTGGACGTCACGCGGGATGACAGGGTGAAGGCGGCAGCCGAGGCATTCAGGCAGGCCAGCCCCTGCCTCGACGTGCTGGTGAACAACGCCGGCGTCGCCATCAATTACGACCTGCCGCCGAGCCAGCAGCGGATCGCCGACATCCAGGCCACCTACGACGTCAATGTCTTCGGCCCGATCCGCGTGACCCAGGCATTCCTGCAGCTGCTGCTAGCAGCACCTGCTGCCCGGATCGTGATGGTGAGCAGCTCCACCGGGTCCATCGGCCGGGCGCTCGATCCCGCCACTGCGAACCACGCCGTTAACATGATGGGCTACGGCAGCTCCAAGACAGCCTTGAATGCCATCACGGTGGCGTTCGCCAGGGAGCTCGCGCCCCAGGGCATCAAGGTCAACGCCGCGGCGCCCGGCTACACTGCCACCGATCTCAACGGGTATAAAGGTCACCGCACGGTGCAGCAGGCGGCCGAGATCGTCATTCACCTGGCGACCTTGGACGCCGATGGCCCGACCGCCGGGTACTTCAACGATGATGGCCCGCTTCCTTGGTAAATCAGCTGGTTTCAGTGGTAGACACTTGACGTTCGTCTGACTTCAAAGTTTCTGAACGCGCGAGCCTTGCACAGCACTTTTCAGTCTTGGGAATGCTCGTTCCATATTGACTATGGATTGGAATTATTATTTCATATTGCCGGCGCCACGCTGCCGCTCGCGCGTGTTACCCAAGACAACAAAGCCGATGGGAGGTTCGAATGGGCGAAGCCGTGGAAGCGAAATATTCGCCGCTCGACATCATCACCATCGGCCGCGCTTCCGTCGATCTCTATGGTCAGCAGATCGGCTCGCGCCTCGAGGACATTACTTCCTTTGCCAAATCGGTCGGCGGCTGTCCGGCCAATATCGCGGTCGGTACTGCCAGGCTCGGCCTGCGCTCGGCGCTGCTCACCCGCGTCGGCAATGAGCAGATGGGCCGCTTCATCCGCGAGCAGCTGAACCGCGAGGGCGTTTCGGTCCAAGGCCTCAAGACCGATCCGGAGCGGCTGACCGCCCTGGTGCTGCTGTCGGTCGAGGATGAAGGCGTCTCGCCGATGATCTTCTATCGCAGCGATTGCGCCGACATGGCGCTTTCGGAAGACGATATCGATGAGGCGTTTATCGCTTCGGCACGCGCGGTCGTCGTCACCGGCACGCATTTTTCACGGCCCAACAGCGACGCCGCCCAGCGCAAGGCGATCCGTGTCATGAAAGCCAAGGGCGGCAAGGTGGTGTTCGACATCGACTACCGCCCCAACCTCTGGGGTCTCGCCGGCCACGCCGAAGGCTTCGAGCGCTATGTGAAATCCGACCGCGTCTCGGCGCAGTTGAAGACGGTGCTGCCCGATTGCGATCTCATCGTCGGCACCGAAGAGGAAATCATGATCGCCTCGGGGGCAGACGATTGCCTGAGCGCGCTGAAAACCATCCGCTCGCTGTCGGCGGCAACCATCGTGCTGAAACGCGGCGCCATGGGCTGCATCGTCTATGACGGGCCGATCAGCGACGACCTCGAGGACGGTATCCTCGGCAAGGGATTTCCAATCGAGGTCTACAATGTGCTCGGCGCCGGCGACGCCTTCATGTCGGGCTTCCTGCGCGGTTGGCTCGGCGAGGAAGGCCTGGCGACAGCGGCGACCTGGGCCAATGCCTGCGGCGCCTTTGCAGTGTCGCGGCTGCTCTGCGCACCGGAATACCCGACTTTCGAGGAATTGCAGTTCTTCCTGAAAAACGGCAGCAAGCATCTGGCGCTGCGCAAGGACGAGGCGATCAATCACATTCATTGGGCGACCACGCGCCGGCGCGACATCCCCTCGCTGATGGCGTTCGCCTGCGACCACCGCGTCCAGCTGGAGGATGTCGCGGCAAAAGCCGGCGCCGATCCGTCGCGAATCCCAGCTTTCAAGGTGCTGACGGTCAAGGCTGCGGCCAAGGTCGCGGCTGGCCGCGCCGGCTACGGCATGCTGCTCGACGAAAAATACGGACGCGAGGCGATGTTCGAATTCGCCCACCATTCCTTCGCCTGGCTCGGCCGGCCGGTCGAGTTGCCGGGTTCGCGGCCGCTTCGCTTCGAGTTCTCGCAAGACATAGGTTCGCAACTGACCGAATGGCCGGTCGACCACTGCATCAAGTGCCTGTGCTTCTATCATCCCGACGATCCCGCGGCGCTGAAGAGCGAACAGCAGCAGAAACTGCGCGCTTTGTTCGAGGCCGCGCGGAAAGTGGGCAGAGAACTTCTGGTCGAGATCATCGCCGGCAAGCACGGCAGGCTCGACGACATGACCATCCCGCGCGCGCTCGAGGAACTCTACGCACTCGGCATCAAGCCCGATTGGTGGAAGCTCGAACCGCAGGCATCGGCCGGCGCATGGGCAAAGATCGAGGCGGTGATCCTGAAGAACGATCCGTGGTGCCGCGGGATTGTGCTGCTTGGCCTCGAAGCGCCGCAGGATGAATTGGAAGCGGCCTTTGCTGCCACCGCCAAGGCGTCTATCGTCAAGGGCTTTGCCGTCGGCCGCACCATCTTCATCAACGCGGCCGAACAATGGCTTGCCGGCAAGATGTCAGACGATGAAGCGGTTGCCGACATGGCATCTCGCTTCGAGAGACTGACCGAGGCATGGCTTGCGGCGCGCGGCCGCAAAGCAGCATAAGAAGGCGCGGCATAAGGACTGCGGAGGAACCGACATGACCAAGACAATCCGCCTGACGATGGCGCAGGCGCTGACCCGCTTTCTTGCTCGACAGATGACCGAGATGGACGGGAAGAAAGTGCCGATCTTCGGCGGCGTCTGGGCGATCTTCGGCCACGGCAATGTCGCCGGCGTCGGCGAGGCGCTCTACCAGGTTCGCGACGAACTGCCGACCTTTCGTGCCCATAACGAGCAGGCAATGGCGCATGCGGCGATCGCCTACGCCAAGGCCAATTTCCGCCGTCGCTTCATGGCCGCGACCAGTTCGATCGGCCCCGGCGCGCTCAACATGGTGACCGCTGCGGCACTTGCGCATGTAAACAGGTTGCCTGTCCTGTTTCTGCCAGGCGACGTCTTCGCCAATCGCATTCCCGATCCCGTCCTGCAGCAGGCCGAGGATTTTTCCGACGGCACGGCGACGGTCAATGACTGCCTCCGCCCGGTTTCGCGCTATTTCGACCGCATCACCCGGCCGGAGCAGATCATGCCGGCGCTCAACCGCGCCATGCAGGTGCTGACCGATCCCGCCGAATGCGGCCCGGTGACTCTGGCGCTGTGCCAGGACGTGCAGGCCGAGGCCTATGACTACCCCGAGAGTTTCTTTGCCGAGCGACTCTGGACGCCGCGACGGCAGCGCCCGGACCGCAACGAACTGGCGGCCGCAGTCGCGGTACTCAAAGCGGCGAAAAAGCCGCTGGTGATCGCGGGCGGCGGCGTACTCTATTCGCAGGCGTCCGAGGAGTTGGCAAAACTGGTGCAAGGCGCCGGCATTCCAGTTTGTGAGACGCAAGGCGGCAAATCCTCGCTCCCGGACGATCATCCGTTGAACATGGGCGCGGTCGGCGTTACCGGCACTTCGGCGGCCAACAGGCTGGCCGAAGAGGCCGACGTCGTGCTTACCGTCGGCACCAGACTGCAGGATTTCACCACCGGCTCCTGGGCATTGTTCAAGCATGCCGGCAGGACCATCATCGGGCTCAACGTGCAGCCTTTTGACGCCGGAAAGCACCAGGCGCTGCCGCTGGTCGCCGATGCGGCGGAAGGGCTCGCCGAACTCGCTGCGGCGCTGAAAGGCTGGAAAGCCCCTTCAGACTGGACCGACAATGCGATCACGGGCAAGAAGAACTGGCAAGCGGATGCCGACAAGGTGACGGCGTCGACCAATGCCGCCTATCCGTCCGACGCGCAAGTGATCGGCGCAGTACAGCGCGCCATGGGCTCCGGCGTGATACTGCTTCATGCCGCCGGCGGCCTGCCGGGCGAATTGCACAAGCTCTGGCGGGCGGGCGGGCCCGGCTCCTACCATGCAGAATACGGCTTCTCGACAATGGGCTATGAAATCGCCGGCGGGCTTGGCGTCAAGATGGCCAAGTCGGACGAAGAGGTCGTGGTGATGATCGGCGACGGCTCTTACCTGATGCTCAATTCCGAGATCGCGACCTCGGTGATGATCGGCCTCAAGCTGACCATCGTGTTGCTCGACAACCGCGGCTATGGCTGCATCAACCGGTTGCAGATGGCGACCGGCGGCGCCAACTTCAACAATCTGCTGAAGGACGCCCGTCACGAAACCTTGCCCGAGATCGACTTCGCCGCGCATGCTGCGAGCATGGGTGCGATTGCCGAAAAAGTGCCATCGATCGCCGGGCTGGAAACGGCGCTGGCGCAAGCGAAGAAGAACACGCGAACGACCGTGCTGGTCATCGACACCGACCCGCTGGTTTCGACCGAGGCCGGTGGAAGCTGGTGGGATGTCGCAGTGCCGGAAGTCTCGGCACGGCCGCAAGTGAATGCGGCGCGCAAGAAATATGAGGAAGCGCTGAGCGGGCGGGTTCTTTAGCCATCCGCGAACGCGCCTCGAATGTCTGAAACTGGAGTGACGACTTGAAAGCCAAACTGGGCATGTCCCCCATTGCATGGTGGAACGACGATCTTGCCGAACTCAGCGATGATGTGTCGCTGGAGGAGTGCCTGCGCCAGTCGCGCTCGGCTGGCTTCACCGGCATGGAAATGGGCCGCCGCTTTCCCAACGATCCGGAGATCATGCTGCCGATCCTGAAAGAGGCCGACGTGACGCTTTGCGGCGGTTGGTTCTCCGGGACGCTGGTCAATGAGGATATATCGGGGAATAAGGATCGCATCCAGCCGATGATCGACCTGTTCAAGGCGGTGAATGCGCCCTGCATCGTCTATGGTGAAGTCGGCCGCTCCATCCAGGGCGACCGCTCCAAGCCGCTCGCCACCAAGCCGAGGCTTTCGGACGATGAGATGAAAGCCTACGCCCGGCGGCTCACGCAGTTCGGCGAATGGTGTGCAGAGCAAGGCATGCCGCTCTCCTACCATCATCATATGGCGGCAGTAGTTGAGACCGAGCCGGAGCTCGACGCTTTCATGCGCTATTCGGGCGAAGGCATTCCGCTGCTGCTCGACGCCGGTCACCTGGCCTTTGCCGGCGGCGATGTGCTGCGCGCGATAAACAACCACCACCGGCGCATCAACCACGTGCATGTGAAGGACGTACGCATGGAGGTGATCCAAAAGCTGGATCGCAACAAGCAATCGTTCCTCGACGCGGTGGCACTTGGCGCCTTCACCGTGCCGGGAGATGGCTCGCTGGATTTTGGCGCCATCGTCCAGAGGCTCGCCGACCATGGCTATGAAGGCTGGTTCGTGGTCGAGGCCGAGCAGGATCCGAAGAAGAACCCGCCGCTCAAGATGGCGCAGGTCGGCTACAAGGAATTGATGCGGGCTATGACGGCGGCCGGCTATACGGTGGAGACACAGGGCTTTCCCAATGCTTGAGAGTTCGCGAGGAAAGGTGTTGATCCGATGAAAGACTCCGAGCACCCGTTTTTCCGGCCGCTGTGGCGGCGCGTCGCCGTTGTCGCGGTCTGCCTGGTCTGGTCGGTGATCGAATTCGCCACCGGCACGCCGTTCTGGGGCGTGATCGCGCTCGGCTTCGCCGGCTATGCCGTCTGGCAGTTTTTCTACCTCTACAAGCCGGCTGACGAGGACGAGCCATCGGCAGACGCCAAACCGAAGGAATGACCATGTCGAAACTGCTCGTCAAAGCCAATAAGGGCCACGGCCGCATCGCCCATGTGACGCCGCAAAGCGCCGGCTGGACCTATGTCGGCTTCGATCTGCATCGGCTCAGGCCCGGCGAGAGCGCTTCCGGGCAAACCGCGGATCGTGAGGTCTGCCTGGTGTTCGTCACCGGCAAGGGCAAGGCCAAGGCCGGCGGCAAGGATCTCGGCTTGCTCGGCGAACGCATGTCGCCCTTGGACGGCAAACCTTGGTCGGTCTATGTGCCGCAGGGGTCGGAGTGGTCGGTGAGCGCCGATACCGATCTCGAACTTGCCGTCTGCTCGGCGCCAGGACTGGGCGGCGGTCTGCCGGTCCGTGTCATCGGGCCCGACGATCTCGGCCAGGAGGTTCGCGGCAAAGGCACCAACACGCGCTATGTCACCAACATCCTGCCGGAGGGCAAGCCGGCCGATTCCTTGCTGGTGGTTGAGGTCATCACACCCGGCGGCCACACATCGAGCTATCCGCCGCACAAGCACGACCAGGACAATCTGCCGGCTGAATCTTATCTCGAGGAGACCTATTACCACCGTCTCAACCCGCCACAGGGCTTTGCTTTCCAGCGCGTCTACACCGATGCCGACGAGAACGGTGCTCGTTCGCTCGACGAGGCGATGGCGATCGAGGACGGCGACGTCGTGCTGGTCCCCAAGGGTTATCACCCCTGCGCAGCCTGCCACGGCTATGATCTCTATTATCTCAACGTCATGGCCGGACCGAAGCGGACGTGGAAATTCCACAACGCGCCCGAGCACGAATGGCTGATGAAGGCCTAACCATTTCCCCTTCGCCCCAACCGCTGGTCCAAGCGAAAAATCGTCGGCTAACGACCCGGCTGTGTGGTTTTGTTACCGAAAACGCCGCAAAGCTTCGTCAATTCGTCATGGAAATCACCTATGGCAGCGGGGCTGACGAGGACTTTCGATGCGCTACGCGATCTATTTCACCCCCCGACAAGACGAACCGCTGGCACGGATCGCCGCCAACTGGCTCGGCCGCGACCCATTCGGTGCCGCCACAAAGCCGGTCGAGGCTGCGGGCGAGTTGTCGGCGGCAGAAGTTGCCTTCCACACCGCCTCGGCGCGCCGCTATGGCTTTCATGCGACACTGAAGGCGCCCTTCAGACTGGCCTCCAACGAGACGGAAACGTCGCTTCGTGCAGCACTCGACGATTTTGCCGAGGCGACGCCGGTGGTTACGATCCCGCGCCTCGTCGTCAGCCAGATCGACGGCTTCTTCGCGCTGTTGCCGGAAGTACCGCCGCCGGCGCTCAACCGCTTCGCCGACGACGTGGTGCGCGACTTCGACCGCTTCCGCGCGCCGTTGACGGAAGCCGAGATCGAACGGCGCAGCCCCGATTCGCTGAAGCCCGACGAGTTCCGCAATCTGTGCCAGTGGGGCTATCCCTATGTCTTCGAGACGTTTCGCTTCCATATGACGCTGTCCGGCCGGGTGTCGTCACAGGAAAGCCCTCGTCTTCGCCTAGCAATCGACAGCCTGTTTGCGGACGTGCTGCAACGGCCGGTGGCGGTGGACGCGCTGACGCTGTTTGTGGAAACTGAACCGGGTGCGCCGTTCATGGTGCTGTCGCATCACGCGCTCGGGCGCCGCCCGGCCAGAAGAACTGCCTAAATGACTATTTGCTTTAACCGCATGGTGCGAAGCCAATTCATTTTCAATTGGCTGCAAAATGCTGCAAGGACTGCCTGAAATGACTGCCGAGACCGTTCTTGACAATGCCCGTATTGTGCTGGCCGACCAGATCGTCGAAGGGTCGATCGTGCTGCGCGATGGGGTGATCGCCGCCATCGATCCCGGCGCTGGCCGCAGCGGCGAGGACATGGGCGGCGACTTCATCATCCCTGGCCTGGTCGAGCTCCACACCGACCATCTCGAAGGCCATTACGCGCCGCGGCCGAAAGTGCGCTGGAACCCGATCGCAGCTGTGCTCGCGCATGACGCCCAGGTGGCGACCGCCGGCATCACCACCGTGCTCGACGCCTTGCGTGTCGGCATGGACGAGGATGCCGACCTGACGGCCGCCGACATACGCAAGCTGGCCGACGCGATCGAGGACAGCGTGCAGCAGGACCGGCTCAGGGCCGACCATTTCCTCCATCTGCGTTGCGAGGTTTCGGCGCCGGACTGCCTCACGGCCTTCGCCAATTTCGACGGCGACGAGCGGGTCAGGCTGGCGTCGCTGATGGACCATGCGCCCGGACAGCGCCAGTTCGTCAATTTGGAAACCTACGCCTATTACTACCAGCGCAAGCTGAAGCTGACCGATCACGATTTCCAGAAATTCTGCGAAAAGCGGATGGCGGAATCGGCGAGGAATTCGAGCCCGAACCGCAGCTTCATCGCCGCTGCCTGCCAAGAGCGCGGCATCGTGCTCGCCAGCCATGACGACGCAACCGTCGGCCATGTCGACGAAGCGATCGAGCAAGGTGTGCGCGTCGCCGAGTTCCCGACCACTGAGGAGGCGGCGCGGGCTTCAAAAGAGGCAGGGCTCGGCGTATTGATGGGCGCGCCGAACGTCATGCGCGGCGCGTCGCATTCGGGCAATGTCTCGGCCCGCACGCTGGCCGGCGATGGCCTGCTCGATATCCTGTCGTCGGACTACATTCCCTTCAGTCTGATCCAGTCAGCCTTCTTCCTCGGCGACGTGGTCGAGGGCATTTCCTTGCCACAGGCGGTGGCGATGGTCTCGAAGAACCCGGCCGAGGCGGTCGGCCTCAGCGATCGCGGTGTCATCGAGCCCGGCCGGCGCGCCGATCTGGTTCGCGTGCGCGTCGACGACCATGTCCCGGTCGTCCGCACGGTCTGGCGGCAGGGACGCCGAGTCGCATGATGGTGTCGGCATCGGTCGAGCGTGAATTGTCCGCTACGGGATTTCCGATCCGCGACGGTGTCTTCGTCGCCGTCGTCGGGCCGAGCGGTGCCGGCAAGGACACGGTGATCGGCTATGCGCGCGCCGTGTTTGCCGACGAGAGCCGGCTGGAGTTCGTGCGCCGGGTGATCACCCGGCCGAGCGATGCGGCCACCGAGGATCACGATACGCTAGCCGATGCTGCCTTCGTCGAGGCCGAAGCGGATGGCGCCTTCGCCATTTCCTGGGAGGCGCATGGCCTGCGCTACGGCATCCCGGCCGAAGTCGACTGGTCAGTCTCCAACGGCCGTGTCGCGATCGCCAACGTCTCGCGCGCCATCATCCCGGCGCTGCGGGAGCGCTACGCCAATCTGGCTATCGTCGAGATCACGGCTACACCGGAGATCCTGGCCGAGCGGCTGGCATTGCGCGGTCGCGAGTCGCGCGGCGAAGTGCTGGCACGGCTGGCGCGCAGTGCCAATGTGGCGCTGTCCGGACCGGGTGTCACCTCGATCGACAATAGCGGCCCTCGTGAAGCCGCCGGCGAGCGCTTCGCCGAGGTGCTGCGCAAGGCCATGGCCTTCTCCGACATGTCGGGCCTTATCTAAAGTAGCGCCCATCCGATGCATTCGGTATGGGCGCTACTTGTCTAACCGATATCTTTTTGGAAACCGGTATCCACTTTTCGGGATTATGGCCTCATGCGGCGTGCCGGTCCCGACCAGCGTGACGAGTATCCGTGGCAGTGGTTGTCGAAGGCTTCGCTGGCGCATCCGCTGGTGTATCCAGAACTGCAACGTGGTGCCGATACACCATCTCCCAGCCCTTCCAGCCGGTGAACAGCAGTATGCAGACCACTATGAACGACAAGAGCGCACCCCATGGGCGGACCGCGGCTTCGGCGCCTTGCGCATAGCGAAGGTAGAAATTGATCAGTGCCACAACGACCGCGGTCAAGTTGCCCAGCATGCGGTACCAGGCGTCGGACAAGGCGCGAATGCGCGGCTCGTTGAGGAAGTCGATAAAACCGGCTGTCGCAGCGAGAAGGGCCATTACTATGGCTGCCCCGATCAGCCACATCGATGCTCGTGCCCAGAAGGCATCGGCAGTCCCCCAGAAAACCAGGTCGGTGACAAACGCACCGACAAGAAACGCGACAGGAAAAGGTATCAGCATCGGGTGGAGGGGGTGAGTTCCTACTTTGGCGGTACTAACTGGATTCGTGGGCATGGAACGCCTCCGCGCAGCAAAGCTTAAATAAACGCTCAGATACGGGTTTCGTTCCAAATAGAGACCGACCTGAACTGCTGTCGCGAAGCTCCGGCTGACTCTTTCACGCCACCTGCCATGGCAGTCGGCGTATTTCATCCAGCTATTTTTGCGTCACTCAGCGGCAGCACCCGCCACGCCCTTGCGTGTGGCTCCCAGCATCCGCCGCCGCGCCCTGAACACGCCCCATTGCTGGTCGACCAGCACGCCGATGAGGATCACCCCGCCCATGACGGCGAAGTTGAGCGAGGACGGGATGCCGAGCAGGTTGACGAGGTTCTGCAGCTCCTGCAGCAGCACGGTGCCGAGCAGGACGCCGATCAGCGAGCCTTCGCCGCCACGCAGCGAGAAGCCGCCGAGCACCGCGGCCGCGATGGCATAGAGCTCGTAGAACTGGCCGTGGCTCGCCGGCGAGATCGAGCGTGTGTACATGGCGAAATAGATAGCTGACAGCGCCGTCAGCACGCCGCAGATGACATAGGCGGCCATGACGATGCGGCCGGTGCGGATGCCGGAATATTTTGCCGCTTCCTCGTTCTTGCCGATGGCATAGAGATAGCGCCCGAACACCGACCGGTGCAGCACCACCCACATGACGACGGCGATGACGATCAGTGCGATGAAGCTGTTCGGCACGCCCCAGGACCGCCCCGCCGTCAGGAACTCGAGTTCCGGGAAGTTCTGTCCGAAGGCAAAGCCGGCGGTGCCGTCGGCGGTGTAGAAGCGCGCCACGCCGCGATAGATCAACAGGCCGCACAAAGTCACCACGAAAGGCTGCAATTTGAGCCGGGTGATCAGCCAGCCATGCGCCAGCCCGATGATGCCGCCGAGCACCAGGATCAGCGGCAGGGCGACCGGCCAGGCCATGCCGCGCGTGGCGATGAAGTCGATGAACAGCACGCCGAGCAGCGCAACCACCGAGCCGACCGACAATTCGATGCCACCGGTGATGATGACGAAGGCTTGGCCAATCGACAGGATGCCGAACAACCCGATCAGGTTCGAGGTGTTGGCGAGATTGATCGGCAGCAGGAAGCGTGGGTTGATGATCGCCACCACCGCGCCGACCACCAGGATCAGGATCAGCAGGCCGAGATCTTTCTTGCTCATCGTCTTCTCCCAATGCCTGCGAACTACTTCGGCTGCTTGCCGACCGCCAGCAGCAGCACGTTTTCCTGGCTGAACCGGTCCTTGTCGAGAATGCCGGAGATCTGGCCTTCATGCATGACGGCGATACGGTCGGAAACGCCGATCACCTCCTCCATGTCGCTGGAGATCATCAGCACGGCGACGCCGGCATCGGCCAACGCCCGCATCAGCCCGTAGATCTCGGCCTTGGCGCCGATGTCGATGCCGCGGGTCGGCTCGTCGAGGATCATCACCTTCGGCTTCATCGCCAGCCATTTGGCCAGCACGACCTTTTGCTGGTTGCCGCCCGACAGCGTGCCGGTGCGCGTCTGGACGGAGGGCGCCCTGATGCCGAGATTGGTCTTCTGCTTCTCGGCGGTGGCGGATTCGGCGCCGGCCGAGACCAGCGAGCGCCGCGAATGCGCCGGCAGATTGGGCAGCGAGATGTTCTGGGCAATCGACAGGTCGAGCAGGATGCCGGTCAGCTTGCGATCCTCGGGGACGAGGAAAATACCGTTGGCCACTGCGTCCGCAGCCGAACCTAGAACCAGATCTTTTCCGTCAAGCTGGAACGAGCCGCCAAAGCTCTTGTCGATGCCGAACAGGACGCGCGCCAGCTCCGTCCGGCCGGAGCCGACGAGACCGGCGAGGCCGAGGATCTCGCCATGCCTGACATCGAGGTCGACGGGCCGGTCGGGATAGGCAGCGGTGCGAATGGCCTTGACCGACAGCGCGACAGAGCCCGGCGGGCGCGCCGATTCCGCGGCCTTCTCGCGCTCCTTCAGCATGCGGCCGATCATCAGCTTGACCATCTGGTCGTGATTGATGGCGCTCTTCGGCAAGGTTCCGGCGAGCATGCCGTCCCTGAGCACGACGACGCGGTCGGCGACGCGCTCGACCTCGTGCAGGCGGTGCGAGATGAAAATGACGCTGATGCCGTCTGCCTTCAGCGCCTTGATGACACCGAGCAGCTTGTCGGTTTCGGCGATCGGCAGGCTCGATGTCGGTTCGTCGAGGATGACCAGCCGCGCCTTGATCGACAGCGCCTTGGCGATCTCGACCATTTGCTGCTGGGCCAGCGACAGCGCCGACACCGGCGTATCGGCCGAGAAATTGGCGCCCACGCGTTTGAGCAGCGGCGCCGCCAGCGCTCGCAGCCTGGCGCGGTCGACCAGCCTGAACGGGCCGGCGCGCAGCGGTTCGCGGCCGAAGAAGATATTGGCGGCGACGTCGAGGTTCTCGAACAGGTTGAGTTCCTGGTGGACGAAGGCGATGCCCGAACCGATGCTGGCCTCGACGGTCAGACTGTCATGGGCGACGCCATCGACGGTGATGGTGCCGGTGTCCGGCCGGGTCACGCCGCCGAGGATCTTCATCAGCGTCGATTTGCCGGCGCCGTTTTCGCCGACCAGGCCGATGACCTCGCCGGGCCTGACCTCGATCGAGAACCCGTCCAGCGCGACAACGCCGGGATAGGTCTTGCGCACGCCGTCGAGGCTCAGGAACGGAGCGGCCGTGGATGCAACGATGGATGGATCGGAATAATTCATCACGCCTGACAGCAGCCGGTGAGCCGTTTTGGCCTCAGACTGACGGGCCTTGCGAGGCGCGTCAATAGAATCGCCGGCTCAGGGCGAACCCTTGAGCCGGCGCAACTTATTCGCTCAGTTTCCCGACATCGCCTTGAGGTTGGCGGCGTAGGCGTCGACATCGTCCTTGCCGATGATCTTGGTCGGCACGATGATCAGGCCATCGGCGGGAACGCCCGACTTGTCGCCCTCGAGATAGGCGGCCATCAGCTTCATGCCCTGATAGGCCCATTCGAAAGGCTGCTGTACGACGGTGGCGGCGACGGTGCCTTCCTTGACGCCGCCCAGCGTGATCGGATCGTCGTCGAAGCCGACGACGGTGATCTGGCCGAGCTTGCCGGCATCGCGCAGCGCTTCATAGATGCGCGGCGTGTTGTAGGAGTAGAAGCCGACCATGCAGGTGACGTCGGGGCTGGCGACCAGCGCGTCCTCGACGTTCTTCTTGGCGCGGGCCTGGTCGATGTCGTCGCCACGCACGTCGACCAATTCGATCTTGGTGCCGGCGAGGCCGTCCTTCATGCCCTGGATGCGTTCCTTGGCATTGTCGGCGCCGAGCAGGCCAACGAAGCCGAGGCACTTGCCGCCGTCGGGCATTGCCTTCTTGGCGATCTCTGCCGCCTGCTTGCCGGCATCGACATTGGAAGAGCCGATATAGGCGACACGCTTGGTCTGCGGTGCGTCGCTGTCAGTGGTGAACAACGCCGTTTCCGAGGCGATCTTGTTCAGCCCGTCGGTCGACGTCTTGGGATCGACGGCCGAGACCATGATCGCCTTCACACCGGCCGTCACCAGATCGTCCATCAGGCGCTGCTGGATGGCGACCGAGGACTGCTCCGGATATTTGAGTTCGAGATTGTAATTGGGCAGTTCGCCTTGAGCCTTCTTGACGCCGGCTTCGGCAGCCTTCCAGAAATCGGAAGCGCCGTTGACGACGAAGGCCAGTGTCGGCTTGTCGTCGGCCCGCGCAATTGCGCTGACGGACAGGCCGAGCAGCAGGGCCGCAGCGGCGACGGACGCATTTCGTATCGCAGATTTCATATTCAACCTCCCATTTGACTCAGTAATTTCGCTGATGATGAACGTGCCGGCGCGGCTTGGACGCCCTCCTCCTCAGGGTTTCGGCAGCGAAGAACGACGCCATTCCAGCCGCGATCGTCGACTTTAGAGACTCATTCGTCGTTCGTAAATAGTCCGATTTGTCTGACATTTCCTCGAAACGGCAGGCGAGCTCCGGCTGACGGGAACCGTCCGACACCAGGCTGGCTCGCGTTCCGAACACGCGCGGTCCGATGTCGTCCGGGCATGATGGATTGACGTTATAGGGATGCCAGATATTAGTAAAGAGTATTAGTTGATCGGGATACTCGCCACAAACGAGAGAGGCCTCCCCAGTCACAACCGTTTTGGATTGGCGACTAAAATCACCTGAGAGGGCGCTTATATCTATTAGTAGCGCTTCGCGTTATAAATGCGAGATTTGAGGGACGAATGACATGAACGAACCACTGCGCGATCCCATCCTTGAGGGTACCAGGCGGCGCAAGCCGTCCGGGAAAAACCCCAAGGGCCGCGTCACCATGACCGACATCGCCAGGGCCGCCGGCTGTTCGCAGGCGACGGTCTCGTTCGTCCTCAACAACACGCCAGGCATCAGGCTGTCGCAGCAAACCCGAGAGCGAGTGATTGAGACCGCACGAACGCTGGGCTATTCGCCGCCCGTGTTTTCTGCCTTGCGGGCCCCAGTTGCCGCATTCGACGGGCTGGATGGCGTGATCGGCTTTGCCGTCGACCAGTTGGCGACCAGCCCGGAGGCGGTCGTCGCCATTGAAGGGGCGCGGCAAGCCTCGTGGAACGCCGGCAATGTGCTGCTGGTGGCGCAAACCATGGGCGACGAGGTGATGGAGCCCCGGGCCATCGCGGCACTGACCAAGCGGGGCATTTCGGCGCTGATCTACATGACCATTTTCACCCGCGAGATCGTCGCGCCGGACTATCTCTACGGCCTCGACATTCCGGTCATCCTGCTCAACTGCTACACCGCCGACTATGCCTTCCCCGCCGTGGTGCCGAGCGAGATCGCCGGCGGCCAGAGCTCCACCCGCCACTTGATCGGCCATGGCCACCGGCGCATCGCCACCGTCACCGGCGAGCCCTGGATGCAAGCGGCGCAGGACCGGCTGAAGGGCTACCGCCGGGCGCTGGCGACGGCCGACATTCCGTTCGACCCGGCGCTGGTCGTCGAAGGCGATTGGTCGGCGAGCGCCGGCTATGCCGCGACCGTCAAGCTCTTGGCGCTGAAGGACCGGCCGACCGCGATCTTCTGCCAGAACGACCGCACCGCGATCGGCTGCTACGAGGCGCTAAAGGAGGCCGGCCTGCACATCCCCCGGGATATTTCGGTGATCGGTTATGACGACGAGGAGATCGCGCGGCATCTGTTCCCGCCGCTGACGACGTCGATCCTGCCGCATATGGCGATGGGACAATGGGCGATCGAGCAGCTCGAAGTCCCCGCTGCTCCCGGTCGTGGCCGCTATCCCATCACCAAGCTCGAATGCCCGCTGGTGGAGCGGGAGTCGGTTGGCGCTCTGGCGGGCTGAGGCGAGAGCGCCGGCGATCGACAATGGCACAGGCTTGACATCGGGCCCGGCATATACCCGATTGATTTCATGAGATTGCAAAGCTGCTACAATTTTCAGGACTTCCGCCGGCTGGCAAAACAGCGCCTGCCAGGTCCGATCTTCGATTATATCGATGGCGGCGCGGACGACGAGACGACGCTGCGGCGCAACACGGCGGCGTTCGAGGACTGCGATCTCGTCCCCAACGTCCTTGCCGGCGTCGGACAGGTCGACATGTCGGTCACCGTCATGGGCCAGAAGCTGGCGATGCCGGTCTATTGTTCGCCGACGGCTCTCCAGCGACTGTTTCACCATAGCGGCGAGCGCGCCGTCGCCGCGGCGGCGGAGAAGTTCGGCACGATGTTCGGCGTCTCGTCGCTCGGCACGGTCAGCCTGGAGGAAGTCCGCAAGCACAGGACGCCGCAGGTCTATCAGTTCTATTTCCACAGGGATCGCGGCCTGAACCGCGCCATGATGGAGCGCGCCAAGACGTCCGGCGTCGACGTGATGATGCTGACGGTCGACAGCGTCACCGGCGGAAACCGCGAGCGTGACCTGCGGACCGGCTTTTCCATCCCCTTTCGGCTTACGCTCGGCGGCATGATGCAGTTCGCGATCAAGCCGAGATGGGCTATCGACTATTTGACGCACGAAAAGTTCAGCCTGCCGCAGTTGGACGGCCATATCGATCTCGGCGGCGGAGCGCTTTCCATCAGCCGCTATTTCACCGAGATCCTCGAGCCGTCGCTGGATTGGAAGGACGTCGAAGACATGGTCCGCTTCTGGAACGGCCAGTTTTGCCTGAAGGGGATCATGAGCGTCGCCGATGCCAGAAAAGCCGTCGACATCGGCTGCACCGGTATCGTTCTGTCAAATCATGGCGGCAGGCAGCTGGACGGCTCGCGCAGCCCCTTCGACCAGTTGTCGGAGATCGTCGACGCAGTGGGCAACAAGATAGACGTGATCATCGACAGCGGCGTCCAGCGCGGCACGCATGTGCTGAAGGCCCTGTCGTTGGGCGCCAAGGCCGTCGGCGTCGGGCGCTACTATCTCTTCCCGCTGGCAGCCGCCGGACAGGCCGGCGTCGAACGGGCGCTCGGCCTGATGCGAACCGAGATCGAACGCGACATGCGGCTGATGGGATGCAGGTCGGTGGCAGAGCTTTCCAGGGGGAATGTGCGGTTTAGGTAATAGAGCCGGGAAGTGGCGCAGAGCATAAGCTTTTCGAAGTGCGAAACTATACCGACCTGCCGCTGCTCCTGCCGTCCGTTTCGAAGACAGCCTCGCCGGAAACAGCATCCGTATATCCGCCCTCAAGCTGCTGCAACGTATGCCGGAACCGATCAAGATTGCCCAGCATTTTGGGCCTGGCAGCGACCATGTGCTGAAAAGTGTCCCACTCTCCAATCGAGAAGAAGGCGCCATCTCCCGATTTGATGAGAGCCATTTTTCGCAATCCCTCGAAATTGCGCGCAGCGCTGCTGAACAGTTCGATGAATTCATCTTCACTACCCGGCTTGACCCGGAAGCGGACGCTGTTGAATGCCGTCATGTACGTTCCCCCGTGAAAGAACTCGAATATGCGAGGCCCTAACGCACCTCGAACCCTTCGAACAGGTGTACAGGAAAATCGGAAGGTTGGCTTCAGTCACCTCTGGCCGAAAGCCCCGTTTCTGGCGCTATTTTGCCAGGAAGAGGACGACGCTCGATCGCAATCGGTACGCCCTTCCGACCGGCAATGAAACGCGCTGTTAACGCCGTTCGCGGGTGACAGGATGTTGGCCGCAGTTCGAAGGTATAATCTGCGTCTCGCTGTCAGTTGCGGAGGCGAAAATGAATTTGCTTCGGATTGCGCTCTTGTGCACGGCCATGATCGAACTTGGAATGCCGGCCGTTCGCGCTGAGGATCGGCCTGTGCCGCAGAACAATAAAGCCGCAACAACGCAGCCGCCCGTTCATTGTGAAGGCCAAAATTGTCTCCCGCCGGCGAAAGATCCCGTGCAGGAATGCACTGGCCAGGATTGCACGCCAGGCCCGCCGACTGAACCGGGCCTGGAGATTAAGCAGGCCGACTGAGCAGCATTAGCTGACGATCTCCTTTTTGGCATGGATGGCGCTCAGCCCTCGCGACTTTCAGGCCACCGGTGGTAGATTCTGTTACCTATGTTCCCGGGGTAGGCATGAGTTTAATGGCGCGCCCGAAGAGATTCGAACTCCTGACCCCCAGATTCGTAGTCTGGTGCTCTATCCAGCTGAGCTACGGGCGCGCAACAGGCCATGCTTTGCATAGCCCCGCGATCCGATCCTGGCGACCGGCCGCGAATGTGAGCTGTTCCCTAGCGACTGAATTTGCGAAAAGCAAGCCGATCCTGGCCAAAAGTTTTGCCGTCATGTTTTGCCGTCATGCGCCGGCCGGCGAAGGCAAGATCGCGTCACGCGGCGGCCGAGCCGATAGGTCGTCGTCTTGGATCAGTCATTTGCCAATCGGAACGGCCCGTAACGAAACACGCCGTTGCACGGCGGCCGAGCCGATGGCTCGTAGTCTCGGACCAACCATTTGCGAATTGAAACGGTCCGTAAACAAACGGTTCGTTACGCCGGGCGGCGCAGACCGTTGCGGGCTTGGTCGAGCCGGACCGGCTGGTCGGGAATGGTGACCGCGAATGTGGTGCGGCCGCCGATGCTTTCGACCAGCTCCACCGTGCCGCCATGGGCGCGGATCAATTCATGGGCGATCGCCAGGCCAAGGCCGGTGCCGCCGCTGCGGGCCGAGCCGCGAAATGCCGCGAACAGGTTTTCTCTCGCCTTTGGCGGCAGGCCGGGGCCGGTGTCGGTGACGACGATGCGGCTGACGCTGCCGATGCGCTCGGCCGATATGGTCAAGCGGCGCACCACGGCGCTCTCGGTGTCGGCCGCCATCGCCTGCACGGCGTTGCGGCTAAGATTGGTGAGCACGCGGAACAGCTGGTCGGAATCGGCGTCGACCTCAAGCACCCGATCGACGGCGTTGACGAATTCGATGCCGCATTCGATGTCGAGCAGGCCCTGGACGTCCTCGACCAGCTGGCGCAGCCGCAGCCTGCGGCGCGACGGCGGCGGCTCCTGGGTGCGGCCATAGGCCAGCACGCCCTCCGAGTAGGACACCGCACGGTCGAGCGCGCGCAGCAGTTTTGGTGCGAAGGCCTGCACGGTCGGGTCCTTGACCTGGCGCAGGCGGTCCGACATCAGTTGCGCCGAGGCGAGGATGTTGCGCATGTCGTGGTTGATCTTCGACACGGCCAGGCCGAGATCGGCCAGGTGCTTCTGCTCGGTCAGCATCTTCTGCAGCCGCTCCTGCATCTGCGACAGCTCGCGTTCGGCGACGCCGATCTCGTCGGCCCGGGCGGCGGGGTGAATGATGCGACCGGGATCGTCGGGCGCCTCGGAAAAGGACAGCATCGAGCGTGTCATCGTCCTGATCGGGCCGATCATGATCAGGTCTATCGCGGCGTAGACCAGCATGGCGGTGAACAGCGAGATCAGCAGCGAGACGAAGGCGACGTTGCGCGAATAGATCAGCATGGCATTGCGCAGGCGGTGGTCGGGCATGATCAGCTCGAATTCTTTGTCGCTGTCGCCGACCGGCCCGAAAACGCGCAGCATCCGCTTGCCGCCGAAAAACAGCGTGTCCAGCGCGCCGGTCATACCCTTGATCATGCCGACATTGGCGATATCGATATGCTCGTCGACCTGCGGCGGCATTTCGGCCACGACCAGAAGCCGCGAGACGCCGCCGTCGCGCACGGCGATCGCCTTGGCGCCGATCGCCATCAGTACGTCGTTCTGGGCGGCACGCGACAGCGAGGCAGGTTCGCCCTGCACCAGGACGATGGAAACCGCGGCGGCGGTGCTCAGCCTCTCCTTCAGCCAACTCAGCCTGTAGCTGGCGATCCAGGGCACGAAGATGAGGATTTCGGCCAAGAGCACGAAGACGATGGTGAGCAGCAGCAACTTGGTCGACAGGCCGCGCGCCAGCGGCACCCTGCGGGTGGCCGCCTTCGCCTGGGCGATGCTTTCGTCGGTTGCTGGGACTTCACTCATGCTCGTCGTCACGGCTGCCTGTCATCACGGCTGCTTGTCTTAGGGACTGCTCGTCTTCACGATCGCTTGATCGGGTGAGATTAGGCGATTGCGGCTTTTTTGCCAAATTCATCCTTGGTCGAAGCCGGACAAAGGGCCGCAAGACTTCGATGCCGGTCCGACAATGCCGGCCCGACACGCTGGATTGACTTCCAAAACCCTTCTTTCTATAAGCCCGCTCACGCTCGGGCCATTCGTCCCGGCGCGGTTTCGATCGCGCCAAAACCGGCCCGGCAAAGCTCCTGTTACAAAGTGACAGAATCAAGAAGGGCCGCACCCCGCGGTATTTAAACAAATGAAGCGTACTTACCAGCCGTCCAAACTCGTTCGCAAACGCAGGCACGGTTTCCGCGCCCGCATGGCCACCAAAGGTGGCCGCGGCGTCGTCGCAGCCCGCCGCAACCGCGGCCGCAAGCGTCTCAGCGCCTGAGCACCAAGCGAGAGACAAGATCGTTGCCCGCAACCGGCAAGCCAACGGGTCCCCATCCCAAGCGGCTTCTGAAGCGCGCGGAATTCCTGGCCGTCCGCCGTGGCGAAAAGCGCCGCGGGCGGCTTTTCCTCGTCGAGGTCCTGGGCCGCGGCGACAGCGAGGCGCCGCGCGTCGGCTATACGGTCACCAGGAAGGTCGGCAACGCCGTCGTTCGCAACCGCATCCGGCGGCGGCTGAGAGAGGCCGTGCGCACGCATGCCGCGGATGACATGGTGCCCGGCAATGATTATGTCATCGTCGGGCGCGAAGACGTGCTTACGACTCCGTTCGGCCAGTTGAAGGCCGAACTCTCCCGCAGATTGCGTGGAACACGATAGGCCAAGGGCTTCGATGGAAAACAACCGCAACTTCTTCATCACCATCGCACTGTCGGTGCTGATCCTGGCGCTTTGGCAATATTTCTATGTGATGCCGCGCAGCGAGATGCAGCGCGAAGCCGCCCGCATCGAAGAGCAGCGCGTGGCGGAGCAGAAGAAGGCCGCCCAAGGCACCAGCCCGGGCGCCACCGAAACACCGGTGCAGCCCGGCGCCATTCCGAGCGCGCCTGGCGGCGACGCTGTGACGCCCGCCGGCCGCGACCAGGCGATTGCCTCGACCAGCCGCGTCAAGATCGACACGCCGAGCCTCGAAGGCTCGATCAACCTCACCGGTGCGCGCCTCGACGACCTCCGGCTCAAGCATTACAGGGAGACGGTCGACAAGACTTCGCCCGAGATCGCGTTGCTCAACCCGGCGTCCCTGCCGAACGGCTATTTCGCCGAGATCGGCTTTTCCGGCACGCCGGATGTGGGCAGGCTGCCCGGCCCCGACACGGTCTGGCAGACCGACGGCAATGCGACGCTGACGCCGGCGACGCCAGTGACGCTCACCTTCACCAACGACAAGGGCCTGACCTTCAAGCGCACCTTCTCTGTCGACAGCCAATATATGTTCACCGTGTCCGACACGGTCCAGAATGGGGGCTCGGCACCCGCGACGTTGTCGAACTATGGCCGCGTTACCCGTTTCGACAAGCCGGCTATCGCCAGCACTTATGTGCTGCACGAAGGCCTGATCGGTGTTACCGGCAGCGAAGGCCTGCAAGAGTACAAATACTCCAAGGTCGAATCGGACAAGGAATACAAGCCAGGCAAGTCGACCGACGGCTGGCTAGGCATCACCGATAAATATTGGGCGGTGACCCTGGTGCCGCCTGCCGGCCGCGAATTTCAGCCCAAATTCTCTTATTTCGAGTTCAAGAGCGGGCCCCACCCGCACAGCTACCAGTCCGATTTCCTGTCCGATCCGGTCACGATCGCTCCCGGGCAATCGACGACCGTGGAATCGGAGATATTCGCCGGCGCCAAGGAAGTTTCGACGATCAACGCCTATGAAAAGGACCGTCATATCCGCCAGTTCGACCTTCTGATCGACTGGGGCTGGTTCTATTTCATCACCAAGCCGATGTTCTGGCTGATCGACACGCTTTACAAATTCTTCGGCAATTTCGGTCTGGCGATCCTCGCCACCACCGTCATCATCAAGGCGCTGTTCTTCCCGCTCGCCAACAAGTCCTATGCGTCGATGGCTAACATGAAGAAGGTGCAGCCCAAGATGCTCGAGATCCGCGAGAAATACGCGGACGACAAGATGAAGCAGCAGCAGGCGATGATGGAGCTCTACAAGACCGAGAAGATCAATCCGCTCGCCGGCTGCTGGCCGGTGGCATTGCAGATCCCGGTGTTCTTCTCGCTCTACAAGGTGCTCTACATCACCATCGAGATGCGGCACGCGCCGTTCTTCGGCTGGATCCAGGATCTGGCGGCGCCGGACCCGACATCGATTTTCAACCTGTTCGGGCTGATCCCCGTTACCTTGCCGCACATGCTGATGATCGGCGTCTGGCCGCTGATCATGGGCGTGACGATGTTCCTGCAGATGCGCATGAACCCGACGCCGCCGGACCCGACGCAGGCGGCGATCTTCACGTGGATGCCCGTGATCTTCACCTTCATGATGGCGGGTTTTCCGGCCGGCCTCGTCATCTACTGGGCCTGGAACAACACGCTGTCGATCCTGCAGCAGGGCGTGATCATGAAGCGGCAAGGCGCCAAGATCGAATTGTGGGACAATCTGGTCGCGCTGTTCCGCAAGAAACCGTCGCCGGCGGAATAGCCGGCGCTCCGATAGTGCGAAACCAGAAAGCCCCGGCTCGTCCGGGGCTTTTTGCACAAGCTGCCCGCCTGGATTAAGCGATTGGTACTGCCGGACGGATCGCGCTATTTTGACCTGGCTGGCAGTTGCCGACGGAGCTCGATATGACCGGACCCAATCCATCGATCAAGCATCCGATCCCGTTGCACACGCGCGTCGGCTTTCTGAAGCCGCTGGTGACGGCGCCGAATATCGAGATCGGCGACTTCACCTATTATGACGACCCTGACGGACCCGACAAATTCGCCGAAAAATGCGTGCTGCATCATTATCCGTTCATCGGCGACAGGCTGATCATCGGCAAGTTCTGCGCCATTGCCGAAGGCGCGCGCTTCATCATGAACGGCGCCAATCACGCCATGTCCGGCTTTTCGACCTATCCGTTCAACATCTTTGGTCACGGCTGGGAGGAAGGCTTCGACCCGGCGACATGGTCGAAGGAGGTGCGTGGCGACACAATCGTCGGCAACGACGTCTGGATCGGCATGGAAGCGGTGATGCTGCCGGGCGTGAAAATCGGCGACGGCGCTATCGTCGCGGCAAAGTCGGTGGTGACGCACGATGTGCCAGCCTATGCGATTGTCGCCGGTAATCCGGCCAAGGTGGTGAAGATGCGCTTCGACGACAGGACCATCCGGCGGCTGCTGGCGCTAGCGTGGTGGCACTGGCCGGTGGAAAAGATCAGCCGCAATCTCGATGCCATTCGTGGCAGCAACATTTTTCTTCTGGAGGCAGCGGTTTGAACGCGTTGAACAAGACCACGATCGGCATCGAATTGTTCACGCGAGCCTGGATCTTCATCCGCGGCGTGCCGGCGATGAAATTCCTGCCGCCGGAGGGTCCACCCGAGATCGCCTTTGCCGGCCGCTCCAATGTCGGCAAATCGTCGCTGATCAACGCGCTGGTCAACCAAAAGGGGCTGGCGCGCACCTCCAACACGCCGGGCCGCACGCAAGAGCTCAATTATTTCGTGCCTGGCGGATTTTCGGGAGAAGGCGCCGATCTGCCGCCGATGGCGCTGGTCGACATGCCAGGCTATGGCTACGCCACGGCACCGAAGGAAAAGGTCGACGAGTGGACGAAGCTCGTGTTCGACTATCTCAAGGGCCGGGTGACGCTGAAGCGCGTCTACGTGCTGATCGATGCCCGCCATGGCATCAAGGCCAAGGACGACGAGGTGCTGTCGCTGCTCGACAAGGCGGCGGTGTCGTATCAGATCGTGCTGACCAAGACCGACAAGATCAAGGCGGCGGGGGTACCGCGGCTGATCGAGGAAACGCTCCAGAAGATCAAGAAACGCCCGGCGGCATTTCCCTTCGTGCTCGCCACGTCGTCGGAAAAGAGCGAGGGCCTCGAGGGATTGCGTGCGGCGATCGTGCTCGCCGCCAATGGCGGATAGGCCACCGACCCTGGCAGCCTGTCAGGCGGGGCTGGAGACCCGTTCCTGCTCTGCAAGCTGTTCGGTGCCGTAGGCCTTCAGGAACACATCGACGCCCGACCTGACGATGTGTTCGATCTCGGCCGCACTTGGCGCCTTGGTGCGATAGGCGAAAATGCACTGGCGGAAAAGACCGGCCAGGCACAGCTCGGTGAACTGATAGGCGGCAAGCTCGACGTCGTCGATCTTCAGCAGGCCGCGTTCGATAGCCATGTTGAGGAAAACGACGACCCTGTCATGGCCACGCTTCGGGCCGCGTTCGTAGAACCGGGCACCAAGCTCCGGGATGCGTTCCGACGCGCCGATCACCGTCCGCTGCGCTAGGATGACCCTCGCCGAAGTGATCTTCATGGACAGCACGATGCCGAACTTCACCAGCGTCTGGCGAAGGTCGCCAATCTGGTCGAGCACTTCGTACATGTTCTTGAAAATCGTGCCGCGCTCTTCCTCGATCAGCGCTTCGAACAGCTCTTCCTTGTTGGCGAAGTAGACATAGATGGTGCCCTTGGACACGCCGGCCTCGCGCGTAATGTCGTTCATCGACGCGGCTTCGAAGCCCTTATCGATGAAGACACGGCGCGCACCCTCGATGATCTGGCTGCGCTTGACCGGGTCTTGCCCCGCGGCCGGGCGGCCGCGCGGCAGACTGTCCAGCAGATCGCACTGGTCCTTGCCGGCGCTGGGCAATGGGCCTGAATCAGGCAAAGGAGCGGCCTTGGGGGCTTCGGCCATAATGTCACACCTCGTAAAATAATTCGAACCATCCGGTTCGATTGCTCTTGATATGGGCCTCTTTAAGCGCTAAGTCAATATCGAGATCGAACCGAACGGTTCAGTCTGACGAAATTCAGCGCCAGTTAATTTAGAGAGATATCATGTCCTCGAACGCGCCCACCAGTGCCGAAGTCCGCCCCTTCCCCAGTGCCAAGGTCCAGCCTGCGATCGAAGCGCCGGAAACCCCTCTCAAGCCCGCCGACGTCACCCCGCTGGCTCCCGCCAAGAAGAAGCGGTCGATGCGCTCGATGTTGCTGCCCATCATCGGCCTGGCCCTGCTGGGCGCCGGCGCCTGGTATGGCTATGATTACTGGACCGACGGGCGCTTCATGATCACGACCGACGATGCCTATGTCCAGGCCGACACGGCGTTCATCTCGCCAAAAATCTCGGGTTATGTCGATCAGGTCAAAGTGACCGAGAACCAGCAGGTGAAGGCCGGCGACCCGCTGCTGATCGTCGATGACGGCGACTACAAGATAGCCGTTGCCCAGGCCGAGGCGCAGATCGCCACGTTGAGCAAGACGCTCGACCGCATCGATGCCCAGACCGAGGCGGCGCGCGCCTCGCTCAAGCAGGCGCAGGCGCAGAAGACCGCCGACCAGGCCGCGGCCGATAATGCGAAGCGAGCTCAGGTTCGTGCCGCCCAGTTGCTCAAGACCCGCGTCGGTACCCAGGCCCAGTTGGACGATGCCCAGACGGCGGTCGAGCAAGCCAATGCCGCACTAGCCGGCGCCGACGCGCAGATCGCGGCGGCTCAGGCCAATATCGGCGTGCTTCAGGCGCAGCGGGCGGAATCGGCAAGCACGCTGGCCTCGCTGCAGCTTGCCCACGACAAGGCGGTGCGGGATCTGTCCTTCACCGTGCTGCGCGCACCCTATGACGGCGTGGTCGGCAACCGCTCGGTCGAGCAGGGCGACCTGATCAGCCCCGGACAGAAGCTCGCCGTCATCGTGCCAATGGACAAGCTCTACATCGTCGCCAACTTCAAGGAGACCCAGCTTGCCCGGCTGGTGCCTGGTGAAAAGGTCAGAGTGTCGGTCGACGCGATCGACGGTCAGGACATCGAGGGTACCGTGTCGTCGCTGGCCCCGGCTTCGGGAGCAGTGTTCTCGCTGCTGCCGCCGGAGAACGCCACAGGCAATTTCACCAAGGTGGTGCAGCGCGTTCCGGTTCGCATCGACGTGCCCGCGGATGTGCTGAAGACGGGCAAGCTGCGCGCCGGCCTGAGCGTCGTCGTCGCCGTCGACAGCCGCACGGCGCCTTCGGCATCGAAGTAAAGCGGAACCGGGAGCAAAGGGTCATGGCGACCGCAACCCTAACTGCAGGATCGGCGCCGACGCCAGCCATGCCGGTGCCGGTTGACCACATCTCGACACGCCGCGTCATCGCCTTCCTGGCAATGGTGTTCGGCATGTTCATGGCCATCCTGGACATCCAGATCGTCTCGGCCTCGCTGGCCGAGATCCAGGCGGGCCTGAGCGCCAGTTCGGACGAGATTCCTTGGGTGCAGACGGCGTATCTGATTGCCGAGGTGGTGATGATCCCGCTGTCGGGCTTCCTCAGCCGGATGCTGTCGACGCGGGTGCTGTTCACAATCTCGGCGGCAGGTTTCACCGCGGCCAGCGCGCTGGCGGCGACCGCAACCAATATCGACCAGATGATCGTCTACCGCGCCGTGCAGGGCTTCATCGGGGGCGGCATGATCCCGAGCGTCTTTGCAGCCGCCTTCACCATCTTCCCGCCGTCGCGTCGCGCCATCGTCTCGCCGATGATCGGCCTGGTAGCGACGCTGGCGCCAACCATCGGCCCGACCGTCGGCGGCTATATCAGCCATGCCATGTCCTGGCACTGGCTGTTCCTGGTCAACGTCGTGCCCGGCATTCTGGTGACGACGGCCGCCTGGTCGCTGATCGACTTCGACAAACCCAATCTCAAGCTGTTCAGCAAGTTCGACTGGTGGGGGCTTGCCGGCATGGCCGCCTTCCTCGGCTGCATGGAATATGTGCTGGAGGAAGGTCCCAACAACGACTGGCTGCAGGATCAGGCGGTGTTCATCTGCGCCGTCATCATGACCTTCGGCGCGGTGCTGTTCTTCTGGCGCGTGTTCACCGCCGAGGAGCCGATTGTCGATCTGAGGGCTTTCAGCAATATCAATTTTGCCTTCGGCTCGCTGTTCTCCTTCGTCGTCGGCATCGGCCTCTACGGTCTGACCTATCTTTATCCGGTGTTCCTGGGGCGGATCCGCGGCTACGATTCGATGATGATCGGCGAGGCGCTGTTCGTCAGCGGCCTGGCCATGTTCTTCACTGCGCCGATCTCCGGCATCCTGTCGAACAAGATGGACCCGCGCATCATGATGATGATCGGCTTCTTCGGCTTCGCCACGGGGACCTGGTGGATGACGCATCTCACCGCCGACTGGGATTTCTATGAACTGCTGATCCCGCAGATCCTGCGCGGCTGCTCTATGATGCTTTGCATGGTGCCGATCAACAACATTGCGCTCGGAACCTTGCCGCCGGAGCGGCTGAAGAATGCGTCTGGCCTGTTCAACCTGACCCGCAATCTCGGCGGCGCCGTCGGCCTGGCAGTCATCAACACCGTGCTGATCGACCGCAATGCCTTCCACTACGCCAGGCTCTCCGAGCACGTGCAATGGGGAAGTGCCGCTGCGCAGCAGAAGCTGCAGAACATGACGCTCAACTTCGAGCAGACCGCCGGGCTCGACGCCTCCAAGGCGGCCATCTCCAAACTGTCAGGCATGGTCCAGCAGCAGGCGTCGCTGCTGTCGTTCATGGACGTATTCTTCATGCTGACGGTTTTGTTCGCGACGCTTGGGCTCTTCACCCTGGTGATCCGCAAGCCAGCCGCTCAGGGCGGCGGTGGCGGAGGCCATTGAGGCGCGCTGGATCCCCCGCCTGGCGCCCTCGCGCATGACCCCGAAAAGCGATTTTCGGGGTCATGCGCAAAATCAACCATTACGAAGTCCTCTCGCGCTCCGACAAAGTCAGGGTCGCAGCCGTCCTCACGCCGTCGCCGGCTTGAAGGTCAAGGCAACGCCATTGATGCAGTGTCGCAACCCGGTCGGCGGCGGACCGTCGTCGAATACGTGGCCGAGATGGCCGCCGCAGCGGCGACAATGGACCTCCGTGCGGGTCATGCCCAAAGACCTGTCCACGGTCTTGCCGACGGAATTCGGGATTTCCTGCCAGAAGCTCGGCCAGCCTGTGCCGGAATCGAACTTGGTCTCTGACGAATAGACCGGCAGGCCGCAGCCGGCGCAAGCGAAGATGCCTTTGCGGTGCTCGTTGAGCAGCGGACTGGTGCCCGGGTATTCCGTGCCCTCCTTGCGCAGCACATTGAAGGCCGCGTCGGACAGGATGGCGCGCCACTCGGCTTCGGTCTTGGTAACCTCGAAAGTCTCAGCCGCGCGTGCATCCTGGGCTCCGCCCATGCGCAGCGCGGTGGCGCCTGCGACAACGCCAATGGCTGCCGCACCACTCAAAAGAAGCTCGCGACGGTTCATGGCCATTCCTCCTGTCATTGCTTGTGCCAAATTCGACCGCCACACGGAAATCAAAAGCCGGTGACGATCGCTGTCCTCAAAGCGGGACTCCGCGCCTATCCACATCTTGCGTGAACGGCGCGGAGTGTGCGCAGGGAGGCCCTTAGTGATATCTTCGCCGGCAGCGTGCGTTTGTTACATCTTCGGCAGGAGAACCTTGTCGACGACGTGGATGACGCCGTTGGACTGCTCGACATCGGCGATGGTCACATTGGCGACGTTGCCGTTCTCGTCGGTCACGGTGACCTTGCCGCCGTCGGCCTTGAGCGACAGTTCGCAACCACCGACCGTCTTGACCTTGTGGGTGCCGCCGTCGTTCTTGACCATCTTGGCGACGTCGGCGGCCATCGCTTTGGCGCCGATGACATGGCAAGTCAGGATCTTGACGAGCTTGTCCTTGTTTTCAGGCCTGAGCAGCGTCTCCACCGTGCCGGCTGGAAGTGCCGCAAAGGCCTCGTTGGTCGGCGCGAACACAGTGAAGGGGCCAGCGCTTTGCAGCGTATCGACCAGGCCGCCTGCCTTGACGGCAGCGACCAGCGTCGTGTGGTCCTTCGAGTTGACAGCATTTTCGACGATGTTTTTCTGGGCATACATGGCGGCGCCGCCGACCATCGGATTTTGAGCATAGGCAATGGTGGCGAGCGCGGATATGGCGACCGTGCCGGCAAGCAAAAGGGTGGCGAATTTACGCATGATTTCAATCTCCTCGGGTTATCGTTCCCCTCATTTGGGAACGCAAGGAGATACGCGATAGAAATGCTGGAGTTTCGTCCTCTCCGCAAAAAAATATTTGTCGCTGCAATTTGCCCGGCGCGGATCGACAGCCGCCAACAAGCTTTGCAGGCGTTTCAATCGCGGGAGATAGATTTCAGGTCTGCTTCCGGAGATGAGAAGCGGTCAGATGCTCTTCAGATCGCCCGCTGCGACCACCGGTCCAGTCGGCTGGCCGGTCGGTGAACCGCCGGCAGGCTCAACGCTGACCGCAAGCACGGCGCCTTTCGCCAATTTCTCCTGGACGGCGGGCGGGATGGCCAAATGCGCGGTCGCACCGGCCGGGATGACGCCCATCGACACCGGCGCCTTCTTGCCTTCGATCATCCACAGCTCGAAGTCCTTGCCGGCGGCCCGCTCGCCGGAAACGTGGGAAAGACCGACCTCGTGACGGGCGGCATCGTAGACGACGAGATATTTGACGTCGCTGCCTTCGGCCGCCAGCGAGGCGACAAGCCGCGCCTGCGGCGGTTCGGTGGACGGGCGGAAGTAAGGCACGGCGATGTAGATCGCCAGCGCCGCAATGGCGGCGGCGGCAAGACCGCGCCAGAAGCCAAGGCTCGACCACCGGCCGGCGCGCGGCTCTGCAGCGAACAGCCGGCGGTCCAATGCTTCCTTGACCCTGATCGGAGGCTCTGTCTCCGGATAGGCGGCGGCCATCGGCGAAAGATGCGCCTCCCAGGCATCGACAAGGCGCGCGAAGGCGGCGTCCGCATCGATGCGGCGCGACGCGATCTCGCGTTCATCGGCGGCCAGAACGCCAAGAACGTATTCGGCGGCGAACAGGTCGTCGCCCCCACGTTCCGGTCCATTGTCGTCAGCCAGCGTCATCTTTCCAGGCATTCTCTCAGTTTCAACAGGCTGCGGCGCAGCCAGGTCCGCATCGTGTTCAGCGGTACGCCATAGCGCTCCGCCAGTTCGGCATAGCTTTTGCCATCCAGATAGGCGCCCCGGACGGCCGCCGCCCGGTCCTTCTCCAATTCCTTGAGACAATGGTAGATGCGTTCGGACTCACCGCCCGCCACGGCCATGGCCTCCGGCCCCGGCGCCGGATCGGCCACGTCGAGCGCGGCATCGATATAGGCGGCAGGCTCTCGCCGCGCCCTGATCCGATCGATCGCATGATTGCGCGCAATGGCCACCAGCCAAGAGATCGGGCTCAGATCCGAAACGGCGAAACGGTCCGCCTTCGTCCATATCTTGACGAAGACCTCTTGAAGCGCCTCTTCTGCATCTCCCCGATCCTTCAATACACGAAGGCAGACGCCGAAAAGTTTCGCGCTGGTCTGCCGGTAGAGCAGATCGAACGCAGCCCGGTCCTTCATCGAAGTCCGGACAATCAGGTTGCTGATGTCCTGCGGCGTCATCCGCCGCCAAATTAGGCGATTGCAATGTATTTGCAACGACTGAAATGGTCTTGCGCACCGGCAGCGCCAGCGTCGATTGCCAATGAAATCGCCGCCCGCTAGCTTGCAATGAGCGGGAGGGCGACCATGTCGATCGAGCGGGTTCTGTGGGAGCATGACGCAACCGGCCAGGTCGCACTCGTGCACAAGGGAGAGATTACACCGCAAGATCTCGTCGATGCGGCGATCGCCCGGGCCGAGGCCACCCACCCGGAGATCAACGCCATCGCCGAACCGCTCTATGAGGCGGCGCGGGCGCGGGCGAAAACCGTCGATCGCAAGCTGCCGTTTGCCGGAGTGCCCTTTGCGCTGAAGGATCTTGGCATCGCTATGAAGGGCGTGCCGACGCATGGCGGCAGCCGCATCCCGGCCTTCACCCCCGATTTCAGCTCGGTGATGACGGAGCGCTATCTGGCCGCCGGCCTGATTCCGATCGCCACCAGCACCGCACCCGAACACGGGCTGAGGCTGGTGACCGAATCGGCGGCTTTCGGCATCACCCGCAACCCATGGGACACCGCGCATACGACCGGCGGTTCCTCAGGCGGTGCGGCTGCGCTGGTCGCGGCCGGCGTCGTGCCGGTGGCACATGCCTCGGATGGCGGCGGCTCGATCAGGGTGCCTGCGGCTTGTACCGGGCTGATCGGGCTGAAAACCTCGCGCGGCCGCGTACCCTTGACGCCGCTCGTCACCGAAAGCTGGTACGGCTTCGTCGTCGACCATGCGCTGGCCCGCTCGGTGCGCGATACGGCCCTGCTGCTCGACCTGACCCACGGGCCCGACCCGCTGTCGCCCTACGCGGCACCCTCGCCGAACGGCAGTTTCACTGCGGCCGCCGGGCGCGATCCGGGCAAGCTCAAGCTCGCCTTCTATCGAAAATCGCCGCTCGGCCTGCCGATATCGGAAGAGACGTTGAAAGCTCTGGATGCGGCGATCGGGCTGGCGCGCGAAGGCGGACACAGCGTCGAGGAGATCGACCTGCCCTATATCGATCGCGATTTCATCGCCGATTTCGCCAGAACCGTCGCTGCGGCGGTGGCCGGCACGATGCGTGGCGAGGCCTTGCGCGTCGGCCGCTCCATCTCAGGCGACATCGAACGCGCCACGCGCGTGATGAGCCGGTTCGGTGAAATTCTCTCGGCCGGCGAAATCTATGCCGGCCTGCAGCGGCTGCACGCAACCTCGCGCCGGCTTATCACCGAAACCGCGCACTATGATGCAGTGCTGATGCCTGTCATCGCGCACCCGCCGCTCGCCTGCGGCACCATGGACCCGAAAGGCGCCGACGAATTCATCGAGAATGTTCTGGACAGACTGCGCCTCGCCGGCCTGCTGAAGTTCAAGCCGCTATTCGGCCAGCTGATGGACAAGAGCCTGTGGTTCACCCACTGGCCGGCGATCCAGAACGTCAGCGGGCAACCGTCGATCACGCTTCCGGTTTACGTCACCGATGCCGGCCTGCCGCTCGGCGTCCAGGCCGCCGGCCGCCCCGGCGACGAGGAAACGCTTTTGTCGTTCGCCGCGCAGATGGAAAGGATCTCGGGCTGGCTGGGCCGACGGGCGCCGCTGCAGCGGCCGGCATAGGCGGTGATTTGATCGATCGTGACAGCAAAGCCGTTTGCCCCCTCGTCCAATTCTCGCTAAGACGCCGCCGTTCATGCCAAGCTGGGAACCACGCCGATGACGGATGTCGCCGCCACCGCCGAAATGCAGGCCGCGCTGCTTTCAAGGGCGCTGCCCTATATGCAGCGCTACGAGAACAAGACGGTCGTGGTGAAATATGGCGGCCACGCGATGGGCGACATCGCGCTCGGCAAGGCTTTCGCCCGCGACATCGCACTTTTGAAACAATCCGGCGTCAACCCGATCGTCGTGCATGGCGGCGGGCCGCAGATCGGCGCCATGCTCAGCAAGATGGGCATCGAATCCAAATTCGAGGGCGGCTTGCGCGTCACCGACCAGAAGACCGTCGAGATTGTCGAGATGGTGCTGGCCGGGTCGATCAACAAGGAGATCGTCGCGCTGATCAATGCCGAGGGCGAGTGGGCGATCGGGCTGTGCGGCAAGGACGGCAACATGGTGTTTGCCGAAAAGGCGCGCAAGACCATGATCGATCCGGATTCCAACATCGAGCGGGTGCTCGACCTGGGCTTCGTTGGTGAGCCTGTCGAGGTCGACCGCACATTGCTCGACCTCCTGGCGCGGTCCGAAATGATCCCGGTGCTGGCGCCGGTGGCGCCCGGCCGCGACGGCCATACCTACAACATCAACGCCGACACTTTTGCCGGCGCCATCGCCGGCGCCTGCCAGGCGACGCGCCTGCTGTTCCTTACCGACGTGCCCGGCGTGCTCGACAAGGACAAGAAGCTGATCGACGAGTTGACCGTGGCCGAGGCCAAGGCCCTGATCAAGGACGGCACTGTCTCGGGCGGCATGATCCCCAAAGTCGAGACCTGCATCGAGGCAATCGAGCGCGGCGTCGCAGGCGTCGTCATCCTCAACGGCAAGACGCCGCATGCGGTGCTGCTCGAGCTGTTCACCGAACACGGCGCCGGCACGCTGATCGTGCCGTGAGGCCGGGTGTCTGAGGGGCTCAGGCGTTTGGCGAAATAGCGGTCACGGACTGACGCGACAGGCGTTCGACAACCATCGATTCCTCTTCCTCGTCTTGCGGCGCGCCCCAGAATTCGGCGAGCGTCGGGCCATTTTTCAGGCGGCGGTCGCGGACCAGAAAGCCCCAGACTTCGCGGAACCAGACGCGGCGGCCCATTTTGGTGTACCAGCGCATCGAATGCCGTTGCTCCGGATCCTTGTGGAACAGGATGCGCGCCAGCGCCTTGGGCCGCGACTGCACGGCCAGTTCGATCAGCTTGATGGCGAAGAACAACATCCACGGCTTGAGGCGCGTCATCCGCAGCACCTGGTGCTTGTAGTCCCACAGGCGGGCGTCCAGTTGGATCACCTTGCGGTCCCTGGCAATCCTGAAGAACGGCGTCCAGCGGTGCGGCGTTACATAGAGCGCCTGGATCTGGTCGGGGTCATAAGCGATCAGCTGGCGGAAGCCGCGCCAGAGGTCGCGCAAACTTTCGTCCTCGAAACCGGCCACCCAGGTCGCCATCGACAAGATGCCATTGAGGCGCAGCAGCCGTATCGCCTCGCGGTCGGATGAGGTGCTGCCGCCCTTGCGGATCAATGCAAGCGTCTGCTCGTCGGTATTTTCCATGCCAAGCAGCCAGCGGATGACGCCGGCCTGGCGATAGAGATGCAGGCTGTCGGCGTCGCGGACGATGTCGTCGGCGCGGGTGGAGCCGACGATCAGCACCGGCACATTCTCGGCGATCATCGCATCGAGAAAGGCGCGCCAGGCTTTTTTGGACGACGTCGGGTTCTCGTCGGCAAGGTTGATCAGCTCGACGCCATGCTCGCGGTGTAGCCAGGCAATCTCCCGCGCGAACTTCCCGGGGTCGCGGTGCCGCCAGCGCGTCCAGAAGCCGCGCTGGCCGCAATAGTTGCACAGATGCGGACAGCCTCGCGAGAACTGCATGACCACCGCACGCTTGTCTCCCCAATAGCTATAGCGGCTGAAGTCGATCAGTTCCCAGCCGATGCGGTAATCGTCGAAATTGGCGTCGTCCTTGCCGGCCGGGTGGCAAAAGGACGGCGCGAATCGTCAGGAAAAGCGATCCCCGCCACGTCCGACAGCGGCTTGCGTTTCTCAAGCGCTTCGACCAGCGCGACGATTGTCGCCTCGCCCTCGCCGCGCACGATGAAGTCGAAGGCATGCGTTTCGGCCAGTATGTCGCGCCAGTGATAGGTCGGAAACACGCCGCCATAAATCAGGATTGTCGCTGGCTCGATGTCCTTGACCATGCCGGCGATCAGCAGGGCTGTCGGATGTGCAGAGGTCGAGCCGGAATGGCCGATCAGAATGCAGTCGGGATGGTCGCTCAAGGCGTCCCGGACCAGCGTGGCAAGCGCCATCGGCCCGAATTCGGCGTCCACAAGCCGTAGTTGATGTCCCGCGTCGATCAGCGGACCGCCCAGTGCCAGCAAGCCGAGCGGCGGCAGATGGTCGTCCGGCACACGGCTGCCGATGGCGGTATGCGGCGGGTTGATCAAGACGATTTTCATGGCGGGCCTTATGCAATGGCGGTCCGCATGTCGTAGTCGGCGATCTAGCTCTGGAGATTGGCTCGCTTCAGCAGTTTGTGTGCAGCTTTTCCGCAGAAATGCCTATCGTCTGAGATGTGCAAGCGGGACATGGCCGGGTCCCTTGATGTTCTGCAGCACAAGCTGCGTGTGTACGTCGCGCACGCCTTCGAGCCGCATCAGCCGGTGCATGACGAAGGCATTGAGCTCGTCGACCGACGGCACCATGACATGCAGCAGGAAATCGTAGTCTCCAGTCATCGTCCAGCACGACGACACCTCGTCCATGCGTTGCACGGCGGCGATAAAGGTTTCGGGCGAGCCGTCGCTGTGGGTTACGAGGCGCACCTGGATGAACACTTCGACCATCAGCCCGACGGCGCGGCGGCTGAGCACCGCAGCAAAGCCCTTTATGATGCCCGCTTGCTGAAGGGCCTCGAAGCGCCGCGCGCAAGGTGTCGTCGACAGCCCAATCTCCTGCGCCAATTCGGAGACCGGCTTGCGCCCGTCGCGTTGCAGGATGTCGAGCATCTTGATCTCGAATTCATCAAACTGAGGCATTTTCACTCTCCCAAAGCTCGACCGTGGAGTCTTTTACCTCCAACCCCGCATTTGAGCCACCATCAAAGCTGATTTGCCTCGCGCCATCCCGCTAGAATTTCCGGCAATCCGCTGATCATGATTTCCAGGGAGAGCAAGCCATGACAATGAACGTTGCCGACTATGCCCGCGAATGCGCTGCGCGAGGCCTTCGCGGCGATTATTCGGTCTGCCGTGCCGATTTCACCGTGGCGCAGGGCTACAATTATAGCGACCAAGAACAGGCGGTGTGGCGCACGCTGTGCGACCGCCAGACGAAGCTGACCAGGAAGCTCGCCCACCATTCCTATCTCGATGGCGTTGCGGCGCTCGGCCTTCTCGACAAGATCCCGGATTTCGGTGCGGTCAGCGAGAAGCTGCGCAAGCTCACCGGCTGGGAGATCGTCGCCGTGCCGGGGCTCATCCCCGCCCAGCCGTTCTTCGACCACCTCGCCAACCGCCGCTTCCCGGTCACCAACTGGCTGCGAACCCAAAAGGAGCTCGACTACATCGTCGAGCCCGACATGTTCCACGATTTCTTCGGTCACGTGCCGATCCTGACGCAGCCGGTCTTTGCCGACTTCATGCAGATGTATGGCAAAAAGGCCGACAGCGTGATTGCGCTCGGCGGCGACGAGATGATCACCAGGCTTTACTGGTACACCGTCGAATACGGGCTGATACGCGAGCCGGGCCAGCCGCTGAAGGCTTTCGGTGCCGGGCTGATGTCATCCTTCACCGAGCTTCAGTTCGCGGTCGAAGGCGGCGAGGCGCACCATGTCCCCTTCGACCTGGAAACCGTAATGCGCACCGGCTACGAGATCGATAAGTTCCAGCGCGCCTATTTCGTGCTGCCGTCGTTCGACGCCCTGCGTGATGCTTTCGAGACCGCCGATCTTGCGGCGATCGTGGCGCGCCGCAAAGGCGAGCCAGCGCTCGACCCGGCGAGCCTATAGGCTGTCGGCTGTTTCCAACGCCTCGGCCTTCAGCCGGGCCAGTTGGTCGCGCTGAAGGTCGAGGGACGCCGTGACGAAGCGCAGGATCGTGGCGAGCTCAGTGTCGCTGAATGTGGCGATCACCTTTTCCCCCTCCTGCGCGATCGCGCCATAATAGCGCGTCGATAGTTCTCGCGTGAGTTCCGTCGCCTCTATGACCACCTTGCGCCTGTCCTCAAGGCTGCGCGTTCGTGTCAGCAGGCCGCGCGCCTCCAGCCGGTCGATCAGCGCGGTGACCGCGGCCGGCGTCAATCCTGTTGCGGCCGCGACCTCGCCAGCCGATCGCGGGCCGCCATAGAGCAGCGCCAGGCAATGGCGTTCCGCCATACTCAGCCCAAGCCTATCGCCCACTGCCTCGTCATAAGCCTGCGTCGCGTCCTGCCAGCCCATAATGGCAAGGCTGATGGCGGTCTTCATGTCGGCCCGATTCATGCTTGACGAATTTATTTCGACCATCTAACTATCAATCTGCCTAACATTACGTCCATTATAGTAATATGCTGCATCAGGCGCAAGGCAAGGCCTGTCGCAGCCTGCAAGGAGTGAAACATGAATCAGACCCCGACGCGCGGCCCACTCACACCGGCCGAGGAGTTCAAATATGCCAAGCTGGCGATGGAGTGGTATGGCTGGGGCTCTCCCATTGGCCTTGGCATCGCTCTGGTGGCGGTGGCGGCGGCCGCCCTGCTGTTCCGCATCGCCATCTTCGGATTTTGACAGTCTGGCAGCGGCGCGGTTGAATGCAGCAGAAGGCTTAGGGCCGAGCTCAGGCGGCTTCGGAAATATCGCGGTCGATGATCGACAGATTGCGGCCGCGATGCTTGGCCTCGTAGAGCCGCTGGTCGGCGGCGCGCATTAGCTCCGACACTGCGGCGTCTCTGCCGCAGGTGATGCCGCCAATACTGACTGTCAGCGGAACCGTTCGTTCGTCGACGGGCCGGAAACGGATACGCTCGACTTCACGCCGGATGCGCTCGGCGACGCGCCTGGCCTCGTGTTCGGTGGCACCAATCAGAAGGGCGCAGAATTCCTCGCCGCCGATGCGGCCAAGCACGTCGCCGCTGCGCACGCCACGCTCTATCGCGTTTGCGATCAGGAGCAGCGCATCGTCGCCGATCAGATGGCCGTAGCTGTCGTTGATGGTCTTGAAATGGTCGGCATCGACGATCAGCAATGCCCCGCGATCGGATTTGCGCCGGGAGCCGTCGAGAGCGGCAAAGAAACTTTCGCGGTTGAGCATGCCGGTCATGTCGTCGCGGCTCGCCTTTTCCGCCAAACGCCTGTGCGCGGCGGCGAGTTGGGCATGGGCGCGGGCGAGCTCGCGATGCGCGGTCTGCAACCTTTCGCCCTGCCAGAACGTATAGGCGCCGACGCTCCAGGCAAGCGCGAGCGGGCACACGGTGGATGTCAGCCAGATGGTGCGATTGATCGGAAACCCCATTGCCGGCACGACGATCAGCGTCAGCAAAAGCGAGACCGCGACGGAGGCGAAAGCGATGGCGGCAGACTTTAGAAATATGCGATTCATCGCTTGCTCCCACTGGTCCGTCTTGGTTCCAACAAAGCGCTGAATGTCACCTTTCGGCGATGCTTAAGATTTTAATCATGGCACCATTTTTACCATCCAGGGCGCGCATAGGTTGTGGATAAACCTCCTGTTAGAAAGATCGTTTCGTGCCATAAGGACGTATGACCACACTTCCCGACCCCGCCCGCTTTGCCCATGTCACCGACTGGGTGTTCGATCTCGACAACACGCTTTATCCGCATCATTCGAATCTGTTCTCGCAGATCGATGTGAAGATGACCGCCTACGTCGGAGAATTGCTGACGCTGCCGCGCGAGGAAGCACGCAAGCTGCAAAAGGAGCTCTACCGCGAATATGGCACGACGCTGAACGGATTGATGACGCGCCACGGCATCGACCCCGACGATTTTCTCGAGAAGGTCCACGACATCGATTATTCCTGGCTGGTTCCAGATCCCGTCCTAGGCACCGCCATTCGCCAGCTTCCCGGCCGTAAATTCATCTTCACCAATGGCGATCGCCGGCATGCCGAACGCACCGCGCGGCAGTTGGGCATTCTCGAGCATTTCGATGATATTTTCGATATCGTCGCAGCCGGACTGAACCCCAAGCCGGCGCGGCAATCCTATGAGAAATTTGCCGAACTCCACGCCGTTACCGGGCAAAATGCGGTGATGTTCGAAGATCTTGCCCGCAACCTGTCGGTGCCGAAATCGCTGGGCATGACCACAGTGTTGGTGGTGCCGCGCAATTTCGAGCCGACCTTCTCGGAAATCTGGGAACGCGACCCGGCCAACGAGGACGATGTGGACTTCGTCACCGACGACCTCGCCGGCTTTCTCACGGCGATCGTGGAAGTCCCTGCTTGAGGCAGCCGGCGCGCTTCAAGTCCTTGCTTGCATGTCAAAGTTTATAGAAGCGGCTGACGATCCCCCAGGCCTCGTCGGCAGTGTCGACGAAATCGATGATATCCTGGTCGCCGGGCGTGATCGTGCCTTGCTCGGCGAGGAAATCGAGGTCGATCGCCCTTGCCCAGAAAGCCTTGCCGAACAGGATGACCGGCACGCGTTCCATGCGGCCGGTCTGGATCAGGGTCAGCGTTTCGAAGAACTCGTCCATCGTGCCGAAGCCGCCTGGAAATACCGCAACGGCCTTGGCACGCATGACGAAATGCATCTTGCGGACCGCGAAATAGTGGAAGTTGAAGCAGAGTTCCGGCGTCACGTAGGCGTTTGGCGCCTGCTCGTGCGGCAGCACGATGTTGAGACCGATCGACGGCGCGCCAACATCGTCGGCGCCACGATTGCCGGCCTCCATGACGCCCGGCCCGCCGCCGGTCACCACGACGAATTCGCGAAAGTACGAGGTGGCCGATTGCTGCGAGCAGAGGCGGGCGAATTTGCGCGCCTCCTCGTAATATTTGCTGTTTTGCTCGAGGTTCTTCTTCTGCGTCTCGTTCTTGGCCGCCCAGGCTTCGCCGCCGGGCTCGGGAATGCGGGCGCCGCCGAACAGGATGACGGTCGATTGGATGCCGCGCTCGGCCAGGATCATCTCCGGTTTCAGCAGTTCGAGCTGCAGCCTGACCGCGCGCAACTCGCGCCGCGTCATGAAATCGGGATCGTTCCAGGCCAGCCGGTATGTCTCCGCGCGCGTTTGCGGCGTGTCCGGCACGCTTCTCGACCGCTCCAGATCCTCGTCCGAATGCGGCAGCGGCGTCCATCCCGTCTTTTCCATGGGAGTCATATTTGCTTTACCCGTCCAATCATTCACCTGCGCCGTCCCGTGACGCTGCCGCGATTGACCCTCCCCAAGCCTTCACATAGGGTCCGCGCGACTTTCAAACAGGTTAAGGCGCCGGCCCTTAACAGCTTGGTAATGGAGCGAATTCATGTCGAAGCCCGATCTCGCGAGCCTCGAGGAGATTATCGAGAACGCCTTCGAGGAACGCGACACGATTTCGACCGCAACCCGCGGCGAGACGCGCGAGGCCATCCAATCGGCGCTCGACCTGCTCGACCGGGGCGTCGCCCGCGTCGCCGAGCGGCAGGCCGACGGCAAATGGCACGTCAACCAGTGGCTGAAGAAAGCGGTGCTGCTGTCGTTCCGGCTCACCCCGATGGAGATCATAAAGGGCGGTCCCGGTCAGGCGGTATGGTGGGACAAGGTGCCTTCGAAGTTCGACGGCTGGAGCGCCGTCGATTTTGAGAAGGCGGGCTTCCGCGCCGTGCCGTCGTCGATCGTGCGCCGCTCCGCCTATGTCGCGCCCGGCGCCGTGCTGATGCCGTCCTTCGTCAATATCGGCGCCTATGTCGACAGCGGCACCATGGTCGACACCTGGGCTTCGGTCGGCTCCTGTGCCCAGATCGGCAAGAATGTGCATCTGTCGGGCGGCGTCGGCATCGGCGGTGTGCTGGAGCCGATGCAGGCCGGCCCAACCATCATCGAGGACAATTGCTTCATCGGCGCCCGTTCCGAAGTGGTCGAAGGCTGCATCGTGCGCGAAGGCTCGGTGCTCGGCATGGGCGTCTTCATCGGCCAGTCGACCAAGATCGTCGACCGCGCCACCGGCGAGATCTTCTACGGCGAGGTGCCGCCTAATTCCGTCGTCGTCGCCGGCTCGCTGCCGGGCAAGCCTTTTCCAAACAACGAGCCCGGCCCCAGCCTCTACTGCGCCGTCATCGTCAAGCGGGTCGACGCCAGAACCCGTTCCAAGACATCGATCAACGAATTGCTGCGCGATTGATCTTTCTCAACGAATACGGACGGAATTCGCTTGCCTGACAGATCAGACCTCATCTGGCTTTTCTTCAGAACTTCGGGCCGCGTCAGCCGCGCGGCCTATTTTCTGGGAGGACTGCTGGTGGCCATCATACAGGCCCTCCCACTCTACCGTTTCACGCTGGTTCCGGAAGGCACTACCGAGAGCAACATGTGGTCGTTCATTTTCTTCATCGCCTTCATTGCCTCGCTTTGGTCGAACGTGGTGCTGGCGGTGAAGCGGTTGCACGACCTCGACAAGCCGGGCGTTGCGGCGCTGGTGCTGTTCGTGCCGGTTGTCTCGATTATCGCTTTCCTCGTGCTTTGCCTATTTCCCGGGCAGCCGGGACCCAACCGCTACGGCAAGCGCACCAACGCACCGGCCGAACCCTGAGCGCCGATCGGATATTTCGTCATGCGCTACCGCTCGCTTGATTCGAAACTGATCCTCGAAACCGCCGAACGGCTGGAAGAGCGCGTCGCCGAGCGTTTTCCCGATGCCGGCTTGCGCGGCGTCGCCGCCGAGCTCGTGTCGCTGTCGCGCGATCTGGCAAAGGCAGCCAAGGCGCTGGAGGCGCCGATCTGGTGGCTGCGCGGCCTCATCATCGCCGCCTTCGTCGTCGGAGCGCTGATGTTCCTGTTCGTCGGCACAATCCTGCCGCTCGGCCGCATCTCGGGAAACCACGATGCCTTCCAGTCGATGCAAGGCATCGAAGCCTCCCTCAACATGATCATCCTCGCGGTGCTGGGCTTTCTGGCCCTGATTCGCTCCGAGGAGCGGATCAAGCGCAAGCGGGTGTTTCGCCAGCTCCACGGGCTGCGTTCGCTGATCCACGTCATCGACATGCACCAGCTGACCAAGGATCCGGCAACGCTTTCAGCCAGTTTCAAGCCGACTGCGCATTCGCCAGCCCGCATCACCAACGCCGCCGACCTTGCCCGCTATCTCGACTACTGCTCCGAGATGCTGTCGATCACCGGCAAGATCGCCGCGCTGTTTGCGCAGTCGGTCAATGACGCCGTGGTCATCGACGGCGTCAACGACATCGAGAACCTGGCTTCGAGCCTCTCGCGAAAGATCTGGCAGAAGATCACGCTGATCGAAACCCCTCATGGGCAGCCGGCACGTGCGGCGAAGACCTATCCCGAGCCGGGTCCGCCGCGTCGGCCTGCAGTCCGCAGACAACCGGGGCCGGCAAGCTAAAACCGGCCATCCGGCGGCAGATCCGCTAGAACGGTTCATCGTTTCGCAGAAACGCCGAACCGCTCTATCTTTTTGTTTTGACGCAATTCCGGACGGAAAACCGCTTCACACTTTTCCTGGAATTGCTCCAGAGCGGCGGAACGGGGAGTTCCGAAAGCCCGGTTTTGCGCCGGATGCTCTAAGCGAATGTTAATCACCCTGGCCCAGCATGCCGGCGAAGACTGTGTCGACCGGCACGGAGCGCTCGACTGGCAAGCGACCTATCCCTGACCACCAACGAGCCGCGCAAAACGTGGAGCGCCGCCGCTCGCCTGTTTGCCTGGTTCTCTTCGCCGATGAAATTGGAACCGGAAGCTGTCCGCGCCCGGCTTCTCGACACCACCTTCGAGCGCAAATTCGCGGTCCTGTTCGGCACCATCAGCGTTCTGTTGGTTGCGGTCAGCGCCGCTCTTGCCACCGGGGATTGGTGGCCCTACGCCTGGATTGCCGCCGACCTGATGCTTTTCACCGTCCGCGTTCTGCTGATGCGGGAATGCGAGCAGGCCCGCAGGCGCGGCTCGAAAGGGCCGCTGGCGGGCCTGATGGCAGCCAGCGGCGTCTGGTCGGTCGTTTTCGGCCTCGGCTGCTATGGCTGTGTTGCCAGCGGGAATATGGCGCTTTCCGTACTTGCCGCCTTGAATGTCGCAGGCGTCGTCGGCGTGGTGTCGTCACGCAATGCGGCGACCCCGCGCTTCGCCATATTCGTCATGTTGGCCGTAAGCCTGCCTTACGTGGTCGGTGCATTGTTTTCTGCGGCGCCCGGAATGCCGATCGTCGGAATTCAAACGCCGTTCTATGTGGCCGGCGTCATCATCGTGCTGCTTCAGAACCACGCAATCAATGCCCGCATGATCCGCGCCGAACTGGACAATCGCGACCTGGCCATCAAGGACGCGCTGACCGGCCTGCCAAACCGCATCTTCCTGCAGGAGAAATTGCGCGACATGTGCCGCGACCTTGCGGCGCCGGCCGCCAATGGCGGCAAGCCGTTTGCAGTGCTCAGCATGGATCTCGACGGTTTCAAACAGGTCAACGACCGTTTTGGCCACGCCGTCGGCGACGTGCTGCTGCGCAAGGTGGCCGAACGATTGAAGCGCGGCTTCCGTCCGGGGGACGTGGTCTTCCGTATCGGCGGAGACGAATTCGTCATTCTTTTGCCCGCAACCTCGGAGATCGAGGCCACCTACCTGGCAAAGCGGGCCATCGAAAAGGTCTCGGTCCCCTTCGACCTCGGGGTCGGCTCCGCCATCCATGTCGGCTTGAGCGTCGGCAGCGCATGCGCACCCGCCGACGGAGGCGATCCGGAAATCCTGCTCACCTGTTCCGACCATGCGCTCTACGAGGCCAAGCGCACCGGCAAGGGCCGTTACTGGGCGCCTGTGCGGGCTACGATCTGACGGTCGCGACAACGGCTTCCGGCGTCTGGCAGGGCGATCCGCGCCTCTTCTGCTCGGCCGCGCGCACCAGTGCCGTAACATGCTTCAGCAACGGCGCCGGCGTGCCGGCCTTTTCGGCCAAACGCAGGACCGCGCCTTGCAGTTCGCCGATCTCCGTCGGCCGGCGGCGCTGAAGGTCATCCCACATCGACGAACGCGCGGCAGGGTCGATGGCAAGCATCCGCCGCGCCAAGAACTTGAACAGCCAGTCGGGCAGGCGAAGCACTTTCGGCAGCAGCGCGGGACGCAGGCCGGCGATGCGAGCGGGTTCGATGCCCGTCGCCATCATTGCCGCCAATGCTTCGTCGATCTGGCCGGCCAGGATCAGCCGCCAGCGGCGATCGGCAAGCTCTGCCGCCAGCGGCAGGCCGGAAAGCGCCACCAGCGCGTTGTTGAGGTTGAGCAGCAGCTTGCCCCATAGCACCGCTTCGATGTCACCATGCGTGGCAACGGCAAAGCCCTCAACGTCAAGCAGTTCGTCAAGGCCTGTCGGACCCTGTTCGATCATCACCTTGCCGCCGCTGGCGCGGTGCAGACGAAGCGGCAATTCGCCCTCCGCCGATTGGACCACGTTGAACGGCACCATGCCCGCGAGCACCCGCCGGGCGGCGAGATGGGCTCGCAACTTATCGGCATTGTCGACGCCGTTCTGCAGACTGAGTACCACCGCATCCGGTCGGGCATGGGCCGCAATAAGCCCGGCCATGTCCTGCGTCGCGCCGCTCTTGACCGTTAGCAGGATGACATCGGCACCGGGGAATGCCGCGGCCGGATCGGCGGTGACCGACAATGCCTCCGGCTTGACGGATCGGTCGCGGCCATCACGGTCGGTGATGCGCAATCCACCTTTTTGCAGCGCCTTCTCGATGCGAGGCCGCGCCAGCAGAACCACCTTTCGTCCGGCAAGTATCAGGCAGCCGCCGGCGTAGCATCCGATACTGCCGGCACCGGCGATTACGATCGTCCTGCCATGCGTGATCATGCGATGGCCCTGTCCTGGTCGAGAGGCCTGGCCGCAACTATACGGCATGAAAACCATAATGTCGGCGGCATGGCTGGCCCTTATGTCTGGCCGTGACAGGCCTTGCGCTTTCGACTATCGCTTTTGCCCATGACGCTGCCTACCGATCCGACCAGAAATCTGGCTGCTCTCATCCGCTGCGCTTCCGTGACGCCCGCCGAAGGCGGTGCGCTGAGCGCGCTGGAAGAAATGTTGAAGCCGCTCGGCTTTGCCGTCGAGCGCCCGGTGTTTTCCGAATCCGGCACACCTGACATAGAGAACCTTTACGCGCGGCGTTCCGGCAACGGCCCGCATCTGATGTTTGCCGGCCATACCGATGTCGTGCCGGTGGGCGATGAAACAGCCTGGACGCACCCGCCCTTTGCCGCCGACATCGCCAATGGCGAGATGTTCGGCCGCGGCGCCGTCGACATGAAGGGCGGCATTGCTTGTTTCGTCGCGGCGGTAGGGCGACATATTGCGCAGAAGGGCGGCCCGAAGGGTTCGGTCTCGCTGCTGATAACCGGCGACGAGGAAGGGCCGGCGATCAACGGCACGACGAAACTGCTCGAATGGGCGGCTGTCAAGGGTGAGAAATGGCATGCTGCGATCGTCGGCGAGCCGACCAATCCCGACGCGCTCGGCGATATGATCAAGATCGGCCGGCGCGGCTCGCTCTCCGGCACGGTCGTCGTCAACGGCCGCCAGGGACACGCCGCCTATCCGCAGCTAGCCGACAATCCCGTGCGCGGCCTGGTGACGCTGGTCGACGCCTTGCTTGACCCCGTCTTCGACAACGGAACAAGGGATTTCCAGCCGACCAATCTTGAGGTCACCTCCATCGATGTTGGCAACCCTGCCACCAACGTCATCCCAGCGAAGGCGGCGGCTACCTTCAATATTCGCTTCAACGACACATGGACCGTCGAGACGATCCAAGCCGAGATCCACAACCGCCTCGACCGGGCGGCGAAACGCAAGAAATACCGCGCCGGCAAGAAGACGCCGGTCGACTACGAGATCGTCTGGCGCGACGGGCCGAGCCATGTTTTCCTGACACGCGACGACAGGTTGATCGAGACGCTTGGCGGCTCGATCATGGCGGTGACCGGCAGAGAGCCGGCGCTCTCCACCTCCGGCGGCACCTCCGATGCCCGCTTCATCAAGGATTATTGTCCGGTGGTCGAATTCGGCCTTGTCGGCAAGACCATGCACATGGTCGACGAACGCGTGGCGATTGCCGACCTCGAGACGCTGACGCAGATTTATCTGCGCTTCGTTGAAGACTGGTTTGCGCAGGACATATCCTAGTGATGCTTTCAGCGGATGAAACCTACGCTTCGCTTGCCGGTGCCTGGCGGCTGATGCTCGGCAAGGCCGACGGATTTCGCCTGCTCGACCTTTCGGCGGACGGTTTCTGGAACTCCTTTTTTGCCATCGTCGTCGCGGCGCCGGCACTGATCGTCGGCTGGGTCGGTATTGCCAACGAGATCGGCGATCCCAACGCATTCGTCGGCCGTTTCAGCATGTTGATCCGCCTGGCCACCGTCGATATCGGCGCCTGGGTGCTGCCGCTCATAGGCCTCGCCCTGGTGGCGCCGCGGGTCGGCGTCGGCGGCCGTTTCGTCCATTATGTCGTGGCCAGCAATTGGGCCTCGGCGATCATCGCCTGGATGATGCTGCCATCGGCGTTGATCCGGCTTTTCCTGACGTCGGCCAACGAAGTCTCCGGACTCGTGTCGCTGCTGTTGTTCGCGCTGTCGATGGTCTTGACCTGGCGGATGACCAACGTTGCGATCGGCAGGGGTGCGGCCGCCGGCAGCGCCGTTTTTGCCGGCATGTTCGTGGCGTCGCTGATCGTCCTGTTCGGCCTGCAGGCGCTGCTCGGGATCAGCGTTCCGGATCAGCCAGGCGTCGGATAATCGACGCCGACGAGAAACAGCCCGTCGGGCGGCGCCACCTGACCGCAGGCGGCACGGTCGCGCGCCTCAAGCGCCGCCTTGAGGTCGGCAACAGTCCAGCCGCCTTCGCCGACACGTTTGAGCGAGCCGACCATCGAGCGCACCTGGTTGTGCAGGAATGACCGCGCCGAAGCGCGGACCTCAATGAAATCGCCCGCCCGGCTGACATCCAGCCGGTCGAGCGTGCGGACGGGGCTGGTGGCTTGGCACTGGGTCGAGCGGAAGGTGGTGAAATCATGCCGGCCAAGCAGCACCTTTGCCGCCTCGTGCATGGCACCGGCATCGAGCTGCTTCGGTACCCACCAGATCTTGCCCTTGTCGAGCGCCGCCGGCGCGCGGCGATTGACGATGCGGTAGAGGTAATGGCGGCCGATCGCCGAGAAACGCGCATCGAAGCCATCCGGCACGACGGCGGCCTTCAGGATGGCGATGCGCACCTTGGCCGCTTGCAGATGCGCGTTGACTGCGTCGCGCACCTTGTCGCCGGGCCATGCCTTGATCAGATCGACATGCGCCACCTGAGCGGTCGCATGGACGCCGGCATCGGTGCGGCCGGCGGCGCGCAGCGAAACCTGCTGACCACAGAACTTCTCGATCGCCTGCTCGATCGCCTGCTGCACCGATGGCTGGTTGGCCTGGCGCTGCCAGCCGGCGAAGAGACTGCCGTCATATTCGATGTCGAGGCGAAAACGCGGCATTCCCGGATCGAGGCGAAATCAGGCGGCAAGGGCTGAGCCGAAGGCCGAGGCGTAGACCAGCCTGCCGGTCTCCGGCGCCTCGCCCCAGGCAAGCGCCTGCAGGGCTTCGCCCTGATAGTCGCTGTCGAATTTCGCGGCACGGGCACGGCTGTAGCCGAAACGCCCATAATAGGCCGGATCGCCGAGCACCACGGCGAGCGTCTCGCCGGCAGCTTTCAGGCGGATATGAGCCTCGCGTACCAGGGCACCGCCGATGCCGGTGCCGTGGAACGACGGCTCGACCGCTAGAGGCGCCAGCGCCACCGCCGGGAAACTCTTGCCGCCATTCTGCACGAAGAGCCGTGAAAACAGGATATGGCCGACCACTTGCCCGTCTTCGTCCGCCACCAGTTCGACGACGGCATCACCGCCGGTGACCAGCGCGTCGACCAATCCGGCCTCCGTCTGCTGGCCGAACGCGTGTTCTTCGACAAGGCGGATCGCCTCGCGGTCCCGCGGCGTCGCCGCGCGTATGGACATCATGCTCATGACAATTTCATTCCTTTTTCGAGCTTGGCCCCGCGCAGAAACTCCTGCGCGGCAATGGGCCTTGCGCCCGCACGTTGAACTTCGACCAGCCTGATCGCGCCTGACCCGCAGGCGACCGTCAGACGGTCATCGAGAATTCCTCCCGGTTCGCCGGCGCCTTGCGAGAGCGTCGAGCGAAGCAGTTTCAGCCGTTCCACGCGGCCGCCGATTTCGGCCTCGCACCATGCACCGGGAAAGGGCGACAGGCCGCGAATCTGGTTGTGCACGTCGCCGGCAGGTCGCAGCCAGTCTATGCGAGTCTCCGATTTATCGATTTTCTTGGCGTAGGTCACCCCCACCTCCGCCTGTGTGGTAAATGTCAGCGTATTCCGCTCCAGCCGTTCGAGCGCTTGCACGATCAGCGCAGCACCGAGGACCATCAGCCGGTCGTGCAGATCGCCGGCCGTCATGTCGGGTCCAATGGGACATTTTTCAACCATTGCCACCGGCCCGGTGTCGAGGCCTTCCTCCATCCGCATCACCATAATGCCCGTTTCGGTATCGCCGGCCATGATGGCGCGCTGGATAGGGGCAGCGCCGCGCCAGCGCGGCAACAGCGATGCGTGACCGTTGAGGCAACCGAGCCGCGGCGCCTCGAGAATGGGTTTGGGTAGAAGCAATCCGTAGGCGACGACCACGGCGACGTCGGCGCGCAAGGCGCGGAACGCCTCCTGCTCCGCCTCGCTCTTCAGCGACACCGGCGACCGCACCTCGATGCCAAGCCGCTCCGCCTCGCGCTGCACCGGCGACGGCGTCAGTTCGAGCCCGCGCCGGCCGCCGGCGCGCGGCGGCTGCGTGTAGACGGCCGTCAACCCGTGCCCGGCCCCGGCAATCGCCCGCAGCGTCGGCACGGAGAATTCAGGCGTACCCATGAAGATGACACGCAGGGGCATTTCGTCGACGCCTACCCCACCATCTTGCCCGGCGCCTTGTCCCTGGCGAGCTTCTTGAATTTCTTGACCACCATGTCGCGCTTCAGCTTGGAGATGTGATCGATGAACAGCACGCCGTTGAGGTGGTCGATTTCATGCTGCAGGCAGGTCGCCATCAGCCCCTCGGCCTCGATCTCCTGCAGCTTGCCGTCGCGGTCGAGAAACTTCACCCGCACCGCCGCCGGACGCTCGACCTCGGCATAGTAATCCGGGATCGACAGGCAGCCTTCCTCGTAGACCGAACGCTGGTCGGAGCTTTCGAGGATTTCGGGATTGATGAAGACGTGCGGTGCCGGCGTCTCGTCCTCCTTGGCCAGGTCGATCACCAGCATGCGCAAGGGTTCGCCAACCTGGATCGCCGCGAGGCCGATACCGGGCGCGTCATACATGGTGTCCAGCATGTCGCCGGCCAGTTTGCGCAGATCGCCGTCGACACGCTCGACCGGTTTTGAAACCTGGCGCAGGACGGGATCGGGGAGGATGATAAGCGGCTTGATCGACATGGCGTCTCACCTAAGACCTCGCCGGAAAAGCGTCAACCGGGGCGCCTTCGGGTCGTTCACGTTTTGATCTGTGCCGGCAGACCGAATCATCTATGCTGTCGACATGAACGATCTGGCCACCATCCTGTCCGAACCTGTCGCCCGCCTCGGCGCCACCACGATCACGCTCGGCCAAGCCCTGGGTTTCGGCGCAATGCTGTTCCTCGGCCTGTTCGTGGCGCTCGTCGTTGCGCTCTGGCGATCGGCCAAGGCGCGTGCAGTGGCGGCCGCCGAAGCCGCCGACCACGCCCGCGACGCCGAGGTGCGGATGGCTGGTATCTTGGCAAGCCAGGCGGAAATGCAGGGCCGCATGGGCGCCATCGCCGAAGTGTTCGGGGCGCGCCAGGCGGAACTGACACAGTCGATCGGCCAGCGTCTCGATGCCATGACCGGCCGCCTGGGCCAGACCATGACCGAGCAGACGAGATCGACGCATGAGAGCCTCGCCAAGCTGCAGGAACGGCTGGCGGTCATCGATATCGCGCAAGGCAACATCCAGTCGCTGGCCGGCCAGGTCGTGCAATTGCAGGCGATCCTTTCCAACAAGCAGACGCGCGGCGCCTTCGGCCAGTCGCGCATGGAAGCCATCGTCGCCGACGGATTGCCGCACGGCGCCTATGAATTCCAGGCGACCTTGTCGAATGGCAGCCGGCCCGACTGCCTGGTGAAGATGCCGAACGGCGCACCGTCGCTTGCCATCGACGCAAAGTTTCCGCTCGAGGCGTGGAATGCCATCCGTGCCGCCGAAGGCGCCGACCTGCAGAAGTCCGCTGCACAGGCTTTCCGCCGCGACATCGAGGTGCATGTCCGGGATATTTCCGAAAAATACCTGATCCAGGGCGAGACGCAGGACACCGCCTTCATGTTCGTGCCCTCAGAATCGGTGTTCGCCGAAATCCATGAGAATTTCGAGGCCGTTGTCCAAAAGGCGCATCGATCGCGGATCGTCATCGTCTCGCCATCGCTTTTGATGCTGTCGATCCAGGTCATCCAGGCAATCCTCAAGGATGCCCGCATGCGCGAGCAGGCACACCTGATCCAGGGCGAGGTTATCCGGCTGATGGAAGACGTCTCCCGGCTCGACGAGCGGGTGCGCAAATTGCAGACGCATTTCGGCCAATCGGCCAAGGATATCGACGACATTCTGGTCTCGACATCGAAGGTGACCAGGCGCGGACAAAAGATCGAGGCGCTGGAGTTTGGCGTGCAGCCGGCGGAGGACACCGCTGGTTCGAATGGCAGCGGAGCAAAAGCGGAAAGCAGCCCGCGCGTCGCCGATTCGAAAACCGGGCAGTTGAGGCTAAGGGTCGTCGAAGGCGACGATTGAGAGCTACGCCGGAACCGGAGGCTTCGCCCGGGTCTGGCGCTACTGCTCCTCGATGATGGTTGTGCCTTCGAATTCCGGCAGCCAATGCAGCGCCGAGCGGTGCCAGATCTGCTTTCTCGGCACCAGTTGCTCGCGCTGCCGTGCCGTGCCGACCCTGATACCGTAAACCTTCGGTCCCTCGCCCGCCGACGTGGCGTAGAGATGCGAGCCGCACTCACCGCAAAATGCCTGGGCGCGCTTGGCGCCGCTCGAACCGGTCTTGATGTAGATCTTCGGCGTGCCCTTGGTGATCCTGTAATTGTCCTCGGACGCCGGCACGGTGACGCGAAAGGCCGTTCCGGTTAGCTTCTGACAATCGATGCAGTGACAAATGGTGGTCTTTTCCGGATCGACTTCGGCCTCGTAAGTGATAGCGCCACAATGACACGCGCCGTCGATTTTCATCTTCGTTCCTCCTGGAGCTTTTGCCCGCAATCATAACCGGGACTGCCCGATGGCGCAGCCATTTTCCTCAGGCCGGTTCCCCTCCGGACGCCGCCAAGGCCTTGCTCCGGCGTTCCCAGGTGCCGGTGGTCTGCGGCTTGACGAACAGCCGCGTCACCTCCGGCATCTCCGCTTTCAGCCGCGTCTCGAGGCGCTCGACACAGGTCTCTATCTCCGGCGCCGACAAATGATCCTCGAACTCGATGCTCAAAGCGGCGACGATCTCCTGCGGACCCATATGCAGCGTCAGCACGCCATTTGCCCGTTGCACCGCCGGGTCCTGCTGGACGATGGCCAGCACCTCTGTTTGCACCTCGGGCGAGGCCGGCTCGCCGAGCAGCAGGCTCTTGCTTTCGCGCGCCAGGAAGATCGCGGTCCCGCCCAGGATGAGCGCGATGCCGATCGACGCGGCGCCGTCGAGCTTCGGCATGTCCAGCAGTTCCGCCGCCGATATCCCGGCGAAGGCGACAACGAGGCCGAGAAGTGCCGCGCTGTCCTCGAAGAGTACGGTGTAGACACTCGGATCCTTGCTGAGCTGCACCGCCTCAAGCCAGCCGTGGCTGCCTTTTTGGTGGCGGAATTCCTTCAGCGCCACCAGCCAAGAGGTGCCTTCGAAGAGAAAGGAAAGGCCAAGGACAGCGTAGTTCACCTTGGCGTTGGCGATCGGCTCCGGCGCCATGATGTGCGTCACGCCTTCGTAGAACGATATGCCGGCACCCAGTGCAAAGACGAGGAGCGCGACGATGAAGCTCCAGAAGTACAGCTCGCGGCCATGGCCGAGCGGATGCGTGCGGTCGGCCGGCCGGGAGGCACGGTGCATGCCGTAAAGCAGCAGGCTGCCATTGCCGGTATCGACGAGCGAGTGGACGCCTTCCGAGAGCATTGCCGAGCTGCCCGTGAACAAGGCAGCGGCAAATTTGGTCAGTGCGATCGCAAGATTTCCGGCGAGCGCCGCATAGATCACTTTTTTCGACCCGCCATGCGCCGCCATGGTGTGCTGCCTTGGTTGATGCACCGAGATTGGCGGAGCGCCCGCCCACGCTCCACAGCTCTCACAACGCCCGAAGTGCCCAGTTGTTCACAAGGTCAGTTGTTAAAAAGGGCGGCGCGGGGCTATTCGACGACCTCGTCCGTCCAGACCTTGAAGCCAGCCAGCGCGCCCGGCCCAAAAATGTGGGTCAGCGGCACATCGGCGGCATCGCGTCCGGAGGCAATCAGGATGCGGCCGATGCGCGGCGCGTTATTGCGCGGGTCGAACGCGTGCCAGCGGCCGCCGAGATAGACCTCCATCCAAGCGGCGAAATCCATGTCCGACCACGGCTTTGGCAGGCCGATATCACTGATATAGCCGGTGCAGTAGCGGGTCGGAATGTTCAGGGCGCGGCAGAAGGCAACAGCGAGGTGAGCAAAGTCGCGGCATACACCACTCTGCTCGCGATAGGCCTCGGCGGCGGTGCGCGTCGGCCGTGCATTGAAATAGTTGAAGACGATGTGGTTATGGACGAAGTCGCAGACCGCCTGGACGCGCGGAATGCCGAGCGGGGTGCTGCCGAACAGCCGCCACGCTTCATTCGACAGCACGTCGCTCTCGCAATAACGGCTGGGCAGCAGGAACAGCAGCGTCTCCGATGGCAGATCGCGCACCTCGTGCTGCCACGCCGTCAGCTCGCGCGTCTCGAAGGAGCCGGCGTCGCGGATCACCGCGTCCGTGCCGAACGCAAAGCGCCCGGCCGGCGCAACGAAACGGTTGCACCAATTGCCGAAACTGTCGCGGTAGCTTTCGATCGGCACCGGCGGGTTCGACGTCAGGAAGTCCGGCCGCTCAAGATCGGATGCGCGCGAATAATGGACGTTTAGCATCGCGATCAGCGGTGTTTCCTGCGGGAAGTCGAAGCTCATCTGGCAACCGATGTGGATCCGCATTGTCGTCCTGACCGGCCTGCCTGATCATCAGCCGGCGAAACGCAAGGGCTGATGCTGCAGTGCGAAGAAGACCATGGCACGGACCGCTGCGGTTTACGAGGGAATTAGAAACCGGTTGACAGCCATCGGCCAGGGCGACTGCACGGCAGCGGCCTCTTGCAGTCGAGCGTTTTCTCTTGTTTCACTTCGCCAGACGTCAACTGGAGGAACGAATCATGGCTAAGGGTGCGATGAAGGCAGGCAAGGAAGCCCGCAAGCCGAAGAAGGACGCGAAGAAACCCGCTCCGGCGCCGGCCCTGAAGGCACCGCCGGTGAAGGCGATGAAGCTGAAGGACAAGTAGGGCCGCAGCTACCGTTTCGGCTTATTTCGACCGGCCGCAAACGCGGCCGGTATGATTGTTCACTAAGCTCACGCGCATCCCCTATGGATGCGGCGAAGGCAATTTTTGCGCTTTTCAAGAAATCGCCCGGAAGCCATCGAAACGGAGCGTTCCGATGTCGTGGATTTCCTGTTCCTCGCCGGCCTGTTCGAGATCGGCTGGGCGATCGGCCTCAAATACACCGACGGATTCTCGAAGCCGCTGCCGACCGTCCTGACGGTAGCCTCGATGATCGTCAGCCTGACCTTGCTCGGCCTGGCGCTGAAGGCATTACCGGTCGGCACCGCTTACGCGGTGTGGACCGGCATCGGCACCGTCGGCACGGCGCTGTTGGGATATGGCTGCTCGGCGAGCCAGCGACGGCGATCAGGCTGGCCTGCATCGCGCTAATCGTCTGCGGCATCATGGGACTGAAGCTCGCGGCTTAGCCGATTCTGACGGACGAGCGCGTTCGGGGCCGCTGCAAGGCGGCCCTGATTCTTGAATTCGGCTGATCAGTGCCGGAAGGCGCTATCGCGCGGAGAAGCCGGGCGGCGTCCTGCCGGTGCGCTGCTTGCGCGCCGCATAGCGTGCGTCACGCTTGGCCTTGCGTTCGGCCTCGTCGGCAAGAAAACGGGCGATCCGCTCGTTCTCTTCAGCTTCCCGGATCTTCGCTTCGGCCTGTGCGGCTTCTTCCGCGGCGATGCGTGCCGCTTCGGCAGCTGCCTCGCGCTCGGCCTTTTCGGCCGCTTCGCGCGCCAGCTTTTCCTGCTTCAGCCTGGCCTTTTCGGCCTCGCGTATCGCGCGGGCCTCGAGGATCGCCTTGCGCTCGGCCTGTCGTGCCAGCACCGCTGGATCATCTGGCGCCGGCTTTGCCTTGAAGCGCTCCAGAAGCGCCTTCTTTGCCTCGTTTGCGGCATTGCGCCGCTCGAAAACGTCTTTTTCCCTATAGATAGCCAAGTCCACTTCCCTGAAGTCAATTTGCGAGGCTTACATACGCGCGAAAACCGAGAGTTCAAGCGCCAAAACGGTATGCCAGCCATGAAATTCTGATCTGTTGCAGCCGGGAGACGCCATTTCGATTGAATTCGGCTGAAAGCACCCGCACTGTTCACCATCCAGGCATCTGGCGGGGCGGCGGACTGATCGCTACGTGTAGCGCCAAGACAAAACGCTGAGATGACACACTATGCAACTCGGTCTCTACACCTTCGCCGACGTCAGCCCGGAACCAGGTCCCGGTGCGATCGGTGCGCATGAGCGGTTGCGCAACCTGATCGAGGAGATCGAGCTCGCCGACCAGGTCGGGCTGGACGTCTTTGGTCTCGGCGAGCACCACCGTCCCGACTATGCTGCCTCGGCTCCGGTGGTGGCGCTGGCGGCGGCGGCCGAACGGACCAAGCGCATAAGGCTGACCAGCGCTGTCACCGTGCTGTCGTCCGACGATCCGGTGCGCGTCTTCCAGCAGTTTGCCACCCTCGATCTTCTGTCCGGCGGCCGTGCCGAGATCATGGCCGGGCGCGGCTCGTTCATCGAGTCCTTTCCGCTGTTCGGCTACAATCTCGAAGATTATGACGAGCTCTTCGCCGAGAAGCTCGACCTGCTGCTCGCCATCCGCGATCATGTCAAGGTGACCTGGTCGGGCAGTCTGCGCGCGCCGATCAACGACCGCGGCGTCTATCCGCGGCCCTTGCAGGACAAATTGCCGATCTGGATCGCCGTCGGTGGAACACCGCAATCCGTCGCCCGCGCGGGCGTGCTCGGGTTGCCGCTGGCACTGGCGATCATCGGTGGCGAGCCGGCGCGGTTCGCACCGCTGTTCGACATCTACAGGGATGCAGCCAGGCGCGCCGGCAACGATCCGGCAAGCCTTGCCACCAGTCTCAACGTGCACGGCTTCATTGCCGACACCACGGACCAGGCAGCCGACGATTTTTACGGGCCGCAGGCCGAGGTGATGAACCGCATCGGCCGCGAGCGCGGCTGGGGGCCGACATCGCGGGCGCATTTCAACCAATCGCGCGGCCCAAACGGCGCGCTGTTCGTCGGCAATCCAGAACAGGTGGCCGAGAAGATCATTGCCCAGCACAGGATATTCGGCAACGACCGCTTCCTGCTGCAAATGGCGATCGGCACCATGCCGCACGCCAAGGTGATGAAGGCCATCGAACTCTACGGCACCAAAGTGGCGCCGATCGTGCGCCGGGAAACTGCTAAGGCCGTTCCCGCCGTGGCGGCGCCGGTTGCCTGATTCCCAGTCACCTGATTCATTGCCAAGGCCGCGAGGCGGCCTTGCCGGTGACGCCGGCTAACGGAACCTTGAAGCGACAGAGGCGTTTTCGCCAACGGTCTGCACCAATCGCGGTGTGCCGCCGAGGGTCAGAATGAAAGCCGAACCCGACGCTTCGGGCGCAAGCGCTGCCGAAAGCCCGGATCCGCGCGTCGAGGCGCGGGCGGATGCGCATCTGATGCGTTCGCTGCTCGTCGGCATCTTCATTCTCATGGCGATCTACGCGCTTTACTTCGCCCGCGCCTTCTTCATGCCGGTCATTCTGGCTTTCCTGCTGGCGCTGACGCTGACGCCGATCGTTCGCTTCCTGCGCAAGCATGGCATGCCCGATGTCATTTCAGCGACACTGTTGGTGCTGCTTTCGTTCTGCCTCGTCGCCGTCGCGGGATTTCTGCTCAGCGGCCCGGTCATCGACCTCATCAACAACACCTCGACGATCGGCCAGCAGCTTACCGAACGTCTGGCACAACTGCGCCGTCCGTTCGAACGGATCGTGGAGATTTCGCGCCAGATCGAGGGCCTGACACAGACATCCCAGGAGCCGGGCGTTCAGAGGGTGGCGACGGCGCCATCCGGTATTCTCTCGCAGGCCGCCGGCAATGTGCTGTCGGCCGGCGCCAGCGTTACCATCGTCTTCGTCCTGTCGCTGTTCCTGCTCGCCTCGGGCACGATGTTCTATGAAAAGATCGTCCAGTCCTTCCCCAGTCTCAGCGAAAAGAAGCGGGCGCTGCGCGTCGTCTACGACGTAGAACGTGAAATCTCGCATTATCTGCTTACTGTCACGGTCATCAATACATGTCTCGGCGTGGTCATCGGGCTCGGCCTGTGGGCGCTCGGCGTGCCCAACGCGCAGGTCTGGGGCGCGGCAGCGGCTCTGCTCAATTTCCTGCCCTATATCGGGGCGCTGACCACCATCACGCTGGTTACGATCATCGCGCTGATAAGCTTCGACACGATTTCCTATGCGCTGCTGGCGCCGGCCTTCGTCCTTATGTGCGATGTCGTCGAAGGCCAGTTCGTGACGCCGACGGTGGTCGGCCGCCGTCTCGAAATCAACGCAGTGGCGATCCTCATCGCCATCGCCTTCTGGTCGTGGCTGTGGGGTTTTGTCGGCGCGCTGCTGGCGGTGCCGCTGCTGGTCGTCATCAAGGTGTTCTGCGATCATTTCGACGGCCTCAGTCATGTCGGCAATTTCCTGGCGGCGCAGCATACGGCAGCGATCGAGGACGAAGAGATTCCCGAGGTGAAAAAGTAGCGGCTTAAAGGGTCAAAAGCGTCCCCCCGATGGGGCAGATCACGACCTTGCATCGGTCGCACGTCCGTTGTGCCCTCAGCGCTCCATCAACATTTTGAATTTGCCGCCTCGGCAACGGCTTCCTACATCCCTTCGGCCCACAGGAAACCCGCGCCGATGACCGTTCTTTCCGTTCTCGACCTGTCGCCGATCGTCGAAGGCAGCAACGCTTCACAGTCACTCGCCAATTCGCTCGATCTCGCCCGTCATGCCGAGCGGCTGGGTTACCGGCGCTATTGGCTGGCAGAGCACCACAATATGCCGGGCATCGCCAGCGCCGCCACCTCGGTGGTCATTGCCCATGTGGCCGGCGGCACCAATACGATACGCGTCGGCGCCGGCGGCATCATGCTGCCCAATCATTCGCCGCTGGTCATCGCCGAGCAGTTCGGTACGCTTAACGCTCTGCATCCTGGCCGCATCGATCTCGGCCTCGGCCGGGCGCCCGGCACCGACATGGCCACGGCACGGGCGCTGCGCCGTAACCTCGACGCTGGCGCCGACAATTTCCCGCAGGACGTCGTCGAGCTGATGGGTTACTTGCAGCCGGCCGAAGACGGCCAACGCATCCGCGCGGTGCCCGGCGAAGGCGAAAAGGTGCCGATCTGGATTCTCGGTTCCAGCCTCTACGGCGCGCAGCTTGCCGCCATGCTCGGCCTGCCCTACGCCTTCGCTTCGCATTTTGCGCCGGCCGAGCTCGACCATGCTCTGGAGATCTACCGCTCGCGTTTCCAGCCTTCGGAGCAGCTCGACAAGCCTTATGTGATGCTCGGCCTCAACGTCTTCGCCGCTCCTTCCGATGCCGAGGCGCGGCTGTTGTTCACCTCGCTGCAGCAGGCCTTCGTCAATCTGCGCACCGGCCGGCCCGGCCGATTGCCGCCGCCGGTCGAAGGATATGAGCGCGACCTCGATCCAATGGCCAAGACCATGCTCGGCCAGGCGCTTTCCTGCGCCGCCGTCGGCTCCCCGGAAACGGTCAGGCAAGGCATCGAGGCGTTTGTGCGCCGCACAGGGGCCGACGAGCTGATGGTCACAGCGCAGATTTTCGACCATGCGGCGCGGGTGCGCTCGTTCGAGATCCTGGCCGACGCTCACAAATCGCTGTCGGAAGCTGCCTGAGAGTTGGTTCGCCACTTGCCACTGTTGCGGGCAAGGCCGGCCTTAGGCAGGGAACATCGCGAACAGGTGTGCGAAGACATAGCGAACATTTCGCGCGTTTTAGGCGGAGGTTTTCGATCCGTCATGCTCGTCCGTTAGCGGGAAACGCGGCGTCCACTAAATAACGATCACCTTGGTGCCGATTGTGGAGCGGTCATAGAGATCGATGATGTCCTGGTTCATGAGGCGAATGCAGCCCGCAGACACGGCTTTGCCGATGGACCACCATTCGGGGCTACCGTGCAGGCGATATCCAGTGTCACCCTTCTCGTTGAAAAGATAAAGCGCCCGCGCACCGAGCGGGTTCACGAGTCCGCCCTCCATATGGGCCGGTATGATGCGGCCTCGCTTCTGCTCGCGCACGATCATCGCGGACGGCGCGCTCCAATCCGGCCATTCGCGCTTCCTCGCAACGTGAGCAGTGCCATGCCACTCGAAGCCCGCCTTGCCGACGCCGATGCCGTAGCGCAGTGCCTGACCGTCTCCCAGCACGTAGTAGAGAAACTTCGCTCCTGTATCGACAATGATGGTGCCAGGCTCCTCGTCAGTTGCATAAGGCACTGTCTGCCGACGGAACTTTGGGTCGACCTTGTAGATCGGAACCGGCGGAATGCGGAAACCGGCGTCGGTGAGGCCGCCATAGGCCTGGGGAAAGGTCTGTAATGCTCCGCCGGTGGTGCAGCCGGAGAATGCGACCATCCCAGCAAGTCCCAGCCCAATTAGGATCGATTTCACGCGCATGACTCAAGCCGGCGCCCGTGTGAACGATCAGCCGCATCTCGTCATATTCCTAATCCGACATGCTTCGATTGCCAAGATTTTCCTGACTGTCGGCTGGCTGATTGTTGGCCACTTGGCTCGATCGGCGCCGCGTCCTTCAATTGCTCGGTTTTCGAACGACGAACGCCCGTAGTGGCTGCGAAGGCCCGGGGTCGGCAGGACAGAGGGAGCGCTGTCCGTCCGGCATTGCAAAGTTTCTGAACAGAGCCCAAGCGCTACGCGCTGACGCTCTGCGCAGTCGCACCTAGCGGACGGCATGAATTGCGGATCATCAGGCGTCCCTTGAGCGTCAGCTTGCGCGGCGGCGCATCCCTGTTTCCGGCGAGCCGGTCGAGCAGCAGATTGGCCGCCTGTTCGCCAATCGCCTGCACCGGCTGTGCGACCGTGGTCAATTGCGGCCGGAACACATCCGACCACGGAAAGTCGTCGAAGCAGGCGACCGAAATATCCTCCGGACAGGACAGGCCGATATCGCGAATGGCCTTCATGGTGCCGATCACCATCGGGTTGTTGGCCGAAAAGATGGCGCTCGGCCGGTCGTGCAGCGAAAGCAGCTGCATGGTGGCATTGTAGCCGTCGACTTCATGGAAGTTGCCGAAGCGGACGAGTTCGGCCTCGGCCGGCAGGCCGGCGGCCTGGAGGGCCTCGCGGTATCCCGCCATGCGGTCATGCATCGGCGAGATATCGAACGAGCCGGAGATGTAGCCGATGCGCCGATGGCCGAGATCGATCAGGTAAGTGATGGCGTCGAACACCGCGCGCTGATTGTCGAGAACGACGGCATCGGTGTCGACACCCTGGCAAACACGGTCGAGCAGCACGACCGGCACATTGGCGTCGTCGACAATCCGTTTGAGGATCGCGCCGTCACCGACACGCGCGACGATCAGTCCGTCGACCATGCGGTCGAGCAGCAGCCTGATCTGGTCGTCCTGCGTGTTCAGGTGCTCGTCGGTGCAGCACAGCATGACGGCGTAGCCGGCCCTGTCGAAAGCCTGCTGGATGACCGAAACCACGTCGGTAAAGAACGGATTGGTGATGTGTGGGACGGTGAGCCCGATGGTGCGTGTGGTGCCCATCTTCAGGCTGCGGGCAATGGCGTTGCGCTTGTAGCCGATGTCGCGGATCGCCTGTTCGATGCGCTGACTGAGCTCGGGGCTGACGGTCGCGGTGCCGTTGATCAGCGCCGATACGGTGGCCACGGAAACACGCGCGGCCTCGGCCACATGAAGCATGGTCGGAGCCGTGAATTTGCGCTGCTTTTTTCGTCCTGACGCTGTCATTTTCGAAACGTTTCACCACTCCACGGTAGCAATACGTACGGAATCTTATGATTTTGCGCAAGAATTGAAATGGAACAATCTCAGGCTCCAGATATTGCCTTGACATGATCGAAACGTTTAGATTAGCGTTTGAGGTGTTCGGTGACGACGGAGGGAGGCCGTCCTTGTCATGCAGCACGGCAATTCCATCCCTGCGCAAGGCGCTACGGCGGACGGCTCGGCTATCGTAGTGAGCGCCGAGCACATCTCCAAGTCCTTCGGCGGTATCGCCGCGCTCGTCGATGTCGGCTTCGAACTGCGGCGCGGCGAGGTCCATGCGCTGATGGGCGAGAACGGCGCCGGCAAGTCAACGCTGATGAAGATCCTGTCCGGCGTCTATACGGACTATAACGGAACGGTCAGTATCGATGGCTATCCGGTGCGCTTTGCCGGCGTCCGCGAAGCCGAGCGCGCCGGCATCGCCATCATCCACCAGGAGCTGAACCTCGTTCCCGAACTTAGCGTCGCCGACAATATCTTTCTCGGCCGCGAGAAGCTGATCGCCGGGCTGATCGTCGACCGCAAGGCGAGCAGCCGCGCTGCCGGCGCGCTCTTGCAAAGGCTCGGCATCGAGCTCGACCCGGATGCGCGCGTCGGTGCCTTGCGCGTCGGCGAACAGCAGCTGGTCGAGATCGCCAAGGCGCTGTCGATGTCGGCGCGCATTCTGATCATGGACGAGCCGACCTCGGCGCTTTCGCCGGCCGAATGCCAGCGGCTGTTCCGCATCATCCGCCAGCTCGCCGACAGCGGCGTGGCGATCGTCTACATTTCGCACCGCATCGACGAGGTCATGCATCTGGCCAGCCGCGTCACCGTGTTTCGCGATGGACGCCACGTCCTGACGCGGGCGATGGACAAGCTCGACGAAGACGCCATAATTTCGGCGATGGTCGGGCGAAACCTGCTTGCTTCCTCCCAGGAGCACCGCATCCCCGGTGGCAACACGGTCCTGTCCGTAAGCGAGCTGTCGCTGTCGAAGCCCAATCGCCATGGTTGGCGCACCGTGCTCGATGGCGTCAGCTTCGATCTTGCCGCAGGAGAAATCCTCGGTATCGGCGGGCTGCTGGGCTCGGGCCGTACTGAAATCCTGGAAACCATCTTCGGGTCCAGCGGCGGACGTGCCGGCGGTGAGATCAGGCTCGATGGCGAGGCAGTAGAAATCCGTTCGCCGCGCGATGCGCGCCGGCTCGGCATCGCTCTGGTCACGGAAGACCGCAAGACGCAAGGCCTGCATCTCGAGGCCTCGATCACCGACAATGTCGCGCTGCCGCTGGTCGGCGCGCTGGCGCGGTTCGGCGTGCGCTCGCTGGCCGGTGAGCAAGGGCTGGCACGGGACGCCGTCAAGGCGCTCGGCATTCGCTGCGAGACCGTCGAGCAGCCGGCGGGCACGCTGTCCGGCGGCAACCAGCAGAAGGTCGTCATCGGCAAATGGCTAGCGACGAGGCCGCGGGTGCTGCTGCTCGACGAGCCGACACGCGGCATCGATGTCGGTGCCAAGCGGGAAATCTACGATCTCATCTTCAAGCTGGCGCGAGACGGGCTGGCGATCGCCGTGATCAGCTCGGAATTGCCGGAGCTGCTGCATCTTTCCGACCGTATCCTGGTCATGGCCGACGGCCGCCAGACGGGAATCCTGTCCCGCGCGCAAGCCAGCGAGGAGGCCATCATGCGGCTTGCGGCGCCGCGACGGACGATGACGAGGCCTGCCGCATGAGCATTTTGCATATCCTGTCCCGGACGAAGCTCTATTGGGGCCTGATCGCCATCTTCCTGATCGGCGTGCTCGGCTCGCCGATCAGCTCCAAGGGCAACAACATCTTCCTGTCCTACGGCAACCTGCTCGATGTGCTGCGCCAGGTGTCGACCACCGGGCTGATTGCCACCGGCATGACTGCGGTGATCATCACCGGCGGTATCGACCTTTCCGTCGGCTCGCTGATGGCTATCTGCACGGTCGTCTGTGCCATGCTGCTGACGGTCCCCGGCGTGACGCCGGCGGTGGTGCTGGGGGTGCCGACAGTTGCCCTGGCAGCCCTTTGCCTCGGCATTCTCGTCACTCGTTTCATCCTGCTGAACATCGAAAAATCCCGCGCCGGCGCGCAGGCCACGCACGACATCAGGTTGGACAGCGTTCGCGGGCTGGTGACGCCCGGCATTGTCGGGGTGATCCTGTGCAGTCTGGTGCTGTGGTTCCTGCTGCCGCAGGTGGGCTCAAAATTCGGCGTGCTCGGCGTGCTGCTGGTGGCGCCTTGCGTCGGCCTGCTGTTCGGCGCGCTCAACGGCTTCATCATCGTCGCCGGGCGGCTGCAGCCCTTCATCGTGACGCTGGCGATGATGGTCACTGCGCTCGGCATCGCCCGGCTGACAGCCGGCCAGAACAATGCGGTGCTGCCGGTCTACACCGGCTCGAATGCCACCGCCGATTTCGAAATGCTGCGCACTCTGGTATTCGGCGTGATCCCGATGCCGGGCCTGTTCTTCCTCGGCGCCATCCTGATCTACGGCGCCGTGCTGCGCTTCACCCCGTTCGGCCGCTATGTCTATGCGATCGGCGGCAATGAGGAGGCGGCGCGGCTGTCGGGCATCGCCGCCGGCCGCGTGAAGATCGCCACCTATGCCGTGTCAGGGCTGCTGGCCGGCATCGCGGCGGTGCTCTATGTCGCGCAGTACCGGCAAGGCAAGCCGGACGCCGGCGCCGGGCTGGAGCTCGACGCGATTGCCGCCGTGGTCATCGGTGGCACCAGCCTGATGGGCGGACGCGGCAGCCTGACCGGGACGTTCTGCGGCGTGCTGATCTTCGGGCTGCTCTCGAACATCCTGCAGCTGCACAACATCAATTCGAACCTTCAGCTGGTGCTGAAGGGGATGATCATCATCGGTACCGTGCTCGTACAGGAGCGCAGTGCCGGTGATCTTCTCTTCTATCTGCGACTGCCCGGTGGGCAAGCGCACAAGGAAACGGCCGCGGCAAAGCGGCCGTCGCAAGAGACCGCGTCTCTGAATATTGGAGGAAACAAGAAATGAAACGACGTGAATTGTTGAAGCTCGCCGGGCTGACAGCGGCACTCCTGACCACGACCGCCATGCTTGCCGGCGGCGCCCATGCGCAGGACAAGAAGTGGAAGATCGGCTTCTCGCAGGTGACGACCATCGAACCCTGGCGGGCTCAGTTCAACAAGGACATCCTGGCCGAAGCGGCCAAGCATCCGGAAGTCGAGCTGATCATCACCGACGGCGAGGACAAGACCGAGAAGCAGGTCGCCGATGTCGAAAACCTTATCCGTCAGGAGGTCGATGCGCTCTTGGTATCACCGAAAGAATCCGCCGGCCTGACCGGTGTCGTGCAGCAGGCGATCGATGCCAAGATCCCCGTCTTCGTGCTCGACCGCAACGTCGAAACCAACGACTACACGCAGTTCGTCGGCGGCGACAACAAGCTGATCGGCCGGGCTGCCGGTGAATATGCCGTCGAGCTGCTTGGCGGCAAGGGCAAGGCCGCCGGCAACGTCGTCGAGATCTGGGGCGGCATGGGCACCCAGCCGGCACACGACCGCCATGACGGCTTCCATGAATTCACCGACAAGGAGCCGGGCATAAAATACCTGCTCGACCAGCAGTCGGGCGATTGGAAGCAGGACCAGGCCTACAACATCATGGCGACGGCGTTGCGCAACAACGAGAAAATCGATCTCGTCTACGGCCACAATGATCCGATGGCCTATGGCGCCTATCTTGCCGCCAAGGACGTCGGACGTGAGAAGGACATCAAGTTCATCGGCATCGACGGCCTGCCCAATGAAGGCGTGCAGCTGGTCGCCAATGGCGAGCTGACGGCGACGTTCACTTATGTGACGCCGGGCGCCGAAGGGCTGCGGCAGGCGATCAAGTTCCTGAACGGGGAGAAGGTGGAAAAGACCATCACCCTGCCGACGCAGAAGATCACCAAGGAAAATGCCGCCCAGATCCTGAAGGACAACGGCCTCTGAGACGAGGCTTTCCTGCCGGGCGTTCAGCGCCCGGCAGGAACAACAACCAAATGCCGGCAGGCAGCAGCTCAAGCCAGCTTGGCCAGTAGCTTCATGAAAATGGCCGCTTCCTTGGCGGAAAGCGGCGCCAGCGTTTCCTGCGTAATCTCACGGGCAAGCGGAATCAGCCGCTCGATCGCGTCGCGCCCCTCGGCGGTCAGATTGACCAGCAGGCGCCGTTTGTCGACTTCGTGTTTGCTAAGTTCGACAAAGCCACGCGCTTTCAGCCGGTCGATGACGCCCTTCACGGTCGCCGCATCCATGGCGATCAGGCTGCCAAGCTGGTTCTGCGAGGTCTCGCCGACGTCGTGCAATTTGGCCAAAGCGGCAAATTGCGGCGGCGTCAGATCGGCGATGTGTGCGGCGAAGATCGAGACATGGCGCTGATGCGCCTTGCGCAGGATGAAGCCGACCTGCTCCTGCAAGCGATAGTCGTTTTCGTCAGGCTCCTCGGCCTCGACCAGCTTGAGCAGATTGTCCTCGGCGCTCACCGCAGCCCATCCCATGCCTTAATGTCCTTGGCCGCCAGCCCACCCATGCGGTCGTGCACGCGCGGGCCGCAGGTCATGGCGAGGCAAAACAGGATCTCGTCGGGACGGGGGCCATCGCTGATGCCGATTTCCATGGCATCGAAATGGCTGCGCACATAGGCGGCGTTGATGTGGCCGAGCGGCACATCGAGCCGCGCGCCGAAGCCGCCGACCTTCTTCGCCGAGGGCACGATCGCCTTGGCGTCGCCGAGCCGTTCGCGCATGGCATAGCCGCCCGGCACATGCCACAGCGCGCCATGCTCCAGCTCGCCCGCCATGCCGACGATGGCGCCCTTGCCGTAACCGTCGATCTGTTTGACGTCGCCGCCCAATGCGGCAACAAGCCTGTCGGAGAGCAGCAGCCCGAGCGGCTTCAAATCCTCCATGGCGCTCTGCAGTTCCTCGACGTAACGGCCGGCGAACGGGTTCTTGACCACGGCCATGGCCGCCGCGCGGCGTCGCGGCACCTTCGCCACCGGCCCGCCTTCGTGAAAAATCTCTTCGGTCAGCACGGCGATCTTGCGGATCGGAAACTCAGGCATGAGCAATTTCCCTCTCTAAAACCTTATTGGCGAGTGCCATCGGACCTGCGATGCGTGCCTGACCGCCGAGGAAAAGCGCCGCGGCGGCAATCAGGCCGCGCCGCCGAAACTCCTCGGCACCGGCAAATCCACCTTCCAGTGCAATATCGATTTCAAGGGCGGAAAGCGGCCCCACGCCCTGCGTCACCAAACGGTCGCCGAGATCGCTGTCAGGTGCGAGATCGCGCGCCCGAACGCGCCTAACGGCCGGATGACCGGGCAGGTCGACGGCGTTGGCGATCAAGGTCGCGGCGGCATCGGCTTCAGCACCCGTTCGCGCCAGCACCGTGACCGCGTCGGCGATGCCCAGCGAAAAGGAGCGGCCGCGCCAGCCGCTTGTCGCGACACCGCGGATCCCGTCTTCGGGGCGGATCGTGAGACGATCTGCCAACCCATGACCTGTCCCGGCAATGGCAAGCGTCATCGACTGCCCGTGGCCGAGATAGATCGCGCTGTCGCCGCCATTGTTGACATAGGCGCGCTCGAGCCGGCGGCCGGCAAGCAGCGCGCCAAGCACTTCGTCGGCTACCGAGCCGGCGACGGCCGCCATCGGTGTGATGAATTGTTTCGCTAGCGGAACGACTGCCGCTTCCATGCGGCGCGCCGTCGGGCCAGCGAAAGCACGTGGCCGCGAGGCGGCCGGGCGCCGCAGTTCCGGCAACTCTTCGACCAGTTCGGGCAGGATTGTCTGGAAGCGCGCCACTGCCTGGCGATATGCGGCGCTGCATTCACTCGCCTCGCCGAATGCCTCGACGATCAGGTCGATCGGCCCATGATTGAGGTGAAGCCTCCGGCCGTCCTCGAGCCAATGCGCCTGCGGGCCGTTCATCGCCCGGCCCCGTTTGCGGCCGCGCGACGCAACTGCGCCAGCGGCGGCCAGGGATTGTCACGGGGTGCGGCCGTGCCGCGGCGCGGATTGAGATATTCGCCGCCCTTGGCCAGGATATCGTCGACGCTGCGGATTTCGCCTTCGTAGCCGCCAAGCCTGACATAATCGTCGCGGCGCATGGTGAACTCGATCGGCGCCACCAGCGCCGGGGTCGGCACATAGCCGAAGGCGCCTTCCGGGACGCGGGTGACGTCGACCATCAGCGTGATGCCGCCGCCCGGCCAGACATAGACCGGCGCGCCGCCGACCGTCACATAGGTCGTCAAGCCCTGCACCGAGCGGGTCAGATTGACCGGGTTCTCGGTGACGCCGGCGCGCAGCGAGCCGCCGGCGCCGCCGACGAAAAGCACGGTGCAGAGCGCCGGCTCGCAATTGTCCTCGATCAGTTCGACCGACTTCCGCAGCCGCTCCGGGAACGGTTTCTGGACCGGCTTCAGTTCGTCGTCGAGCTCGTAATAGGCGAATTGCTCGCCGGTGGTCGAGACCATCAGCAGCGACATGCCGGGGCGCGCACCCTTTTTGGCGTTCCATTCACCAAGGATCGACAGCGGGTCGGAAATGCTGGTGCCGCCCCAGCCGAGGCCGGGCTCCGACACCTTGAAATAACGGCCCGGCGTCGAACGGCGGCCGATGATCTTGATGCCGGTATCCTGCCAGCCAAGCACCTTGCCGGCCTGATGCTCGGAGACGACGCCGGTGATGTGGTCATCGACCACCACCACCTCGTCGACAAGGCCGCGCCATTGGGTCGCGAACATGCCTATGGTAGCCGAACCGCAGCCGACGCGCATGCGCTGCTCGAGCTTGCCGTCGATGACCGGCGGCTTGCCGGCTTCGACGATGACGGTGGCGCCGCCGTCGATGACGAGTTCAACCGGTTTGCGGTTGCACAGGGCGAGCATGGCGTCGCAGGTGGCGCGCCCTTCAGCCTTCGAGCCGCCGGTCAAATGATGTACGCCGCCCAGCGACAGCATCTGCGAGCCGTATTCGCCGGTCGTGACATGGCCGATCGCCTCGCCTTGGGCACGGACCGTCGCCGTTTCGGGGCCGATATGACGGTCGGTGTCGATCTTCACCTTGACGCCGCAATAGGAGAAGATGCCCTCGGTGACGACGGTGACCAGATCGACGCCCTCGACCTCCTGGCTGACGATGAAGGGCGCCGGCTTGTAATCGGGATAGGTGGTGCCGGCGCCGATGGCGGTGACGAAGCGGCGGCCGGTGTTGACCAGTTCGCCGTCCCATGTCTCGCCTTCTTCGGCAAAGGGTACGATTGCGGCGCCGGTCTCGGCCGCGTGGTCGAGGATGGTCAGTGGATCCATCCGCACGATCCTGCCGCCAACATTGCCGTAGCGGTCGCAGGCGCCGGTGCGGCTTTCGGCGATGTAGCACATGACCGGACAGGCATCGCAGCGGATCTTCTCGGCCACCAGCTTCTCGCCGGGATCGTGTGTCTCGAAGCGTTCGGCAAGCTCGCTCATCGGCGCGCCTCCTTGTCGAGGATGGCGGCGCGAATGCGGGTCGGCGTCGCCGGAATTTTGGTGACCAGCACACCGGTGGCGTGGCGGATGGCGTTGAGGATCGCCGGCGCCGTCGGGATCAGCACATGCTCGCCCAAACCCTTGGCGCCGAAGGGTCCTTCCGGATCCGGAACTTCTATCAGGATGGTCTCGATCGGTGGCACGTCGCCGATCGTCGGGATCAGATAGTCGTGCAGGTTTTCGGTGCGGCCGGGGATATATTCTTCCATCAGCGCCATGCCGATGCCCTGGGCGATGCCACCCTCGATCTGGCCCTCTGCCAGTAAAGGGTTGATGGCCTTGCCGATATCGTGCGCGGCGGTGATTTTTATAAGCTTCACGGTGCCGAGCCTGAGGTCGACCTCCAGTTCGGCGATCTGGGCGCCATAGCCATAGACGGCATAAGGCTTGCCTTGGCCCTTGGCATCGAGCGGCAGCGTCGGCGGGTCATAGCTTTCCTCGGCACGGAAGACAAAGCCTTCGGCGTCTGCCTTCAGCGAGGAAAGATCGATGCGGCGCGTCGCTTCGCCTTCCCCGATGCTCAGACTTGTGCCGTCCAGCGCAATCGCCGCCTTTTCCGAGACATTGGCGAAACGCAAGATCTCATCGCGCAAGGCGCGGCCGGCCTTTTCGGCGGCCTTGCCGGTGACGAAGGTCTGGCGCGAGGCCGACGTCTTGCCGGCGTCGGGGGTGATCGCCGTGTCGGCGCCTTTCAGCCGCAGCTTTTCAAGCGGAAGACCCAACGCGTCGGCGCAGATCTGCGCGATGACAGTGTTCGAACCTTGCCCGATATCGACCGCCCCCTGATGCAGGACGACTTCGCCCGATGCCGAGATGCCGACCTTGATGGTCGACGGATTGGGCAGCGAGGTGTTGCCGCAACCGTACCAGCAAGAGGCGACGCCGACGCCGCGTTTTTTTTCGCCGCTGCTACGGGCGTTGAACGCGTCGGCGTCAGTTAGGGCACGCCGCCAATGTGAGCGCAGGGCCTCGAGGCAGTCGGCGATGCCGACGCCCGACTCGAGCCGCTGGCCGGTGACTGTTTCGGATCCGTTCCGAAGGCAGTTCTTCAGGCGAAAGTCGAGCCGATCCATGCCGAGCTTGTCGGCCAGGTCGTCATAGAGGGTCTCCTGCATGATCGTCGCCTGCGGCACGCCGAAACCGCGAAAGGCGCCGGCAATCGGGCCATTGGTGTGGATGGCGCGGCCTTCGGCCCGATAGTTCGGCGTCGCATAGGGGCCGGAGGCGTGCACCGGCACGCGGTTGGCGACCGTCGGCCCCCAACTGGCATAGGCGCCGGTGTTGAAATCGCCGGCGAAGACCATGCCGGTGATGCGGCCGTCGGCATCGGCGCCGATGCTCGCTCTCATCTGAGCGGGATGGCGCTTGGTGGTCGAGATCATCGATTCGGTGCGGCTGTAGGCGAGCGCCGCCGGCCGGCCGGTTTTCATGGCGACGAGGCCGATGAGCGGTTGCAGCGAGACGTCGAGCTTGGAGCCGAAGCCGCCGCCGGTGGCGGTCGGCACGATGCGCACCTGTTCCGGGGCAAGGCCGAGCACTTTTGCCGTGTCGTCACGGTCCATATAGGGCGCCTGCGTGCAGGCGACGACGACCAGCGTGTCGCCGTCCATGAAGGCATAGCCGGCTTCCGGTTCGATATAGGCGTGCTCGACATAGGAAGTGTGGATGGCGCCGGAAACGGCGAAAGCCGCACCGGCGAGCGCGGCTTCGGGGTCGCCACGCTCCACGAAGCCGGAGGTGAGCAGGTTCGAGGGCCGGTTTTCATGGACTAGTTGCGCACCGCCGGCCTGCGCTTCGCCAGTTTCCAGAAAATGCGGCAACTCGGTCCAACTGACAGGGAAATCGGCTAGGTCGAGATCGAGGATAGCCTCGCGTTCGCCGGCGACCAGCGCCACCGCCTCACCGCGAAAGCGCGAAACCCCTTCGGCCAGCGCCGGCTGGTCGGCGAAGGGCGCGATGACGCCGAAACAATTCTTTCCCGGAATGTCGGCGGCGGTGAAGACGCCGGCAATGCCAGGACGGGATTTCACCCAGCTGCCGAGATCGCCAAAAGTGAAAGCGGCATGATAATGCGGCGAGCGGACCACCAACACCGACAATGCGTCGGCCGGGAATGAATCACCGCCGAATTTTTCGCCGCCAGTGACTTTCGGAAGGCCATCGAGGCGGATCGGGGAGGAGCCGACGGCATGGCCAGAGGATGGCATGCGCTGATCGAGACCGTCGGCGTGGCGCCAAGCATCCATCACCGCGGCGACGATCTTGCGGTAGCCGGTACAGCGGCAGAGCACGCCGCCCAGTGCATCCTGCGTTTCGGCCTCGCTCGGGCAAGGCGTCCTGTCCAGGAGTGCCGTTGCCGCGACCAGCAGGCCGGGCGTGCAGGCGCCGCATTGCGCTGCGCCATGGCTGAGGAACGAAGCCTGCAGCGCCGACAACCGGCCATTGGCGAGGCCTTCGACGGTCGTCACCACGGTGCCGGAGGCGGAAGCCGCGGGCATCAGGCAGGCGCAGACCGGCTCGCCGTCGACCAGCACCGTGCAGGCGCCGCAATCGCCGGCATCGCAGCCGATCTTGGTGCCGGTCAGCCGCAGTTCGTCGCGCAACACCGCGGACAGCCGCCGCACCGGCGGCACGCAAACGCTGACGGCGGCGCCGTTGACTTCGAAGGCGATGTCGGCGCGCTCCATGTCCATCAGGCCGCCGCCCTTTCGTCGGGAACAGCGCCCATCGCACCAAGCACGGCGCGGGCGACGATCTCGCGCGCAGCGTCCAGCCGATATTCGGCGCTGCCGCGCACGTCGCCGATCGGCGACAGCTCGTCCATCGGTGCGGATTGGATCGCAGTGGCCAGCGCGTGGCCGACGGGCCGGCCGCGTAGCGCCGCCTCGACACCCGCCAGGCGCCTGGCGACAACCGAGCAGGAACCGACGGCGACGGCCGCGTTCCTGACCCTACCATCTTCGACGGCCAGGCGTGCGGCGGCCATGGCGATGGAGATGACGAGATAACGCCGCGCGCCGAGTTTCACGAAGGCGGAGCTGCCGGCGGTCGCGGGTTTGGGAATGCGGATTGCCATGACCATTTCGCCGGGCTGCAGTGCGGTGCGACGGTTGCCGAGGATGAATTCTGCAAGGGGCAGATGCCGGGTCGCCACAGCGGAACGCAGTTCGACTTCGGCATCGAGCACCAGCAGCGGCGGCACGCCGTCGGCGGCCGGCGAGGCGTTGCAGAGATTGCCGGCAATCGAGGCAACGTTCTGGATCTGCACCGAGCCGACTTCCCGCGCCGCCTGCTTCAGCGCGTCGAAAGCCGCCGGCAGAGGATGGCGGACGAGATCGGTCCAGGTGGTGCGCGCGCCGACGAGCCAATGGTTTTCGGCTTCGGCAATGCCGCGCAATGCCACCAGGCCATTGATATCGAGGACATTGTCGCGGAAAGGCTTGCTGCCCTGTGCCGGATAGAAGTCGGTGCCGCCGGCGAGGATGCGCCATTGCCCTTCGCCCAGCAAAGCGAGGGCGTCGTCGACCGTGGTGGGTTTTGCGTAACGGATCACGCTTTGCCTTCCCAGAATGGGCTTCCCGAGAGGGGATCCTGCCGAAAGATTTTCCCGAGCATTCAAGGCAGGAAATTCATTCGTATGCAAATGATATCAAGCCGGCAGGAATTGTCAAAGCCAGAGTTTGCACGGCTGTTGGCACCGGTGCACCCGGAACGCATTTGTTATGCCATGAGAGGTTGACGCAGCCGGCCATCTGGTCAAGTTTCTGCGTCCGGTCGCGTTTTCATTGGAGCCTAAGCTCAAGACCAAGAAAATAAGGAGGCTCCATGGCCGACGAAGCGCTTGTCGTTATCGACCTGCAGAACGATTTCTGCCCGGGTGGCGCCCTTGAAGTGGCCGGTGGCGACGAAATCGTGCCGTTGGTCAATGACCTGATCCGGCGGACCGAGCACGTCCTGCTGACGCAGGACTGGCACCCTGCCGGCCATTCGAGCTTTGCCTCCAGCCACCCCGGCAAGCACCCGTTCGAAACGATCGACGTGCCTTATGGCCACCAGACGCTGTGGCCGGATCACTGCATCCAGGGCAGCCTGGGATCGGATTTCCATTCGGGCCTCGCCTGGAGCAAGGCCGAGCTGGTGATCCGCAAGGGGTTCCGTCCTGCGATCGACAGCTATTCCGCATTCTTCGAGAACGACCGGACGACGCCGACCGGCCTTGCCGGCTATCTCCGGGATCGGAACATCGAGACGCTGACCCTGGTCGGCCTGGCGACGGATTTCTGCGTCGCCTTTTCGGCGCTCGACGCAGTCAAGCTCGGTTTTGAGACGTCCGTGCGGCTCGACGCCTGCCGCGGCATCGATCTCAACGGCTCCGTGGAGAGGATGCTGGGCCGGATGCGCGATGCCGGCGTGACACTGATTTGAACGTCATCCACCCGAACCTGACAGACTTTTGAGGGGCTTCATGCGGTTTGCGGCGTTGACGGCAAGTGCTGCACTTATTGCAGCAATCTTTTCTCCGAGAGCGGTTCTCGCGGCCGAAGCGCACGAATTGCCGGGCGCCGCCATGTCGCTTTGGTGGGTGCTGCCGTTTGCCGGGCTATTGCTTTGCATCGCGACCGGCCCGCTGCTGTTCCATCATGCTTGGGAGCACCATTACGGCAAGATCGCTGCCTTCTGGGCAGCGTTGGTGATCGGGCCGCTGGCCATCGCCTTCGGCATCCCGTCCGCCACGCAGGCGGTGCTGCATGCGCTGCTCACCGAATACATGTCGTTCATCATCCTGCTGTTTGCGCTGTTCACCATTTCGGGCGGTATCTTCGTTGCCGGCAACATACACGGCACGCCGCTGGTCAATGCCGGGCTGTTGCTGGGAGGGGCGCTGCTTGCCTCGATCATTGGCACAACCGGCGCCTCGATGATCCTGATCCGGCCGCTCATCCGCGCCAACGACAACCGGCGCTTCAACGCCCATGTCGTCATCTTTTTCATCTTCCTGGTTTCCAACATCGGCGGGTCGCTAACGCCGCTGGGCGATCCGCCGCTGTTCGTCGGCTTTCTGCGCGGCGTCGATTTCTTCTGGACGACAGTTCACCTGCTGCCCGAGACGCTGTTCGTCGCCGGCGTGGTGCTGGCTGTTTTCCTGGCGATCGACATCATCATGCATCGCCGGGAGGAAGGCGCGCCGAAGATCAAGGATCCGACGCCCGACAGCAAGGTGCGCATTCGCGGCCTGGCCAACATCCCGCTGCTGGCCGGCGTAATCGCCGCGATCCTGATTTCCGCTGCCTGGAAGCCGGGAGTGAGTTTCTCTTTTCAGGGCGTCAGCCTCGAGCTGCAGAATCTGGTGCGCGACGCCGCCATCCTGATACTGGCCTTCACTTCGCTTGTCGTCTCGCCGAAGGAGTTTCGCGGCGCAAACGCCTTCAACTGGGGGCCGATTGCCGAGGTGGCGAAGCTGTTCGCCAGCATCTTCATCTGCATCGTGCCGGTCGTCGCCATATTGCGGGCCGGGCTCGACGGCGCGCTGGCGCCGTTGGTGCTGCTGGTCAGTTCGCCGACCGGCGCGCCGGACAACCTTGCCTATTTCTGGCTGACCGGAGCGCTGTCGTCCTTCCTCGACAATGCGCCGACCTATCTGGTGTTCTTCGAGCTGGCTGGCGGCGATGCGCAGCATCTGATGACCGAGTTCGCCTCGACGCTGGCGGCGATCTCGGCAGGCGCGGTGTTCATGGGCGCCAACACCTATGTCGGCAATGCGCCGAATTTCATGGTCTATGCCATTGCCAGGCATCGCGGCATCAAGATGCCGAGCTTCTTTGGCTATATGGCATGGTCGGGCGCGGTGCTGATCCCGACATTCCTGCTTGCCGGCTTGCTGTTCTTTGCCTGATCATCCGACGCCGACATAGCGACGGACCGCCGAGGGATCGGCACGCAGCTCCTCAACGTCGACCGTCTCGCGGTTGCGGCCGTTTTCGATGAAACAAACGCGGTCTGCGACCGAGAGCACGGCATCGACGCGCTGCTCGACAAGAATTGTCGACACGCCAAGCGCACGCAGCTTCGACACCGTTTCGCGGATCTTGGCGATCATCGACGGCATCAGCCCTTCGGTCGGCTCGTCGAGCAGAAGCACCTGTGGTTCCAGGCACAGGGCGCGGGCCATGGCCAGCATCTGCTGCTCACCGCCGGACAGCGTGCCGGAACGCTGCCTGAGGCGCTGGCGCAGCAGCGGAAAAAGATCGAGCACGTTTTCGCGCGTCGCCTTGCCCTTGTTGCGGGCCATCAGGCCGATCTCGATGTTTTCAGCCACCGTCATCTCGGCGAACAGCCGCCGGCCCTGCGGCACGTAGGCGAGGCCGGCCTTGGGCACCTCGTGCGCCGGCAAGCCGGTCAATTCCCGCCCTTCGAGCCGGATCGAGCCTGAGCTTACCGGCACCAGGCCCATGATTGCCTTCAGCGTCGTCGTCTTGCCGGCGCCGTTGCGGCCGAACAGGCAGAGCACTTCGCCCTCGTTCAAGACAAGATCGAGGCCATAGAGCACCTGGACCTCGCCATAGAAGCAGTCGACCCCGGAGATCGTCAGTGCCTTGGACTGGGCCTCAGCCATGGGTCGTCCCCAGATAGGCGTCCTGCACCGCGGCATTGGCGCGGATCTGCTCGGGCGTGCCTTCAGCCAAAATCCTGCCGGCGTTGAAGACGGTGATGCGGTCGGCGAGCCGCATGACCACCGGCATGTTGTGCTCGATCAAAAGCACGGTGGCGCTATCGGCGATCTCGCGCACCAGCTCGATGAAATTATCGATCTCGCTGTCGGCCAGCCCTTGCGTCGGTTCGTCGAGGATCAGCAGCCGCGGCTTCAGTGCCAGTCCCATCGCCACTTCCAGCAACCGCTGGTGACCGTAGGACAGCTGCCCGGCCGGCATGTCGGCGCGGTCGGCAAGGCCGGTACGCTCGAGCGCGGCCATGACGCCGGTGTGAACCGCGCCCTTCGAGCGGCCGTCGGTCAGCGTGCGCTGCACCGGCAGGGCAACATTGTCGTAGGCGCTGAGATTGGCAAAGACGCTGGTGATCTGGAAAGTGTAGGCGACGCCAAGGCGAACCCTGGCGTAGGCCGGCAGATTGGTGATGTCCGCGCCGTCGAAGACGATCATGCCCGACGAGGGCTGGATACGGCCGCTGACCAGGCTGACGAAGGTGGTCTTGCCGGCACCGTTGGGGCCGATGACAGCGCGGATCTCGCCCGGCATCAGCGCGAAGTCGACGCCGTCGACGGCGCGCAAGCCGCCGAAACTGCGCGACAGGCCTTTGGTGGTGAGCAGCGGCATCATGGCAACCACCCGAGCCAGCGCTGGCGGATGCTGCCGAGAATGCCTCTCGGGAAGAACAGCACCAGCAGGATGAGCGCTATGCCGACGATCAGCAGATAGGCCGAGGTGTAGCCGCTGGCGACATCGATGACATAATACATGAACAGCGTGCCGATCAGCGGACCGAGCGTGGTAGCGGCACCGCCCAGCAGCACCCAGAGCAGCGGCAGGATGGAATATTGCACCGAAGCGAAGCTCGAGCCGACATAGCCGAACAGCAGCGCATAGGCCGCGCCGGAAGCCGCGCAGATGCTGCCTGAGATGACGACGGCGGCGAGCTTGTTGGAAAATGTATCATAGCCAAGCATTTTGGTCCGCTCTTCGTTCTCGCGGATGGCGACCAGCACGCGACCGTAGCCGGAGCGGACTATCGCCAGGCTTATGAGCAGCACGATCGAGAACAGTGCCAGCGCGCTCATATAGCGCACGGTCGGGTTGGTGAGGTCGAGCGACGTGCTGCCCAGGACAAGGACACGCATCGGCTGCGGCACGACCATGCCCTGGTCGCCACCGGTCCAGGCAGCGAAATAGAGGATGACGAGATAGAATACCTGCGCGAACATCATAGTGACGATCATGAAGGCGACGCCGGAGGTGCGCAGCGCCAGCAGCCCGATCACCAGCGCGAGAAGCGCGCCGCAGGCAAGCCCGGCTGCGAAGGCGGCCGGCACGCTCCAGCCGAGATGGATGACGGCAAGGCCGGCGCCATAGAGCCCGGCTGAAAAGAACATGGCATGGCCGAGGCTAAGCAGCCCGACATAGCCGAACAGCAGATTGTAGCCCATGGCGAAGACCGCCAGCACCATGATGCGGGCGAGCAGGCCGTGATGGTATTCCGGCAGGACGAAGCTAAGCCCGAAAAGCAGGGCGATGACGCCGAGGTGCAGCGCATATGGCTTTGCCGGCGAAGCATCCTTCATCGCGATGTCGTCCCGAACAGGCCCTGCGGCCGGAACACCAGCACCATGGCGACGAGCAAGGTGGCGATGATCTTGGCCAGCGTCGGTGAGAAGAACACCGAGATGATGCCGTCGGAAAGGCCGATCAGCACCGCGGCGACGACCGTGCCTCGCAGCGAGCCGAGGCCGCCGATGATGACGACGATGAACGACAGCAACAGCGGGTCCTGTCCCATCAGATAGTGGGCCTGGCTGATCGGCACGATCAGCACCGCGGCGACAGCAGCCAGCATGGCGCCGAGCGCGAAAACACCGGCATAGACTCTCGTCACCGGGATGCCGAAGGCCTGCGCCGTCTCGCTGTCATATTGCGTGGCGCGCATGACGAGGCCGATTTTCGTGCGCGTCAGCACCAGCCAGGTCGCGACCAGCAGCAGCGCCGACGCGGCGATGATCGACAGCTTGTAGCCGGAATAGCCGAACCACGGCAGGAGGATGCGGTAGCTGAACGGCGGCTCCACCGGCCGCGCCTCCGGGCCGTAGAAGGTCAGCGCCAATTGCTGGATGATGTAGAGCATGCCGATGGTGGCGACGATGGTGGCTTCCGGATTGTAGTTGAGCCGGCGCAGCACCAGCCGTTCGGCGACCAGCGCGATCAGGCCGACGATCAGCGGCGCCAGCACCAGGGCGGCCAGGAAGCCGAGCGCCGGATGGCCGGATATCGCCGTAGAGATCGCCCAGGCAAGCACCGCGCCGAGCATGAAAAACTCGCCATGCGCGACATTGACGACGCGCATGACGCCGAACACCAGCGACAGGCCAAGCGCCGTCAGCGCCAGCACGGCGGAGGTGACGAGGCCTTCGAGGGCGGCGAGGAGCAGGTGGGGTCCGAAGTGCATCGGTTACACACCCATCGCAGGTGCGAGGCGCACCCCCCTCTGTCCTGCCGGACATCTCCCCCTCAAGGGGGGAGATTGGCAGTTCCCGCGAAGGCGGCCACCTACCGGCCTTTGCGATTGGCGAAAGCGCTGGTGACAGCCAATCTCCCCCCTTGAGGGGGAGATGTCCGGCAGGACAGAGGGGGGTGGGCCGAAGCGCACTGTGCTTAATGAAACCAAGCTCACAGCGTCTGCGTCGTGTAATCCCCCTCAGGCTCATAGAGGCCGTCCTCGATCTTGGTCTTGTGGACGACATTCAGCCGGCCGCCTTCGACCTTGGAGATGTTCTGGATACCAAAGCACTGGTGGATCTTGCCGTTGAAGGTTTTCGGTCCCTGCGGATGCTCGGGCCCCTCGGCGAACTCGGTCAACGCCTCGGTCGCCTCGACCAGCTTGGCGCGGTCTTCCGGGCCCTTGTAGCCGGCATCCTCCATCGCCTTCTTGACGACGTAGAGCGTTTCCCAGCAGCCGAACATGTGCGCGGCGGTGGAGACGTCCTTGGGGTCGCCGACGGCGGCACCATTGTCATCGATGCCGACGGCGGCGCGGTAGGCCTTCTGTGCGGGGGAATCATCGGGCTGCGCGTAGCGCGGCGAGCCTTCCCAGAAATGGCTACCGTCGAGGAATTCGAGGCCGGGGCTGTTGATGTCGGTGGCTTCGAGCGAATCGATGAAGCCGAACAATTGCGGCCGATTGGAGCCGTAGAACTCGCCGAGCTCCTTGACGAAGGTGAGCACCGCCGGGCCGACCATGACGTGGTAGATCACCTCGGTCTCCGCGGGGATCTGCGGGAAATATTTGGTGAAGGAGGATTCCGTCGGCGGAATCGCGATCTGCGCAATGACCTCGGCGCCTTGCGCCTTCAGCGCCGGCGGCAGGTAGTCGCGATGGTCATAGCCGAAAGCGAAATCGGGGAAGATCTGCGTCACCTTCTTGCCGGCATTGGCGGCAATCCACGGTGCCATCGACTGGATCTGGCTCTTCACATCGGTGATGCCGGGCTGGAAGATGTAGCGGTTCAATTTGGTCGAGGCGACGTGGTGGCCTTCGCTGACAACGAAATAGGGCATCTTGGCCTCGCCGGCGGCCGGCGCCGAGCCGATGACGACATGCGAAAACAGCGTGCCGTAGACGATGTCGGTCTTGTGCTGGGAGGCGAACTTGCCGACGACTTCGGCGCCCCGGCCGGGATCGGTGCCGTCATCCTCGATGATCACGTCGACCGGCCGGCCGTTGATGCCGCCGGAATCGTTGATCGCCTTGACGGCAGCCGCTGTGGTCTTCTCGTACCAGCGGCCATAGGCGGCGCCGATGCCGGTGCGGTGCGACTGGAAGCCGATCTTGATCGGCGCCGAGCTCTGCGCCTGGCTGTAACGCACGAAACCCGGCGCGACGGCAAGACCGGCGCCGGCGGCAAGGCCCTTCAGCGCCGTGCGGCGGGTGAGAGCGGATCTGGAGAGATCGAAAAACCCATTCTTGTCAGTCACGGCAGTTCCCCTTGTTTTTGAGCTTTGACCAATGGCTGTAGCAGGCAGGCCACTCTTGTTAAGAGGGGCGAAAATTGCATGTGTACAAACTAAATCACCAAAGCTCTGACGTGGCAAGCGAGCTTTCCCCAAGGTTCGATTGACGGGCATCGCACACCTCGTTCATCCGGCGCTCGGCGTCGCAAGCAGCCATAGGCCGAGGACGGTGTAGGCGATCATCAGCACGGTGAGCGGGAACTGGCTGAGCGCGGCGCGAGCCGGAATGGCGTGCAGCCGCCAGGCCAAGCCATGGGCGACAAGCACAGCAAGCATGTGGCCGGCTATGATGACGCCGGCCTGGAGGTTCCACAGCCACCACGCCGAACCGGCACCGGCGACGACGCCGGCTTCAATTGACATGTCGGCGGTACCGAACAGGTTCCAGCCCAGCGCAAACGGGTCGGAGAGAGCGGCAATCGCATATTGGCCGTCGACCAGCAGCGCCGTCAGATAATGCGCGAAGTGGTAGGCGAGCGCGATCGGTACGATCGACCAGACCAAAAGCCCGGCGGCGTGACCGAGCGAATGCTTGCTGCCGGCAAGGTTCTGGCCAAGAAAGACGGCGAGCTCGAACACGGCCGCAAGCACGGCAAAGGTCATCACAAGGCCGAAGCTGCCGATGCCGATCAAAGCGGTGCGTCCCGGAAATTCCACCGGATTGATGCCGAACCAGCCTAGCCAGAAGAAGGTTTTCGACAGGCCGTCGAAGGACACCGACGACAGCGCAAGCAGCAGGAAAGCGACGCCGCTGAGCGGTAGCGGCGCGGCAGCGAGCAGCTTGGCGCCCGGCCAGCAGAGTTTTAGCCGGCCGTCTGCAATACGTTCGACGATGGCGAAGCGCGCCACCATGGAAAAGAACACGGTCAGGAACTCACCGCGCAGGGTCCAGTCGCGGTAGCCGAAGACCTGCATGGCGGCGAAGCTCAGCAGCCAGTAGAGGCCGGCGGCCCAGGCCAGCCGCGCCGGATCGTCGGGCGCAGGGTCGATCAGCTCGAACCAGGCGAAGGCGAAGAACAGCAGGAAAGCCGGCCAATAGCCGAGCCGTTGGGGGAGCAGATACGGCTGCGTTCTGCCGGACAGGCGCGAGGCGACGCGGCATGGCCCGTACCAGGGGTTGAGCCACGACCAGAGATCGCCGGCGAGCCCCTGCAACAGAGCCAGGCCAACCCAGAGAAGCGTCCATACGGTCAGCGGCATCGGATTGGAAAGCGGATCGCGGCTGCCGAACAGGCCGGCGGCAATCAGAATTGCAAAGCCGGCAAAGGATACCAGGCTGACGGCAGTCCGCGCGGTGTCACCGAAGGTGAACAGCGGCAGGCGTTTGCGCCAGAAGCGGTCGAGGGAGTCCGGCGGCAGTAGCGCCAGGACAAGGAAACTGGCGGCAACCGCGAGCGCGCCGCCGGCAAGGTAGTAGCGGGTGGGAAGGAGCAGGACGTGGCCGCGGTCGGAGGCGTGGGCGAAGGCGGGCGTGGGCAAGAATGCAAAGGCAACAATGACGAGAGCTAAACTGTAACGACGGCGCTCTACGGCGCCCCCCTCTGTCCTGCCGGACATCTCCCCCACTTGGGGGGAGATCGGCGGTTCCGCCGTCGGCTCTCCTTCTGCAACTTTAGCGATTGGCGAAAGCAGCAATGAGGGCGCAATCTCCCCCCTCGTGGGGGAGATGTCCGGCAGGACAGAGGGGGGCGCGAAGGAACTCATACTACGCAAGAGTTCCCCTACCTCACACCTTCACCAACTGCTCCACGCGGTCCTTCTGGCCGAAGATGCGCAAATAGCGCTCGATCTCTTTCTCGTCGCCTGTCGACTTGGCCGGATTGTCGGAAAGTTTGACCGCCGGCCTGCCGTTGGCTTCGGTGACCTTGCAGACCAGCGAGATGGCGTCTAGCCGGTTGGTCTCGGTCGGCGCGCAGCCCTCGAAATCGTTGGTCAGGTTGGTGCCCCAGCCGAAGGACATGCGCACCTTGCCGCGGAAGTGGCGGTAGGTTTCCTCGATGGTCTCGACCTCCAGCCCATCCGAGAAGATGAGCAGCTTCTGCTTGGGGTCCTTGCCCTTTTCGCGCCACCAGGAAATGATTTTCTCACCGCCTTCGATCGGCGGCGCGCTATCGGGGCGGAAGCCGGTCCAGTCGGCGACCCAGTCCGGTGCATCGCGCAGGAACGCCGCGGTGCCGAAGGTGTCCGGCAGTACGATCAGCAGGTTGCCGCCGTAGTAGCGCTGCCAGTCCTGCAGCACGTTGTAGGGCGACTGTTTCAATTCCTTTTCCGAATTGGTGAGCGCGGCGAACACCATCGGCAGTTCATGCGCATTGGTGCCGAGCGCCTCGAGATCGTTGTCCATGGCGAGCAGCACGTTGGAGGTGCCAGTGAAGGCCTCGCCGATGCCCTCCTTCAACGCTTCGACGCACCAGCGCTGCCACAGGAAAGAATGACGGCGGCGGGTGCCGAAATCCGAGATGCGGATGCCGGGCAGCGCCTTCAGCCGCTCGGTCTTGGCCCACATCTTGGCCTTGGCGCGGGCATAGAGCACGTCGAGCGCGAACGGCCCGAACGCCCGCATGGCCGCGCGAGATCGAAGTTCATTGATAATTGCCAGCGCCGGGATCTCCCACAGCGTCGTGTACATCCACGGGCCGCTGAAGACGAGTTCGTATTGGCCGTCGCGCTTGGAAAGCTCGTATTCGGGCAGCCGGAAATTTTCCAGCCAGGCGAGGAATTCCGGTTCGAATATCTGCTTGCGGCCATAGAAGGTGTTGCCGCCGAGCCAGATCATCTCTTTCTTAGAGAAGCGCAAGGTGCGGGCATGGTCGAGCTGCTCGCGCAGCTCCGTCTCATCGATCTCCTCGGCAAGGCGGACCGAGGTGGTGCGGTTGATCAGCGAGAAGGTGGCGTCGACCTTGGGATACATGCCCCAGATCATCTGCAGCATCAGAAGCTTGTAGAAATCGGTGTCGAGCAAGCTGCGGACGATCGGGTCGAGCTTCCAGGTGTGATTGTAGACGCGCCGCGCTATATCGGTCTTTGCCATCGCTCAATGCGCCTTCGCTGCTCGCTCTAGCTTTTGTCTAGCGCAATTCCGGACGGAAAACCGCTGCGCACTTTTCCTGGAATTGCTCCAAATGCCTCTTAGCATCGAATTTTTGAACGCGCCTCCCGCTTTGCGGGCTGGCCCGACAAAAAGAAGCCGCTGCGGCAAGCGGCGCCTACGGCAGTTTCGGCCTCAGGATGCGGTCTTGGCGCCGACCACCTTGAGCGCTGGACGCTTGCGGCGAATGCCGATGCGGCCTGCCACCGGCGCGTCGGCGCGGCGGTCGGCCTGCTCTTTCTCGGCAAACAGCCAGTCGATGAACAATTGCACGATCGGCGCCGACCGCATCTCGTTGCGGCAGACGACGTAGAAATCGTCGACGGCCGGCACGGAAAGACTGAACGGGGCGACAAGCAGGCCCCTGGCGAGCAGTCCGCTTGCCGTCACCGTATCGCCGAGCGCCACGCCATGGCCGTGGACAGCCGCCTCGGTCGCCATGCGCGCATCGCCGAGATGATGGCGGCGGCCGCGCTCCAGGTCCAGCGCGTCGGCGGCGGCCAGCCAGGTATGCCATTCGCGGCCGTCGTCGCCATGCAGGAAGACGTGATCGGCGAGGTCGCGGACGGTGCGGATCGGGCGGTTGTTGATCAGCGTCGGGCTGACCACCGGGAACAGTTCGAGGCCCGACCATTTGCGCATCCAGCAGTCGGTCCAGCTGCCGTCACCATAGTGCACGCAGACATCGATATGCGGTGCGCGGACGTCCTTGGCATCATTGGATGGGATCAGCGTCAGCCTGATATCCGGATATTGCGAGGTGAAGCTGCCCAGCCGCGGGATCATCCACAGCAACAGTAGCGCCGGCACGCAGGATACAGAGAGAACGCCGGTGCTGGCCGGCCTCGTCATGCGCTGCGTGGCGGCGGCAATGCCGTCGAAGGCGGTCGACACCGCCGGAAGCAACTCGGCGCCGTGTGGCGTCAGCTTCACCCGCTGACCGGCACGCTCGAACAGCTTGACACCCAACGATTGCTCGAGCGCCTTGATCTGATGGCTGATGGCGCCGTGGGTGACGTTGAGCTCAGCCGCCGCCTTGCTCAGCGAGGCGTGGCGCGCCGTCGCCTCGAAGGCGCGCAGCGGGTTGAGCGGTGGCAAACGCTTGGCCATTTGGACCCTAGGCTCTGTGAGATTTTCTCACAGATAACACACTAACAATATCAATTGATTTTTCAATGCAGCTACGGGACACTTTGCCTAGGCATTGCATCACGACGTGAAATCTGCAGGCAGCCGACGGCTGCGGCTATCGGGGCCGCTGTCCGCGCGCCGCACCAGCCATGGAGGACCGACATGGGTTGCGACCGCGGCAAGCTCGAAGCGTTGCGCCGCAAATACGGCGAGAGCCATGGCGGCGAAATGTTCGACCCGAAATTCCAGCGTGTCGCCGACAAGATCTTCTCCAAGACCGGCACGCGACTGGCGCCCTATTCCGGCATCCCGACCTTCCTCGCGGCGCCCTATCGTGAAATCGCCGCCGACAATCCGGATTTCGGCGATCTGCAGGTGGCGATGATCGGTGTGCCGATGGATCTGGGCGTCACCAACCGGCCGGGCGCCCGTTTCGGGCCAAGGGCGCTGCGCGCCATCGAGCGCATCGGCCCCTACAACCATGTGCTGGAATGCGCGCCGACGCATGAGCTGAAGGTCGCCGACATCGGCGACGTGCCGTTCCAGAGCCGCTACCGGCTGGAGACCAGCCATGACGACATCGAACGCCGCACCAACCAGATCGTCGACGCCGGCGTCCTGCCCTTGTCTGTCGGCGGCGACCATTCGATCAGCCACCCGATCCTGAAGGCTGTCGGCAAGAGGGCGCCGGTGGGCATGATCCATATCGACGCGCACTGCGATACCAGCGGCCTGTTCGACATGACCAAGTTCCACCATGGCGGGCCGTTCCGCAACGCGGTGCTGGACGGCGTGCTCGACCCGAGCCGCACTATCCAGATCGGCATTCGCGGCTCGGCCGAGTATCTGTGGGAGTTCACTTATGAGTCCGGCATGACCGTCGTGCATGCCGAAGAGGTGACCGGCCTCGGCATTCCCGCCATTATCGAGAAGGCGCGCAGGATAGTCGGCGACGGCCCGACCTATGTCTCCTTCGACATCGACAGCATCGATCCGGCCTTCGCACCGGGCACCGGCACGCCGGAGGTCGGCGGGCTGACGACGCGCGAAGTGCTCGAGCTGCTGCGCGGCCTGAAGGGACTCAACATCGTCGGCGGCGACGTGGTCGAGGTGGCACCGCAGTACGACGCGACCACCAACACGGCGCACGCCGGCGCGCAGGTGCTGTTCGAGATCCTCAGCCTGATGGTCTTCAGCCCGGCAATCACCGGCAAGGCGGGCTGACACGCTCGACCATGATCCCGAAAGTGGGAACCGGTTTTCGGAGAAGATCATGGTCCACTAGAGAATCCAAAGGCGACCGCCGCGCTGGAGCCGGCGGTTGCACTCAAACAAACAAGCTTCCAGCAGGGGAATGACAATGACACTTCACATGAAACTCAAATCGTCCATCGCCGCCGTGCTGATGCTCGGCGCGACCGGTTTTGCTTTCACGACGCAGGCCGTCAATGCCGACGCGATCGACGACATAGCCAAGGCCGGCGCCATCAATGTCGGCATCTTTTCCGACTTCCCGCCCTTCTCCTCGGCCAGCGCCGACATGAGCATCAAGGGCTACGACATCGACGTGGCGCAATCCATCGCCGACCAGCTCAAGGTCAAGCTCAATCTGGTCAGCGTGACCGGCCAGAACCGCATCCCGTACCTTACCGACAAGCGCGTCGACCTGCTGATGAGCGTCGGCTATTCCAAGGAGCGTGAGCAGGTGATCGATTTCGCCGCCGCCTACGCGCCCTATTACATCGCCGTCATCGGCCCGGCAGCTCTTGCGGTCAAAGGCAAGGAAGACCTCGCCGACAAGTCGATCGCCGTCAATCGCGGCACGCTGGAGGATACCTCGCTGACCGAGGCGGCACCGGCCTCGGCCGACATCCGCCGTTTCGACAACTACAATTCCGTCATCCAGGCCTTCATTTCGGGTCAGACCCAACTGATGGTGGTCGGCAACGATGTCGGCGCCCAGGTGCTCGCCCGGCAGGAGGAACTGAAGCCGGAGCAGAAATTCCAGCTTCTCACCTCGCCCTCGCATATCGGCCTCAACAAGAAGGAAGACCGCCTCAAACAAGCGGTCAACGATGCGGTTGCCAAGATGCTGGCCGACGGCAGACTGGACGAAAGCTCGAAAGCCTGGCTGAAGACGCCGCTCGATCCCGCCAATCTCAAGGATTGATGGCCGGTGAGCTATAGCCTCGACTTCGGCTGGCTTGCCGGGGCGACAGGGGCGATCGCGCGCGGCGCGGCCACGACGATCCTGTTGATCGCTGTCACCACGCTGGCGGGAACGTTGCTCAGCATCCTCGGCGCCGCAGGGCGGCGGAACGGTCCGCTCCTGCTCAAGCGGGCGATCGGCGTCTATGTCGAGGTGATCCGCAACACGCCGTTCCTGGTGCAGCTATTCTTCATCTTCTTCGGGCTGCCCAGCATCGGCGTCAAGCTCGATCCGGTGCTGGCAGCCATGCTGGCGATGACGCTCAACATGGCCGCCTATACGATCGAGATCGTTGGCGCCGGGCTCGACGCGGTGCCGCCCGGGCAGACGGAAGCGGCACTGGCGCTTGGGCTCAGGCCGCGCCAGGTCTTCATCAAGATCGTGCTGCCGCAGGCGCTCAAGGTAATCTATCCGGCGCTGACCAGCCAGATCGTCATCATGATGCTGGAATCCGCCGTGGTATCGCAGATCGCCGTTCGCGAGCTGACCTATGAAGCCGACATGCTGCAGGCGCGCACGTTCCGGGCTTTCGAGACCTATTTCATCGTGACGATGGTCTATCTCATCCTGTCGATTGGGCTGCGCCGGCTGCTGGTCGGCGGCGGGCGCCGGCTTCTCGGAGCCGGCGTGTCATGATCGAATTCACCTTCTGGGACATTCTGCGCAACCTGCTGCTGGCGGCGCGCTGGACGGTGCTCTTGTCGCTGGCCGCCTTTGTCGGCGGGGCCGTGGTCGGCATGATCGTGCTGTTCTTCCGGATCGCCAAGAATAAATGGGCGCGCCGGTTTGCCTCCGGCTATATCGCGCTTTTCCAGGGCACGCCGCTGCTGATGCAGCTCTTCCTGATGTTCTTCGGCTTGCCGATGCTGGGCCTGCGCATCGAGCCGTGGACCGCGGCGGTGCTTGGCCTGACCTTCTTTGCCAGCGCCTATCTCGCCGAGATCTGGCGCGGCGGCGTCGATGCACTGCCGCGCGGCCAGTGGGACGCCGGCGCCAGCCTCGGCCTGCACTATCTGCAGGAACTCCGGCTGATCATCTTGCCTCAGGCGTTTTCGATCACCCGCGCACCGACCGTCGGCTTTCTGGTGCAGCTGATCAAGTCGACCGCGCTGACGTCGATCATCGGTTTCGAGGAGCTGGTGAGGACATCCAACGCGATCAACAATGCGACCTTCGAACCGTTCAAAGTCTATGGGCTGGTAGCGCTGATCTTCTTCGTCATGTGCTTTCCGCTGACGCAATACGCACGTTCGCTCGAGCAGCGGGCGGCGGCCCGCTGAGCGGGCGACCAGCAATTCAACGCCCGAATACCAGCGGCGGCGCGATCCTGTCACGCCGCAGCCAGCGCCCTAGCAAGAGCGCCGCAACCACCGCCAGTCCCGACGACAGGCCGATCCAGATGCCGACGCCGTTGAAGCCGAAACGGAAGGCCAGCAGCACGCCGAGCGGCAGCCCGACGCCCCAATATCCGATCGCGGCATAGATCATCGGCACCTTGGTGTCGTGCAGGCCGCGCAGCATGCCGCTGGCGACCGCCTGCGCACCGTCAAAAACCTGGAACAGCGCGGCAAAGGCGAGGAACGACACGGCAAGCGCCACCACCTCGGCATTAGCCGGATTGCCCAGATCGATGAAGGCGCCGATCAAGAGATGCGGCCACAGGATCATCACTAGCCCCATCAGCGCCATGAAGGAGACACCGACGACATAGGCGGTCCAGCCAGCCCGGCAGACACCTTCCGGATTGCCGGCGCCGTGGGCAAGTCCGACGCGCACCGTCACCGCCTGGTTGAGGCCGAGCGGCACCATGAAGGTGATCGAGGCGATCTGGATGGCGATCGCATGGGCGGCAAGCGAAGCCGCATCGATCAGGCCCATGAGAAAGGCCGCCGCGTTGAAGATCGTCACCTCGAACGCCAGCAGGCCGGCGATCGGCAGGCCGAGCCGCAGCAGGCCCTTGAAGCGCGGCCAATCGGCGCGCCAGAAGCGTCCGAACAGACGATAGCGCCGGAATTTCTTCTCAAGCATCACCACCGCCGCCATGCCGGCGAACATCAACGTGCTGGACAGAGTGGTGGCGAGGCCGGAGCCGGTGATGCCCATCGATTGGATGCCGAGATTGCCGAACATGAACAGCCAGTTGAAGAAGGCGTTGCAGGCGACGGCAACGAAGACGATGATCAGCGCCCAGCCCGGCCGCTCCAGCGCCGAAATGAACGAGCGCAGGACGATGTAGCCGAAAAAGGGCAGCACCGCCCATTCGAGCCAGCGCAGATAGATGCCGGCCTGGTGCGCCAGCGCCGGTTCCTGACCCATGGCCAGCAACACGCTCTCGCCGTGCCAGAGAAGGGCCCATATCGGAATGCAAATGAGGATCGCCAGCCACAGACCCTGGCGCACGGTGCGGCGCAGGTCGCGCACCGAGTGCCGGCGACGGCCGAGCTCGGTCGCCATCATCGGCGAGGTCGCCAGCATCAGGCCGAGCCCGAAGATGAGCGGCATGAAGTAGAGATTGGCACCAAGCGCACCGCTGGCCAGCGTGTCCGGCCCCAGCCGCCCCATCATCATGACGTCGGTAGCGGTCATCGCGGTCTGGCCGAGATTGGTCAGCACCATCGGCCAGGCGAGCGCCAGCATCGCCCTGATTTCCCGACGCCAAAGGTTTTCCGGCGCGCGAGCGTCGGCTTCGATCGCAGACATTCTAGTTTTCCGCCTATCCGATTGCGGCACGTCGGCAAGAGCCGGAAGCCGCGTCTCAGCGCGGAAAATGGCCAAGATCGGCCGGATTCCGCATTACGACGGGTTTGTCTATCAAATGGGCACCGGTGGCAAGAGGCTGACTTGCGGAAGGGTTAAGCCAGTCGGTTCAATGCAGGCTATTGGAGAGGCTATGGAAGCCGCTATGGTCGCGGCAGAATCCATTTGAAAGGCAGCCTGATGAGCGCGTTTCCCGAAATCTATCTGGTTCGGCATGGCGAGACGGAATGGAGTGCGTCCGGAAAACATACCGGCCGAACCGACATACCGCTGACGCCGGCCGGCGAGGAAGCGGCAAGGCGGATCGCTGAGCGGCTCAAGGGCCTGTCCTTCTCGGCGGTGTGGTCGAGCCCGTCGCAGCGCGCCTTCAACACCTGTGCGCTGGCCGGCTTCGGCTCGTCAGGCGTGAAGAAGGACGATCTGGCGGAGTGGGATTATGGTGCCTATGAGGGATTGACCACCAAGCAAATCCTCGCCGAGCGCCCCGGCTGGCGTCTCTTTCGCGACGGCTGCCCGAGCGGCGAGTCCGCCACGGATGTCGGCTCGAGGGCGGACCGGATCGTCAGCCAGTTGCGCGAGGTCGGCAGCAATGTCCTGGTCTTCTCAAGCTCGCATTTCCTTAGGGTGCTGGCCGCACGCTGGCTCGGCCTGCCGCCGCAAGCCGGCGCGTTTTTCGTGCTGGATACCGCCAGCATAAGCGTGCTCGGTTATGAGCACGACCTTGACGAGCCGGTCATCCGGCGCTGGAACCAGAGATAGCAACCGATCCCGATTTATCGGATCGCGTCCAGCGCCTGCCTTTGCCTGTGCATTTCGAGAAACACGCGGTAGTCGCGATCGAACCGGCCGGCGGCAGCCGGATTGGGCTCTCGCGTCCTGCCGCCCTGTTGCATGGCGACGCAGGCAGCGTTCAAATCGGGAAAAAGCCTGGCCGCGGTGGCGGCAATCATGCCGGTGCCGAGCAGCACCGCCTCGTCCGCCAGCGGCTCGACCACCGTGCAGCCGGTTGCATCGGCATAGAGCTCCATCAACAGCGGGTTCTTGGTGTGGCCGCCGGTGACGTGCAGCGTGTCGATCAGATAGCCGTTCTCGTTCAGCGCTTCCAGCACATGACGGACGCCAAGCGCGATGCTGACGGCGGTGCGCCAGTAGAGCTTGCACAGACTGTCGAAGGAGGCATCCAGCGTCAGCCCGCTGATGACGCCGACGGCATGCGGGTCGGCGAGCGGCGAGCGGTTGCCGTGAAAATCGGGCAGTACGTGCAGCCTTGCGGCGAGGTTTTCGCCCTCGGCGGCACGCAACTCGGCGACGCGGTGGGCAATCCTGGCATGCATGGCGGCATCCGGCTCGCCGCCGGCGCCATGCCAGCGGATGATGTGGTCGAGCAGCGCGCCGGTGGCCGACTGGCCACCTTCCGACAGCCACAGGCCGGGAAGGGCTGCGCCATAATATGGGCCCCAGACACCGGCGAAAGGCTGCGGATCGGGCGACATCGCCATGACGCAACTCGACGTACCGGCAATCAGGGCCAGATGGCGGCCGATGTTCGTCGCGTCACCGGCGAAACCGCCGAGCACGCCAAGCGCGCCGGCATAGGCATCGATGACGCCGGCGCCGACCCGGCATTTTTCGGTGAGGCCAAGCTCCGTCGCGGCTTGCGCGCCGAGCGGGCCGATATCGGCACCGACCGGGCTTGCCTTTTCCGGCAGGTTGCCGTGCTCAAAGATATCGCCGAGCCCGACGGCTTCGAAGAAGTCGCGCCGCCAGCCGGTCGCTTCATGGGCTAGATAGGTCCATTTGGCGGTCAGCGTGCATTGTGAACGGGAGAGCGAGCCGCTTGCCTTCCAGGTGAGGAAGTCGGTGAGGTCGAATAGATAGCCGGCTTCGTTCCATGTTCCGGGCAGGTTGCGCTTCAGCCACATCAGCTTCGGCGTCTCCATTTCCGGCGACATGACGCCGCCGATATAGTCGAGCACAGCGTGGCCGCTTTCAGTGCATTCGTCGGCCTCGGCAATTGCGCGATGGTCGAGCCAGACAATGGTGTCCCAGCGCCTTTCACCAGTGACGGACACGCTGAGCTGGCCGCCATGCCGGTCTCGCACCACCAGCGAGCAGGTGGCATCAAAGGAGATGCCGACGATATCCTCGGCCCGCACGCCCGCCTTTTCGCGGGCAGCGCGGACGGCCATGCACACCGCCGACCATATATCCTGCGAATCGTGCTCGGCATGGTCGGCCTTCGGCTGTTGCATGGCGATCGGGTGCTCGGCGCGGCCGAGCAAGGCGCCACCGGTGTCGAGAATGCCGGCACGAGCGCTTCCGGTGCCGACATCGACCGCGCAAACGAAACTGTTGGTCAAGGTGTTCTTGCTCTCGCTCCCAGGCCTGCAATCAGATCGGGCAATTGCAGCATGTCAGCGAATATAAAGTCCGGCTCACTCGACGCAAGCCGCGCTTTCAATGCCGGGTTGCCGGTGTGCGAGCCGCCGGTGAAGGCAAGGACGCGCATGCCGGCCGCCCGCGCCGCTTCGATGCCGGCCGGGCTGTCCTCGACGACGAGGCAGTTTCGCGGGGCCGCTCTCATTTTATCTGCTGCATGGAGAAAGAGATCGGGCGCCGGTTTGCCCCGCGCCACCATGGCGGCGCTGAACAAATGCGGCTCCAGCAGCCCAAGCAACCCGGTGACGTCGAGCGCATAGCGGATGCGTTCCAGGGTGCCGGAGGAGGCGACGCAGCACGGTACGCCGAGCCTCGGCAGGACCTGTGCGATACCTGGCATCGGTTTCAGCTCCTCGCGGAATCTGCGCATCAGTTCGGAGCGCATCTCGGTCAGATGCTGGTCGGTGAGATCGAGCCCGAAGTCGCTTGCGAGGATTTCGCGGACGCTCTTCATGCTCTTGCCGAGGAAGTGCTCGTAGGCAATGTCCTCGCTGACGTTGCCGCCGGCAAGCGCGATCATCTCCAGCAATGCCGAGACGGACAGCATCTCACTGTCCACCAGCACGCCGTCACAGTCGAAAATGACCAGTTCAGGCGTCATCGCGCTGGATCGGCTTCAGAGGTCGCCGGCGAGATAGCGCGTCAGTGTCGCGCGCGCGCCGTCCGCCCACAGCAGTCTCAGCGCTTGGCCGAAGGCTTCAGCGAACGGCGGCGAGCGGCCGACATCGCCATAGATGTCCTCCATGGCAAGCCAGGCGGCAGGCATGTCCCTGGCCGCCTTGGCCGTCGCCTGCAACCGGCCCCAGTTCGGGTCGTTGGGCTCGGTGACGGCACCGGAATCCGTCGTGCCGAAGCAGTAGCGACACCAGAGCGCCGATTCCAGTGCAAGGCCGGTGACACTTTTGCCAGCCTTCAGCCGGTCGGCGATGGTCGGAATGATGAATTTCGGCTGGCGGTTGGAGCCGTCGAGGCAAAGCCGGCGTATGGTGTCGCCGATCTTCGGATTGGAGAAGCGGTGCTCGATGAGCTGGTAGTAATCTTCGAGGTCGGTGTCCGGAACCGGCGGCACGGTCGGGATGATTTCGTCATGCTCGAGCTTGTCGAGGAAGCCGCGTACCAGCGGCTCCTGCATCGCCTCATCGACGAAATGGATGTCCATCAGCCCGGCCGGATAGGCGATGGTCGCATGGCCGCCATTGAGGATGCGGATCTTCATCAGCTCATAGGGCGCGACGTCGCTGACGAACTGCACGCCGACCTTTTCCAGCGGCGGGCGGCCGTCGGTGAAACGGTCCTCCAGCACCCATTGCTTGAACGGTTCGCAAAACACCGGCCAATTGTCGTCGAGGCCGAACTCGCTGGAGAGAATGCCGCGCTCGCGGTCGGTGGTGGCCGGCGTGATGCGGTCGACCATGCCATTGGGAAAGGCAACGTTCTCGCTCACCCAGTTTGCCAAACCTTCGTCGATCAGCCGCGCAAGGCCGATGACGCCATCTGAGGTGACGTGGCCGTTATGGGGGATGTTGTCGCAGGACATGATTGTGAAGGGCACGATACCGTCGGCGCGGCGGCGCAGCAGCCCGGCGAGGACGAGGCCGAAGACGGTCTTCGGCGTCGCCCCCGGCTCAGCGTCGGCAACGATGTCGGGATGTGTCGGATTGAAGACGCCGGATGCCGGATCGATGAAATAGCCGCCCTCGGTAATGGTCAGGGAGACGATCTTGATCGCCGGATCGGCAAGCCGCTCGACGATTGCGGCCGCATCGCCCGGCACCAGGAAGTCGATCATGACGCCGGTGACGCGCGCGCTCATATGGCCGCTGTCCTGCTCGACCACGGTGGTCAGCCAGTCCTGCTCCTGCAACTTGCCGCGGCCGACCTTCTCGCCCTCGAAGACGCCGGCGCCAACAATGGCCCAGTCGTGGCCGACACCCGAATTGAACAGGTCGTCGAGATAGACGGCCTGGTGCGAGCGATGGAAATTGCCGACGCCGAAATGCACGATGCCGGCCTTGAGCGCGGCGCGATCATATTTCGGGCCGGCGACCTTGGGCGGCAGCTTGGCGAGGATGGAAGAAGAGAGTTTCACGGTCATCTGCTTTTACCCTTTAGCGGGACGGCTCTTCCCCCCGTGGAGGAGACGGGGGGAAGAGCGCCTTCGCCCACTCAACTCATCCACTGGCCGCCATCGACATTGTAGGTCTGGGCGACGATGTACTCGGCCTCATCGCTGGCCAGGAACACCGCCATGCCGGTGAGGTCTTGCGCCGTGCCCATGCGGCCATAAGGCACGGCTTCGCCGACCAGCCTCTTCTTCTCGCCCCTCGGCCGGTTCTCGAACTTGGCGAACAAGGCATCGACATGGTCCCAATGCTCGCCGTCGACGACACCCGGGGCGATGGCATTGACGTTGATGCGGTGTTTGATCAGGTCGAGCCCTGCCGACTGGGTGAGCGAGATGACCGCCGCCTTGGTGGCGCAGTAGACGGTGACCAGCGCCTCGCCGCGGCGCCCGGCCTGGCTTGCCATGTTGATGATCTTGCCGCCCTTGCCCCGGGCAATCATCGAACGGGCGGCGGCCTGCAACGTAAACAGCGTGCCGGCGACGTTGACCGAAAACAATTTGTCGTAGCTTGTCTTGGTGATCTCGACGATCGGCGCCAGGTCGAACAAAGCAGCGTTGTTGATCAAGATATCCAGGCCGCCGGCCCTGGCTTCGACTGCCTTGACGGCCTCATCGATAGACGCGAGATCGGTGACGTCGAGCTTTACCGCGTAGGCGTTGCGGCCGATTTCCGAAGCCGTCTTCTCGGCGGCTTCGAGATTGATGTCGCCAATCGCGACCGTCGCCCCTTCGCGCATGTAGGCTTCGGCAAACGCCCTGCCGATGCCGCGCGCCGATCCGGTAATCAGCGCCGATTTACCCCGGAGCCTCATTGCAGCATCGCCTTCCCGTCGGCGCCGAAACGATGCAGCTTGGCCTTTTCCGGCGTCAGGTAGATCGTGTCGCCGTGATGGGCGGCCAACTCGCCGTCGGCACGCACCGTCAGCTGCCCGACACCATCCGCCTGGACGTGCAAAAACGTGTCGGAGCCGAGATGCTCGGCAACCCCGACCGTCGCCTTCCAGTCGCCTGACGTCTTCGAAATGTTCATATGCTCCGGGCGGATGCCGACCGTCTTGGCGCCATATTTGGCGGCCGGCGCGCCTTCGATCAGGTTCATCTTCGGCGAACCTATGAAGCCGGCGACGAACAGGTTCTTCGGCGTCTTATAGAGCTCCATCGGCGAGCCGACCTGCTCGATATTGCCGGCATTGAGCACGACGATCTTGTCGGCCATGGTCATCGCCTCGATCTGGTCGTGGGTGACGTAGACCATGGTTGTCTTGAGCTGGTGATGCAGCTCGCTGATCTCCAGCCGCATGGTGCCGCGCAGCGCCGCGTCGAGATTGGACAAAGGCTCGTCGAACAGGAAGGCCGACGGCTGGCGCACGATGGCGCGGCCGATGGCGACGCGCTGCCGTTGGCCGCCGGAGAGCTGGCCGGGGCGGCGGTCGAGGTAGTTGGTGAGGTTCAGGATCCGCGCGGCGTCCTTCACCTTCTTGTCGATGGTCGCCTGGTCCTCGCCCGCCATCTTCAGCGGGAAGGCGATGTTCTTGGCCACCGTCATGTGCGGGTAGAGCGCATAGGACTGGAACACCATAGCCAGCTTGCGCTTGGCCGGCGCCTCGCCGGTGACGTCGCGACCATCGATGATGATGGTGCCGCCGCTGGTATCCTCGAGACCGGCGATCAGACGCAACAGGGTGGATTTGCCGCAGCCCGACGGGCCGACGAAGACGACGAACTCTCCGTCCTCGATGACGAGATCGAGGCCGGGGATGATGGACGTCGCCCCGAAGGATTTGGAGACGTTCTTGAGCGTGATGTTTCCCATGGTTTCCTCCCCCGAAGGGCTATCTTTTCGTTTTGCGTCAGGCGATGCCCGCTACTTTACCGCACCGAATGTCAGGCCTCGGACCAGCTGCTTCTGGCTGAACCAGCCCATGATCAGTATCGGTGCGATCGCCAGCGTCGAGGCGGCCGAAAGCTTGGCCCAGAACAGCCCCTGCGGGCTGGAGAAGGAGCTGATGAAAGCGGTGAGCGGCGCGGCCTCGGTGGTGGTCAGCCGGATCGTCCAGAACGCCTCGTTCCAGGCGAGAATGATGTTGAGCAGCATGGTCGAGGCGATGCCGGGGACCGCCATCGGCGTCAGCACATAGATGATCTCGTTCCAGAGCGATGCGCCGTCCATGCGCGCCGCTTCCAGGATCTCGCCCGGGATCTCGCGAAAATAGGTGTAAAGCATCCAGACCACGATCGGCAGGTTGATCAGCATCAGCATGACCATCAGGCCGATGCGGCTGTCGAGCAGACCGGTATCGCGGAAGATCAGATAGATCGGAAACAGCACGGCGACGGCCGGCATCATCTTGGTGGAAAGCATCCACATCAGGATGTCCTTGGTGCGTTTGCCCGGCGAAAACGCCATCGACCATGCCGCCGGTATGGCGACGAGCAGAGCCAGGATGGTCGAGCCGACCGACAGGAACACCGAGTTCAGGAAGAATTTGAAATAGCCGTTCTGCGCCTGGACCTCGGAATAGCTCTCCGTGGTTCCCGACGGGAACAGGTTGAAGCCCTGGATAGCCTCCTGCTCCGACTTGAACGAAGTGATGATCGTATAGAGGATCGGGAAGAAGATCAGCAGCGCGACGATCCAGGCGGCCGCGGTAGCAATCGTCTTGTGCTGGGTGGTGACTGCACGTGCCATGGTCAGGTCCTCCCTATCGGCGATGTTGGCGGCAGGGTCGACCCCCACTCCGGTTTGCTGCGCAACCCACCTCTCCCCCGATCGAGGGGGTGGAGGAAGGGCGCGGTTTCGATGCAGGCCTTTCCTCTACCCCGGGCAGGGGGAGAGGTGTCCCGCGCAGCGGGACGGAGTGGGGGTGGTTCAGCGCACGTGCCATCTTATCCTCCCTTATTTATCCAGGTTCTTGCCGACAGCGCGCATGGCGAAGAAGGCAACGATGTTGGCGAGAATGACGGCAATGATACCGCCGGCGGACGCCTGGCCGATTTTGAACTCCAGCAATGCCTTCTGATAGACGAGGAAGGGCAGGTTGGTGGAGGCGTAACCCGGGCCGCCATTGGTGGTGACGAGGATCTCGGCATAGACCGACAGCAGGAAGATCGTCTGGATCAGGATGACGACGGTTATGGCGCGCGACATATGAGGCAGCGTCAAATAGATGAAGCGGCTGATGAAGCCGGCGCCGTCCATTTCGGCGGCTTCCTTCTGCTCGCCGTCGAGCGACTGAAGCGCGGTCAACAGGATCAGCGTAGCAAACGGCAGCCATTGCCAGGCAACGATGATGATGATCGCCAGGAGCGGATGCTGCCCGAACCAATCGATCGGCTGCCCGCCGAAGAAGCGCGCAATATCGGCGAAAACCCCGTACTGCGGATGCATGATCATGTTCTTCCAGACCAGTGCTGCCACCGGTGGCATGACGAAGAACGGCGAGATGACAAGGATGCGGACGATGCCCTGTCCCCACATCGGCTGATCGAGCAGAAGGGCGAGCAGAATACCGCCGATCACCGTGATCAAAAGCACGCTGACGACGATGGTGAGCGTGTTGAGGATCGACTGCAGGAATGCCGGGTTGGAATAGAACAGCGCGTAGTTCGAAAACCCGACGAAGCCGTCGCGCATCGGATTGAGCGGGTTGTATTGCTGGAAGGAAAACCACAGCGTGAATGCCAGCGGCACAATCATCCAGACCAGCAGCAGCACCACGGATGGCGCCATCATGAAACGGGCAAGCGAACGGGTCTGCTGAGTAGCCATGACGGTCACCCTTCGAGGTCGGCCAAGTTTTTCAGCGGTGTGAAAGCTGGCCGCCCGAACTGGGATTCGGGCGGCCGTTGCCGGTCGCCATTGGCAACCGGCACCCGGAGGAGCTTACTTGATGTAACCGCCCTCGGTCATCGTCGCGGTGGCGGCGTCCTGCGCCTGCTTCAAGGCATCGTCGACGCTCGACTGGCCGGCAAGTGCCGCCGAGAAGAGCTGGCCGACGGTGGTGCCGAGACCCTGGAACTCAGGAATGGCGACGAACTGGACGCCGACATAAGGCACCGGCTTGACGGTCGGGTGCGTCGGATCGGCGGAGTTGATCGAGTCCAGCGTCATCTTGGCGAAAGGTGCTGCCTTCTGGTATTCGGGATTGGCATAGAGCGACGAGCGCGTTCCCGGCGGAACGTTGGCCCAGCCTTCCTTCGAGGCGACGAGCTCGGCATAGTGCTTGCTGGTTGCCCAGGCTACGAACTTTTGAGCGGCGTCGGCCTTCTGCGTGCCGGCGGGGATGGCTAGCGACCATGCCCACAGCCAATTGCCGCGCTTGCCGAGGCCATTGTCCGGCGCCAGCGCATAGCCGACCTTGTCGGCGACGGTGGAGTTCTTCGGGTCGGAAACGAAGGAGGCAGCGACGGTAGCGTCGATCCACATGCCGCATTTGCCCTGCTGGAACAGCGCCAGGTTTTCGTTGAAGCCGTTGGACGACGCGCCCTCGGGGCCGTCGGCCTTCATCAGGTCGACATAGAACTGCAGCGTGTTCTTCCATTCGGGCTGGTCGAATTGCGGCTTCCAGTTCTCGTCGAACCAGCGCGCGCCGAACGAGTTCGACATGGCGGTCAGGAAGGCCATGTTCTCGCCCCAGCCGGCCTTGCCGCGCAGGCAGACGCCGTTCACGCCGTTGGCGCGGTCGGTCATCTTGTCGGCGGCCTGCTTGATGAAGTCCCAGGTCGGTGCATCGGGCATCTTGAGCCCGGCCTTTTCCATCAGGTCCTTGCGGTACATGACGAAGGAGCTTTCGCCGTAGAACGGGGCTGCGTAGAGCTTGCCGTCGACCGACAGGCCGCCGGCTATGGCCGGGATGATGTCCTTGACGTCGTAATCGTCGCCGAGTTTGTCGAGCGGCAAAAGCCAGTTCTGCTTGGCCCAGATCGGCACTTCATAGGTGCCGATAGTCATCACGTCGTACTGGCCACCCTTGGTGGCGATGTCGGTGGTGACGCGCTCGCGCAGAACGTTTTCCTCGAGCGTGACCCACTGCAGCTGGACGTCGGGATTCTTGGCGGTGAAGTCGTCGGTCAGCTTCTGCATGCGGACCATATCGCCATTGTTGACCGTGGCGATGGTGATGGATTCGGCATGCGCGGCGAAAGCGAGCGCGCTGGCCGAGAACAGGCCTAGGGTGAACGTGCGAAGTTTCATCAAAATTCCTCCCATAAACCAAGATGAGCATTTGCCTTGGCTGTGAGCAATTACTCACTTGCGATGAATTATGTCAAGACGGATTCGTTGCTGCAGCGCAGCACGCCGGGTCTTGTGCAGCGGCAAGCCTGGGACGTTTGCGGCATGTCTGACGAAGGATTCGGCCGGGCTGATTGGGCCCGGCGCTTTGCTATCGGGCTTGCTGGGATTCAGCCTACTGGCAAGCGATTTCACTCAGGATCCAATCGCGGAAGGCGCGGATCTTCGGCACGTTGCGTCGTGCCGTCGGATAGACCAGCCAATAGGCGTGGCCGTCGTCACCGACCAGATCAAAGGGCTGGATCAGGCGGCCGTCGGCAAGTTCGGTCTTGAACAGCGCCTTGGTAACGATCGCCACGCCGTGGCCGGCAATCGCGGCATTGGCCTCGTAGGCCTGCGCGCCCATGCTGGTGCCGGGACGCCTGGCCAGATCCTCGACCGGCAGGCCGGCGGCGGCAAACCAGTCCCGCCACCAGATGTCACCCGGGTCGAGGATCGGCAGCCGCAGCAGGTCGGCCGGCTCCTTGACTCCGCCGATGCTTGCCGCGAGCTTTGGACTAAGGACCGGCGTGAAATCGGCCCTGAAAAGCATATGGGTCTCGACGCCCGGCCAGTTGCCACCGCCGGAGCGGATGGCGATGTCGATATCCTCTCTGGCAAAGTCGACAACCCTGTTCGAAGTATCGACGCGCACCGCCAGCGACGGATGCGCGACCTGGAACGAACCGAGATGCTGCGCCAGCCAATTGGAGGCAAATGTCAGCAGCGTCGAAACGCAAAGCAAGCCGTCGGCGCCGGTGCGCGCGGCGGCATAGGCGCCGCTCAACAGCGCGAACGCCTCGCTGACCGCGGGCGCCAGGCGCTGGCCGGGTTCGGTCAGCACGATCTGTTTTGGCTGGCGCAAGAACAGGGGCGCGCCGATGCGCTCCTCCAGAAGCTTGATCTGATAGCTTGCCGCCGCCTGCGTCATGCCAAGCTCCTGGGCGGCCTTGGTGAACGAGAGATGCCGCGCCACCGCCTCGAACACCCGGATCGCCTGAAGCGGAGGAAGCTGCGAAACCAGCTGTCGTGAATTGAGCTCCGGCATAAGCCCTCCTTATGGGCAGTGATCGACGTTTGATTGGCGGCACCGGCCGGTCCTACCGATATTCCGTATTGAAGATCAATTACGCCTAGGGATAGCGAAGGCTGACGATCATGACCACAATACAGGAAAAGCTGCTTCTTGCTCCAGCCCATGGCTGGTTTTCACGGTTGGCGCGGGGATTGGCAAGGCACGCGGCGCGGAAACGGGCCTATCTCGACGTCCGGGAGCTGCCGCCGCATCTGCAGCGCGACATGGGCTTTCTCGACGGCAACGATCCTTGCGGCCGGCACCAGTAGTGACGCTCGTTTTATCGGGGATTCAGATGCGTTTCGATTTCACATGATCGTTTCCGACCGCCAGCGGCTCGGAGATCATGCGCCCGCCAGCAAGGCGGCGGCGGTCCGCTCATCGGTGATGAGGCCGTTGACCAACCGCCGGTTGACGGCGGCGAAGATGCCCGGCAGCTTGCGGTCGCCCATGGCAAGCGCGATCACCAGCGACTTTTCGCGCGACGGCAGCGGCGCCGACGACACCCGATCATTGGTGATGCCCTCGATCATGCGGCCGTCACGATCGAATACCCAGCCGACGATCTCGGCGACGCCGCCGGCCTTCTGCAGCGCCTTTAATTCGCCCTCCGAAATGAAGCCGTCTTCGTAAAGCGGCGCTTTCGGGCCGAGATCGCCGATGCCGACAAAGGTGACGTCGGCCTCGGCCGCAAGCGCCAGCGTCGGCTGGATCATCGGCTGGCTGAGCAGCATCTCGCGCTCCTCGGGCGAGGAAGCGATGACCGGCAAAGGCATCGGAAACGAACGCGCCTTGACCCTGTCGGCCATGGTGAAGATGACGTTGTAGAAGGCCGCCGAGCCGTCCGGCGAGATGTTGCCGGTCAGCGACACCACTTTGTGCTGCGGGCATTCCATCGGCGGCAGTTGCTCGATCGCGGCCTTCAGCGTGCGGCCGGTGCCGATCGCCATGACGATCGGCACCGGCGACCGCAGCCGCCGTTCGATCTCGGCCGCCGCCGCCTCGGCGACGCCGATGACGGTGGAGGAAGAAGAAGGGTCGCTCGGCACCACCTCGACCAGATCGAGCGCAAAGCGCGATTTCAGCCGTGCCGCAAGGTCGAGGCAATTGGCGATCGGATGGTCGACGCGCACCTTGATCAGCCCTTCGGAGACTGCGAGCGACACCAGCCGCTGCGCCGTCTGCCGCGAGATGCCAAGCGTGGCGGCGATCTGGTCCTGGGTGTTGCCTGCGACATAATAGAGCCAGCCGGCACGCGCCGCGTCGTCCAGCCTGTTGCCGCCGCTGTCCTGCCGCGAATTCAAGTTCCTGCCTCCCAACCCCGCCGAGCATAAGAGGCGGAGCGCAGTAGTTTCGCAGGGAATGAACTTGCGCGCAATTGCCTATTGTAAGAGCAATTGCTTAGTGATGAAACTTGGGTGTTTGGAGCGAAGTGACAGGTCGACCCAGTCTCGTTGCAACAGCAAGGCTGTCGAGGTCGCACCAATCACGGTTCTAAAGCGCGTTGCGTTCGATCGACCTCATGCGACGCGTTTTAGGTTCCTTTTTATGCATGTCGTCATCGCAAAACCGCTGCACACTTTGCGCGACATGCATTAGCGGGGACGCGGCGGTTTATCTCGCGCGCTAAACGCTTTAAGGAATTTTTTGAGAATGGAGCCTTGCATGACGCCGAAAGCGGTTTTCTGGGATATGGACGGCACGCTGGTCGACAGCGAGCCGCTGCACGAGGCGGCGCTGATTGCGGCGCTGCACAGCGTCGGCATCGCGCCGCCGGCCGACCTGCATGAGCGCGTGCTCGGCATCGCCGCATGGCCGGTCTACGAAATGCTGCGCGACGAGTTCGGCCTCGACCTGCCTTTCGACGACTGGATCGTGCGCAAGTACGATCACTATCTGCCGATGGCCGAAACGCTGACGCCACGCACCGGCGCGATCGAGATTTTCAATGAGCTGCTCGCGCTTGGCGTGCCGCAAGCGGTGGTGTCCAACTCCGACAGGCTGATCGTCGATGCCAATCTGCGCGCCGTAGGCCTCGTATATCCCGGCATGAAGACGGTCAGCCGCAACGACGTGCGTGAAGGCAAGCCGCATGCCGAACCTTTCCTGCGCGCCGCCTGGTTGGCCGACGTCGATCCCGCCGAGGCCGTGGCGGTCGACGACAGCGTGACCGGCGCCACGGCGGGGCTGGCAGCTGGAATGAAGACGATTTTCTGGCCAGAGGTGCCCATGGAGGGGCCGCCGGGGGCGATTGTCATCAACAGCGCCGGCGAATTGCGGGCCGAACTCGGGCTTTAAGCCAGGCCCGGCGGGACCGCGCTCAACTCCGGTAGGCAGGCTCCTGCTCGTCGAGGATCGCCTTCAGTTCGGAAAGGTGGCGCTCGGCCTGGCCGGGATAGTCTTCCTGTTCCCTTGCCGCTTTCTCCGCGATCTCATCCGACAGTACCCGCAGCGGCCGGCCGGTCCACAGCGCCTTGATATAGGTTTCGGCGGCGCGCTCGAAATAGAACATGCGGTTGAAGGTGTCGGCGACGCTGTCGCCGATGACCAGCACGCCATGGTTGCCCATCACCATCACCTTGACCTTCGGGTCGACAAGAAGCTGCGAGCAGCGCTCGCCCTCTTCCTCGAAGGCCAGCCCGCCATAATGAGCGTCGACGACATGGCGGTTGAAGAAGATCGCCGAGTTCTGGTCGATCGGCGGCAACGTCGAGTCAGCGAGCGAGGCAAGCACGGTGGCGTGGATCGAGTGGACATGCATGACGCAGCGTGCATGACGCACGTTGCGATGGATGGCACCATGCAGGCCCCACGCCGTCGGGTCGGGCGCATTCGGGCCGACCAGCGTGTCGGGATCATTGGCGTCGATCAGAAGCAGATCGCTCGCCTTGATACGCGAGAAATGCACCTGGTTAGGGTTCATCAGGAATTGCGAGCCATCGTCGTTGACCGCCAGCGAAAAATGATTGGCCACCGCCTCATGCATGTTAAGCCGCGCCGTCCAGCGGAAGGCGCAAGCCAGATCGACGCGCTCCTCATAGAACGGCAGGTTGGTCAGCACTTCCTTCTGCAGGCGCGTGATGCTCATCGTAACCTCCGTGAAAGAAGCAAGGATGCCGCGCGGCTGGAACACGCGCAACCGGTTTCGTTTGGTACAGGCGAGCGCCGTTATGCCGCCGTGCTGGTGGCCGCGCCGACCCGAAGCCCGCCATGCTCGACGATGAAATCGATCACCTCCTGCAGGCCCTTGCCGCGCGACAGGTCGGTGAAGCCAAACGGCCGTTTGCCGCGCATGCGGGCAGCGTCGCGTTCCATGATGTCGAGATTGACGTTCACATAGGGCGCAAGGTCGCTCTTGTTGATGACCAGGAAATCGGACCGGGTGATCGCCGGTCCGCCCTTGCGCGGAATCTCCTCGCCCTGGCAAACCGAGATGACATAGAGCGTCAGGTCGGCAAGGTCCGGCGAGAAGGTGGCGGCGAGGTTGTCGCCGCCCGATTCGATGAAGACGATGTCGAGATCCGGGAATTTTTTGGTCATCTCGGCGATCGCCTGCAGATTGATCGAGGCGTCCTCGCGAATGGCGGTGTGCGGGCAGCCGCCGGTCTCGACGCCGATGATGCGATCCTCGGGCAGCGCCTGAAGCCGGGCCAGCATCATGGCATCTTCCTTGGTGTAGATGTCGTTGGTGACGACGGCGATCGAGAACTCGTCACGCAGCGCCTTGCAGAGCTTTTCGGTGAGCGTCGTCTTGCCGGAGCCGACCGGGCCGCCGATGCCGATGCGAAGAGGACCGTTGGCTTGTGTCATCTAGGGAACTCCGTGATGGCAAGAATGGCGAAGCCGAGCCCGATCAACAGACAGAGCGGCGAATAGTAGCTGACATCAAGCCGCGCGAAAGGCTGTTCGGGCGCCAGCCGGCGCCACCACGGCGTGAAGCCGGCAATGCCGCGCGCCAGGAAGACCAGCGCGATGAGCAGCGCCGTGGCGGCCAGCCCGGCCTTGGGAAAGGGCGTGGCGAACACGCCTTCGAGCGCCATCGGCCACAGCGTCGCCAGGCCGAGGCAGGCGGCAACGGCGAAGCTGGCGAAGGGTGCCGGCATCTCGTCGACGCCGCGAAAGCCGATGACCGCGCGAGCGCAGGAGGCGGCGTCCCTGCCCGGCCAGATGCCGCCAATGCCCCAATAGACATGCAGTGCTGTGATCAACAGCAGGACCAGCGAGAGCGCGAAAGCGAGGACGATCATGAGCGGAACAGCCGCGAATACTGGGCTTCGTGCTTCATCGCCGTGACGTCGGAGATGAAAGCGCAGCCGCCGAGATCATCGAGGGTCGAGCCGGCAGCGCGGTCGGCCGTGGCCAGGGCAAGCGGTTCGAAGGCGGCCAGTAGCGTCATCGCGGCACTCTGGCCAACGATGCCGAGCCGGATCGCGGCCTGGACGAGATTGGAGAAGAAGGCCTGCAGAAAGGCCGCCAGGGCGTCCCGCAGCGCAATGCCGTGATCGCCGGCAACGGCGCCGACGGCAACGCAATAGGCACATTCGGCCGGCAGGCGATCCAGCACCTGGCACGGCCAGGCGAAGGCCGCCTTCAGGAAAGCAGCGCCCTGCAGCATGGTCTCGGCATGGCGCTCGCGCGAGCCTGCCAGAGCTTCGGCAAGGGCGACGATTTCATCGAGATCGCCGGTTTCGCGCCCCCTGCGCCAGCTTTCGGCAAACAGCACCGCATCATTCCAGCCCGAACCCATCTCGACCAGCGTTTCCAGCCACGCGGCGAGCTCTTTGCTGTCGGCAACCAGCCCGGCATGCACGGCTTGCTCGAGACCATGGCTGTAGGAAAAGCCGCCGACCGGGAAGGAAGGCGACAGCCACGCCATCAGCCGCAACAAAGCAATATTGGAAGGCTGGGCAACGTTGGAAGGCTGGTCAGTCATGGTCATGGTCATGCGAATGGCTGTGGGAATGCGATTCGCTATGGGTATGGGAATGCGCTTCGGCGTGGCTGTGCGCATGCGCCTCGGCATGAGCGTGGCCGTGGCCGCCATGCCCGGAATAGGCGCCGCGCACCGGCTTGAACGGCTCGGAGACGTCGCTAACGGTGGCGCCCAATCCCTCCAGCATCGCCTTGATGACATGGTCGCGCAGAATGAGGATGCGCCCAGCTTCGATGGCGGCTGCGAGATGGCGGTTGCCGATGTGCCAGGCAAGCTCTGCCAGATGGACAGGGTCGCTGGCCCGGACGTCGTAGAGCGCCTCCTCGGCCGCGATGATCTCGATGTGGCGGCCATCCTCCAGCACCAGCCGGTCACTATGGTTCAAGGTCACCGGTTCGGGCAGGTCGACCAGCACCTTGTCGCTACGGGCCGTTTCGATGGCGCGACGGCGCAGATGCCGCTCGTCATGGGCAAGCACCGCACTGTCGTATGGCGTGGTGGTTCCGGCTTCGCCCGCGGCCAGGACGGAGACGGCGCGCGGGAATTTGGTGAAGTCGGTGCGAATATCGAGCTTCATGTAAAAACTGCCTCTCCCAAAAAGCCTAGCCTATCGCGTCCGCCGCCCCAATGGGGCTCAGACGATCGTGTCGAAGAGCCGCAGGATGAACGATATCTGATAGACGAGCGCGCCGGCGACAAAGGCGATGTGAAAGCGGCGGTCGCGCAGCAGGATCGCAATGACGCAAAGCGCGACGAAAACCGGCGTGCGGATCAGATATTCGACGCCAAAATGGGCGAAATGCTCCGGCCCTTTCAGCAGCGTATCGATCACGTCGAGCAGATAGGTCGCCGCCAGCAGGCCGAAGAACCAGGCCCGGCGCGAATAAAAGAAATCCTCATAGCTGGTGTAGTCCAGCATCGAATCCGGAAACAGCAGTGCGCAGAGCAGGAACAGCGTGACGGCGTAGAAGATGATGAACAGGTATTTGCCGAAGGTCCAATTCTCGATCTGGAACAGGCCGAACTCCCACCACCAGAAATGCACCAGCATTAAAAGCACCGACGCAACCCAGGCGAGGTGCACGGGATAGAGCCGGTATTGGCCGGGATGCTGGACGATGCGGGCGACCCCCGACAGCAGGCGGGTGACGCCGAGGCCGATCACCATGCCCAGGACGATGCGGATATGCGGGAAAATGTCGTGGGCGTAGGGGAGTTGCGGGTCCATAAGCCTGGCGCGGCATGTTCTACATCGGTCGTTCTAACGCCTATGGTTCAGAACAGGAAGTAGCGTTGCGCCATCGGCAGCACGGTAGCCGGCTCGCAGGTCAGGAGTTCGCCGTCGGCGCGGACCTCATAGGTTTCGGGGTCGACCTCGACATGCGGCGTGGCGTCATTGAGCACCATCGAATGCTTGCCGATGCCGCCGCGGGTGTTTTCGACCGCGACCATCTGCTTGTCGACGCCGAGCCTGCCGCGCAGGCCTGCGTCGAGCGCGGCCTTCGAAACGAAGGTCACCGACGAATTGGTCATCGCCTTGCCGTAGGCCCCGAACATCGGCCGGTAATGCATCGGCTGCGGCGTCGGGATCGAGGCGTTGGGATCGCCCATCGGGGCGGCGGCGATCATGCCGCCGATCAGCACCATGTCCGGCTTGACGCCGAAAAAGGCCGGATTCCACAGCACGAGGTCGGCGCGTTTTCCCACCGCCACCGAGCCGATGTCCTTCGACAGGCCATGCGCGATGGCCGGATTGATGGTGTATTTGGCGATGTAGCGGCGGACGCGGAAATTGTCGTTGTCGCCGGTCTCCTGCGGCAGCGAACCGCGCTGGCGCTTCATCTTGTCGGCGGTCTGCCAGCAGCGGATCGCCACTTCGCCGACACGGCCCATGGCCTGGCTGTCCGACGAGATGATCGAGAAGGCGCCGATGTCGTGCAGAATGTCTTCGGCGGCGATGGTTTCCTTGCGGATGCGGCTTTCGGCAAAGGCGATATCTTCGGGGATCGACGGCGACAGATGGTGACAGACCATCAGCATGTCGAGGTGTTCGGCCAGCGTGTTGATCGTGTAGGGGCGTGTCGGGTTGGTCGAGGACGGAATGACGTTAGGCAGGCCGCAGACCTTGATGATATCAGGCGCGTGGCCGCCGCCGGCGCCTTCGGTGTGGAAGGCATGGATGGTGCGGCCCTTGATCGCCGCGACCGTGTTTTCGACGAAGCCGGACTCGTTCAGCGTGTCGGTGTGGATCATCACCTGCACGTCGTAATCGTCGGCGACCGACAGGCAGCAGTCGATTGCAGCCGGCGTCGTGCCCCAGTCCTCGTGCAGCTTCAGCGAGCAGGCGCCGGCGAGCACCATCTCCTCGAGCGCGGCAGGCAGCGACGCGTTGCCCTTGCCCGACAGGCCGATATTCATCGGGAAGGCGTCGAAAGACTGGATCATGCGCGCCAGATGCCACGGCCCAGGCGTGCAGGTGGTGGCCAGCGTGCCGTGCGCCGGGCCGGTGCCGCCGCCGAGCATGGTGGTGATGCCCGACATCAGCGCTTCCTCGATCTGCTGCGGGCAGATGAAATGGATATGCGCGTCGAAGCCGCCGGCGGTCAGGATCTTCCCCTCGCCGGCGATGATCTCGGTGCCGGGACCGATGATGATGGTGACGCCGCCTTGGGTATCCGGATTGCCGGCCTTGCCGATCGCGGCGATACGGCCGTCCCTGAGGCCGATATCTGCCTTGACGATACCGGCGGTGGCATCGACGACCAACGCATTGGTGATGACGGTGTCGACCGCGCCTTGCGCGCGCGACACCTGGCTCTGGCCCATGCCGTCGCGGATGACCTTGCCGCCGCCGAACTTCACCTCCTCGCCGTGAAGAGTGAGATCCCTTTCGACCTCGATGAACAGCTCGGTGTCGGCGAGCCGGACCTTGTCGCCGACGGTCGGGCCGTACATCTGCGCGTAGGCGGCGCGGGTGATTTTAGCCATCAGCAATTGCTCCCGAAATACAGCCCGGAAATACCGCTTGTCGAAGCCGGGCCCCACATTGCCGCCATCCTATGGTCACGCAATGACCCGCTGAGCGACACTTTCCGATCCCATTTAGCGTTTGAGGTGGCCGGGCCACCCCAAAACGACCATTTGCCAATCGATGGAAAGGAACATCCATGCGCAAAACGACCCTTCTGGCAGCCGCCGCCACGCTGGTGCTCGCAACCGCCGCCAGCGCCCAGCAACAGCCTGCGCAGCAGCCCAGTCCGGCGCCGGCTGCGCCTGCTCCTGCCGCGCCCGGGGCGCAGCCGCAGGCGCCCACCATCCAGGCGATCAACGTCGTCGATATCAAGGATCTGCCCGCGGACACTCAAGCCAAGGTCAACGAGGTGATCGCCAAGCGCAGCGATGCCGACCTGCAGAAACTGCGCGGCTCGATCGACGCGACACCGCAGGTCAAATCCGCGCTCGAAGCCAAGGGGCTCACCTCGGCGCAGGTGATCGCCGCCAGCATGAGCACCAATGGCGCGCTGACGCTGATCACCAAGAAAGCGAGCTGACGAGGCGAGGCGGCGGGCCGGCGCCCGGCCAGCCCGCCGCATCGCAAAGGGAACCTTCACGGGGGACGTTACGTTTCGGTCCTGTCGCCCTGACACGAGCCTCGAAAAGGACCCTGAGAACGAGCGATGGCGATCACCACCTTCTCCGACACCAGATGGCTGCATGGGATTGCCGCGACCGCGTTTCTGGCAGCCAGCATTCCGCACGCCGCGCTGAACGCGCAGAGCCTCGACAGCGCCGAGACCGTCAACCGGATCGTCGGCTCGGAGGTCGGCCAGGAAGAGACCCAGACAAATGCGGAAGCCGGCAAGGTCAGTTCGGCGATCGACCGCACGCGTGAAAACATCGCCGCCGTGCGCAAGACATCCAAGCTCGACAAGGTCGATATCGTGTTTCTTACCGATGCCGCGCGCACCGAAGGCGGCCCGCCGCCGGCGATCGAAAACAAGGTCAGGCAGCATCGGGACGACATCGCCGAGCTGCGCAAGGAGATCGAGGCGAACGCATTGCTGTTCAACGCCATCGATTCGCGGCGAGTGCAAACCGAGGACGTTCTGGCGGTGGAATTCGACGATCCGGGAAAGGTCGTCATCTATGCGGCGGCCAAGCCGCCCGGCTGAGCCGAAACTGCTCGACGCCTTCGATCTCACAGCGCGCCCATGATCTTCTGCTGAAATCCGTAGACCTCGCGCTTGCCGCCGAACGGCACCAGGGTAACGTCGCGCTCTTGGCCGGGCTCGAAGCGCATGGCGGTGCCGGCAGCGATGTCGAGGCGCATGCCGCGGGCCTTGTCGCGATCGAATCTCAGTCCCTCATTGGTCTCGAAGAAATGATAATGGCTGCCTACCTGGATCGGCCGGTCGCCGCTGTTGGCTACCTTCAAGGTGACCGTCGCCAGACCCTTGTTCAGTTCGATCTCGCCGCTTGCCGTGATGATTTCGCCGGGGATCATCGCGGCCTCACACGACGCCGAAAGCGAGGCCGGCGCCAATCGCGGCACAAGCGGCGCCAGCGGCGCGGGCAAGCCCGCGGAAGCGCCAGCCGAGGCCGAGACCGGCCGCGATGCCGACGGCGTGGAGCAATGCCGTGGCAACGGCAAAGCCCGCCATATAGCCGAGTCCGCCGACATTCTCAGGCACCTCGGCGCCATGGGCATAGCCGTGGAACAGCGCGAACAGGCCGATGACGGCGACGCCGGCCGAGACAGGAAGATCGACGGCGAGCGCAACCAGCAGCCCGAGTGCCACGACGGACGCCAGTATCGCCGGCTCGACGAAAGGCATCGGCACATGCAGCATGCCGAGCACGCCGCCGGCCAGCATGACGCTTACGAAGGCCAGCGGCCATGCCCAGGTCGCTTTGTCGCCCTTGAGCGCGGCCCATAGCCCGACGGCAATCATCGCCGTCATGTGATCGAGGCCGGAGAGCGGGTGGGAGAAGCCGGCGGTGAAGGACCAAACCGTGCCGGCGCCGACATGGGCATAGGCTGGCATTGCTGCCGCCAGCAGCAGGATCGCCGACAGCGTTGAGCGTTTCATCGTAGCGGGGATCATCGGCGTAGCTTCCATCTTCGACTACCTCTCACGCCGCCTTGCGGGCCGGAGCGCAGCTCTCTGCCTTGAGGACGCGCTTGGTGGAGGCCGGATATTTCTTCAGCAGCGCTGCCGGACGGATCGGGCGGGCCGAGAAGTTGCCGCCGCAATTCGGACAGGCGCCGCCGAGCACGTTTTGTGCGCAGTCGGCGCAAAAGGTGCATTCGAAGGTGCAGATCACCGCATCCGTCGCATCGGGCGGCAGATCCTTGTCGCAGCACTCGCAGTTGGGACGCAGCTCAAGCATTTTCCTCTCCTTGGCGGTGTTATCTGATCGGCTCGTGCACGGTCACCAGCTTGGTGCCGTCTGGAAACGTCGCCTCGACCTGCACATCGTGGATCATTTCTGCAATGCCTTCCATCACCTGGGCCCGGGTGACGACATGGGCGCCGGCCTCCATCAGCTCGGCGACCGCGCGGCCGTCGCGGGCACCCTCGACGACGAAATCGGTGATCAGCGCGATCGCTTCCGGATGATTGAGCTTGACGCCGCGTTCGAGCCGCTTGCGGGCCACGATCGCCGCCATGGCGATCAGCAGCTTGTCTTTCTCCCTCGGCGTCAGATTCATGCTTTTTCCTGCGGTGGCACAATCGAAATCAGAGTGACCATAATTTGGGCAGGCCCGCCCGTCCGTTGAGCAATTCGACAAGCGGCACCAGCCGCTTGCGGAGCTGGTAGCCGTCCTCAGCGAACAGCCTCGCAAGAAGCTTGCCAGATTTCCGCACGCTCCAGAAACTGACGCCGCCCTGGCCGCCGACTATGCCCCGGGCCGGCTCGAGCAAAGCCTCTGCCCGTGGCGACACCATCAGCAGCGTCGCCACGGCGACGGCACCGCCGGCCGCTGCGGGACGGTTCAAGGTGGCCGCAATGTCCGGCCCGATGCGGAACTCCTCTGCATGGACCAGCGCCCCGTCCTGGCGGACGCGCCAGCGGTCGTGGAAATGGCCTTGCGAAGCCCGTTCACCCATGGCCAGGCGGCCGAAGACGGTAGCCTCCAGGATCAGCGCCTCGGCTCCGGTGGCAAGCTCCACGTCAAGGCTGCGGGCAAAGGCCGAGCGGTCGAAGACGATGGTTTCCTGTGGCAGCCAGGCAATGTGGCCGTCTTCTCCGACAGTCAGCTGCACCCGCACTTCGGCGCGGTCGGATGCGGCGCGATAGATTTTCTCGCAGGCCTGCGTTGTTATGGTTGCGGAGGCGCCGGCACCGACATCGACCTCCCAGGCGAGACGGTCGCCACCGGTCAGCCCACCGGCGGTGTTGATCAGGACGGCTTCGAGCGGATCGGCCGAGACCGCCGGCATGCGGATCTTGGCCGAACCGTCCTGGTACAGACGCCGAAGACGCGTGCGGCCTCCGTTCCAGTCGCAGCCAAGCCGCGCGACGCCGGCAACACGCTGGGCCGGCGGCACTGAAGTCAAGCTATATGCGATCGTATCCACGACACCAACGTTAAGCACTGCGGCGGCTTTGTCGATATATAGCTTGTTGCTTGACAGCGTTTCGGTTTCTATAGAGGGAGCCACCTTGGTACGGTCACCGGCGCCTGGCGGGGGTAAAAGGCGACGATGACGACGTAATCGAGGACAAAAGGGGCGCTGATCAGTTGGCGTCGGGAAACGACAGAGTTGGGGAAGAAACCGAATGGCTGACCAGCTGGCAAACGATATCATCGCCAAGATCAAGGCTCATGCCGAGCCGGGCGGCGAGGAAATCACCACCAGTACCGAACTGACCGCCCTCGGCATCCATTCGCTGGAACTGACGGAGATCATCTTCGATCTCGAGGAAGAGTATGGCATCGAAATCGAGATGAACACTGTCGATGCCTGGAGCAATCTGAAGAATGTCGGCGACATGGTCGAGGCGGTTCGCGCGCTGATCGCGAAAAAAGCCTGACTGAATGCACAAGCGCGTCGTCATCACGGGCATCGGCGGATTATGCGGGCTCGGCACCAATGCACCGGCAATCTGGAATGAAATGCGCGCCGGCCGTTCGGCAATCGGCGCGATCGACAATCCGCTGCTGCATGATCTGAAGGTCAAGGTCGGCTGCGAAATCAAGGCGCTTCCCGAGCACGGCATCGACCGCAAGCAGGTCGTGTCGATGGACCGCTTCAGCCTTCTGGCGACGATCGCCGCGCGGGAGGCGGCACAGCAGGCGGGATTGAACCCGCACGCGGCCAACACCTACCGGATGGGCACCATCGTCGGCGTCGGCGTCTGCGGCTGGGAGGCAATCGAAGAGAACTATCGCGCCATCCTGCTCGAAGGCAAGAACCGCGCCGGCATCTTCACCGTCCCGAAAGTAATGCCGGGCGCTGCAGCCGGCCATGTCAGCATGAATCTTGGTCTGCGCGGGCCGGTGTTCGGCATCACCTCTGCCTGCTCGTCATCCAACCACGCCATTGCCTCGGCGGTCGATCAGATCAGGCTCGGCCGGGCCGACGTCATGGTCGCCGGCGGCACCGATGCGCCGCTGGTCTGGGGCATCCTCAAGGGCTGGGAGGCCCTGCGGGTGCTGTCGCCGGACACCTGCCGGCCGTTTTCGGCCGACCGCCAGGGGCTCGTGCTCGGCGAAGGCGCCGGCATGGTGGTGCTGGAAACATATGAGCATGCCATGGCGCGCGGCGCCGCCATCCTTGCCGAAATCGCCGGCGTCGGCCTTTCCGCCGACGCCTCCGATATCGTCGCGCCAACCATCGAAGGGCCTGAGGCGGCGATGCGCTTCTGCCTCGTCGATGCCGGGCTCAATCCCGAGGACGTCGACTATCTCAACGCGCATGGCACCGGCACCAAGGCCAACGATCAGATCGAGACGGCGGCGATCAAACGCGTGTTCGGCGACCATGCCTACAAGCTTTCGGTGTCCTCGACCAAATCGATGCACGCCCACTGCCTCGGCGCCTCCGGCGCGCTGGAAATGATCGCCTGCGTGATGGCGATCCGCGAAGGCATCGTGCCGCCGACCGCCAATTATCGGGAAGCCGACGCCGACTGCGATCTCGACATCACGCCGAACGTGGCGCGCGAACGCACCGTGCGCACCGCGATCAGCAACAGCTTCGCCTTCGGCGGCACCAATGCGGTGCTGGCGGTCAGGGCCGTGTGACCGCACCCCTTGCGGGTCCTTCACCGGGGCCGGCGAAACTTTCCATGCGCATATTGATCGCGCCAGGCGTCGCGCCTAACTCTCTGCGACCCGCCATGACCGTGCCGCTCGGCGCGGTCTCCTACCAGGAGTTTCGATGACCGATCTGTCCGCGTTTCCGATTGCTAGGCGCTGGCCGGCGAGCCACCCCGACCGCATCCAGCTTTATTCGTTTCCGACGCCGAACGGGGTGAAGATATCGATCGCGCTGGAGGAACTTGGCCTGCCTTACGAGCCGCATGCCGTCGATCTCGGCAAGAACGAGAGCTGGACCCCGGAATTCCTGTCTTTGAACCCGAACGGCAAGATACCGGCGATGATCGATCCGGACGGCCCGAGCGGCAAGCCGATCGGCTTGTTCGAATCCGGCGCCATCCTGCTTTACCTCAGCGACAAGACCGGCAAGCTGGTGCCGGCAGACGCGACGCTGCGTTATGAGACGATCCAGTGGGTGTTCTTCCAGATGGCTTCGATCGGGCCGATGTTCGGCCAAGTCGGATTCTTCCACAAATTCGCTGGGCGCGAAATCGCCGACAAGCGCCCGCTGGAACGTTATCGCGACGAGTCGCGACGGCTGATCGGCGTCCTCGAAACGAGGCTCAAGGGCCGCAGCTGGATCATGGGCGACGATTACACCATCGCCGATATTTCGATGCTTGGGTGGGTGCGCAATCTGATCGGCTTCTACGAGGCGCGGGAACTCGTCGGTTTCGACGATTTCCCCAGCGTGGGCGCATGGCTGGAGCGTGGCCTCGCCCGGCCGGCGGTGCAGAGGGGCCTCACCATTCCGGCCAGAAGCTGATCTTACATCGATTCCGCTCGGCTATTTTGCCTTGGTCCGGGGTTTTGAGCCGCCCTTGCCGACTACGGAAGCAGCAAGCGACGCCGCACCTTTGGCGGTGGCAAGCACGGCACCGGCGGCGACATTGGCCGTTGCTTTAACAGTGCGCATTGCGCTGCCTGCGATCGATCCTCTGCTGCTTGCCGATCTTTTGGGCTTGGGTGCAGCGGCTTTGGCCGCGGCAGGCATCACCTTTTTCGGCGCCGCCTTGCCAAAGCTGGGCTTTGCCGCATCCTTGGAGCGGGCCGCCGCTGCCGGGCCGGCGCTGGTTTTCACTCGAGTGGCTTTTGATCGTGTTGCCCTGCCCTTGGCGGGCGCAGGCTTTCTTGCCATGGTTTCCATCGAACGGTTCCCTCATGGGCACAATTGCCGTATCCGGGATAACGGCCTGAAACTGTCAAGGTTCCGGCCGGGCGGTTCCTTGCAAGTCAGGCCAGGTCGCCGACCACCAGGTCGGCGGGCCGCCGACGGGCAAGCACGCGGTCGATGTTCGGCATATCGTTAGAGGCGATCCAGGCGCGCGCATCCTCGTCGGAGCGGCCGTGCTCGTGCCATCGCGCCAGCAGTCGGCGCTCGAGCTCGGCGCGCGGCACATCGACGAAGATCGAGAAGTCGAACAGCGGCGCCAGCCGCGTCCAGGGTTCCTCGTCGAGCAGCAGATAATTGCCTTCGACCAGAATGAATTTGGTGTCGGCGGCGACAATCGCAGCGGCGGCGCGCGACAGCTCCATGCTGCGGTCGAAGACCGGGATGGCGATATCCGGCTCGCCGGCGCGGATGCGCTTCAGCAGCGCTTCGAAGCCGGCAAAATCAAAGGTTTCCGGAGCACCTTTTCGCGCGCGAAGGCCGCGTCGATCGAGAACGACGTCATCGTAATGGAAGCCATCCATCGGCACGACTTCCGCCGTGCCTTCCGGCAGCAGGTCGTGCAAGCCTGTCGACAATGTCGACTTGCCGGCGCCGGGCGGACCGGCAATGGCAACGATGAAGCGCGGCGCCTTGCCGGCGCGCTTGAAAATGGCAGCAGCGATATGGGCGATTTCTGACATTGGCCCCCTTACGGTGGTTCTGGCGCATTTTGGCGGCAGTTTTCGAAAATTTCAAACGCCGGATTGTGCCAAGCCTTCAATCGGGCCTGGATTGACCGATCCGCAGGAAATCGCTGTCGAAGGCGATGTCGCGCACGGCACCGTCAGCCGCCAGGATGCGCATGCGGCCCGGCGAGGTCGTGACGTCGTGCGGCGGCTCGCCGGATGGCCATGGCAGTGCGCCGATGACATGGCGGAACGAAAAGCGGCGCCCTTCGGAAAGGGCAAAGGCGGTCGCCACGCCTTCGCGCTTCAGCCAATTGTCGCCGAGCGATGCGGCGTGGCCGACGGCCGTGCGGCCGTCCTCGATGCCGAGCACGCCGCGGTGGCGGCCACTCCATGGCGCATAATCGCGCCCGCCATTGCTGACCCACAGCATGGTGACCGGCAGTTCGGCCGGGTTCTTCAGCACCAGCACGAGATCGGCTTCCGCCTGGCGCGCCAGCGCGGTCCAGCCCGGCCCGCCATGATCGGCCTCGACCAGCGTCACGAAGTCCTCACGCAGCTGGTCCATGCGATAGGTGGTCAGGTCAATCGTGCCGCCGTTGGCGGCGGGAAAGCGCGTCAGGTCGGCGGTTCGCGCCGGGTAGGCGAGCAACGAGCGGCCGCGGGCCGGATCGGGCTCCGGCGCCTCGTTGGGCGTCGCGGCAAAGCGCTTCGGCGAGAAGGCCAGCCTGCCGCCGGCCGTCATCACCGTCATCGGATGGTGGGCGACGGGAATGGCGCCGGCGCCGCCGGAAAAGACGTGCTCCTGATAGAGAAAGGGATGATCGTCGCGCAAGGTCAGGATCTTGTCGACGGTTGCGCCCATGACCGGGCGCTGCAGGCGGAAGACGGCGCGCCAGCCGTCGGCCGTTGCCGCGCTGTCGACGACGTCCCAGCGACTATTTGCCGGCCAGCCATGCAAAGGTGCCGCTTCGACGTCGCTGATCGAGAACGGCGCGCAGAGGAAATCGCCGGACAGGTGGACCGTCCCTTCAGGCAGGTCTTTCGGCAGCATCTCGCGCGGCTCGCCGACCCAGGGTGCGCGATGCAGCGGCTTCAGCCGATGGCCATCGATATCGACCGCCATGTCGGCGAGATGGCCGACGGCAAGATCGACCGATACCGAAATGCCCTTTGCCGTGATCGTGACCGCATCCATGTGCACCTACCGATTCTGCCGGCGCCAGCAAAGCCCACTCGCCGCCGGTTGCGCAAGCGCGGTGGCCGGCAATTCACATCAGGCGGCGCCACGTCGGCCTGTGGACAGGGCACCGTTCGAGGGCCAGACCGATATTAACCAAATGGACTGTGCCTTTGCGTTAAGATAGCTTCGCCTCGTCTCAGAAACTGCCTGCCTTCGGAACTGACTTGTCCGCCTTCCGGTTCTTTTCGTCCATCCACAAATGCGTCGCTGTGCTGGCGCTGCTGTTGTTTGCTGCCGGCTGCACGACTGTCACGCCGCCCGACAGCGTGCTGGCGGTACCGGCGCCGCCGCAGAAATATGCCGCCATGGTCATCGATGCCGGCACCGGCAAGACGCTGTTTGAGGTCAATTCGACGGCGCCGCGTTATCCGGCGTCACTGACCAAGATGATGACGCTCTACCTCCTGTTCGAGGCGCTGGACCAGGGCCGCATCAGCAAGGAGACGCAAATCCCGGTGTCGGACAACGCCGCCCGGCAGCCGCCGACCAAGCTGCGGTTCAGGCGCGGCGAGACCATCGACGTCGATTCGGCGATCCGCGCCGTCGTCGTCAAATCGGCCAATGACGTGGCGGTCGCCGTTGCCGAATATCTCGGCGGCAGCGAACAGGCGTTCGCCGGCATGATGACCGCCAAGGCGCGCCAGATCGGCATGAGCAGCACCGTTTTCCGCAACGCCTCGGGCCTGCCGGACGGCGACCAGCACACCAGCGCGCGCGACATGGCGGTGCTCGGCATGGCGCTGCACGCCCGCTTCCCGCAGCATTTCCACTATTTCTCTGAAAGCGACTTCATGTTCCGCGGCAGGCTGGTGCGCGGCCACAACGACATGCTCGGCCGGGTGCGCGGCGTCGACGGCATCAAGACCGGCTACATCAGGGCTTCGGGCTTCAACATCGTCACCTCCTATAATGCGGACGGGCACAGGCTGATCGTCGTGGTGATGGGCGCCGACAGCGCGCGCCAGCGCAACGACCACGTCGAGGCGCTGATCCAGCGCAGCCTGTTGCCAACCTCCGAGGCAAAGACGCGGCTGCTGTATGCCGAGGAGCAGTGACAGTTGAAGTCCGAGTGTTGACCGCGTGCGGGTTCAGGCGACAAACGCAGAGCCGCCGTTTTGCGCGACACTGCTGAGATACTTTGCCGGCGGCTTGCCAAGCGCTTTCTTGAACATGGTGATGAAGGCGGTGACCGATTCGTAACCGAGATCGGCCGAAACCTGCTGCACGCTGGCGCCGGAGGCCAGTTCGCGCATTGCGACGATCAGATGCAGTTGCTGGCGCCAGCGCCCGAAGGTCAGCCCTGTTTCCTTTACCACGAGACGTGCGAGACTGCTCTCGCTGAGCGCGGCGCGACTGGCCCATTCCGCCAGGGTGCTGCGATCGGCAGGATCTTGCGCCAGCGCCGCCGCGATGCGCCTCAAGCGCGGCTCGGACGAGATCGGCAAATGCAGCTGCTGGACAGGCATGCGCGGCAGTTCGGTGAGCAGAGCCCTGGTCAGGAGCTCGCCCCTCGCGTCATCGTCCTCAACGCGATCCGTCAGCTCGATGATGAGCTCGCGCAGCAACGGCGTGATCGAAAGCGTGCAGCACCGGTCCGGCAGGTCGGTAGCTCCCGGTTCGATATAGACGAAGAAAATCCGGGCATTGGCGGTCGCGATATTGCTGTGCTCCATGTCGCCGGGAATCCACACCGCGCAATGCGGCGGCACCATCCACAGGCCGCTGGGGACGCGACATGTGACGCCACCGCCCAGCGCGAAGACGAGTTGCCCTTTGCGGTGGTGGTGGTCCGGCACCTCCGCCCTGGTTTCGGTAACGTCAACGCGCACGGCGATTGCCGGGGCGAGGACATCATCCGGATCGAAAGGCCAGGGGTAGCGGAGAGGCTGTCTCATATTGACCGATTTTAGCGATCGATTGCCAAGATATCTAAATTACCCAAACGGGAAAGTCGATAGTTTAGGGATGAGTAACTCAGAAGCCGACAGGCGGGCTTCCATTTAGTCATGCCCTGCTTGCGTTCTGAACGTCGGACCAACAAGCCCGACGCACGAAACAGGCTGGCGTCCGCCACGCAGCAAGAAGGGACGATACCAATGCTCGCCTTGGTCACATCTTCCGACAGCGCCACCGGGTTGCGGCTCGCCGAGCTTGGTGAGCCCGAGCCCGCCCCGCATGAGGCGCTGGTCTCGGTCCGGGCAGTCTCGCTGAACCGCGGCGAACTGCGCCTGCTCAACATCCGTCCGAACGGCTGGGCGCCTGGCCAGGACGTCGCCGGAATTGTCGAGCGCGCCGCGGCCGACGGCTCCGGGCCGGCCGTCGGCGCCCGGGTTGCGGCTCTGGTCGACGAGGCCGGGTGGGCCGAACGGGTTGCCGTTCCGACCGACCACCTCGCCGTCCTGCCGGACGACGTCAGCTTCGTCTCCGCCGCCACTGTTCCGGTCGCGGGCACGACCGCGCTGCGCACCCTGCGCCTCGGCGGCGACCTGGCCGGCCAGCGGGTGCTGATTACCGGCGCCAGCGGCGCGGTCGGCCGTTTCCAGATCCAGATCGCCCGCCAGCAGGGCGCGTCGGTGGTGGCGGTCGCCGCTGCCCGTCATGCCGCGGATCTCCGCGGCCTCGGAGCCGAGCGGGTCGTCGAAACGATCGAGCTGGCCGAAGGACTGTTCTCGCTGATTACCGAATCGGTGGGCGGCGATAGCCTCGCCCACGCGATCGAACGGATCGCGCCCGGCGGGACCGTCGTCATGTTCGGCTCGAGCAGCGGCGAACTCACGCCCGTCGGCTTCCGCCAGTTCGTTCCGGGTCACGAAGGCGCGCGACTGCAGACCTTCGCCTACTACGCTTCCGGTCCGGAGGTTGGCGCCGACATCGCCTCGCTGCTCGCGCTGATCGCAGCCGGCCGGCTCGAAACGCGGGTAGTCCTTACCGTGCCGTGGCGGGACGTCGGCCGGGCCCTCGACGCGCTGCGGCAGCGCAGCATCAGCGGCAAGGCAGTGCTTACCGTGACCGAATGAGCAGGCGGTGGTGCCGGACGGGACGGTGTCTGTCTCCCCCGGGCTGCTACGGCAACTTGAGCCCGCTGGCGATTGCCCGTTGAAGCCGGCGCCTGCTTCCGCTAAGAAGCCGTGGCTGGCCGGTTTACCGGCTGGTTCGTTTTTGGGATCACCGATCCTGAAGGCACCCGTAGCTCAGCTGGATAGAGCGCTGCCCTCCGAAGGCAGAGGTCACAGGTTCGAATCCTGTCGGGTGCGCCAAATTATCTTGGCAAGAAGTACCTGCGTTGACCATTAAGCTCGCCCATGCGCGCCAGCCCGGTCGCCACCAATGTCTCCAAGACCTGCCCGATTCGGTCCTTGCGCTTGGCGGTATTCTTGCCATCGAATTCAGCGGCTATCACGTCTGGCATCGTGGGTGCGGGGGCCTTAGCAAGGATGTCGCGAACTAGCCTGATCTGCTCAAGTCCGTCGGAAGGCCACTTCAGCTTGTCCGAGGGACCAGGTACGATGTCGAGCATTCCCACATGCTCGCCTTCCACCTTCGGCGCTTTCACGCCCAGCTTCGGTATCTGGTAGCCGGGGCGCAGCCAACGGACGAGACCGCGTTTTTCCTCCACCGCACGCTCGTGATTGAGCGCGACAAGCCGAGTCAGCAACTCCTCTTCGGCCTGTTCCTGCGCTTCGGTCTTGCATGGTGACGGGAGCGTGGCACCGGGCTTTCCGACTAGTTCCGAGATCAAGTCCTCCCAGCCATAGGCCGAGAGCACGGCACGGTCGATGTCGTCATGGATTTCCTTCAGGATAGAAATCAAGCCCGCGTTCTGTATATCGCGCTCGGCGTCGGTCAGCCGAGGCACATCGCAGCCATTCTCCAGCTCACGCTGCCGTTCCAGCGCGTTGTAAAGGCCTGTCATTGTCATGAACGAGTGTTCGGCCAGCCGATCTTTGCGGAAGTTGTCGAGCCGTTCACCGAGTTCGCGGAGGCGCTCCTGTTGGGCGAACAGCGGATCTTTGTGCGTCAGCTTTGGATCGACCGAGATTGGAAACGCAAGGGGAAGGAATATAAGCGAGTTGTTGTAGCGTGGATCATTCCCCACGCCGAGAAAACCGCCGCGAGCCAACGCCCATACTAAGTGGCATCGTGAAGAAAGGACGGCCAGCACTTCCGCTCGATCGCTGGCTACGCAAATCAACCCCTGATCAGAGATGTGTTCCTTCTCAACGGCCACAAAATACCTATGCTTCGCAGTCATTGGCGAAACAAAATAACGACGCAAATCGGTCACGGCCTCACGAAGCTCAGGCCGAGGTTCCATGAACACCCACCAAAGATCGCGATATGAGGCGCGCTGGCTGAGTTGGCGGGATTCACGAACGTTCAATAGCAGATGCTGATAGAGATGCGGGTGGCTGTCCCGAAGCGTGGCCTCATTGAAACCGTAAGCGTCAATCGCCCAGCGCGGACTAGGTCTGTGAGCGAAGTCGCGACCGTTGCGAATTTCGCGAACAATGTTCGGCGCGCTGGATGCAAGCTGATGTGCTTGACGCGCGTCTTTTAGGAAGAAGCCATCACCTCCTACACACACACCCCGAAACGCAAGTCGCCTGTTCGCAAGAAGCACGTGAACAGATCCTACGTCTGCACCAATGGCAAGGTTCGGCCGAACCTTGCCTCCGCGCTTCTCTAACCCAACCTGAGGCGTGTCGGTGTTCAGCCCCGCCTCCGTCACGACCTCGGCCAGAATGCCCTCGTGCTCACCTTTCTCCGCGACTGTCATCGCAATACGTACAGCAGCCTTATCGGATGCCTTCATCCATGGGTGGTTCGGCACGGCGAAGACCAGCGATAGTCGCTCCTTTGCAGTCATGTGGTGCTCAATGACACGACGGGAGAAGATCTGGGTGATGGAGTTGGTAGTGATGAAGCCGAAGCGCCTCAGCGGGTTCGTATGGCCCTTCATCGGCCTCCGCAAAAGCCGGGTCGCCGCCTCGTCCAGAAGTGCATCACGAAATCGGCTCCACCCGAAATATGTGGGCGTGCCGCCCAACAGGCTTCGGCGTAACCGTCGCCAAGCTCGGCGCGCATATCTTTGCCGCCGATGAACGGCGGGTTACCGACGATGAACTCGACCTCGGGCCATGGCGCGCGCTTAGGGTTCACATAGGTGTAGAGCGGAACTTGCGCGTCCGAGTCGGGGATTTCCTCGCCCATGATCGGGTGCAGCTTTCTGGTCACGCCATCCCAGCGCGACAAGGGGCGTCCGGTGGCATCCCGCAACAGCTCCTGCCGATCATACACGATGACGGCGTCCTGCTGGGTGATGGTGCCATAGGCGTGCAGGATCGGTTCGGTGATCGAGCTGAGACCGGCGGTCTTGAGCTGCCACTTCAGATAACCGATCCAGAGTACGAGATCGGCGATGGGAACTGCACGCCGATTAAGCTCCAGCCCGTAGAACTGGCGCGGGTTAACCGTTTCCCCTTCCATGGCGAAGCGAGCCTGGTCCTCGCCAAGATCGTCCAGCGCCTCCAGCACCTCGCCTTCGAGGCGCTTCATCAATTCGAGGCTGACATAGAGGAAGTTGCCAGTGCCACAGGCCGGGTCCAGGACGCGTGTCGTGCAGAGCTTGTGGTGATACGCCTTCACTGCCGCCAGGGCCCCGGCGTGGTCGCCCTTGTCGCGCAACTCCTTCACCTGCCCCTGCACGATCGCCCAGTCGGCACGTAACGGCTCGATGATCGTTGGCACCACCAATCGTTCGACATAGGCGCGCGGGGTGTAGTGCGCGCCGAGCTTGGAGCGTTCACGGCTGTCCAAGGCCCGCTCAAGCAATGTGCCGAAGATTGCAGGCTCGACATCCGACCAGTCCTTGCTCGCCGCGATCCACAACTCGTTGACATCGTCCTTGTCTAGTGAAAGGGCAGAACGCTTCTTGAAAAGCGAGCCGTTGAACCTCTTTAAGGTGGCGTTGAGGTGGGGCGCGTAGCCGCCCGTGTCCATGACTGCCCAAAGGCTCTCCAGCGCAGACACAAAATGCTCTGGCGTGTCCTTCATCTGACCGAGGAGCTTCTGAAAGCCTTTCTCTGGAATGAGGTTCACGTCCTCAGCGAACATTGTGAACAGGCAACGCATCAGGAACTCCGCCACGTCTTTGGCGTCGTGCTTGCCTTCAAGCCGCTTGGCAATCTTGGCTAGGCGTTCTGCGATATCGCGCGTGACCTCAGCCGATATGCGCGTCGGGTCGAGCGAAAGCGGATCGGTCCAGATCGCTCGTAGGCGTGTCTGAATCTTACTGTCGCGAAGATCGTCCATACTGATGCGATATGTCTGGCGGTCGGGGAAATGTGCATAGTTCTTCCCCTGACCGGAGAAGTCGGCATAGACCTCGATCACGTGGCCTACATCGACCACGAGCAGGAAGGGCGGGTAACCGTGTTCGACCGGCAGCGCACGTGAGTAGTCCTCTGCTTGCTTGCGAGCGGCGAGCATCACTTGGTCCCATCCGCGAGTACCGCGTTTGGCTTGGCCGGGCTTGCGGTGAGTGGCGTCCTCCGGGATCAAGAGTAACTGGCTGGTATCGACCTTTGCAGCCCGGCGTTTACCCGACTGCTTGGCTTCGAGGATGAAACAGCCACGCCGATAGCAGTCGATCCGCCCTGCAGAGCGAGTGCCGTCAGGATGCTTGAAATCCACCCGGCGCTCAAAGACATAGTCGTTCAGGTGGTTCTGTTCCTGCGCCATGTTCGGACGCTCAAGCCCAAGCGCCTCGCACAGACCGATGACGAAGAGCTGATAGTTGGCAAGCTCCGACCCGCCGGACTGCGAACCCGCAGCAATCAGCGCATCAAGTTTGGCTAGGTTGTCTGGCCGTTCCCCCATGCCAGATAAATATTCGAACGTGGCCCACAAAGACAATGCGAAAGATGACTATGGGGGTGATGAATCTTGTCGTGCACGTACTGACTCGGACTGTAAGCGAACTTCCCCGAGAGCCTCTCGGCTCAGCCAGTCAACTTTTGGGTGACCCTGCCCGAATTCACCAATAAACCGGTGCGAGCGACCCCCATCACGCTCACCTTCGACCTCAGCGATCTGGAACCAACCGGCCTCCAACGACTTCTTCGTCAACAGATCTCGAACGGAGCGCCCCCGTGCCTGCACCACCCGAAATGGATGTCGTCCTCGAAAAGCTGCCTTTGAGGATCGGCGCCTACATACCCGACGACTTGCTGGAGGACTGGTTCGCGCCGGGGACGGGCATGAACCCGGTCAGCAAGGAGGCGCTTGCCACCGCCAAGAACTACGGCTGGCGCTTCGAATGCGAGTTCAAGCACTACCCCGAACGCAAGGAAGGCGTGTTCTGGAAGTGGGTGCCGGCGATCTGACCGGCGCTGGACGGTTCATCGTTCCGCGGAAACGCAGAACCGGTCTATCGTATTGTTTGACGCAAATACCGGACGGAAAACCGCTTCACACTTTTCCTGGAATTGCTCAGCCTCCGCCTATCGGCGTCGTCACCTTGCCGGTTCCGCCGCATTCGGGGCAGGTGCGGCCGTCGATCATGCCTGACCCTGCACAGCGGCGGCAAATATTCTCGCCAGCGCCTGGAGTGCCTGCGGGCACTTCGTCCGTGTTGGTCTGACCGGCTTGCCGGGGCTTGCCCTGCAGCTTGCTTCTCAGCCGGGCGACCCAGCCTTCGTCGACCTCGAGCGGCCTGCTGCTGTCGTCCGGCAGGCCTTCGCCGGATTGGCCGATGGTTTCATTGCGCGGCCGGTCATTCGCGCCTGTCGTAATCTTCTGAGCCATTGCAGGTGCCTTTACGCCTTGCAATTTCGAACGCCTCAGCTGCGCAGAGGTTCCGGTTGCGGCCGGCAACGTTTCAGCCGGGTTTTCGCCGCACTTTTGCTATCCTGAACCCGGATTTCGGCCGCGCCGGCATGCGTGCGAGCGAGACCGTCATATCCTGGTCGGGCACCTGGTAGACCATCGACCGCGTCAGCAGGCGAACCGCTTCCATGATCAGCGCGACGGTGACGGCTTCGCCGGGGCAGCGATGGGTGGTCGCCGGATCTCCGCCGCCATGCGGGATGAAGTCGAAGCCGTGCGTTTTCCAGCTCAGGCCGCGCTCGGGGATAAACCGGTCCGGCTCGGCAAACAGGCGCGGATCATGGTTGGTGCCGTGCAGGTCGAGCACAACCCAGTCGCCTTGGTGGAAACGGTAGCCCTTCCATTCGAACGGGTGGCGCGCGCGGCCGCCGATGAACGGGAAGAACGGATAGAGCCGGCGAACCTCCTCGGCGAAGGCTTCCAGCCCGTCGTCGTCGCCGGTCGCGAACTTGTCGTGCCATTGGCGGTGCTGGTGAAGCGCCAGCGCCGCGAACATGATGAAGCGGCCGATGGCGACGACGGGCCGGATGATGTTGATGATCTCGACCGCAGCACTGGCAAGATCGAGCGGCATTCCCTCGGCATCGACATATTCGCTGACCAGGCGGACCGGGCTGTTTGCCGGCAAATCAAGCGCGCCGCTTCGAACGCGCCGTACAAGCTCGCCGATAGTGCGTTCGGTCCGGCGTCGCCGCCACAGCGCCAGCATGGTCGACGGCCCAATGCCGCCGGCGTTCTCGACCATGCCGCTGAGCTCGCGGCAGAGTTCGGCGCGATCCTTGTCGGCCGGGATGCCGGCCCAATCCGCTGCCGCATGGGTCAGGACGAGGTTTACGGCGTCGAACAGGACGATCTCGTCACGCCGCTGCCAGTCTTCCAGCCGGTCGAGCCAGGCGCGACGGAAGGTTGCGCGGAGCCGCTCGATCTGGTCACCATCCAACAGGATCGACAGGAAAAGCGCCTTGCGGTGGCGGTGAGCGGCGCCGTCGAGCGCCTGGACGCTGCCCTTGTCCTGCAGCAGACGCAGCGTGGTCTGCGGCATCGCACCAATTCGGGTGAAGTGGTCGCCGCCATAAAACATCTCGGCAGCCTCGGCACCGCGGACGCAGATTGCCGGCCGCAGCATCAGGCGCGTGGCAAAGATGTCGGTGTTCATGCGCCGGCAGCGGGCCGAAATGAAGTCATAGCCTTCGCGCAGCAGGGCCAAGGTGCTATCGAACGCGGCGCGCGGAATGGGTTTTGCGGCATGATTGCCGCCGTCGGCATCGATCAGTTCACGTCTGTTCATGGCGTGCTCCCTGGCGTTGAAATTCCTCAACGCACGGCCGGCACTTTCGATCACACGACTTTTTGACGGCTTTGCCGCGCCGCCCTTCGGCCGCGGCTGGCAAGAATGGTGGTCAGCGTGACCGGACGAAAATCCCAGCTGTCGACGCCGACGTCATACTGACGCGTGACCGGGGTCAGCCTGCCGTGGGAATGGCCATGCAGGTCGATCGATTTCCTGCCGATCTGGTTCCAGGTGCGAAAAGGGTAGTGGCAAAGGATCAGCAGGCTGCCGTCGAGCGCCAGCTCCTTGTAGTGCTGCGTGCTCGCCCAACCTGTGGCCTCGATGGTGGCCGCAGCATCGTTGTTGCCGATGATCAAATGCTTGCTGCCATGAAGAGACGCCAGAAGCGACGACACGAACGTGGCCGATCCCCTGGCAAAATCGCCGAGATGCCAGACCTCGTCGTCCGGTCCGACAATCTCGTTCCAGAACGCAATGAGCGCCCGATCATGTTCCGCCAGCGAGCCGAACGGGCGGCGGTCGATGCGCAAAATGCGCGGGTCGCTGAAATGCGTGTCGGCGGTGAAGTAGATCATGCGCTGGAGCCTGTTTCGAACTGCCGATCTGGGCGCGTGGCGCACCAAGTCCATGTTGCTCTCCCGATGCTTGCTCAACCCGCTCGATCGCCGGTTGTTCCTGGAAGCAGGCCTAGGCGGTTTTCGCTCGTTGGCACTTTGAAACGGGGGAACTTTGAAACGGGGGAACTTTGAAATGAGACGCAGGTTAGAATGCTTGACGCCGATGCTCTGAAAGGACCTCGACGATGACCGACGCAGCACCTCTTGGGCGAAGCCCGGCTCAGGCGCGGGGCGATATCGACGCCGGGCGCGAAGGGGACAAGACCCCGGGCATCGATCCGGCTGCGGCTCCCATGGAAACGGACGCGGAATCCGCCGGCAACGCTCCGCCGAAGAGCCCTGCCGCGCGCCATGAAACGCCGAAGTTTACCAACCAGGCGAGCTATGCCAATGCGATGCGCCCGCTGAAGGATGAGCCCGACGTCCAACCGAGCAGATATGGGCCAGTCATGGTGATTGCCGCCATCGTCGTGCTGGCCGCGGCGGTTTTCATCGGCGCAGCCGTGCTGCGCTGAATATCTTCATCCGAGCGCTGCGGCTGGACATTTTGTGTCCGGTCCGGAACCTTGTTGTCGCGTCAGGTTCAGGCGCGACCGAGTCTGCTGCACAATGACCACCACCCATCAATTCTTTGCCCGTGACGCCACCACCGTGGCGCGCGACATGATCGGCGCCACGCTGCTTGTGCACGGCGTTGGCGGCGTCATCGTCGAGACCGAGGCCTATCGCCCGGATGACCCGGCTTCGCATGCTTTCGGTGGCAGGACCGTGCGCAACGGCGCAATGTTCGGTGCCCCGGGCAGCGCGTATGTCTATCGCTCCTATGGCCTGCATTGGTGCCTCAATGCCGTCTGCCTGCCCGGCAGTGCCGTGCTTGTCCGCGCAATCGAACCGCAATCCGGGCTGGAGGTGATGCGGGCCAATCGCGGCGTTGACGATCCGCGGCTGCTTTGTTCGGGACCGGGTCGTCTTTGCCAGGCGCTGGCAATCGACAAATCCCATGACGGGCTGCCGCTGGACGTGCCGCCATCCGAATTCAGGCAGCCGGGCGACGCCAGCGCCGTTCTAACAGGCCGCCGGATCGGCATTTCCAAGGCTGTCGATGCCGAGTGGCGGTTCGGCCTGCGCGGCTCGGACTATTTGAGCCGCAAGTTCTGATGCCCGCGGCAGCGGCAGAGCAGTTGCCCGGCATCACTCGTCGGGTTTGCCGAGATGCATAGGTGTCGCCTGCTGGCGGGCTTCCCTGGTCACCTCGTCGGCTCCGGCAGGTGAAATCCCTCGCAACGCCTTCGCGGCTACGGTCAGCCGGCCGCGATCATTGCCGAAGCTTTTGATCAACTGACGGACCTGGTCGGCGGTGATGCCGTTCTGTTGGGCAAAATACTCGACTTCACGGTCGTCTTCCGTAGAAACGCGGTCGCGCTCGCGGAAATCTCGCTTGCTCTTATCGTCGGCCATTTTTTCCTCCTGATGGAGCTTTGCATCAACGGCAACGTGGGTGAGCCGCTTTCGTTGCCGCGATCAGGCGGACTTTTCCGCCGCCGTGCCGACTGCCCAGGAACCATGAGGCGAGCAGCCGGTTTGGCTTGGATGCAGACACGTTCAGCCTCCAATTCATACCGATGGAGAATACGATGACGCTCGCAAGCAAAACCACTGCAATTGCCGCGGCGCTGGCCATGTTGGCCGCGCCGGCATTCGGCCAGACGAGCCCACCTGCGCCCGCCGCGCCGGCACCGGATCGTGGCGCCGAACCGTCGCCCGGAATGAGCGGGCAGAGCCAGGATGCCATGCGCGAAATGATGCGCCAGATGATGACTGAGATGCTGGAGGAGAGAATGCAGGAAGATCGCGCGCCCCGGGCAGAACGGCGAGGTCCCGACCGCTGGCATCGTGGCTACAGGATGGGCCCGCCTGACCGAGGTTGGGAGATGGGAGGCCGCGGTGGCATTGCACGCGGGATGCATGGCGCGAGGATGCGCATGATGTTCGCCATAGTAGATGCGGACGGCGATGGCGCGGTTTCTCAAAGCGAAGTCCAGGATTTCGTCGGGCGAATATTCAACGCCGTCGATGAGAACGGTGACGGTAGCGTCGACATGCAGGAAATCCGATCCTTCTTCCATGGAGGAGGCGCCGAGGATCAGGAGTAAGTCTCCTACGGTCGGCAAGGAGGCCTGTCTGGGGCTGGCCTTGCCGAACGCCGCGGACCAATCAGACCAGCAGGAATTCGTTGACCATGACAGCGAAAGCTACGGAGAAAACCCCGACCATCGCTCGTATCTGGCGCGGCAGAACCGTGCCTGAAAAGGCAGACGCCTATGAGAGTTACAATTACAAGGCCGGCATCAAGCCGCTGATCGAGAAGGCGCTGGGCGTGCAGACCTTTCGCGAGGACACGCCGACCCATTCGGAATTCGTGACGATTTCCTATTGGGAGACTATCGAGGCGATGGCGGCGTTCACCGGCGGCGATCCGACGAAAATCCACCATCTCGAGCGGGACGAAGAGTTCCTGATCGAGTTGCCGTCACAGGTGCAGGTGCTGCGCATCCGCTCCAGTCACGGGCGGCTGGGATAGGGCAGCGCCGCCCGGTTCGGCCCGATCTAAGAAATCGCCGTCAAGTCGATTTCGGTGATGTGCCAGCGGCCGAGATTTGCGGTGTAGAGCTTGTCGTCCTTGAAGGCAATGTTGGTTGGGTGGGCGAGCGTCGTTGCCGCCGGATCCTCGATCAGCACCTCGAGCCCGCTATCCTTTCGCCAGCGATAGATGCGGCTCGGCTCGTAGCATGAGATGAACAGCGAACCGTCCGGCGCCAAGGCGACGCCATCGGGAACGTTGTTCACGCCCTCCACGACGAGCTGGCGAGACCCTGCCGTGCCGTCGGCAAGGATCGGCACATAGCTGAGGCAGGCCGCATGGCTTTCCACGACGTAAAGCCCATCGCCACCCGGCGCCATCGCCATGCCGTTGGCGAAGGCCATGGTCTCGCTGCACCACAGGCCGCCTTCGCCGGTCTTCAAATCGTAGCGAAAGATGCCGGAGCGGTTGTCTTCGCCTACGCTGTCCGACACGTAGAGCCAGCCGCGTGTCTCGTCGACGATCGGATAGTTCGGCACGCGGATGCCGGCCGAGGCGAAGCGCGTCATACCAGCCGTCGCGGCATCCCAGCGAAAGATCGCCGCATGTCTGAGATCGCACGCGAAGCAGTTGTCCGCGCTATCGAAGGCGATGCCGAGCAGAAAGCCCTCCGTACCGCCCATGCGTTCGACCGAGCCGCCATCGGCGGCCAAGCGCAGCAGGTCGCCGGTTTCGGTGCCGCACCAGATCGAGCCGTCGCGATGGATGGCCACGCCTTCCGGATGGGCAACGCGCGGGCTGGTGAAGATGCCATCGAAGAAGACCCTCGCGGCCGGCATTTCGAGCAACGGCTTTGCCATGCGCCACCCCTCTTCAATCCGGTGCAGCATGCGACCGCTGTGCGGCGATGCAGCGCTCGACCATCCGCCGGTCGGTGGCCAGGATCTCGGCGATCAGCGCGCTGCGCTCCCTGGCGCTGACGAATTCGAGGCGTCGCAGGCCGAGCGGGTCGATGCGGTTTCGCAGGATGTCGAGCGTCTCGTTCGAGGGTAGCGCAACTTCGCGGCAATCGGCATCGAATGTCAGGGCAAAGCCGGTGGCATCCTGGAGCTGCTGGCGCGTCACGCACGGCATGGTCTCGATGACGGCCAATTGCCGGCTCTCGCCGTCGAGCCGAAACACGCAAAGGTCGGTGAACACCAATGCCGCGCCGGTCCGATAGCCCATCGGCTCGCGTTCGGCCTCAGTCAACAGGCCGCGCGCCGAGCTGGCAATCTCGACCGTCTCGACCAGCGACTGCACGGAATGGCGGGGGACGTAGAGCAGATAATCGCGATGCATGTTGGCGACGTCGGCCATGCCGCCTTGCCCGGGCAGCCGGATAAGGCTGCCGTCACGCTTGCGCAGCGCAATGGTGTTGACGCGCCCACGGCGGTCGACCTGCGCGGCACCGACGATCTCATGCGTCACCGCGCCGGCCTGGTAGTAGGTCGAATAGGTGTCGTCGCCGCCGGCATGCGCCACCGCCGTCTCGCAATCGAGGCTTTCGATCAGCGACAGGATCATCGGGCTCGGTGCTATGTCGAGATGGCCGCAACTCATGGTGGCGATGATCATGTCCGGCGCGTGCGTCGCTTTGGCCAGCCGGTAGGCGACATTGGCGAGCGGCGACACCGCGCCGGCACTGGCAAAGCTCTCATTGTCGAGCTCAGCGGCGATGCGGGCGGCGATGATCTCGTCGATGGACGCCTCCTTGTTGCCGTGCACGAGCCTGGGCATTGCGAGGACTGTTTCAGCGCGGACTTTTGCAGCGTCTTGAACCCGCTCCGGCACGCCTTCCGAAGGCATGCTCAGGCTGTCCGACAAAGGTATTTCCTTGGCCGCGAACGCCCCCGCCAACGCCTGATAATCCGTCACATAGAATGGCAGGCAGGAGGCGGGATAGGCGCCGCCTGGTGCCAGCGCGATCGCCGACACCTGGTTGCGGGTCAAAATGCTCTGCCGACCATCATGCCGCAGCGCTCCGACCGGGACGATCTCCTCGACCGTCACCAGCACCTCGCGCGCCGCGCCGGCCATGGCGAAATCCAGCGCCCGTGGTCCGATGATCTGGACATTGCCGCTCTCGTCGGCACGCTGGGCATGGACGACGAACGTATCGAGCCGCAAGGCCGGGATGATCCCGGTCGTGATTCCCGCGATCGGATCGGGCGCGGCGATCGCACCCGGCACGCGCGCCAGCATGTCCGAACCCTCCGGAAGCTGAAACGGCATCAACGGCAGGTTCTGCTGCCCCGCCCGCAGCGCCTGGATCATGGCCAGCGCCGTCCAGTCGCGGACCGGCACGGCATTGGTCTCGGCAGCCGCGCGGAAGCGCGGCGGCAAGCCAAAAATATCGAGGCTGGAAAAGCAGATATCGACCTCCGCCACGGCATTCGCTTCGAGAAGCAGTTCGAGCGGCAGGCCGCCGGCCCAGCAGACATAGCGAAGATCCTTGACGCCCAAGCGGGCGATGGCCCGCAACAAGGCGATCGGCAGCCGGGCAAAATGATGGCCACCGACACCGAAGACGTCGCCGCCGCCGACCATCGCGGCCAGGCCCTCGACATCGGTGAAGCGCGGCCGGTTTTGCTTGACCAGGGACGTCATTTCGCAGCCTTCGGCCGCGTCGCGCTCTTTTCAGCAAATTCCTTGACGCGCCGCTGGCCGGTCTCGCTGCGGTACAGGCCACCCAGGACATCGCGCTCCATGGCAAGGCCGTCGGCCAGATCGCCCGACACGGCATGCGCGGTCAGCGCTTTCAGCCCTTCGATCGCTGCGGCCGGTTCGGCGGCGAGCATCTCGGCAAGGTCCAGCACCCGCGGCATCAGCCTTTCGGCATTGACGATCTCGTTGACCAGACCGGCGCCGACGAACTCGGAAGCCGGCACGATGGCGCCGGTCATCAGCAGAAAATTGGCGCGGTTGCGGCCGAGCTTCTGGACGCTGCGCTGGGTGCCGCCGCCGCCGGGGACCAGCCCGAGCTTGATCTCGGGCAGGCCGAGCTTCGCGAACTGGTTGGCAATGACGATGTCGCAGCACAGCACCAGCTCCATGCCGCCGCCGAGCGCAAAACCATTGACCGCGGCGATGACCGGCTTGCGGTTCTGCTCGATGGCCGCATACATGCGCGTGCCCGCCGCCTGGAAGGCGTCGAACTCGATAGCTGTCTGGGCGGCGTATTCCTTGATGTCGGCGCCGGCCATGAAGCCGCGCCCCTCGCCGGTCACCACGATCGCGCCGACGCTGTCATCCTGCGACAACGCCTCGAAAACCTCGGTGATCTCGCTCTGCATCAGCCGGTTCATGGCATTGAGCTGATCGGCGCGCCGGAAGGTGACGACCGCGACGCGGCCGGACATTTCCAGAGTGAGTGTCCGGTAAACGCTCATCGTCAGGCAGCGTCCACGGTCATGTCGCCGGACGCCTCCAGCGCGGCGATCTCGTCGCTGTGGAGGCCGAACTCGGCCAGTATCTCGCGGCCATGCTGGCCGACCAGCGGCGCCGGCCGCTCGATGGTTGCCGGCGTCTCGCTCATCTTGACCGCCGGCGCGACCACCCTGACCTTGCCGCCGCGCGGATGATCGTAGCTGGTGATCATGCCCAGGTGCTTGACCTGCGGGTCCTCGGCTGCGCGCCTTATGTCCTTCACCTCGGCACACCAGATGTCGGCTGCCAGCAGCCGCGCCAGCAGGTCCTGCGTGGCAAACTTCCTGGTTTCGGCGTTGACCTTGTCGAACACCTCGTCGCGCCTGTCGAACAGCGTCTTCAGATCGTCGTAGACAGCAAGCTGCGGCGCCTCCAGCACTTCATACAGCGTCTTGAACGGGCTCATGGCGATCGACACATAGCCGCCGTCCTTCGCTTCATAGACACCGAACGGCGCCTGCATGCCGGGGTGGCCGATGCCGGAATTCGGGCGCACGAAATCCTCGCCGAGATTGAGCACGGCGACATATTCCTGATTGAGATGCGCCAGCATGCCGGCGAGCAGATTGACCTCGATCTTCTGGCCCTTGCCGGTCTTCTCGCGATAGTAGAGCGCCGACAGGATGCCGTAGACCATGTTCATGGCGCCGATCTGGTCGGCCAAGCCGGCACCGGCCGGAACAGGAGCCTGATCGCCGCGGCCGGTGTTGGAGATCAGCCCGGACAATCCCTGGATCAGCATGTCCTGACCGGGGCGCTCGACATAGGGGCCTTCCTCGCCATAGCCGGAGCCCGAGCAATAGATGATGGCGGGATTGACCGCCCTGAAATCCTCGTAGCCATAGCCGAGCCTGGCGAGCACGCCGGGGCGGAAATTCTGCACCACCACATCCGCCTTCTTGGCCATGTCCATGATGATGGCATGCACCTTGCGGCTTTTCAGGTTGAGCGCGATGGAGCGCTTGTTGCGGTTCCAGGCGAGGAAATTCGGGCTTTCGGAGCCGCCGACCCATTTGGCGAAAAAGGTCATGCTACGGAACATGTCGCCGGCGCCGGCGCGCTCGATCTTGATGATGTCGGCGCCCATGTCGCCGAGCAGCTGCGTGGCGAACGGCCCTTGCAGCAGATGGCTGAAATCGAGAATGCGGACGCCTTCGAGGGCTTTGTTCATTTCATGTCTCGTTGGTTGTCAAAGCAGGTCGGGTACGTAGCGGGGTGCTGCGGTGAGGCCGCCGTCGACGCGCAGGTCGGTACCGGTGGTGAAGCCGGCGGCGTCGGAGGCCAGATAGACGGCGGCTTCGGCCACCTCGGACGGTTTGCCGATGCGGCCGAGCGGATGCATCTTGACCCAGGCCTTGGCGAGATTGCCGCCGATCTCCTTGACCAATTTGTCGTTCATCGGCGTGTTGATGGTGCCGGGCGAGATCGAGTTGACGCGGATGTTGAGCGGGCCGAACTCGACCGCCATCTGGCGCGTCATCGCCATCACCGCACCCTTGGCGCCGGCATAGGCGGTCCAGCCCTCGAGCCCGATATGACCTTGCGCCGAGGCCATGTTGATGATCGAGCCGGATTTCTGCGCGATCATATGCGGCAGCGCATATTTGCAGCCGCGGAACACGCTGGTCAGGTTGACCGCGATCAGCCGGTGCCACTGCTCGTCGGTCATCTCATGGACCGGCATGCCGCCGATGGCGATGGCGGCATTGTTGACGAGAATGTCGAGATGGCCGGTCTTGCCGACGGCTGCGGCGATAAGAGCGGCGATATCGGCCTCGTCCGCGACGTCGCAATGGATGTAGTCGGCGCGGTGGCCGGCGGCGCGCAGCTCGGCTGCGAATTTTTCACCCTTCTCGTCGGCGATGTCGCCGAGGAAGACGTGCGCGCCTTCCCTTGCCATCGCCTCGCTGATCGCGTGGCCGATGCCGTCGGCGGCGCCGGTGACGATTGCGGTTTTCCCTTTGAGACGATCCATATCAGCCTCCAATGGCGTGCCGGCGCTTTGCTTCGTCGAAGGCGACGGCGGCAATGATGATCATGCCGGTGATGACCAGTTGCCACTCGGTCGGCAGGCCGAGACCGCGCAGCCCGTTGGACAGGAACTGCAGGATCAGCACGCCGAGCGCCATGCCGGTCAGGCTGCCTATGCCGCCGGCAAGGCTCACCCCGCCGAGCACGGTGGCGGCAACGACCTGGAACTCGAAATTCAGCCCGGCCGTATGCTGCGCCGAACCGACGCGGGCTGCCAGGATGATGCCGGCTACCGTCGCCAGCAGCGCGCTGATGATGAAGCAGGTGAACTTGACGCGGCGCACGTCGTAACCCGCCAGCCGTGCCACTTCCGGATTGCCGCCGACGGCATAGATCTGCCGCCCGAACGGCCGGTGCTGCATCACGTAGGCGAAGACGGCGAGCAGGACGATGGCGATGACAGCCGAATAGGGAACGACGTTGAACAGGCGGCCGTCCGACAGCGCGATGAAGCTGTCGAGCGCGGCATCGTCTGGAATAGCACGCTGGCCGGTATAGAGATAAACGCCGCCGCGCATGATGAACATCGTGCCCAGGGTCACGATCAGCGAGTTGATGCCGGCATAGGCCGTCAGATAGCCATTCACGACGCCGATGATCAGCCCGAACAGCAGCGCGCCACTGATGCCGAGCACAAGCGAGTTGGTGTCGTTCATGATGATGATCAGCGGCAGCGCGATCGTCGCCAGCAGCGAGCCGATCGAGATGTCGACCTCGCCTGATATGAAGACGATGGCGCAGCCGATGCCGGCTGTCAGCGCCAGCGAAGCCTGACCGAGCACATTGGTGATGTTGCGCACGGAGAAGAAATTCTCGGCGGTGAAGGAAAAGAACGCGATCACCAGGATGAGGCAGAGGAGCAATGCCAATTCCTGCCGCGCGACGAGCCGCGCCAGCATGGACGGCCCAGCTTTCATGGTGTCGGTGCTTGCCAGGCTCATCGCTTGGTCCCTTTGCGAAGCGTCATCGTCTTAGCCGATCGCCGCATTGAGGATGTTCTCCTGCGTGGCCTCGTCGCGAGGCATGATCGCGGTGAGGCGGCCTTCGCACATCACCGCGATGCGGTCGGCAAGCCCCAGCAGCTCGGGCATTTCGGACGTCATCATGACGACCGCCAGGCCCTCGCCGGCGAGCCGGTCGATGAGCGCAAAAATCTCCGACTTGGCGCCGACGTCGATGCCGCGGGTCGGCTCGTCGACGACGATCACCTTCAGGCCTCGCATCAGCCAGCGCGAGATCAGCACCTTCTGCTGATTGCCGCCGGACAGATTCTTGACCTGCTGGAACAGGCTGGGCGTCCGGATGCGGAAACGGTCGACATAGTCCTGCACCGCCTTGCGTTCGCTGACCTTGTCGACGAAGCCCATTCTGGCGAAGGCGCCGAGTGAGGCGAGGCTGGCATTCTGGTAGACCGGCAACTCGCCCATCAGCCCCTCGCTCTTGCGGTCCTCGGTGAGCAGGCCGATGCCGAGCCGGACGCCGGTGTGCGTTTCGTGCGGCAGCAGCCGGCTGCCATCGACCGAAATGGCGCCGGAAGTGATCGGGTCGAAGCCGACGATGGCCTTGGCGAGCTCGGTCCGGCCGGCCCCCATCAGGCCGAAGAAGCCGAGGACCTCGCCGGCATGCGCCTCGAACGACACATCCTTCAGCTTCTTGGCGGTGCTGAGCCCTTCAACGGAAAGCGCGACCTTGCTGCCCGGCGCGCCGCGCTGGCGAGGGAACAGGTTTTCGATGCGCCGGCCGATCATGTCCTGGATCAGCGTGTCGTTGGTGTGCTCGCCGATCGGCCTGGTCGAGACGTGGCGGCCATCGCGCAGCACGGTCACGGTGTCGGCGATCTCGAAGACCTCGTCGAGCTTGTGGCTGACATAGAGCACCGCGATGCCGAGCGCGGCCAGCCGGCGGATGACGGTGAACAGCAGCGAGACCTCGTTCGGCGTCAGCGAGGAGGTCGGCTCGTCCATCACCACGACGCGGGCCTCATGGGCGAGTGCGCGGGCGATCTCGACCATCTGCTGCTGGCTGACCGGCAGCGATCCCGTGCGCGCCGCCGGGTCGACATTGAAGCCGATACGCTTGAACAGAGCGGCCGCATCGGCACGGATCTTCTTCCAGTCGATCGAGCCGCCTTTGCCGGTCGGATAGCCTTCGAGGAAGATGTTTTCGGCGACGCTGAATTCAGCGATCAGCGCGATCTCCTGGAACACCACCTTGATGCCCTCTTTCAGGCTATCGCGCGGCGACTTGATGTCGGCCTCGCGGCCGCGCAGGCGGATGGTGCCGGCATCCTTGCCGTAGACCCCGGCCATGATCTTGATCAGCGTCGACTTGCCGGCGCCGTTCTCGCCCATCAGGGCATGGATTTTGCCGGGTTCCAAGGTCAGATCGACATTGTCCAGCGCCACCACGCCGGGAAAACGCTTGCCGATGCCGCGCATCTCCAGCGCCGGCACGCTTTTGTCGACGGCCGCGGTTTTGCCGGGGTGAAGGAAATCAACCGACATTGGCTCTGTTCCGGACGATGTCGAGATAGGTCGCCAGGATGATGACGATGCCAGGCACCACCATCTGCAGGTCCTGGTTCCAGCCGAGGATGATGATGCCGTTGTCGATGACCTTCAGCACCAGCACGCCCAGCAACGTGCCGAGCAGCGAACCGCGGCCGCCAAGCAGGCTGGTGCCGCCGAGGATGACGGCGGCAATCACCGTCAGCTCGAAGCCGCGGCCGGCGGTCGGCTGGCCGGCATTCATCAGCGACGACAGGATCATGCCGGCGATGCCGACGCACAGGCCGGTGACGACGAAGGCGAACAGTTTCAGCCGTTGCGAGCGCACGCCGGAGAGACGAACCGCGCGCTCGTTGGCGCCGACAGCGTAGAGATAACGGCCGAGCGTGGTGAAGCGCAGCGTTGCCGCGGCCAGCGCGAAAATCAGCGCGGCAATGACTACGGGCAGCGGGATCGCGCCGAGATAGCCGGCGCCGAGATCGGTGAAGCCGGCAAGCCGGTGGTGGTTCTGCACCGCCTCGCGGGTGAACAGATAAACGCCGCCCTGCAGCATCATCATGGTGCCGATGGTGGCGATCAGCGAGTTCACTTTGAGCCTGGTGACGACCAGCCCGTTGAACAGGCCGACGGCACCGGCAAAGGCGAGCGCCGCCAGCAGCCCGAGCGTCAGGCTGTGCGTTGAATTCAGCACGGCCATGCCGATGCAGCCGACAAAAGCCAGCGATGCACCGACCGACAGGTCGACTTCCGCGGTGATGATCAGCATCGTCATGCCGGAGGCGACGATCAGCACCAGCGCGCATTGGCGCAGGATGGCGATGATGTTGGCCTCGGAATAGAATTGCGGCGCGGCAATCGAAATGGCGATGCAGAGCACGGCCAGGATCACGCCGAGCACCAGCTGGCTGCTGCCCAGCAGCTGGCCGCCGATGAAACGCCTTGGCGCGGAGGATTGCGTAAGCTCGCTCATGTCCATTTCATTTCCGGGCCCGTATCGGTGCCGTCGCCGTCTGGAACTGCCGGCCAAAACAGGACGGTTGCCCTGTTTTGCCGTCGGCATATCCGATCCGCCACCCTTCCCGCCGTGCGGGAAGGGCTACCCGGAATCCTTACTTCTTCAGATCGGCGGAAGTTTTCATGCATTTTTCCGGTGGCTGAAGCGCATTGACGGCATCCCATTTGATTTTGCGTGTGGTGCCATCGTAGTCGTAGAACTTCTTCCAGTCGTCACCGTTCATCGGCGCGGTGGGGCTGACGATGTGTTCCGGCACCTCTTCGCCGTTGAAGAGCTTAACCGCTGCATCGATGGCGGTGTAGCCTTCCTTTTCCGGGAACATCGCGGCTTCGATGCGATAGGACGGCTCGTTCTGCATTGCATTGATGAAGGCGAGGCCTTCGCCGCCGGTGCCGACCGTCAACAGGCCGTCCTGCGACTTGCCGGCCGCTTTCCAGGCCTGAAGGCCGCCGAGCGAGGAGGAATCGTTGATGCCGTAGATGATGTTGATGTCGGCGTTCTTGGCAAGTGCCGCCGAAGAGACCTCGAGCGCGCGATCGGGATTGCCGCCACCGTCGAGGTCGTGGACCATGACCGCGTCGGGGATGATGGTCTTCAGGCCATCCATGAAACCCTGCGACCGCAGCACCGTGGCGGACAGCAGCGGCAAGCCGACATTCATCACCTTGGCTTTGCCTTCGAGCTTTTCCTTGGCGTATTTGCCGGCTTCGACGCCGGCGGTGTAGCCGGTGTCGTAGTCGCAGATCGCGACCATTGTGGTCATGCCCTTGACCGGATTGCCTTCGAGCACGACTGGAACGTTGTTGGATTTCGCCTGGCGCAGCAGCGGCACGACGCCTTCCTCGTTGACGGGCGTGATGATCAGGACGTCGACGCCCTTGGCCATGAAATCTTCGGCGGCGGAGACCTCCTTGGCAACGTCCAGATTGGCGTCCTGCACCTCGAGCTCGATACCAAGTTCCTTGGCGCGGGACTGCATGCCCTTGATGACGTTCTGATACCACTCATGCGTGGCGTAGTTGGTGACGTAGCCGATGCGCTTCGGCATGTTTTCGGCGTGTGCCGCGGCGGCGCTCAGAGCAAGCACCGCCGCCGAGGCAAACAGCATCGATTTGGACCAGTTCATGTTTCTTCTCCCTGTATTTCTTGTCAGTTGCTGAACGGATAGTCCCGCCGTTCCGGGTCGGCACGTGAAGAGGCGGCAGCTTCGCCCGCGCCCAGCGCCGCCGATATCGTCTCGGCCGCCGCCTTCGTCCGCTCGAAGACGGTGCTGCGATCGAAGCGGGCGGCCTTTTGCGGCAGGAAGGGGACGGTGAGCGCGGCAATGACGGCGCCGGTATGGTCGCGCACCGGCATCGAGATGTTGGTGCAGCCCTCGACAGCCAGCGAGGCGCGCATTTCATAGCCGAGCCTTGCGACCTCGTTCAGCCGCGCTTCGATTTCCGTCCGGCTGCCTTGGCCTTCGCCTGCGGCGACGATCCGTTCGACGATGCGGTCGCGCTCGGCGCGGCTCGAATGCGCCAGCAGCACCGCGCCGGAGCTCGTTTCGAGTATCGGGAAATGCGAGCCAAGGGCAACCGAATAACGCATCGGCAAAGGCGAATCGATCTGCAGCACGACCAGTGCGCTCTCGCCTTCGCGCACGACGAGATGGCAGCTCTGGTCGGCATTGGCGGCCAGGCCGCGCATCACCGGCAGCGCACATTCGACCAGGCGGTTTACCGGCGGATGCATATGCGCCAGCTCGAACAGCTTCAGCGACAGGCGGAAGCGGTCCGATTGCGTCCGGAAAATGTAGCCGCGCTTCTCCAGCAACAGCAGGATGCGGTAGATCTCGTGAATGGAGCGCCCCATTCCGGTGGCGATCTCGGTTTGGGTCAGCGGCTCGCCGCTGGCAGCCATGAATTCCAGTATGTCGAGCGCCTTCTCCACCGCCGGCACCCGATAGCCGTTGCGGCCGCTTTCGCCTTCGTCGACGATCTGGGCAATATCGGCGGCCATTACGCGACGCTCCGTTGCGGCTGGCCATGCCTGGTCTCGCGATAGAGCCGGTTCAGCCGATCCGCGAGCTCGGCCGCCTGCAATTCGCCGGCGATCGCCGCCGCGGCATGAGGGGCGCATTGGCGGAAGAAGCTGATGAAGCCCGGATGGGTCGGGCGCAGATAGGAGGCTTCGATCGTCGCCAGAGTCGAGGCGAAGAAGCCGCCCGAGAGCGCGTTGACCTCGGTATCCTGCCACGCCGCCAGCGACCCCGGCTGTCCGCCGGATTTCACATAGTCGCCGCGCTGATAGCCGGGCGAGCACAGAAATAGCGCGTAATCGATGGCTGCCTGCTTGTGTTTCGATTGGGCGCTGACGCCGATGCCGGCGCCGCCGAGCAAGGCGCCGGCGGATCGCGGCGTCGGCACGTCGGCGAAGCGCAGATACGGCCTGTCTGCCTTAGAGGCGTAGTTCACATAGCCGAAGGCGAACGGCACGTAGACCACGTCGTCATGCGCGATCATCTGATCGTAGCAACGGATCGGGTTCCATTTCGGCGAGTTCGGGTGCGACAGCGCCGCAAGCTGGCGCAACTGCCCGACGGCCTGCTCGATTTTTTCCCCGGCGATGAACTCGTCGCCGTCTTCCCGGGGCTCACCCAGCGTCAAAAGCAGGCACATGGCGTCAGTCGGCACCAACGGCAGCCCAAGCCATTTGCCGTCCTTCAAGGCGCGCCGGCCGAGCTCCAGCACCTCGTCATGGCTGCGCGGCAGCGGCCCGTAGCGCTCCAGCAGATCGGGGCGATATGAGGCAACCTGACAGGCAGCATCGATCGGCAACGCCCATTGGCGCCCGTCCCTTGCGTAGGATTGCCAGGACGCGCCGACCGAATCCCGTTCGAAGCCGCGGCGCTGCTCGGCCGACAAATCGAACGGCACCATCAGCCCGCCTTCGGCAATATCGCCGATGAACGGATGGTCGAACACGACAAGATCATAGGCGCCGAGCACCGGACCAAGCGCGCCCTCGCCGAACTCGTAGAGGCTGCGGCGGTCCCATTCGATCTCAAGACCGGGATTGGCGGCACAATACGGCCCGATGCTGGCGTCGAGCGGACCCCAGCAGCGTCGGTGATCCCACGCGAGGCCGCGCAGTCTTGTCATGCCGAAATTCCTCCCAGAGGCGGCCATGCGCCGGCCCAGCCGATTAGTAGCAACTATTTTCACCTAGACAAGTAGTTTTTACATACGCAAAGCCAGTCCTCGCTTCTGTTTGGCGAGAAAGCCGCCCAACCATCCTTGGTGCGCATCGCGTTGCCGCCGGCCTGCAACCAAAGGCTGCGATGGATCTGGCTTTTTGGGAACTTTCGCGACGAACATTCGTTCGGTTGGCGCAGCCATCTGGAGCAGCATCACTGGGCAGCGTCACTGGATTCAGCGCCGAGTCGCGGGGAGCGGACTAAATGGACAACGGTGGGCGCGGCCATGAACCGGTTTACCGCCTTGGCATTCGCCACGTTTCTGGCGATAACTTCGATCTGGGTCCTGTCGCTGGTTTCTTAAGATTTGGCTCTGGTTGCTTGGGATTTGCCGCTGGTTTTTAGGATTTGGAGGGGTTCTCGACAGGTCGACCGCTTAACGATGACGTCCGCCGCATGTGGTTCTGCCAGCCGGAGCCGCGTGCGTGAAGAAACTGTCGCCAGGAGCACACCGGCGCGCACATTCGGGGTTGGCAGCCACGCTGCCTGCAACGTTCCAATCGGTTTTCAGGAAACGGCGAGATCTCATGCTGCTGAGGGTGATCGTTCGAAACTGTGCCGCCATCCGTCTTGGCTGCCTCGGCGCGACGATTTTGCTGGTCGGGCTGCTTGCCGGCTGCCAGGGCGGCGTGCTCGATCCGCAAGGGCCGGTGGGGGCGGCGCAGCGGACGATCCTGCTCAATTCGGTCGCCATCATGCTGGCCATCGTCATCCCGACGATCGTGGCGACGCTCGGCTTTGCCTGGTGGTTCCGGGAAACCAACACAAGAGCGCGGTACCTGCCGGAATGGGCCTATTCCGGACGCATCGAACTGGTGGTCTGGTCGATCCCCATCCTCGTCATCCTGTTTCTGAGCGGCATCATCTGGATCGGGTCGCATGACCTCGATCCAATGAAGCCGCTGGATTCGCAGCAAAAGCCGCTTGAGGTGCAGGTCGTCTCGCTCGACTGGAAATGGCTGTTCATCTACCCCGAGCAGAATGTGGCGAGCATCAACCAGCTCGTGGTGCCGGCGGGCAGGCCGGTGCATTTCTCGCTTACCTCGGCAAGCGTCATGAACGCGTTCTTCGTGCCTCAGCTTGGCGGCATGATCTATACGATGAATGGCATGACGACGCAGCTTCACCTGCAGGCGGATCAGCTCGGCGAATTCTATGGGCGGTCGGCCCATTTCAGCGGTGACGGTTTTCCAGGCATGCAATTCGTGCTGCATGCCGTCGCAGCGGATGCCTTCGACGCGTTTGTCAATTCGGCGCGAAGCCAGGGACAGGCACTCGACAAGGCCAGCTACCAGGAACTGGCCAGACAGAGCATCGACGTGCCGCCTTCGACCTATCGCTCGGTCGAGCCGGACCTTTTCCATGAAATCGCGACGCAGGGCGTTCCGCCCGCGCCCGGTCCCCAGGCCGGTCGCCCCGAGCCGAGCGTATCGCCCGCGACAGGAGGCTGACAATGCTCGGAAAATTGAGCTGGGACGTCATTCCGTTCGATCAGCCTCTGCCGATGATCGCCTCGGCGGTCGTCGCCCTGGCAATTCTCGGCGTGCTGGCCTGGGTCTTCCTGGCCGGCCATTTCCCCTATCTGTGGCGCGAATGGATCACCAGCGTCGATCACAAGCGGATCGGCGTGATGTACACGCTGCTGGCGCTGCTGATGCTGCTGCGCGGCTTCAGCGACGCCGTCATGATGCGGTCCCAGCAAGCCCTCGCCTTCCAGGCGCCCGGCTATCTGCCGCCCGATCACTTCAACCAGGTCTTTTCCGCCCACGGCACCATCATGATCTTTTTCGGGGCGATGCCGTTCGTCATCGGCCTGATGAACCTGGTCGTGCCGCTGCAGCTCGGCGTCCGCGACGTTGCCTTTCCGACGCTCAACTCGGTGAGCTTCTGGCTCACCGCCACCGGTGCGCTGCTGGTCAACATCTCGCTGGTGATCGGCGAATTCGCCCGTACCGGATGGCTGCCCTATCCGCCGCTCAGCGAGACCGCCTATTCGCCGGGCGTCGGCGTCGACTATTATCTGTGGGCGGTGCAGATATCGGGCGTCGGAACGCTGCTCACCGGGATCAATTTCGTCACCACGATCCTGAAGATGCGGGCGCCCGGCATGAGCTACCTCAGGATGTCGATGTTCTGCTGGACCTCACTCGCCGCCAGCCTGCTCATCGTCGCCGCCTTCCCGATCCTCACCGCCACGCTCGCGATGCTGACGCTCGACCGCTATTTCGGCTTTCATTTCTTCACCAATGAAGCCGGCGGCAACATGCTGATGTTCGTGAACCTGATCTGGGCCTGGGGCCATCCCGAGGTCTATATCCTCGTCCTGCCGGCGTTCGGCATCTTCTCGGAGGTCATCTCTACCTTCTCCAGCAAGCCGCTGTTCGGCTACCGCTCGATGGTGGCCGCGACGCTCTTCATCTGCATCGTCTCCTTCATGGTGTGGCTGCACCACTTCTTCACCATGGGCGCCGGGGCCGACGTCAACGCCGCGTTCGGCATCGCCACCAGCATCATTGCTGTCGGTACCGGCGTGAAGATCTACAACTGGATGTTCACCATGTATGGCGGCCGCATCCGCTTCGCGACGCCAATGCTGTGGTCGCTGGGCTTTATGGTGACGTTCGTCATCGGCGGTATGACGGGCGTGTTGCTGGCCGTGCCGCCAGCCGATTTCCTGCTCCACAACAGCCTGTTCCTGGTGGCGCATTTCCACAACGTCATCATCGGCGGTGTGCTGTTCGGCGCCTTCGCGGGATATACCTACTGGTTTCCAAAGGCATTCGGTTTCCGGCTGCACGAGGGCTGGGGCAAGCTGGCCTTCTGGCTGACTCTGATCGGCTTCTACGTCACTTTCGTGCCGCTCTACGCTGTTGGCCTGCTCGGCATGACCCGCCGAATGCAGCATTTCGACGTGTCGGCATGGTATCCCTGGGTGCTGGCTGCCGGCGTCGGCATGTTAATCACTACCGCCGGCGTGGTCGCGCAGATCGTACAGCTCGTCGTCAGCATCCGGCAGCGCGCGGCGCTTCGCGACGCCACCGGAGATCCCTGGGACGGCCGCTCGCTGGAATGGGCCACGCCCTCGCCGCCGCCGGTCTTCAACTTCGCCGCGCTTCCGCATGTCGAGGGCGAAGAGCCCTACTGGAGCATCAAGCAGCGGGCACGCGAACAAAACCGGCTGCGCGACGAGCCTGACTACGAGCCGATCGAGATGCCGCGCAACAGTCCCACCGGGTTCATCTGCGCCTTCTTTGCGACCGTAATGGGTTTTGCCCTCATCTGGCACATCTGGTGGATGGTGGCGCTCGGCGCTCTCGGTGCTTTGGCCACCTTCGTCGTATTCGCGTGGCGCGACATCCCCGAATACGTCATTCCTGCCGCCGAAGTCGCCCGGATCGACCGCGCCAACCGAAGTGCCCGCCGCGAGGCGCTGGTTACCTACACAGGGCCAAGGCCATGACCGCGATCGATGTTCGAGAGCGTGACCCTTACCGCCTCCATGGCGGGCACGGCCATGCACCTGGCCACGGCGACGGCGGCCCGGCACCGATCCGGATCGTCGTCGGCTACGGCTTCTGGATCTTCCTCCTGAGCGACATCGTGATGTTCTCGGCCTTCTTCGCGGCCTACGCCGTGCTGGCGGGCAAGACGGCGGGCGGACCAAGCGGGGCCGAGCTGTTCGACCTGCGCAACGTCGCGATCGAGACGGCGGCCCTGCTTTTGTCGAGTTTTACCTGCGGTCTCGCCAGCCTCGCCGTGACAGCGCGGCGAAGCTCCTGGTTCTATGTCGCGATGGCTGTCACTTTCGTGCTCGGCGCCAGCTTCATCCTGCTCGAGTTGCGCGAGTTCGCGCATATGGTTGCCCGCGATGCCGGACCGACGCGCAGTGCTTTCCTGTCGGCGTTCTTCACGCTGGTTGGATGCCATGGCCTTCACGTGACGGCGGGGCTGCTGTGGCTGCTCACGATGATGGCGCAGATCTTCGCCAAGGGATTCCGTGACGATATTCTTCGGCGTTTCATGTGCTTCAGCCTGTTCTGGCACGCCCTCGACATCATCTGGGTCGCCCTGTTCACGGTGGTCTATCTCCTGGGAGCAAGTCGATGAGCAATGCGGACGATCGCCACGCGCAACGGCGCGACACCGATGGGCTGGAGCGCTACGACATCGATACGGCGCCGGGTGACGAATACCTCGGCGACACCGAAGTCGGATCCGGGCTACGCGGCTATGTGATCGGCCTCGGGCTGGCAACGCTGTTGACCATCGCCTCGTTCTGGTTGCTCGGAACCAACCTGATATGGGCACCCGGCATTCCGGTGGCGCTGGTCGTGCTTGCGATCGCCCAGATGGGCGTGCATCTCGTCTTCTTCCTGCACATCACGACGGGGCCGGACAACACCAACAACGCTCTAGCGCTTGCCTTCGGCGTGCTGATCGTAGTTCTGGTGATTGGCGGCTCGATCTGGATCATGGCCAACCTCGACCACAATTTGATGCCGATGAACGCGATCATGAACATGAACCGCTGATGCATGTCGCGCAAAAGTGTGCAGCGGTTTTGTGATAACGACATGCGTAAAAACAAGAATCTAAAGCGCGTCGCATGAGGCCGATCGAACGCGACGCGCTTTAGCGATTATTCCGGCCGTTCGCCGCAGTTCATGCGACAGCGAGCTCCGGTCTCAAGCCCGTTCGAATGTGCCGACGAGCTCGGCCTCTCCCACGACGTGCGGCGCGGCCTGTTTCAGCACGTCTTCGACGGCAGCCTTCTCGTCGAGACGCAGCGTCTCGACGTCGACCGCAAGAAGCCGGAAATGGTAATGGTGGAGCCCATGCCCAGGCGGCGGCTGGGGGCCGTCATAATGAGGATTGCCGAAATCATTGACGCCGTGTCCGAGGCTCTCGGTCTTGGCGCCGGCGGTCGTGCCTTCGGGAAGAAAGTTCCGCTGTGCGTCGATGTCGTAGACCGCCCAATGACGGAACATGCCTGAAGGGGCGTCGGGGTCCTCGACGGCCAGGACGAAGCTTTTGGTTCCTTGCGGCGCGTCCGTCCACTCCAATGGCGGCGAGACGTTGCCGCCGTCGCGGGAATAGCGCGGCGGTATTTTTTCGCCATCGAGCTTTGAGCGTGAAAGCCATGGTCTCGATCTCCCTGGCTGAGGTTCCCGCATAACAACCGCGAGCCACCGATGTTCCGGGCAGCCACCTGGTCAAACCCGCAGCCGGCCGTTGGCCGGAACATTCGCCGAGGAAGCGGGTTTTTCGGTTCGGACGCATCGCCGCGGAATGGCGGCAAGAGGCTCGGCAATGGACGAAGGGCGCGACATGACCGGGCTAAGCGGTAAGCAACCAAGCGGGGCGAAAGGTGTTGTGGTCGCATTCTCCGTGCCGGGCGGCGAGACAATCTATACCCACGAGCGGGAAACCGTCGCTGCCGTTGCGCGCACGATTGCGGCGTTGAAGGGCTTTGCCTTCCGCCAGGGCCTGCGTGACGGCGGCGGTGACAGTGGCCGACTGTATTTCGTGCCGGACGACAGCCTGCTTGCCGTCGATGCGCTCCAACTGGGCATAAACGGGCCGGACGACCTCTTCGGCGGTGTGGTGCCCTGGCGCCTCGCAACCACCAAGGCCATAACCCACGAGCTGGTGGACGGATCGGCGGCACGGCCAAAAGAATGGCACGCCGGCTTCGGCAGGGCCGTCGCCGCGGCCGTACTGCCCGGTTACACCGCATTTTCACGCCACGACGCGCTGCGCGCAGCGCAACGTCTGCTGGAGCTCGGGCTGGTCCGGTTCAAGCCACCGCGCGCTTCGCGGGGCCGCGACCAGCACACCGCCGCGACGGTCGGCGATGTCGAAAGGCTGCTGGACCAATATCCATCCTCTGACCTAAGCGAATACGGCCTTGTTCTCGAAACGCAGCTTCGCGACATCGTTACGCTGAGCGTTGGCAGAACCATGATCGACGAATTGTCGATCAGCTATTACGGCACCCAGCGGACGACGACCGACAACGACGGACAGCCCGTTTACGGCGGATCCGATCTGGTCGTCGTGCGCGGCGGATGGGAGGCGCTGGATGAGCTGCGATTATCGCCGACGCTGGGTTTGGCCGTGGCGCAGGCGAGGACCTACGACGCGGCGATGGATGGCTATCCCGGATTTTTCGCCTCACGGCGCAACTACGACATCGGCCAAGGTGTCGATTCCTCGGGCATCTGGCGATCGGGAGTGCTGGAAGCCAGTTGGCGGATCGGCGGCAGCAGCACGGCCGAGCTTGCGGCAATGGACGCCATGACGCGTGACCCCGACGTGCAGATTGTGCATGTCTCCGCCGTCAAGCAGTTCGGCAACACCGCGCAGCTGCCGCTGAATGCAGAAATCCACTTCGACGGAGAGGACCCCGAGGAGGGCCAAATCACGCGTTACACCGTCGTCACCCAGGTGATCCGAGGGCCGGTCGGGGAAGCCGGCCGATCGTCATTTTAGGTCGAAGTGAAACACGCCTTTGGCAGGGAACATCCGCGAATGGCCCGAGTTTGTTTCAGGCAGCCAGCCAGTCAGAAACCGGGGGAAAAATGATCGAGATGATTTCCGCTCCCCAGAACGTCGCCGCCTTTCGTGTCACCGGCACTGTGACAGCGGACGACTACGACAGAGTCATCCCGGCAATCGAAGCCAAACTGAGCGACCATAAGGACATCGGCGTCCTGACCGATCTTACCGATTTCGAGGACATGACGGCTGGCGCCTTGCGGCGCGACCTGCAGTATGGGCTGAGCAAACTTGGCGAGCTCCACCGCTTCAAACGTGCCGCCGTGATTTCCGACAAGCAGTGGATCAAGGCAGCTACGGAAATGACGGACGCGCTGTTTCCGCAAATCGAGGCGCGGGTGTTCCCGGAGGACGAAAAAGCCCAGGCCCTGAAATGGGTGGCAGGCGTACAATAGCGGTGTTGGAGAGTGCCATGCCGTTCGACAAACGACAGGATTCAGAAGGCCTCTGGGAGGTCTATGACAGCGAGAGCGACGAAGCCGTCGTGGTCGGCGGGTTGCCGCTTTCCGGTCTCGACGAAAGCGAAGCCGATGAAGCGATCGAAAAGCTCAATCGGGGCGATCTGACGTCGGACAACATCCCCGAGACGGTTCGGTCAGGGTGGCCTCCGACCAAGGACGGCTTGTGATGACAGCCTGACGGACGTCACCGAGGACCGGTCGCGGATCTACGACGAGGCCTTGACCCCGAGCTTGCGGGCTTTGTCCTCAAATTCGTCGCGAATATCCTCGATCGTCGGCAGATGCAGGCGCCGCAGCTGGGAGTGCAACTTTTTGGCGGCATCTGAGCTCAGGTCGCGCTTGAAATTGGTCGCGACCTCCTCGGCCGAGCCGTAATGGCGATAGCGCTCGATCTCGGTCTTCGTGGCTTGCTGGACGTGCTCGAGCGTCTTGCGTTCGGCATCGGATTTTCCGTCTGGTTTGGCCCGCACGACCGGATTGAACGCTTTGCTGATAACGAATTCGACCAGTTCCTGCTGGGCGTGAGCCATGATTGTTCTCCCTCGAAGAAGGGCTGTCCGAGCCTAGAACGGTTCATCGGGGGAAACGCTGAACCGATCTCTCTTGTTTGACGCAATTCCGAACGGAAAACCGTTTCACACTTTTCCTGGAATTGCTCTAACCGCACCGGCAATTGAAGGTTCTGTGGCTTCGGATTTCGTTATCGCTACAGGCCCAAGGCGGTTCCTCGAAGGTCACAGCCGCGCCTTGGTGGTGCGCGGCGTTGCCAGGAGCAGGCTTGTTTCGCTGCCGGTAATTCCGGGGATCAGGCGGATACGTCTCAGCACCGCGTCGAACTCGCTCAGGGTCTGGGTTCCGAGTTCTATCACCAGATCCCAGCGGCCATTGGTGGTGTGGATGGTCGAGACCTCGGAGAAGCCGCCCAGCGCCCGAATGACGCGATCGGCGGCGTGGCCTTCGATCTCGATCATCATGATGCCACGCACGCGCTGATCGACCGCGTCGGCGCGCAGAATGACGGTGTAGCCGACGATGACGCCGTCTCTTTCAAGCCGCTCGATCCGGGACCTTACCGTTGCCCGGGAGACACCCAGGCTAACGGCAAGGTCGGAAATGCTGCGCCGGGCGTCGTGCCGCAAAGAGGTGATGATCTGCTCGTCGAGGTGGTCCATGATTGCTCACAACGGAAGTAGATGCTGCCGCTATGGTAAGGCACTTCGACAAATTTGCCAATTTGACATGTTCATTCTGCCAGCGATGCCGGCTTCAATAAAGGCATCGTAATTGGCGGGGTATGACAAATGCATTGCACGATCGTTGGGGCGCCGATCCAGGCCGGCTCAGGCCGCATGGGCTGCGAGATGGGGCCGAGTGCGCTGCGCACGGCCGGCCTGGCCGGCGCACTGACCGAGCTCGGCCATACGCTGACCGACCTCGGAACGATCGTCCCTGCCGACATGCGTCCTGTCGTACACGGCAACGCGGCGGTGAAGGCGCTGCCGGAAATTGCGGCCTGGACGGCCGCAATCAGCGAAACGGCCTATGCCGCGAGCGCCGATGCGATGCCGATCTTTCTCGGCGGCGACCACAGCATTTCGGCCGGCACGCTCGCCGGCATTGCCCGCCGGGCGGCGCATGCCGCCCGGGCGCGCTTGGTGCGGTGGGGCGGTGCGCCCCCCGCTTTTCATTCGCGCGCCACGCCGCCCCGCGGCCATTTGGATGGTGTGGGGCGGGCGTTTTAGCGCGG